>DAHUZZ010000001.1 GCA_027314915.1 Thermoplasmata archaeon | reverse complement strand
GTGGATCCCTCGACGGGCCAGGGCCTTGTAGAGCTTCGTGGCGCCCCGGGGCGACCGGTTCCACTCTTGGGAGAGGAGTGCCTTCTGCTCCTCGGTGAGCGGCGGCCCGGGAGGCCTCCGCTGCGGGTTGAGACGAGGCACGACACCCGACCGCCGCCATCGTTGAAGGAGCTTGCGAAGCCAGCGGGGGGTCACGCCCCAACGCGCCGCCATCTGCCCCACGGTTTCGTGGGGGTGGGCTCTGCCCTGCGCCTGACGAACGAGCCACTCGATCCTCCGGTCGGTGAGCCGGGTCACGACGGGGTAGGGGTTGACGGACTCCAAGACTCGGAACGAACCGAAAGTGGCGCTCCCCCTGGACCCCCTCTTTCCACTCGAGGCCTGGGTGTCCGACGGTCGGGCCAGGAAGGGAACTAATTCTTGGACTCGAGACGAAGCGCCCGCTACACTAAGGTTCTTATACGAGCGGAGAATCAGCAGTGATGGTGGGTCAGATGCTACAGGGCACCCCAATCCTCGTGCTTCGAGAAGGGACGGAACGTGAACGCGGCAAGGGCGCGACCGGCGGCAACATCGCCGCGGCGCGCGCGATCGCGGACGCCGTCCGCTCCACCCTCGGCCCCCGGGGGATGGACAAGATGCTCGTCGACTCGATGGGGGACATCACGATCACGAACGACGGCGTGACCATCCTCAAGGAGGTCGACGTCGAGCACCCGGCGGCCAAGATGATCGTCGAGGTGGCGAAGACCCAGGACCAGCAGTGCGGCGACGGTACCACGACGGCCGTGGTCATCGCCGGCGAGCTGTTGAAGCGCGCCGAGGGGCTCCTCGAGCAGAGCATCCATCCGACGGTGATCACCCGCGGCTACCAGCTCGCGCTCGCCGAGGCCGAGAAGATGCTCGAGAAGGGCATCGGCGTCCCCGTCACCGCGCAGAACCGCGCGGAGATCCTCACCGCCGTCGCCGCGACGGCGATGGGCTCGAAGGGCGTCTTCGGCTCGCGGGAGAAGCTCGCCCAGATCGCCGTGAAGGCGGTCGAGGCGATCGCGGAGCAGCGCGGCGAGAAGACGGTCGCCGACGTGAGCCTCATCAAGCTCGAGAAGCGCCACGGCGGCACCATCGACGACACCCAGCTCATCGAGGGCGTCATCCTCGACAAGGAGCGCGGCCATCCCCGGATGCCGAAGCTCGTGAACGGCGCGAAGATCGCGCTGCTCAACAGCGCGCTCGAGATCAAGAAGACCGAGATCGAGAGCAAGATCAACATCAAGTCGCCCACCCAGATCCAGGGCTTCCTCGACGAGGAGGACCGGACCTTCCGCAAGATGGTCGAGCAGGTCAAGTCGGTGGGAGCGAACGTCGTGGTCTGCCAGAAGGGGATCGACGACGTCGTGCTCCACTACCTCGCCAAGGAGGGGATCTTCGCCGTGAAGCAGGTGAAGGAGAGCGACCTCCAGAAGCTCGCCCGCGCCACCGGCGGCAAGATCGTCACCGGCATCCGCGAGCTCGCCGCCAACGACCTGGGCCATGCCGCGCAGGTCGAGGAGCGGAAGATCGGCGAGGAGCACATGACCTTCGTGACGGGCGCGAAGAACCCCCACGCGGTCTCCATCCTGATCCGCGGCGGGACCGAGCACGTCACCCAGGAGGTCGAGCGGTCGCTCGAGGACGCGGTCAAGGTCGTCTCGAGCGTCCTCGAGGACGGCATCGTCTGTCCGGGCGGCGGGGCCACCGAGATCGATCTCGCGGTCCAGCTGAGGCAGTTCGCGGGCACCGTCGGGGGCCGGGAGCAGCTCGCCGTCGAGGCGTTCGCGCAGGCGCTCGAGGTCGTGCCGTGGGCGCTCAGCGAGAACGGCGGCTACGACTCGATCAACATGCTCATCGCGCTCCGGAGCGCCCACGACGGCTCGGCGACGGGCCGCAACGTCGGCGTGAACCTCTCCGACGGGACGGCCGCCGACATGTGGAAGCTCAAGGTCATCGAGCCCCTCCGGGTGAAGCGCCAGGCGCTCTCGAGCGCCGTCGAGGTCGCGAACCTGGTGCTCCGCATCGACGACGTGATCGCGTCGAAGAAGTCGGGCCCCGCGCCCCCGGGCGGCCCCGGCGGCCACGCCCACTAGGGACGCGCGCCCGGCGTCGGCGAACCCCTTCCCCCAACTCCTTCCGCGACCCCCTCCCCATCGAAGGACTCATAACAAGCGGCGGGTACGGCGGCTTCCATGCGCACCAAGGCGGTCGAGGGCGTTCTCCGCGCCGACGTGATGGCGCTCGAGCCCCGGCCGGCCGTCTACCTCGCCTACGACGGGCTGGGAGGGCTCTCCCAGCGCCCGATCCTGCGGGACCTGGTCGACGAGCTCCAGCGGCAGGGCCCGGAGACCTTCGCGAAGTTCCTGGACGCGCTGCGCGCGCACCGGTCGGGCCAGGTCCACGTCTACTTCGCGGACTACGTCAGCTACGGGATCGGCGGGGGCGACGCGACCGCCGAGTTCTTCTTCGGCACCTTCCTGATGCTCCACCGACCCCGCCAGCCGGCGACCGGGAGCAACCCCGCGCAGGGCGAGGAGCTGCTCCTCACCCGCCCCCAGGGCACCGAGCGGCTCTCGCTCGACCCGATGGGCATCTAGGCTTCGCACGGCCACCCCGGGGCCCGGGACGCCCGCCCACTCCGGCCGGATAACGGCTAAGGGACGGGCCGCCGTGACGGCGGTCCATGAGGTCGAACTCCACCGCGCCGGCGCCCCCGCCGGGCCCCGCTCCGCTCCCGCTGGCCGGCCACGTCGTGGTCGTGACGGGGGCGACCTCGGGCATCGGGGAACGGACCGCGCTCGGCCTCGCCCGGACCGGAGCTCAGGTGGTCCTCGTGGGACGGGATGCGGGCCGGATCGAGCGGACCCGGGCCCGGATCGCGGGGGAGTTCCCCGACGCCCGGCTCGAATCCGCGGTGGCGGACCTCGCCCGGCTCGCCGAGGTCCGTCGCGTGGCGGGGGAGCTCGGGCTCCGCCATCCCTCGATCTTCGCGCTCGTCAACAATGCCGGCGCCGTCTACGCCCACCGGGAGGTCACGACGGAGGGCCACGAGGCTACCTGGGCGCTCAACGTCCTCGCCCCCTACCTCCTCACCCACCTGCTCGCGGGACCGCTCCGACGCGGCGCCCCGGCCCGGGTCGTCAACGTGGCGAGCGCCGCGCACCGGGGCCGGCGCCTCGATTTCGAGGACCTCGAGGGCCACCGGCGCTACTCCGGATTCCGCACCTACGGCCGGTCCAAGCTCGCCCTCCTGCTCCTCACCTACGAGTTCGCCCGCCGCTGGTCGGGCCGCGGGATCACGGTGAACGCGCTCCACCCGGGGTACGTGCGCACCGGCTTCGGGAAGAACACCCCCGGGGCGATGTCCGGGGTGATCCGGTTCCTGGACCGGCTGTTCGCGATCCCGGCGGAGGAGGGGGCGCGGACCCCCATCTACCTCGCGAGCTCACCGGAGGTCGCGGACGCGAACGGGCTCTACTTCGCGCGGTGCCGGCCCGTGCCCTCCAGCCGCGCCTCGTACGATGCCGCGTCGGCCGCGCGGCTCTGGCAGGTCTGCGCCGAGCAGACCGGGGTCGGACGCTAGGGGCGATGCCGAGGGGGACGACGGGAACCGATTAGTACGCGGGGCCCTCCGGCCGGACCGAGGATGGACGAGGAACGCGCCGAGCACCGGCTCGAGCGGGAGCGGAGGACCAAGCTCGACGCCCTCCGGCAGCGCGGGGTCGAGCCCTACCCGTGGACCTTCCCGGGGCGGGTGCCCGCGGAGGAGGTCGCGTCGCCGTTGCGCACGCTGCCCCCGGGGACCGAGCCCGGCGGACCGGAGCGCTCGGTGGCCGGCCGGATCACCTCGATCCGGGAGCACGGCCGGACGGCGTTCCTGGACCTCGAGGACTTCAGCGGCCGGATCCAGCTGCTCGCCCGCGCGGAGGCGATGGACGGACCCGGCTTCGACGAGCTGCTCGCGCTCCTCGACCTGGGCGATCTCGTGGGGGCCACCGGGACCCCGCTCGTGAGCCGGCGCGGCGAGCCGTCGATCCGGGTCCGCACCGTCGTGCTGCTCGCCAAGGCGATCCACCCTCCCCCCGAGAAGTACCACGGCCTCCAGGACCCCGAGGCGAGGCTCCGCCAGCGCTACGTCGATCTCCTCGCCTCGCCCGAGGCCCGCGCGCGGTTCCGGGCGCGCTCCCTCCTCGTCCGGGAGGTGCGCGCCTTCTTCGACGGCGCCGGGTTCTACGAGGTCGAGACGCCCATCCTGGTGCCGGTCGCGAGCGGGGCCGCCGCCCAGCCGTTCACGACCCACTCGAACTACCTCGACTCGGACCTCCAGCTCCGGATCGCGCTCGAGCTCGGGCTCAAGCGGCTCCTGGTCGGAGGCTTCGAGCGGGTCTACGAGCTCGGGCACATCTTCCGGAACGAGGACCTCGACACCACCCACTCGCCGGAGTTCACCATGGTGGAGGCGTACTGGGCCTACGCCGACTACACCGACATGCGCCACCTGATGGAAGAGCTCTACCACCGGCTCGCCCTGCGGATCGCCGAGTGGCTGCCGGGGGTGCCCGCCGCCGGGCAGGCGCCCGAGCTCTTCGAGCCGCCGTTCGCGACGGTGGACTTCGTCGACGAGCTCGAGCGGCGCAGCGGGCTCCACGACGTCCTCGCGATGCCGCGCGAGGAGCTTTTCCGGCGGGCCCGCGCCGCCGGGGCCACCGTCCCGGAGGACTCCTCGACGGGCACCTTCCTCGACAAGCTGTTCGACCACTACGTCCTCCCGCACCTCGCGCGGCCCACCTTCGTGATGGACCACCCGTCGGTCACCACGCCGCTCGCGAAGCGGCACCGGTCCCGACCGGGCCGGGTCGAGCGGTTCGAGCTCTTCGCGCGGGGCTACGAGCTCGCGAACGCCTACACCGAGCTCAACGACCCCGAGGAGCAGGAGCTCCGGTTCCGGGAGCAGCTGAGCCAGCGCGGCGAGGAGGGGTACGCCTTCGACGCGGACTTCGTCGCGGCGATGCGCTACGGCATGCCGCCGGCCACGGGGGTCGGGGTCGGCATCGACCGCGCGCTCATGGCGCTCACCGGCACGGCCTCGATCAAGGACACCATCCTCTTCCTGCCCACCCGGTCGAAGGACGGGGGCGGCGCCGCCGGGGAGCCCCGCGGGCCCGTAGCCTAGAGCTGCTCGCGGATCCGCTCTTCCCGGCGCCGGTAGGCGACGATGGCCCCCATCGCCACGGCGGCGAAGACCACCGAGGCGACGCCGAACGCCCAGGGGTTGCCGAGGACCTTCGGGACCCCGGCGAGGGAGGGGGGGAGCGCGAGCGCGAGCCGCGCGTCGGAGGTGACGTTGGAGGCGCCCTGCGCGCTCGAGGCGAGCGTGACGCGATCGAGGTTCGGCTCCGCGTAGTAGGTGCCGGCGCTCACCGGCTCGGGCCCGACCCCGGTCGCGCTCTGGGTGGTGCCCCAGGCGAGCCCCGCGGTGAGCCCCTGCCGATCCTCGCCGAGGACGCTCGTGAGCGTCGGGCTGTTCCACAGGGTGGCCCCGGGCGCGAGCGCGCCCCCGTGGCACTGGGACTCGGAGGCGTTGACGGCGGCGAGCGCGGGGCAGACCCGGAAGCTCGTGGCGTTGAAGACCGTGAACATGGCCTCGATCCCGAGGAGGTCATTGTGGGCGAGCCACGGCCAGCCCTTGATGCTCCAGCTGAGCTCGAGCCCCTGGAGATTGGTCGGCCCCGTGGTGAGCTGGTAGGAGACCACGAGGGTGGCCTCGGGGGCCGTGGGCGGGAAGCCCGAGCCGGAGCTGTTGGTGGGGAGGGACCCGACGGGGTTGGTCCACAACGGCGCGTGGGTCGGGAGGACCGGCACCAGCCCGTGGAGGTTGAGCGCGAAGGAGTCCTGCCCGCTCGTCGCGGAGGTGGGCTCGAACGGGGAGCCGTTCGTCGGGGAGGCCACCTGCACCACGATCGGGTCCGAGGCGGTGCCCGGCAGCATCTCCACGATGTGGGAGATGGTCAGCCCCACGCCGATGGAGTGGTTTGAGTGGTCGAGGAGCTCGATCCCGGGGGTCGGGGCGGGGAAGACGATGTCGACCCGGTTCGAGATGAAGCCCCCGTAGGAGGAGCCCGTCGCCGCGGAGGCCGTGGGATGCCCGACCGCGAGCGCGGCGGAGGCGCAAAGGAGCGCCGGGGCGAGGAGGAAGAGGACCAGCGCCCGGGTACGGCCCAGGCCGGGGCGATGGACAGGGCGGAAGCTTGCTCCGATCATGGTCCGGGGACCGTCGGTAGTATCGACCACCCGGGGACTTCGGGTATAAGGGTTGGGGAACACCCCTTGAACCCTCCCCGTCACGGGTGCAGCTCCCCCCAGAACCGGAGGAACCGGTCGAGGGTGTCCTCGGGGAGCGGCGGGTAGCGGAGCAGCACCTCGTGGATGCGGACGGGCTGGGAGAGCTTGACCACCCGGTCGGCCCCCCGACCCTCCCGGACGAGCACGTGGGCGGCCTCCAGCCGCTTGAGGAAGTAGGAGAGGTTCGAACCGGTGGTGGCCACCGCCTCGCCGAGCCGCTGGGGCGAGCTCGGGCCCTCCAGGTAGAGCTGGAGGAGGATCGCGCGGGGCACCGGCTGGCGCAAGAGGACGAGGAGGAGCTTCTCCTCCTCCGCGATCGGCGTCCCCATCCCGATCGGGGTCTCGGGGAAGGCGCACTTGTAGCCGCCCTGGAAGCGGACCGCGATCAGCCCCTTGCGCCCGAGCTGGTAGAGGTGGTAGTCGAGCGTGCCGATGGGGATCGAGAGCCTCCGCCGGATCTCCCGGAGGTGCACGCCGGGGTAGCGCTGCACGAAGGAGAGGAGCGCTTCCGCCCACGTACCGCTCCGCACGGCCGGCGCCTCCATCGTGCCCCCTAGCGGACCAGGGTGGCCAGGAAGAGGACCACGAGGACCGCCGCCTCGAAGATCGCCGAGACGAAGAGGAGGAGGGCGAGGTCGCTCGTGCCCCCGAACAGGCTGCCGACCACCACGATCCCCTGCACGGCGATGACCAGGAAACCGCCCGCCACGAGGGCCATCCGGGGCGAGCGCACCCGGCGGGCGGCCGCCACGGCGATCGCCGTCAGGACGAGGCCGAAGACGGCCACGCCCGCGTACGCCACGCTGGTGAGGGTGCCGAGGTCCATTCCGCTCCGGGGAGGCTCAGGTGAAAGCCCCCTTTATACGCCCCGGTCGTGGAGCGGGGTAGGGCGGGGTGCGCGGTGGGACCCGGGGAGAACGGCGGGAGGGCGGTCCCGCTCCGCGCCGAGGGGCTCACCGTGCGGTACGGGGAGTTCACGGCGGTCGACCGGCTGAGCTTCGAGGTCCGTCCGGGGGAGATCTACGGCCTGCTCGGATCGAACGGGGCGGGTAAGTCGAGCACGATCCGCTGCCTCGTCGGGCTGCAGCGGCCGGCCGAGGGCCGGCTACGGGTCTTCGACGACGATCCGCTCACGGACGAGCTCCTCGTGAAGTCGCGCATCGGCTACGTACCCGAGACGACCCTCCTCTTCGACAGCCTGAGCCCGAGGGAGTTCCTCGAGTTCGTCGCCAGCGTCCGGAGGATCGACCCGGAGGTGGCCCGGCGGCGGGCGGAGGGGTACGTCCGGGCCTTCGACCTCGGGAACGAGCTCGAGCAGCCGCTCGCCACGCTCTCGAACGGCGCCCGGCAGAAGACGCTCGTCGTGGCCGCCTTCCTCCACCAGCCGTCGCTCCTCGTGCTGGACGAGCCGCTCAACAACCTGGACCCCCGCACGGTGCGGATCGTGAAGGAGATCCTGGCCGAGTACGTCCGCGACGGCCGTCGGGGCGTCCTCTTCTCCACCCACACGATGGAGGTCGCCCAGCAGCTCTGCCACCGCGTCGGGATCCTGGACCACGGGCTGCTCCGGGGCGAGGGCAGCCTCCCCGAGCTGCGCCGGAGGATCGACCGGGACGGCGCGAGCCTGGAAGAGATCTACCTCAACCTGACCCGCGCGGAGGACGCCGTGATGGACGCCGTGCGCTCCCTCCGGGAGCTGTAGCGCCGTGGGGTGGCGGAACGCGCTCCGCCTGAGCGCGGTGGGCTACCGCGAGCTCGCCTTCCAGGCCATCTACGCGGTCCGGATGGGCAACCTCCTCCAGGAGCGCCGCGAGGTCGACCTGCGCGCCCGGACGGCGCGCCGGGTCCTGCAGAGCAAGATCATGGTCGCCACGCTGCTCGGCTTCATGGGCTTCGTCGGCGCCGAGGCGCTCGACCCCCGCATCGCCCGGCTCCTCGCCCCGGGCGCGCCGCCCGCGGTCTATGCCGCCGCGCTGATCAGCGGCGTGCTGCTCCTGCAGCTGAGCTTCCTCTGGACGACCGGGCTCCAGATCCTGCCCACCTTCCTGTCGACGAAGTACCTCCCCTTCCTCGAGTCCCTGCCGATCCCCCCGGAGGACCGGACCCGGACCGCGCTCCTGCTCTACCTCCGCATCTTCGACCTCCCGGCGCTCACCATCCTCCTGGTCACGCCGGTCGCCTTCGGATGGGCGCTCGGGAGCCCCCTCGCGGGCCTCGCGACCCTGCCCGGGGCGCTCGCCGTCGTCCTCCTCGCGCTCGCCCTCGCGCTCGCCACGGGGAGCTTCTTCGTCCGTCGCGTCCAGGGCTCGCCGGCCGGCCTCGGCTCGGCGGCGCTCCGCTGGCTCTTCCTCGTCCTCTGGGCGGTCCCGGCCTTCGCCATCTACGCGTTCATCAGCTTCAGCCCGGAGTTCCTCGCCCGGCTCACGGCGCTCACGCTGCACCCGACGGCCGCGCTCACCGCCCTCGTCGTGGCGTTCCCCTTCCCCTTCGGCTTCCTGCCCACCCTCCTCGCCCCCGGCATGGGCCCGGCGGGGATCGGGCTCGGGCCCGTCGACGTGGCCGCCCTCCTCCTCGCGGCCGCCGTCTACGGGGCGCTCCTGACGCTCCTCGCCGCGTGGCTCTACCGGGCCCCGCGGGCCTACGCGCTCCTCCTGCCGTCCGCCCCGAACGGGGCCCGGAGGGGCCCGGGCCCCCTCCATACGACGGGGGTCGTGACGGCCCTCCTCCGCAAGGACCTCCGGATCGCCTCCCGCTCCCCCGCCTACGCCTTCGTCATCCTCCTGCCGCTCCTGGACGCGCTGGTGCTCGGGCTCTCGACCTTCGTGGGGCACCCGGCCCCGTCGGACGTCTTCCGGCTGGGCGCCTCCGCGGTCTCGACCGCCGCGCTCCTCGCAACCTTCTTCGGACCCGCCTTCTTCGCGACGGAGGTGATGGGCTACTCCTACACGCGCACCCTGCCGCTCGGCGTGCGGTCCCTCCTGGCGGGCAAGGTGAGCCTGATCGTGCTGATCTACGGCCTCGCCGCCTTCCTGGTCCTCTCCTTCACGATCGCCCGGGTCTTCCAGCCGTTCCTCCTCGTCGCCTTCGTCCTCGCCGAGCTGCCGGCGGTCGTGGCCGCCGCGCTGCTCGAGATCGGCCTCCTCTTCCGGATCTCGGAGCGCCGGGGGCTCGCGGTGACGAACCTGTATACCGGGGCCTGGTGGGCCGCGATCGTGACCGTCCCCGGGATCATCGTGGCCGGCCTGCCCCTGGGCTCCTTCTTCTCGTTCGGCGGCGACCTGGGCGCCCTCGGGGTCATGGCGGGGCTCGCCCTGGCCGAGCTCGCGCTCGTCCTTCCGCTCGCGCTCGCGTGGGCCCGGAGGAACCGGTGAGCCCCACGGAGCTGCCCTCCCGGTTCGAGCCGGGACCGCTGGAGGCCCGGTGGCAGCGGTTCTGGGACGAACGGAAGCTCTTCCACGCGCCCGACCGTCCCGACCCGCCGGTCTTCTCGCTCGTCCTCCCGCCGCCGAACGTGACGGGGGTCCTCACCATCGGCCACATGTTCGGGGACACGGTGATGGACGTGCTGGTGCGCTGGCACCGGATGCGCGGCGAGCCCACCCTCTTCCTCCCGGGGGTCGACCACGCCGGCCTCTCGACCCAGGTGGAGGTGCGCAAGCGGCTCCAGAAGCAGGGGATCCAGCTCGAGCAGCTGCCGCGGGAGGAGATCGTCCGACGCGTGGAGGAGTGGAAGCGCGACCACGAGTCCCGCATCCGGGACCAGCTCCGGGCGGGCGGCTTCTCCCTCGACCTCGACCGGTACCGCTACACCATGGACCCGGGGTACCGGCGGGCCACCCGGAAGGCGTTCGTCCAGCTCTACCGCGAGGGGCTCATCTACCGGGGGGAGCGCCTCGTCAACTGGGACCCGAAGCTCGAGACCGCGGTCAGCGACCTCGAGGTGATCCGGAAGGAGGAGACGACCCGGCTCCTCTACGTGCGGTACCCGTGGGCCGACGGCACCCCGGGCGGGATCGTGGTGGCCACGGTGCGCCCCGAGACGATCTTCGGGGACGTGGCCGTGGCGGTGCACCCGGGGGACGCCCGGCACGCCGGCGCCGTGGGTCGGAAGCTCCGGCTCCCGCTCACCGATCGCGAGGTCCCGGTGATCGCCGACGACCTCGTCGATCCGGCGTTCGGGAACGGCGCCCTCAAGGTGACCCCGGGCCACGATCCGCTCGACGCCCAGATCGGGCGCCGGCACCCCGAATTGGGCCCGGCCCCCTCCCTCCTCGACCGCACGGGCCATCTCGCCGGGGACCCTGTGCCGGCCCCGTACCGGGGGCTCGACGTGCCGACGGCCCGGGAACGGGCCCGGGAGGAGCTCCGCGAGCAGGGGCTCCTCGAGCGCGAGGAGCAGTACGTCCACTCCGTCGGCCGGTCCGAGCGGACCGACGCGGTCATCGAGCCGATCCTCTCGACCCAGTGGTTCGTCCGGATGCCGGAGCTCGCCCCGCCGGCGATCGCGGCGGTCCGCTCCGGCGAGATCCGGCTCCACCCGGCCCGGTGGGAGCTCACCTTCTTCCGGTGGATGGAGGCGCTCGAGGACTGGTGCATCTCCCGTCAGGTGGTCTGGGGGCACCCGATCCCGGTGCTGTACTGCGGCCGGTGCCGTTCGGAGATCGTGGAAGAGGAGCCGCCGTCGGCCTGCCCGACGTGCGGCAGCACCGAGCTCACCGCCGACCCCGACGTGCTCGACACCTGGTTCTCGAGCTGGATGTGGCCGTTCGCCGCGATGGGGTGGCCCGAGCCGACCGCCGAGCTCGAGCGGTACTTCCCGACGAGCGTGCTCGTGACGGGCCGCGACATCATGTTCTTCTGGGTCGCCCGGATGATGATGGCCTCCTACCACTTCCGCGGGACCCGGCCGTTCTCGGACGTCTACTTCACCGGCATGATCCGGGACGAGATCGGACGGAAGATCTCGAAGCACCTCGGCAACACCCCGGACACGATCGCGCTCATCGAGGAGTGGGGGTGCGACGCGCTCCGGTTCGCGCTCCTCTTCCCGAACCCCACCGACCAGGACGGCGCCTTCAAGGGCTCGAACCTGGAGGGCGGGCGGAACTTCCTCACCAAGGTCTGGAACGTGACCCGGCTCCTCCTCTCCCAGCTCCCCGACGGGAGCGGCCCCGCCGCGCCCGTCCCGCTGCCGCCGGGAGCCCCCCGCGAGGACCGCTGGATCCTGGCGCGGTACCGCCGCACCCTCCTCGAGGTGGACCGCGCGCTCGCCGACTTCGAGCTCACGCCGGCCGCGGGCGCGCTCCGGGAGTTCCTCTGGCACGACGTCGCCGACCGGTACGTGGAGATCGCCAAGGAGGCGCTCGCCGGACGGCGGGGCGAGATCGCGGCCCGGCGCTCCCGCGCCGTCCTCCACTTCGTGGTGGAGCGGACCCTCCGGCTCCTCCACCCGATGGTCCCCCACGTCACCGAGGAGCTCTGGCACGCCCTCCCCCACGCGGGGGAGTCGCTCGCGCTCGCCGCCTGGCCGCGGCTCGACGAGGTCTTGGAGGACGCGTCCGCGGAGGCGGAGATGGAACCGGTCCTCGAGACCATCCGGATCCTCCGGGCGCTGCGGTCGGCGAACAACGTCCCGGTCGCCGTGATCCCGGAGGCCTGGGTCCGCCCGGCGTCGGGGGCGATCGCGGCGGTGCTCGGGGAGGAACGGGCGACGATCGTGCGGCAGGGCCGGATCGCCGGGCTCACGGTGATCGACGCGACGGCGAGACCCCCCGAGGGCACCCTCACGGCGGTCGCTCCCGTGGGCGAGGTCTTCCTCGCCCGCCCCCCCGAGACGGAGCGCTCCGACTGGGAGGCGCTGCTCAAGGAGCGGGAGAAGCTCGACGGGCTCCTCCGGAAGACCCGGGACCGGCTCGCCGACCCGGGGTTCCGGGAGCGGGCCCCGCCGGCGGTGGTGAAGGAGGCCGAAGCCAAGGCGGCCGAGCTCGCCGACCGGCTCCAGCGGATCGACGAGCACCTTGAAGCCTCGAAGGGACCCACGGGAGCCGGATGAGCCCGCGGCCGAGCCCGGCGGACCCCACGAGCGCCCCGCCCGCGCGGCGCCCGCGCCGTACGAGGGCCTCCCCGCCCGGCGCCGTCGCCATCGGCTCCCTCGCGATGGGGAGCCGCGGTCAGCAGCACCCCGCGCTGGGGGTCGGGCTCTGGGGGCTCGGCCGGTGGGAGCCCGACGAGGAGCGGAAGACCCGCGCCGTCGCCGAGCACGCGGCGGAGCGCGGCGTCCCCTGGTTCGACACCGCCGAGGTGTACGGCGCCGGACGATCGGAGCGGCTGCTCGGCGACCTCCTCGCCCGGTGGCCGGAGGGCCGCCCCCGCCCCTTCATCTCGACCAAGCTGTCCTGGGAGCACCTCCGCTCCGCGCAGGTCCGCGCGTCGCTCATCGGGAGCCGGCGGCGGCTCGGCGTGGAGGCGATCGACCTCTACCTCGTCCACGCGCCCGATCCCCGCGTCCCGATCCGGGAGACGATGGGCGCGCTCGAGGCGCTCCAGAAGGAGGGGTTCGTCCGGGCGCTCGGCGTGAGCAACTTCTCCCTCGAGCAGCTGGAGGCCGCCGAGGCGGCGCTCGGCGAGGCCGAGATCGTGGCCCACCAGGTGCAGTTCAACCTCCTCGAGCGCGAGGAGGCCGACCCGATCCTCGATCACTGCCACCGCCACCGCATCGTGGTGGAGGCCTACAGCCCCGTGGCCCGGGGGCTGCTCGCGGGCCGCTTCCTGACCGGCCGCGGGCCGTCCGGCCCCGACCGTCGACGGGGCCACGGGGTCTTCGCCCCGGAGAAGTTCCCCGAGTACCGGGCCCGCGCACGCCGGATCGCGGAGCTCGCCGAGGCGTCGGGAGTGCCGGTCCTCTCGCTGGCCCTCCACGGCCTCGCCCGGGAGGGGGCCGCCCCCGTCTTCGGCGCGAGCGAGCCCACCCAGGTCGACGCGGCGCTCGCGGCGTGGGCGGTCCGGCCTTCGGGGAAGCTCCTCGACCGGGCGGTGCGGCTGGGCCGGGGCGAGGAGTAGCGGCTCCGGGCGGCGCCCGGCTACCGGGCGGGCCCGCCCTCCTGGATCAGGCGCAGGTAGGCGTCCTCGAGGGTGAGCGAGGCGCTGCTGAAGGAGGTGACCGGGGCGAGCCGCTGGCAGGCCTCCAGGATCCCGGTCCGGCTCTCCTCCTGACCGTCGAAGTCGAGCCGGAACCGGGCCGGGCCGAGCGCCTCGGCGTGGCCCACCCCGCGGATCGAGGCGAGGGAGGAGAGCTCGACCGGCCGGGCGAAGACCACGTCGAGGGCGGTCACCCGGAACCGGCGGCCGATGTTCTCGACCGAGTCCCGGAGGAGGATCCGGCCCCGGTTGATGAAGATGACCTGGTCGCAGATCTCCGTGACCTCCTGGAGGAGGTGCGAGCTCATCAGGATCAGCCGGCGCTCCCCCTTGAGCCGGATGAGGAGGTTGCGGATGATCACCCGCTCGGCGGGGTCGAGCCCGCTCGTGGGCTCGTCGAGGAGGAGCACCGAGGGCTCGGAGAGGAGCATCGCCGCGATCACGATCCGCTGCCGCTGCCCCTTGGAGAGCCGGCCGGTGCGGAGGTCGAGCGGCGGGAGCTCGAGCTCCCGCGCGTACCGCGCGGTGCGGTCCCGGATCTCCTCCCGGGAGAGCCCCCGGAACTCCCCGATCATGGCGAGCGTCTCCCGCCCGGTGAGCGCCGGGTAGGGCTCGGGCGTCTCGACGAGCGAGCCCACGTCCCACAGCCCGGCCTTGGGGTCGGCGGCGACCTCCCGCCCGTTGAGGAGCGCCTGGCCCTCCGTCGGGCGGAGGAGGCCCGTGAAGAGCTTGAGCGTCGTCGTCTTACCGGCCCCGTTCGGCCCGAGGTACCCGATCGCGCCGCCGCCCTCGTAGGTGAAGGAGGCGTGATCGAGCGCCGCGTAGGTCGCGAACCGCTTCGTGAGCCCGCGGGCCTCGAGGGACGGCATGGCGGCTACCCGCGCACCTCCTTGAACCGGTAGATGACGAAGGAGAGCGAGAAGAAGACGGCGAAGTAGACCGCCATGATGAGCGCCCCCTCCCACGGGTACGGCGCGTAGGCGTACAGCGTGAGGGAGAGCCCGCCACGCCCCCCGACGTGGGTCGTCGACTCGTGGGTGAAGTTCGTGGCCAGGATGGAGGTGATCGACTGCGACCCGTAGTCGAGGGAGAACCAGGGCTCGGTGCCCGTCAGCGTGCCCACCGCGGTCAGGATCGGGAACCCCAGCAGCAGGATCAGGATCGCGGCGACGATGCTGACGGTGGGGTTCCGGAAGAAGGAGCTGAAGAAGAAGGCCACGGCGAGCACCGCGAGGAGGAAGAGGAAGGCCTCGCCGATCGATCCGAGGATCGCCACGGGGATGGTGCCGTAGAAGTACTGGACGGCGAGCGCGGCGAAGAGGTAGTACACCATCCCGAGGGCGAAACCGGCCACGACGGCCGCGACGTACCGGCCCGCGAGCAGCGTCCGGCGCCGGACCGGCTGGGAGAGCATGAGGTAGCCCGCCCCGCCGGAGAGGTCGATCGCCAGGGCGTCGCCCCCGAGGAAGGCGCCGATGACGATGACGGCGTCGGCGAGGACCGAGAGGTAGCCGCTGAGGTAGTCGGAGGCGGTGGGGTAGTTGGCCGTGACCAGGTCGACCCCCCGGTGGAGCTGGACCGCCAGGATCGCCCCGGAGACCACCGCCACGAAGATGAGGAGCCCCAGGAACCGCCAGGTGCGCAGGTACGAACGCAGCTGGTAGCGGAACGCCGTCTGGAACTGGGCACGATCGCCGATCATGGCGGAGGTCCCCCGGCACCCACCTTGCCCGGGACTAGTTGAGCCCTTCCGGTCCCTCCGCCGGCGACGCGAAGTCTCATGAACGGGCCCCGGTTCGTTCCGGCGGGAGTCCCCTCCGTTGAACCGCTCCGACGGCCCGCACCGGACCCGGCTCGCCGTCTTCGACATGGACGGTACGCTCGTCGACGTGCAGAGCTCCTGGGCCGAGGTGCACCGCTACTTCGGGGAGAGCAACGCGGAGGCGCTCCAGCTGTTCCTGGCCGACCAGATCGACGACGAGGAGTTCATCCGGCGGGACGTGGCGCTCTGGTGGAAGCACCGGCCGGACCTGACCCTGCCCGAGGTGGACCGGATCCTCGGCACGGTGCCGCTCATCCCCGGCGCGCGGGAGCTCTTCGAGGCGCTCCATGCGGCCGGGGTCACGACCGCGATCGTGAGCGGGGGGATCGACCTCCTCGCCCACCGGATCGCGCGGGAGCTCGGCATCCCGCACGTCTACGCGAACGGGCTCGTGGTGGACGAGCGGCAGCGGCTCACCGGCGGAGGGATCGTCCGGGTCCCCATCAAGCGCAAGGGCGAGGTGGTACGGAAGCTCCAGCAGGAGCTCGGGATCCCCCGGGAGGCGTCGGCGGCCGTCGGCAACTCGGACATCGACGTCGCGATGTTCGAGGAGTGCGCGAAGGGGGTCGCCTTCCTGCCGGCCGACGAGCACATCCGGACCCACGCGACCCACGTGATCACCTCCCCCGACATCTCCGAGTGCCTGCCCTACCTGCTCGAAGGGTAGGCCGGCCCCGGCGCGGCCCCGCCGAGCCCACCTCCGGGGGCGAATCCTTTTGAGCGCCCCCCGGCTCCAATCCGCTACCGATGGTGGAGTACGCCGAGCTTCTCCGGCGCGCCCGGGAGAAGCTCCCGCTGGTCCAGGTCAGCACCGACCGGTTCCAGGTGCCGGAACCGGACGTGATGACCGACGGGAAGAACACCGTCATCCGGAACTTCCAGGAGATCTGCGGCGTCCTCCGGCGCGAGCCCGACCACGTCATCGGCTACCTCGCGCGCGAGCTCGGCTGCCCGGGGGTGCTCGACCTCCCGCGGGCCTACCTCAAATCGAAGATCCCGAAGGACTCGATCGCCACCCGGCTCCGGGAGTACGTCGAGAAGTACGTCATCTGCTCGGAGTGCAAGCGGCCCGACACCCACCTCGTCAAGGAGGGGCGGCTCATGCTCCTCGTGTGCGAGGCCTGCGGTGCGCAGCGCCCCGTGACCGTGCGGCGGGTGGTCGCACCGGAGAAGCCGAAGCTCCCCGTCGAGGTCGGCCAGATCTACCGGCTCACCATCGAGGACGTCGGGCGCCGCGGCGACGGCGTCGCGAAGAAGGAAGGGTTCGTCATCTTCGTCACCGGCGCCGCGACGCGCGGCCAGACGGTGAACGCCAAGGTGACCAAGGTGCTGGGCAACAACGCCTACGCGATCGTGCAGCCGTAGGCGGGCATGGCGAGCCTCCGGTCGTTCGGGCTGGTCGGGCTCTACCTCGGGGCGCAGGTCCTCGCGCTCGCCCTCGCCCTGCCGTTCCGGAGCGAGGGGCTCCAGACCACGTCGAACCCCTCGAGCGCCACCGCGCCGCTCTACCTCATCGGGGTCATCATCGCCGCCCCCGTGGTGATCCTCCTCATCGCGCGCTACCGGGGCGCGCTCAACGCGCTGCGATGGGTGATCCTGCTCGGGATCGCGGGGTCGCTCGCCATCACCCTGCCCACCGCCTTCGCGGCGATCTTCCCCCAGTGGTACTGGATCCCCGCCTACGCCGCCGGGGTCCCGTTCGTCTCCCCCATCTACCCCGCGGAGATCCTGGGCGTGACCGCCGCGGTGCTCCTCTTCGAGGCGCTCCTCTTGGACCCCCAGTGGTACATCGTCGACTTCGCGGGGCTGGTCGCGGGCGGCGCCCTCATCGCCCTCTTCGGGATCTCCTTCGCCATCCTGCCGGTCTTCATCCTGCTCATCGTGCTCGCCTGCTACGATGCGATCGCCGTCTACGGTACCAAGCACATGGTGAGCCTCGCCGAGGTCGTGACCGACCTCAAGCTGCCCATCCTGATGGTCGTCCCCTCGAGCGCGGGATACGACTACACGCAGAACAAGGGGTTCGTCGCGCAGCGGAGCCGGCCGGTCGAGGAGCGGGAGGCGATGTTCATGGGGCTCGGCGACGTCGTCTTCCCCGGCATCCTGGTCGTGTCGGCCTACATCTGGCTCGACCCCGTCCCGATGATCCTCGGGATCGGGGCCAACCTCTGGGTCGCCCTGGGGGCGCTCCTCGGCTCCCTCGCGGGGTACGCGCTGCTCATGCGGTTCGTCCGGTCCGGCAATCCCCAGGCGGGGCTGCCGTTCCTCAACGGCGGCGTGCTCGCGGGGTTCCTCGTGACCTACCTCCTCGTCTTCCACAACGCCGGCTTCGGGCTCTCCCTCCAGATCTGACGGGGGGAGGAACGATGCCGCGCAAGGTCGAGGATCTCTCGGTGGCGGACGGTCCGAGCCTGGACCGGCTCGTCCGCCGGATGGGCGCCGGCGGAGGGTTCACCGCGAAGGGCGTCTCCGACGGGGTCGACCTCCTCGCCCGGATGCTCGCGGACGAGGAGATGACGCTCTTCCTCTCCTTCCCGGCCGACCTCATCGCGACCGGCTTCCGCGGGCTCGTCCACGATCTCGTCCGCGGCGGGTACGTCGACGCGATCCTCACGACCTGCGGCACGCTCGACCACGATGTCGCCCGGGCCGAGAAGCCGTACTACCACGGCGCCTGGGACCTCGACGACCGGGAGCTGCACCGGCGGGGACTGTACCGCCTCGGCAACCTGGTGATCCCCGAGGCGAACTACGGGAAGGTCATCGAACGGCGGATGCAGCGGCTCCTGCGCCGCCTGTGGTCGGCCGGGACCCGGTCCCTCACGACCCGTGACCTGGTGTGGGCGATCGGCGAGGATCTGGGGCCGGAGCGCGGGCGGGGCTCGATCGCCCGCGCGGCGTTCGAGCGGAAGGTCCCGGTGTTCGTCCCCGGCATCACCGACGGGGCGGTCGGGTCCCAGCTCTGGCTCTTCTGGCAGGACCACAAGGAGCTCGAGATCGACCTGCTCCGGGACGAGCAGCTCCTCTCCGACCTCGTCTACGGGGCGAAGCGGGCCGGGGCGCTCATGATCGGCGGGGGCATCTCGAAGCACCACACGATCTGGTGGAACCAGTTCCGGGGCGGCCTCGATGCCGCCCTGTACGTGACCACCGCGGTCGAGTGGGACGGGAGCCTGTCCGGCGCCCGGACCCGCGAGGCGATCTCCTGGGGGAAGGTCAAGCCCCGGGCCGCCCACCTGACCGTGGAGGGGGACGCCACCGTCCTCCTGCCCCTCATGGTCGGAGCGGCCCTCGAACGGCTGCGCCGCTGACGGGGCGGCCCGGCCGCGGCGGGCGGGCGCAACCTTATCTGAATCGGCCGGCGTCGCCCGAAATCCTCGCGGGCCCGTAGCTCAGCCCGGTAGAGCAGGCGGCTCTTAACCGCAAGGTCAGGGGTTCGAATCCCCTCGGGCCCGTAAACTTGGGTGGTCCCAGGATGGGGGCCCCAGGTCTCCCACGCGCCTCGTTCCGCCGACCGTTTCCGAGAGCCGAGAGGTCGGTTCGATCATCGGCCCCTCCTCAAGGACTCCGGTGAGCCGAGCGGGTACGACGCGCACGCTCTCAACTCCTCCCTTTCCGCCCAAGACAACCCTCGGAACCTCGGTCTCTTCCTCTTGAGTCCGAAGCCCTGAACGACCCCGCCCGCGGAAAGCATGCCGGACCGGACCGCGAGGTTCGGGTGTGCCTTCGCTTCCCTCGGACCTCGGAGGCGGATCACCGCTTCGACCATCTCACGCGAGATGACAACTCGCTCGACCGGTGCCCTCGCTGCGGACCAAGGTCCCACGCCGACAGCGGTCCCACCTAGGCGGAGGGGGCCGCCGATCGGGACCACGGCCGCACGAGGGGTCGTTCCTCCAGCGCTGCGTAGGACGCCAACCGGCCCCCTCCGACCTCAGCACGCCCACGGGGGCGTACCTCGGCGGGCACCGTATCCGCCAACGTCGCGACCGACCTGGAGAGCTTCGGCCGGTAACAAGAGGCGGCCACCGTCCTCGCAACTCTCGAGCAGATCCCCACCCATTCCCCCGACATTCCGGCGATCGAAGGTGTCTCGTGGGTGCGTACCGCGAATGGGCACACGAGCGTCGTCCGGTGGTCTTATGGGGTGGAAAAGTGGTTGCCCCGGCCTTGGCCGCCGGGACTCATCGGCTCGCAGTCGTGATGTTCACCGACGTGGTAGGTTTCACCGCCCGAGCGCAGCACGACGAACCGCAGGCGCTCAAGTTCCTGGACGAACAGCGCCGCATCCTGCGGCCAAGGTTCGAGGAGCACAAGGGGCGCGAGATCAAGACCATCGGAGACGCCTTCCTGGTGGAATTCGACAGCGCGCTCAACGCGACCGGCTGTGCGGTGGCCATCCAACGCGACCTCTACGAACGTAACCTGAAGGACTCGGGCGAATCCCTCGACGTCCGGATCGGGATCCACCTCGGCGAGGTGAGCCACGACAACGGGGACATTCACGGGGATGCGGTGAATGTCGCGTCCCGGATCTACCCTCTGGCCGACCCGGGGGGGATCTGCCTCTCCGAACCGGTGTATGCCCAGATCCGGGGTAAGCTCGATCTCGCCGTGGAGAAGCTCCCCCCGACCCACCTGAAGAACGTCACCTATCCGGTCGAGCTCTTCCGGGCGGTTCTGCCCTGGTCCGAACGTGGGCTGTCGGCCGTCATGCCCTGGACCGATCGCGAGGTAGAGCTCGACGCGGTCCAGAAGGCGCTCGGCGCGGCCGCGAGGGGGGAATCGAGCGTCGTCATGCTCACCGGAGAGGTCGGCATCGGGAAGACCCGCCTGGCCGACGAAGTCCTCGAGCGCGCACGGAAGTCGGGGACGCGCGTCCTGCGCGGCCGGTGTCCTCCGGCGGACCTCGCCACCCCGTACGCTCCCTGGGTGGAAGCGTTCCACCAGTTCGTTCAAGATGCGCCGCCCCCCCTCCTCTACCGTGCCCTGGGGCAGAACGCCCGCGAAGTCGCGCGCATCGTCCCGGAGGTCATCGACAAGGTGGGTCCCCTTCCGCCGTCCGTCACGGGCGAACCCAAGGACGCACGGCACCAGTTTGTGGATGCCATCGGTCAATTCATGGAACGACTGGCCGGGGAGGGACCCCTCGTCCTCTTCCTGGACGATCTTCATTGGGCCGATCCCGCCTCGACCCAGTTGCTTCGCTACCTGGGCCCACGTCTTCGGAAGCACCCCATCCTGATCCTGGGGGCCTACCGAAAGTCGGAGGAGGAGGAGAACCGGGACTTCCGGGAGGCGTTGGCGGAACTCCACCGGGAACGCCTGATCTCGACCCTGACCCTCGGGCGGTTCGACGCCCAACAGGTCGGTCAACTCATCGCGGACATGTTTCACACCGGGGAGGTCTCGGGGGAATTCCGGGACCTGGTTCACAGTCGTACGGGCGGCAATCCGCTGCTGGTCGAGGAGGTGCTCCGCGCCCTCGTACGGGACCATGTCATCTACTGGGCCGGGGCCGGCTGGGAACGAAAGCCCGTTGACCAGATCGAGATCCCCGATGGGGTCAAAGAGATCATACTTCAACGGCTCCGAAAATTCGGCGAGAAGAGCGTCGACCTGCTCCGGCTCGCCTCGGTCATCGGGTACGAGTTCGACTTCGACGTGCTCCACGTGGTGTCGGGCGAGGACGAGGCGAAGCTCCTCGACGCGGTCGAGAATCTTCTCCGCGGACGGCTGATCCAGGAAGTGGCGGCCCCGCACGGCCGCTCGATCTATCTCTTTGCGGACCATCCGACCCGGGACGTGCTCTACGAGCAGGTCAGCCTGGTCCGTCGGAGACGCCTCCATCTCAAGATCGCCCAGACCATCGAGGGGCTGGGCGAGAAGACCGCACGGGCCCGGGCCCCGGAGCTCGCGCACCACTTCCTCCAAGGGAATGATATCGCCAAGGCGAGGGAGTATTCGTTCCTCTCCGGAGAACAGGCGGCCCGCGTGTTCGCCCACGCGGAAAGCTACCGGCATTTCCAAACCGCACGCGAGATGGCGGAGGAAGGGGAGAATGTCGCCGGGCAGGCGGAGGCGATGGATCGCATGGCCGTCGAGGCCCTCCAGCTCGGCCGGGGAAGCGAGCCCTTGAAGCTCTTCACCGAGGCCGCCGCGTTGTACGCGAAGGCCTCGAATCTCGAGGCGCAAGCGGAGGCGCTGTCCTCCGCCGCCACCGTTTGTCGGGAGCAGGAGGGCGACGTCGACCGCGCCCTCCGGCTGGCTCGGGAGGCCGTGGGGGTGCTCGAGAAGGTCCCCGAGAGCAAGGAGCTGGCGGCCGCCCTCGTTGGGCTCGGCGTGATCCTGTTTAGCACCCGCGAGCTCGAGGAGGGACGAGCGGTGATGGAACGCGCCGCCGCGCTCGCCCAGAAGTACCACGACGTGGATTCCGCGTCGACCTCCCTGCAGTTCCTGGCTCAGGCCCTACCGAGGACCGAGAGCGCCGAGAGTCTCAAGCGGGCCAAGGAAGCGGTTCGGATCGCTGAGGAAGGTGACGCGGTCCGGATCGCCACCAAGCTCGTCAATCTCGGCATCTCCGTCGGTTGGGTGCACGGAGACCTCCGGGAAGGCCTCGAGATCATGGAACGGGGCCGGAAGGCGGCGGAGCGCAAGAACCAGACCCAATACATCGGGTTCGCACGAGGGGGGGCCTCCGGTATCCTGGAGCTCGCGGGGAGGTTCAAGGAGGCGCGCGAGGAGGCCACCGCGGCGCTCCAGTCGGGGGGGACCGAGGTCTCGATGAATCGAGGTCTCGGACTCATCACCCTCGGTGCGTTGGAAGCCATCGCGGGGGACTACCAGCGCGCCCGGTTGATCGCGGCGGAAGCCCGGAAGGTGACGGAAGGGGTCGGCACCCCCCAGATGGTCACCCACCTGGAGGGGCTGCTCCTCGACCGTGCGTATGACGAGGGGACACGGGACACCGAGGCCGAGGAGCATACGGAGCGGTTGTTGAGCACGAATCTCGCGGGGTCCCGGGGTCTGGCCGACGCCCGGATGTACGGTTTCGCCCTGTCCGCCGGAGTGGAGAACCGGATTCGACACGGCACCCCCACCACGGCGCCCCTCCTCGCGGAGATGGACCTTCTCGCTCAGGAGCTGGACGAACCCTGGGCCCGCGCGACCCGAGACGCGCTCCAGGGAGAACTCCTTCTGTCCCGTGAGGACGCGCGGGCGGCGGTCGACCTATTCCGCGGGTCCGCCGAGACCTGGAGGCGCCTCGGGCTGCCGTACGAGGAGGCGAAGGCATGGGAGTTCCACGCCACCAGCCTCGCGCGGTGCGGAGACATCGCCGGGGCCCGCGAGTCCTACGGTCGGGCCCTGGGTCTTCTCGAAGGTCTCGGGGCGCGCGCCCGTCGGGTTCGAGTCGAGCACCTTCGCGATGCCCTTCCCACGGCGTGACTCGTAGGACCGAGCTGAGCAGTTCGATCCCGTCCGCGCGCTCCGGCCCGCCGGCGGAGAACCGTACCTCCGTAGCAGCGTCGAGGCGGCGACCCAGGTCCGAGACCTCGACCATGTGGACGCGCCCGGAATGGTGGTCCTCGCCCAGCTCCATCAACCGACTTCAGCTTGGGCCTTCAGCCACGTGAACGCGTACTCGGGACTTCCGGAGAGGGAGTTCGACGTGCGGTCCACTCCAGGGAGGGTAGGTGTCGACCTCGATCCTTCCCGGGGAGGGGCCAGGGCCACCGCACGTCTCCACGAAGGGATACGCGACGAGCTCCGAACCTGTCGAACGCGATCCAGGGACTGTCAGCAGCTCGGCCGCCCGAGCACGAGCCGTGGTCAGGTCTCGAAGCCTTGAGTGGCAAGGATGTTGAAACCGATCCTCACCAGCGAGACGGCGTCGAGTGTCGCGGACTTCCCGTCCCTTGCGCGGGAAGCCGAGGCCCTCGCCTCGCAGCCACCGAGGGTCGTGTGCTTCACGCGGGCAGGGAGCTCCGTCGAGGTCGTCCCGCCGCACGGCGAGCCTTCGGGACCTCCCTCGCCAGCGAGGAGCAGGTCACCTTGAGCCCTCGCCGACACGGGACGGGCTGAAGTTTAACTTCCGTTTCCGTACATGGAGGCGAATGCGGGATGACGGCACGAAAGTTGTTCGTACTGGACGCACCTTCGAATCTCGGCCTCACTCCGCCAGCTGCCGGGTTGATACCCGGCTGTTACAAGCTGCCCTGGGCCCTCAGAGATCGCGACCTGGTTCGTCGGATCGATGGGGTCGACGCCGGCTGCGTCGTTCCTCCACGGTACGACCCCACGTGGACTCCGGGGTCCGGCGATAGGAACGCTGCTGCCATCGCTGACTACTCTAGGCTTCTCGCCGATCGGGTGGATCGGGCGATAGAAGGGGGGGCACGTCTGCTCGCCCTCGGCGGAGACTGCAGCATCTTGATGGGGAACATGCTCGCGCTTCGCCGTCGGGGCAGATTTGGTCTCGTCTTCATCGACGCGCACAGCGACTATCGCCATCCGGGAAACTCCGATCGCATCGGCGCCGCGGCGGGTGAGGACCTCGCCATCGTAACCGGAAAGGGTGACGGACGACTCGTCGATCTGGAGGGGCGTTCTCCCTACGTCCGGCTCGAGGACGTCCATGTGGTCGGCGTTCGACCCGACGACGAGTATCTCGGGGAATTGCGAAGTTCACGCATCGCGACCACGACGAGCCGGGAGATCACCTCCGGCGGAGCCCAGGGGGTCGTCGAGGAGGTGCTCGAGACGGTTACACGAAGCACCGAGGGCTTCTGGGTCCATTTCGACGCGGACGCCATCGACTCGGACGAGGTCTGGGCGGTGGACTCTCCCGGGGGACCGGGCCCCTCGCTGGCCACGCTTGGAGCCATCGTCCACAGACTCTTCCTGTCTCCAAAGTGCGTCGGCATGGAGCTGACCGTGTTTGATCCGGACCTCGACCCGGACGGGACCCAGTCCGATCGCCTGACGGAGGCGTTGGTCCGGGCTCTCGCGACGAACTCGGACGAACCGGAAGTCCAACGCTCCTGAATCCCTGGCGATCCCCCGCTCACCTGCCCCGAGGGAGACTTCTTCGAGAACGTCGAGATGCAAGACCAACCGGGTTGGTCCCAACGCAGCCCGAAGGAGTGCGCTTCCTCCAATCGGTTGAACGGGCAGAATCGACGTTCGGTCGTGATCGGGGCAGTCCAGGGCCCGTGGCGATTCGGCCTGGCCTACCGAGTCGGACGACCACCGGGATCCGCCCGCCCCTCGACGCCGCCTCCTTTTCGAAACGCAGTTGTAGACGTCGCCGGTCGAAGCGCCGTGCCGTGGTTCCGGAAATCTGGACCACCGCCCCCACCGGGACGCGCGGGGCCCGAAAACCCCCCGGCGCCTCCATCAGCATCTGAGCCCCCGCTGTCGGACGTTCGTTTCGAGATCCAGGCGGTCTACTGGATCACCGGCCCGGGCACCGTCCTGGCCGGTCTGCTCCGTGCAGGTACGATCGCTCCGGGGACGCGCCTGCGCCGATGGAAGACCAGGACGGGCTCGCTGCACGCGGATCCGATCGAGGTGGTCACCATCCAGCGCCCGCATCCGGCGCGCGGGGTCGTACTCGGACCGAAGGCGGATACCCTCGCCCGTGCCGACTCGGGGCCCGGCCCGCTTGGCCTCCAGATCCGTGGTGTTCCGAGAGGGACCTGCGAGAAGAGCGACCTGCGGATCCGGTAGCGATCGGAACGGCCGGTCCCGCGCGTGGCCTCGAGCACGGCGGTGCGGGGGAGCCCGGAACCACCCGGTACGTGGGAGAGTTCGATCGCCCCGTCTCCGGGACCTCCGGCCGGCGGTGGGACGCCCGCCCCGTTCCTGCGGCCGAGGGCTCCGCACGGGGCCCGGGATCGAGGCGTCCTACGCTGGCCCCAAGTTCATTCCATGGGTAGGTGCTGGGTCGTGCACATGGTGGAGGGGGGCACGGGGCGGGGCGCGATGGGCGGACCGACCACGGCCCCCACCGCCTGAGGGCCACCGTGGCGAGGAAGATCACGGCCAATCTCTACATGACGCTCGATGGGCGCGGAGCGTTCCCGAAGTACCCGGGGTCGGACCGGACCTCGAAGGAGCCGAGCGATAACTGGAGGCGGATGTGGCTCGATCGGTTCGACGACGTGACCACCGTCGTCATGGGCCGCCGCTCGTTCCTCGGGCACCGGAGGGTCTGGACGGAGAAGGCCCGCAGCCCGAAGGACCCGAAGTACCTGCTCGACTACGCGCGGTGGCTCGACCGCGTCGAGAAGGTCTGCCTCTCCCGCACCCTGAAGACCCCGGGCTGGGAGAATGCGCGGATCATGAAGGGGGACCTGTCGGGGATCGTCGCGCGTCTCCAGGGGGAGAACGGCGGGAACATCATCCTCGAAGGAGGCCCGCGGCTGATCCAGGACGTGCTCCGCCGCGATCTCGCCGACGACTACTGGATGATCCTTCAGCCGGTGGTCTACGGCCGGGGGCCCGAGTACTGGGGACCGCTCAAGCAGCAACGCACGCTCGAGCTGCTCGAGTCGTCGTCCCTCGAGGATGGGGAGCTCCTGCTCCACTACGCCTCGCGCCGCTGATCCCCCGTCGCCCCCGCCCCCGGCCCCGGCGCGCGCCACTCGAAGAAGAGGGCGCCCGGCACCGGGTGCTCCCGGTAGGGCGGGATGGGCCGGAACCCCATCTCCTGGTAGAACTGGATCGCGGCGGTCATCGTCGGAAGGGTGTCGACCCGGACGCGCTCGTAGCCGAGCTCCACGGCCCGTCCAAGGAGCGCCCCGGTCAGGATCGGCCCGAAGCCGGGTCCACGATGGTCCGGTCGCACGTGGATGCGCTGGATCTCGCCCACCCCGGGCGCCCACCCCCGCACCGCCCCGCAGGCGACGACCTCGGAGTCACGGAACGCGAGGATCACATCGCCCCCGGGCGGACCGTAGACCCCGGGAAGCCGGGAGATGTCCCCCTCCAGATGGACCAGGGCGAGCTGCGCGCGGGGAGAGCTGTCGGCGTGCTCGGCCAACCATCCCCGGTAGTCCCCGAGGAGCCGACGGACCACCTCGAGCTCCCGCGACCACTCGACGCGCCGGAGCGACGTGGCGGTGTATTCCCCAGGCCCGGAGTGCTCGTGCGGCGGCATCTCTCTTGACCGGTGAAGCGTCGGGGGACTTAGAAGGGTCCCGTCGGAACCCGCCCCCTCTGCTCCGACGCCGAGCCGCGGGATCAGGGGAAGCGGCGGCTCGGTGGATCACGGCGGGGCGGTCCAACCTCTCGGGGCGCCGGCCCCCGGGCCCGGCGCGCTGCGGTGGGGGGTGCTTCCGGGGAGCACGAACCGGGCCCGGAACGCATCGGGAACGACGGACGGAGACCGCCGGGCCGCTGGGAGGGCCCGGGGACAACTTGTTTGGGGGGTATGGCATCCCGGGATCATGGAGTGGCAGGCGATCGGGAGTCTCGCGCTCACGTACGGGCCGAAAGACGAGTTGGTCGAATACGACGAGGCCGGCGGAGGGCAAGTGTATGGCGTCCTGGAGGGTCGACTCGAGGTCGAAGGGCTCACCGGCACGGTACACGTCACCAACACCGCCCCCCGGAGGACCGACGGGATCTTCGAACCCACGCTCCGAGGCATCCTGACCGTCTCCGACGGGAGCAAGCTGTACTTCCGGCTGGACGGGTTGTCCCTGGCGGACCCCACGCCGGGGTCCCGGCGCCGCACCGTCCTGTCGACCGTGAGGCTCCGCAGCCGGGTCCCGGCCTACCAGGAGTGGAACCGCGCGTTCTTGTTCCATGATGGGCGCGGCGGTCCCACCGGGGACAGCTGGGGGCTCACCGGACCGATCCTTCGGGCGATCCCCAAGGGCCCCTGACCCCGAGCCCGGCGTGGGCTCGCCCGGGTCGGGGCCCTCGCGGGAACGGGTACCCGATCCTGCTCCGGAAGGCGCCCGCCGGCGACCACCGTCGCTGGTTTACGCCCGGAACGGGATGGTCGAACGATGGGGACGAACCCCGAGCAGGACGGGGGGATCTGGATCGGCTCGGTCGTGATCGAGTGCGCCCGATGGGAGGAGATGGTCCGCTTCAGGACCGACGCGTTGCGCTACGTCCCCCGGGACCCGCCCGACGAGGAGGGCGTGGTGCTGAGGGACCCCGGGGGACGCGGCCCCAATCTCTCGCTGTTCCGGAGCAACGAGCCGCCCCTGCGCGAGTACCGGCTTCATCTCGATCTCTACTCCTCCCGCCCGGAGGACGAGGTGGCCCGGCTCGTCCGGCTGGGGGCGACCCTCCTTCGGCCGGCCGGGGTGAGCGAGGACTTCGTGACCCTCGCGGATCCCGACGGCAACGTCTTCGACGTGATCGACCAGCGCGGCGCGTCGTTCGGCGAGCGGGCCGGACCCTCCTGAGTCCCGTCCCCTCCGTTCGACCCCGGCGGCCGGGCGGTCAGAGGATCATCGTCTCGGGCTCCACCTTCCGGCGGAGCAGCGAGAGCCGGTCGAGAGGATACCGCTCTCCGCCGAAGAGGCGGGCCTCGGTCGCTCCGTCGCACCACGCCGCGGCGAGGCGGCCGAGGGAGTCGGCCTTCATGATGCCGCTGCCGGAGTCCCCTCCCAGGAACGCCACCCCGTAGGCCTCCGTGGCGAGGATGGGCAGCCCGTCGGGACTGAAGTTGTAGTACCCTCCCCAGCAGCGATCCAGGCGGACCACGGCGGACTCGAACCCGGGCAGGTAGGGCGTGAAGGCCGGGAGCAGGTCGGTGGCGTAGGAGCCGCGGTCCGCGAGCCGGCCCATGTTGAAGTCGAGCCGTCCGTCCCGACCGGGGTCCTCGAGGGTGCCGATCGGCCGGGAGACGGTGTCGAGGCACCCCAGCCACAGCCTCCGCTGCCGGAACACGGGCTTGATCGTCGCCCCGGTCGGAAGGATGACGAAGGGGAGACGCGGTCGACCCTGGTCCCGGTCGATGGGGTCCAGGTTCGGGACCCAATCCAGCAGGGCGTCGACCCCCGGCCCCGCGACCGAGTAGGTGCTCTGGGGGCGGGGACTGCACGCGGTCGCGACGCCGAGCGGCTCCAGGAGCCCCGCCGACCAGGCCCCGGCGGCGACCACGACCCGGTCGGCGCGTACGAACCGGCCGTCGGCGAGGTGGACCCGGGAGATGCGGAGCCGGCCGGGAATGTGCTCCTGGAAGGCGAGCGGCCTCCGGGTGTCCTCGTGGAGGAGGATCTCCTCCGTCCCCTCGAACGAGAGCCCCGTGACGCAGGTCGAGAAGGAGAACTCGACCCCGAGGCGGGAGGCCTCCTGGTGGTAGAAGTGCGCGAGCATCTCCGGCGCCACGGCCCCGCAGGACCGTCCGAAGAGCGCCCCCGCGATCGCCGGGGGGGCCGTCCCGAGGGCCCCCTCGAACCATCGGGTCGGGGAGCGCTCGAGCCCGGGAAGGTCGCCGAGCTCCTCCAGCGCCACGAACCGGGCCTCGATCCGGGCCGATCGGTCGTCGAGGAGCCGGGCGTACTCGGCCCGCTGGTCCTCGCTCAGGAGCCAGAGGTAGCCGTACCGATCGAGCAGCGGGACCGGGTCCCGCATCGACTCGTGGGATCCCATGACGTGCTCGTAGAAGCGGATCGAGGCCCCGGCCAGGCGACGGTTGTCCGGAGAGCTGAACACATCCCGGACCATCGAGTTGCTCGCCCCCATCGATCCCTCCCCGGGACCGGCGAGGGCGTCGACCACGAGCACCGAGCGCCGGGGGTCCTGCTCGGCGAGGTGGTAGGCGGTCGCGAGCCCGAGGGGACCCGCTCCGATGACGACGATCTCGTAGCGCTCCTTCGACGGCACGAGGGACTCCGAGCCGGACGCGGCCGGCCCCCTCCAGGGCCGCGTCCCTCATCAATCCCTCCGGAGCGACCGCGCCGGCGCGACGCTCCGGCGAAAGCTTATCGCGCCCGGCGCCCCGAGGGGCGCGAGGCATGGCGGCCCCGTTGGTCCACCGGCTGCGCGCACCGGGCCCGCCGTTGTTCGGGACCTGGATCTCCTCCTCGTCCCTCGTCTGCGTGGACGCGCTGAACGGGCTCGGTTTCGACTGGTTCATGCTCGACACCGAGCACGCCCACGTGAACCCGGAGACCTTGGCCGCGATGGTGGCGGTCCAGGGCACGGACGGAGCCGCCCCCCTGATCCGCGTCGGTGAGGTGGACCAGTATCTCATCAAGCAGGCGCTGGATGCCGGCGCCCAGGGCCTGCTGGCCCCGCTGGTCAACTCCGAGGCGGAGGCGCGCCGGGCCGTCTCCTTCGCGAAATATCCCCCGTCGGGGGTCCGGGGGATCGCCTCCGCGGCATCGAGCCGGTATGGGAAGGAGCTGGGGTCCTACCTCCGCCGGGCGAACTCGGATCTGCTCACCGGGGTCCAGATCGAGACGCGGGAGGCGCTCGCGAACCTCGACGCGATCGCGGCCGTCGAGGGGGTCGACCTGCTCTTCGTCGGCCCCCAGGACCTGACCCTCAACCTCGGGCTCCTGGACCGGCGCAAGGACCCGCTCGTCCGGGAGGCCATGGCCCGGGTCGTCGACTCCGCGGGCCGGCACGGCAAGGCGGCCGGAACACTCGTCGTGGACGCCGAGGAGAAGAAGGCCGCGATCGAGCTGGGGTTCCGGTTCATCGGGCTCGCCTCGGACGTCCGGTTCCTGATCAACGGCGCGAGGTCGCTGCTGGGCGCCTGATCGCCCGCAACCCCCGGGCCCGCCGGGGGACCCCCGGTCCGCGCCCGGGGTCGCCGCACGGTCATGTCGATAGAAATCAACATATATCATGTCGACATGGGTCAACATGATGGCGGTCGCTGCGTCCCGTGCGTCGCTCGTGGAGCGGCTGGAACGGCGGTCCGAGTCGTCCGGGTGCTGCGACATCTCGCAGTACGAGAGGGACGCGCTCGAGATCCGCCGCGGGGCGCGGTTCCCGGCGACGCTGAAACGGGCCAAGGCGCTCGCGGACGAGAGCCGGCTGCTCGCCGCGGCCCTGCTCAAGCGCCACGGCGAGATGTGCGCCTGCGAGATCCAGGCCGCGATGTCGCTCTCGCACCCGACGGTGAGCCACCACATGTCCGTGCTCGCCGACGCGGGCATCGTCGCCGAGGAGCGCCGGGGCAAGTGGATCTACTATCGCCTGAAGGATCGGATCGAGGTAGGGGTACCATGAGACCAACAGAGGACCGGGGATCGATGGAGGAGGCCGCGCGGAGCCACGTTCGCGAGCGCTACGGGAAGATCGCCACGACCGGAGGAGGCTGTTCCACGGGATCGGCGTCCACGGGCTGCTGCGGCGGCGCCTCCGGCGGGGGATGCTGCGGCGGGGCCGGCACCGAGGACCCGCTGGGCTACACGGCCGAACAGCTGTCGAGCCTCCCCGAGGGGGCGAACCTCGGCCTGGGGTGCGGCAACCCCACGGCGCTGGCCTCGATGCGGCGCGGGCAGGTGATCCTGGATCTCGGGAGCGGGGCGGGCATCGACTGCTTCCTGGCCGCGAAGCGGGTGGGATCCACCGGCCGGGTCATCGGCGTGGACATGACGCCCGAGATGATCCGCAAGGCGCGGGCGAACGCCCGGACGGGAGGCTACGAGAACGTGGAGTTCCGGCTCGGCGAGATCGAGCACCTGCCGGCGGCCGACCGCTCGGTCGACGTGATCATCTCCAACTGCGTCATCAACCTCGCGCCCGACAAGGCGCCGGTCTACCGCGAGGCCTTCCGGGTGCTCCGACCCGGCGGCCGGCTGGTCGTCTCGGACGTGGTCGCCACGAGGCCCATCTCCCGGAAGGACCGGGAGAACCCGGAGCTGTGGTCGTCCTGCTCGTCGGGCGCCCTCCCCGAGAAGGAGATCCGTTCGCTGCTCCGCGAGGCCGGCTTCCGCGCCATCCGGGTGGACCTGCGGGCGGACGCGGCCGCCCCCGCCTCGCTGGAGGGCCCGGCGTCCCTCGGGGTCTACGCTGCGGACATCCGGGCCACACGGCCCGGCTGAACGCGCACGCCGTTCCCGTCCCCCGAGGTCGGCCCGGTCCCGGGCTCCCGCAGCGGGGGCTCCGGGACGGCGCTTTATCCGCCCGCCGCTCGGGGGGGCGGAACCGCTCCCATGAAGCTCGACTTTCTCGGCACCGGGTCCGGGGATTACCGGGGCTCCCGCCGGCAGCCGTGCGCGGCCCTCCTCGGGACGGTGCTTCTGGACTGCGGGGCCGGGGTCACCGGACGGCTCTACGACATCGGGCGGTTCGACGACGTGGAGGCCATCCTGATCTCGCACCTCCACACCGACCACATCGCCGGGCTCTTCGACTTCCTGCTGCACACCTTCATCGCGCGCCGGACCCGGCCCCTCACGGTCCTTTCGCCCCCGGGGCTCTCCCGCATCCTGCAGGCGGTCTACGCGGCCGAGGCCACCGTGAAGCGGCCCGAGGAGCTCTACCCGTTCCGGCTCGTCGAGGGCACCGCGATCGAGGAGCGGATCGGGGCCTGGACGATCCGTTCCGTACCGCTCGACCACACCGTCCTCGACCTGGGCTACCACCTGTCGAAGGACGGGCTCTCGGTGTTCTTCTCCGGGGACACCCGCGAGCCCTCCGCCGCCGGTAAGCTGGCGGCGGACTACCTGATCCACGAGGCCACCTACCCGGAAAGCCACGCGCACCTCGCGCGCGAGTACGGCCACAGCACCGGGGTCGACGCCGCGCGGACGGCGGCGGCGATGGGCGCGCGGCAGCTGTGGCTCACCCACCTGAGCGACCTGCCGGGGGGCGACGACGAGATCGCCTCCGAGGCCCGTCGGATCTTCCCGGAGTCCGTCGTGGCCGAGGACCGGAGCTCCTACCCGCTGTAGAGCCACGTTCAGGCGGCGGTGCCGTGGCCCCCGCCCGGGGTCGCCTCGGGGCGGCCGGCCGGGGCCCCGAACCGCCCGAGGTAGCTCCGCGCCGACCCCTCGAGCGCCTCCGCCCGCTCGCCGGAACCGGTCCTCCGGTAGAGCGCGGCCAGCTGGAGGCGGCAATCCGCCAGTTCGCCCTCCCATCCGATCCGGATCCAGATCGCCTCGGACTCCTCCAGGGCGGCGATGGCGGCCCGAAGGTCCCCCGCGCTGCCGAGGAGGATCCCCCGGGCGCGGGCGAAGTAGGCCCGGATCGTCGGCTGCCCCGCCTCGTGGTCCAACCTCTCGAGGGTCGCGAGGACCTCCTCCGCGTAGGTCGGCTCGCCCGAGCGGACCGCCGCGTCGACCTCGGCGTGGAGCGTCTCGGCGTGCAGCACGGCCATGAGCGCCGGGGTGCCGGCCCGTACCGCGAGCTGGTGCGCCTCCCGCAGGGTGTCGCGGGCCTTCGGGAGCCGGCCCCGGAGCAGCTCCGATCGGCCGCGGACGTTCCGGAGGTGGACCCGCTCGCTCCAGTCCCCGCCGCCTTCGAGGAGCGAGGCGGCCTCCTCGAGGTCGCTCGCCGCGCGTTCGGGATCCGACCGGGTCAGGGCGATGTCCGCGTCCACGAGCAGCGCGGTGGGCAGGAGCTTCCGGAGGTCCCCGGCCGCGTACTGCAGGTGGGCCTCGACGGTCCGGAGCGCGCGCTCGTACTGTCCGAGACGCCACGCGACGTACGTGACCAGGTTGCCCTCGACGGTGCGCTCCGAGTGGATGTCCCGCGCGCGGCGCGCCGCGGAGAGGGCGCCCTCGAGCGCCGCCTCCGCGCCCGGCCCGTCCCCGAGCACGTGGATGCGGGCGAGGGCGAGCACCATGTAGAGGTTCGGCACGAGGTCGTCGAGACGCTCGCGCTCCGCCAGGTCGAGCGCCTCCCGGAGCTCCTCCAGCACCCGGGTGGACTCCGAGACCGGCTGGAGGCCGGCCAGCACGATCTGCCCGGAGACCTGGGTCACGGGGTCCACCACCCGGCGCGCGACCTCCACGGCGTGGGCGTAGAGCTCGCGGGCGCCCGGGCTATCGCCTTCCTCGTAGCGGAACCCCGCGATCGTGGCGTACAACCGGGCGAGCTCGGGGCTCTCCGGGACCGACTCGAGGAGCCGCCGGGCCTCCTCCCAGTGGAAGCGGGCGGAGCCCGGGTCCTCCCGCATCGCGTGGGCGATCTTCCGGTGGAGCCGGCCGGCGTTCCCGAGGTCGCCCAGCCGTTCGTAGCAGGCGACCGCCTCCACCCGCCGGGACTGCCCGGCCTCGAGCTGGCCCAGACGGTAGAGGTGATCGCCGAGCGCCTCCAGGGCCCGGGCCCGCATCCGGTCGTCCGGACGCTGGTCCAAGAGCGCGAGGGCGGCGCGGTACTGGCGGACCGCGTCCTCGCGGGCGAAGAGGCGGCCCGCCTCCTCGGCGGCCTGGAGCGTGTACTCGAGCGCGCGGTCCGGGGCCTGGGCCCGCTGGAAATGGTAGGCGATCTCGGCCGCCGAGATCCGGCGGCCCCCGCGCCGGAGCGACTCGAGCGCCTCCCCGGCACGGAGGTGATCGCGCACCCGGCGCGCGGTGGGGGAGTCGCCGTAGACGGTCTCCCAGACGAGCCGCTCCGGGAAGGCGTACCGCGGGGCGCCGGGGGTGTCGCTCCGCTCGAGGAGGAGCCCGGCGCGGACCGCGGCGCCCAAGCGATCGATCAGGGCCTCGGGCGCGAGCCCGGAGAGGCGGGGGAGCGGTTCGGACCCGAACTCGGGACCGAGGACCGCCACGGTGCGCAGGAACGAGACGAGCCCCTCGTCGGCGCCCTCGATGCGCTGCCGGATGAGCCGCCGCACCGAGTCCGGCAACGGCAGGTTCTCGGGCAGCCGCGGGAACGGCTGGCCCGGCTCGATGGAGAGGAGGCCGGAATCCCGGAGCGAGCGGATGACCTGCTCGACGAAGTAGGGGTTGCCGCCGGTGCGGTCGAACACCTGCTGGACGAAGTCGTCGGGGATCGCCTTGGTCTTCACGTGGGCGAGCACGAGCTGCCGCACCGACGGGAGCGACAGGTTGCCGAGCGCGATCAGGACCGCCTCGCCCCGCTCGGCCAGGGCGGCGCGGACCCCGGCGAGGACGGAGGTCGTGGTGCCGGGCGGCTCGGGCCGGTGGAGGGCCAGGAGGAGGAGGCGGCAGTCCGCCACGCCGTTCGCGAGGCTCCCGAACAGGCGGAGGGAGCCCGCGTCGGCCCACTGGAGATCGTCGAGGAAGAGGATCATCGGTCTCGACCCGGAGAGCTCGCGGAAGAACCGGAGCACCCCGAGGAAGAGCCGCTCCCGGGCCCGGTCCAGGTCGACCTCCGGCTCCGGCAGGAGCTCCGGGCCCGGCGGCCGCAGGCTCGGGACCAGCCGCCCGAGCTCGGGGGCGAACTCCCCCGCGGCGTCCCGGAGGGTCTCCGGCGGGAACGACTGCACCGCCTCCTCGATGGCCTGCGTCCACAGCGAATACGGCGGGGCCGCGCCCTCCTCCGTGGTCCGCCCCCAGACGACGGACGCCTCCTGCCGGCCCGCCCACTGGATGAGCTGTTCCGCGAGGCGGGTCTTCCCGAGCCCGGACTCGCCGGCGATCACCACGACCCGGGGGTGGCCGGAGGCGGCCGCCTCGAAGGCGGCATGCAACGACGCGAGTTCCTCCTCCCGGTCCACCCAGGCGCCCTCGCGCATGGGGAGCCGGTGGGCCGCGCGGAGGTCGATGCGGTACACCGAGACCGGCAGCTGGATGTTCTTGAGGGTCGCCGGCCCGACGGGGATCGCCGCGACGTCCAGGCCGGCCTGGGCGGACTCGTAGACGGGCGCGGAGAGGCAGATCCCGCCGGGCGGGGAGAGCGGCTCGATCCGGGAGGCGATGTTGACCGTGTCCCCGAACAGGTCCCCTTCCTGGCGGATGACCCGGCCCGAATGGAGACCGATCCGGATCGTGACCTCGGGGACCGAGGGGTTGCGGTTGCGCTCGGCGTGCCTCCGCTGGATGGCCAGCGCGCAGCGTACCGCGGCGCTCGGGTCGGCGAACTCGACCATGAAGGCGTCCCCGATCGTCTTCACCTCCCGCCCACCGTGCTCGGCCAGGAGGGGGCGCACGATTGCACGGTGCTCGTTGACGAGCCGCAGGGCGCCGATCTCGTCGCGCTGGGTGAGCTCGGAGTAGCCCACCATGTCGGTGAACATCACCGTCGTCAGCGGACGCCCGGCTTCCTCGCCCGGATCGGGGAGAACCACGTTGGACATCGCGGCCGGGCCCCTCGGGGCGTGCCGGGATTTGAGGCGCGGCGGAGGTTAAGCGCTCCGGCTAGCGCTATATATCTCGGACCAGGGTGCGCGGCCCCCGCAGGGATCGGAACATGGTGGGATCGGTAAAACCTATGGTCGTGGACCGGGCGAGAGCACGACGGTGGGCGACGGCCTGGGCGCTCGCCTTCCTGATGGTCGCGGTGGTCTTCCTCGCGGCCCCGCCGGCCGCGGCCCGGCCCGCCGCGGGCGGCTCGTCGCCCGCCTCCGTCTTCGCCTCGATCTCCGGCCCGACCGCGGTCGCCGCCACGCCCGGCGGGCTCTTCGCCCTCACGTCGTCCTGCACCTCCGTCTACGCCATCTCCGCGACGGGCAAGGTGACCACGTTCGCCACCCTCGCGACCTCGCTGAACAAGTGCGCCGGGAGCGCGCTCGCGGTCTCCCCCGGGCTCGGCAACTTCCCGGCCGGAGAGGTCTTCGTGCTGCAGGCGGGGTCCCTCTACGAGATCCCCGCGACCGGCAGCACCACCCCAATCGCCGCCGCCCTGACCCTCTCGAACTTCACCGGCGGCTACATGGGGCTCACCTTCGACTACACCGGGAGCTTCGGCTACGCGCTCATCGCGACCGGCGGTAAGAGCGGGTACGTGGACTCGATCGACGCCGGGAACCAGGTCCAGTACCTCGGGACGTTCGGGGTCCCCGTCGAGGGGCCGTCCGTCGCCCCGTCGTCCTTCGGGACCGCGGGTGGCTACCTGATGGCGGCCCAGGTCTCCAAGTCCACCGTCTACTCCATGAGCCCGGGCGGCGCGGTAGGGTCGTTCGCCCGCTGGACCAACGCGGAGGTCGTCTCGTTCGTGCCGAAGCTCGCGTGTTCCTTCTCGACGACGGGCGACCCCTACTTCATCGCGGACACCTCCTCGAACTCCATCCTCGCGGTTCCCGGCTCGACCTTCAGCTCCGTGACGGGCTCGGGCCTCGTCCTGGGCGCCTCGCGTGGGGTGGGGGTCGGGACCATGAGCTCCTCCGGGTCGACGAGCTCGCTCTTCACCGTCTCCGGGACCCTGGGCGGCGCGAGCTACGTGACCTGCCCCGTCGGGGTCACCCAGAAGATCGACCTCAGCTCCCAGAAGCTCAACGGCACCGACCTCAACCTCATCGGGTTCGATCCCGCGTCCCGCGAGCTGGTCGGGGTCGATCCCACGAACGCCCCCTCCGAGGTGTTCCTCCTGAACGGATCGACCGGCGCGTTCGTCCAGAAGGTGGCCGTCGGCCTCGACCCCACCGCCGTGGCGTTCGACGGAAAGCAGGGCGCGCTCATCGTGGCGAACTCGGGATCCTCCAACCTCTCGATGCTCAACGCGACCAACTACCAGGAGCTCGGCCACCTCTCGACCGGGACGGGGTCCGCCCCGGTGGGGGTCGCCTTCAACCCCCAGAACCAGAAGCTGTACGTCGCGAGCGACGGCACGAACTCGCTCACGGTGTTCTCGCTCGCGAACAACCTGTTCCCGAACCAGAACCAGGTGACCCAGCTCGGCGGGGCGCCCGTCGCCCTCGTGGTCGACCCCTACGACACGAACGTCTACGTCCTCGGCAACGTCCAGGGGACCGGCACGGTCTGGGAGTTCCACGCGTTCAGCCAGGTCGCCTCGCTGAGCCTTGCTTCGCAGGCCTCCAGCATCTCCGTCAACAACGGGACCGGTACGCTCTACGTGACGGTCCCCGGGTCGAACGAGCTCACGCTCGTGGCCGCCGGTGACACCCTCGCCTCGTCGATCAGCATCTCGGACCCGGTCGGCGCGGTGTTCGATCCGCAGAACGGCCTCGTCTTCGTCCTGCAGGGCAACGGCGACCTGTCCATCGTCCAGGGCTCGTCGGTCATCGACACCTACCTCTTCGGGAGCAACCCGGGACCGATCGTCTTCGACCCGGTCTCGAACCTCGCCTACGGCGCCGCCGACGTCACCGTCTCGGGCGTCGACCCGCGGATCATCATCGGGGGCTCCGGCTAGACCGGCGCGGAGACCCCGGTCCGCCGGCTCCCCCCTGGGGGGCCGGTCGAGCGGTACGTCGGCCCCCGGGCGGGGGACCGCCTACTCCGCGCTTCGCTCCCGCGCTCTCGTCGGCCACGTTTCCGGCCGGCGGTGGACCCCCGCCGAGCGCCCTTCGGAGCGGAGCCCCCCGGGTGGGCCTCGGGCCCCCCCTCGAGCATGCGCCGGTGGACGGGCCCCGTCTCGACCCGCGCGCCCGCTACGATCCTACGCCGCCGGCACCGGCCGGGAGCCGGCACGCGAGGGGGAGCGGGACGCGGAGCCCGACGAGGAGGGGGGTGGTCGCCTCCCGGCGGGAGTCGCCCCGCGGGGGCCGGATCCGGCCCGGAAGCACCGGCGGACCTCGGGGGGGGTCCGGCCGAACACGGTTGGTGGCGCCGGTCCAGAGCGGCGGCGACGTGAGCGGGCGGTAGGGGGGAGCCGAGCGATCGCGGCGCGCGTCAGGCGCTCCCCACGACCGGACCCCGCGCGAACGCCGAGGCCGGCAACCGATACTTCGTCACGAGCGATACGAACCTCGGATCGTCCCGGATGGGGTCGAAGAACATCCACCCGTGGTAGATCCAGAGGATCGCATCCCCCTCGCGTTCGTCCTGCTCGAGGAGGTCGAGCGCGCGCTCCCGGTCCCCGAGCGCGGAGTAGAGCATGGCGAGGTGCGCCGCGGAGGTGTAGGACCTCGCCTCCTTGCGCTCCACCTCCCGGGCCACCTCCCGCGCGAGCTCCGGACGCCCGACCAGGGCGTTCAGGAGCGCGAGGTCGAACCGGTCGGAGTCGTCCACGTCCTCCGGGGGCGTCTCCGCCATGCGGAGGGCGTCGGCCCGCCGCCCCGCGACGAGGTAGATCATGCCGAGGAAGATCCGGTGGCCGAGCCCCTCCCGGCCGCGGCGGCCCGCGGACTCCTCGGCCATCCGGACGCCGGCCTCGGGGTTCCCCGCCAGGATCTCGACGAGGGCGAGCGTCATCTGGTCCGATCCGCCCGGGTCGAGCTGGATGGCCCGGCGGAGGACCTGCCGCGCCTCGTCGTACCGCCCGAGCGTCCGGAGGAGCATCCCGTAGAAGCGGTAGGCCGCCACGTTGCTCGAGTTGAGCGCGATGGCGGTCGCGAACTCCGTCTCGGCGAGCTCCCAGTCGTGGTCGAACTGCAGGGCGATGTTCGCGAGCGCCGAGTGGGCCTCCGACAGGTCCGGCGAGATCTCGAGCGCCTGCTGCGCGAGCTCGCGGGCCCGGGGGATCACCTCGCGCATGGGGACCAGGTCCGCCGCGATCGTGACGTACAGGTTCGCCCACGCGGCGTACGCCTCCGCCAATCCCGGGTCGAGCCGGGTCGCGAGCTCGAAGTGGCGCACCGCCTCCGGGTAGCCCGGGCCCAGGTGGTGGTGGTCGCTGGCCGCGACGAGCCCCCGGAGGTAATGGTCGTAGGCTTCCCCGGTGGCCACCATCCCGAACCGGGGATGGGGGACCGTCGGGGACCGGTCCTCGGCCGCCCCGGTCCGGTCGATCTCGAGCCGGAGCGCCTTCGAGGTGCTCTTCGCGATGTCCTCCTGGACGGCGAAGACGTCGCTCACCTCCCGGTCGTACCGGTGCGACCAGAGCTGCCGCTGGGTCTGGGCGTCGACCACGGTGAGCGAGATCCGCACCTGGCTGCCGGACTTGCGCACGCTCCCCTCGACCACCGCGTCGACCCCGAGCTCGCGGGCGACCTCGGGGATGGACTTGGGGGCGGTCTTGTACGGCGCGACGGAAGTGCGCGCGACGACGCTCAGCCCCCGGATCTGGGAGAGCTCGGAGATCAGCTCGTCGGTGAGCCCGTCGGCGAAGTAGCCGTCCTGCGGATCCGGGCTGATGCTGGCCAGCGGAAGGACCGCGATGAGCCGGTTCCCCGGGGCCTTCCCGTTCGGGCTCCGGGCGGAGGTCGTGTCCCAGACGGGGACCACGCGGTAGACGCTGCCCGCCGCGCGGACGTTCTTGAGCGGGACCGGGGGCAACTTCGAGAACGTCGTCCCCGCCTTGGTGGCGACCTGGTCGTAGACCTGCTGGGAAAGGCAGATGCCCTCGGGACCGGCCAGGCTGACGATCCGGGCCGCGATGTTCACCGCGTCCCCCAGCACGTCGCCGTCGGACTCCACGACGTCCCCGACGTGGATCCCGATCCGGATCCGGATCCTCCAGGGCTCGGGGCTCCGGAGGTTGTAGTAGTGGAGCATGCGCTGGATGTCGAGCGCGCACCGGGTCGCCTCGAGGGCGCTCTCGAAGGCGACCACGAAGGCATCCCCGACCGTCTTGACCTCGCGCCCGTGGAACTTCGTGAAGATGGGCCGCAGGAGCCGGTTGTGCCGGTCGAGCAGGGCGAGCGCGCCGGCCTCGTCGGCCTGGGCCCGGGCGCTGTAGCCGACCATGTCGGTGAACATGATCGCGGCCAGCCGGCGACGCTCCTCGGCCACGCCGGGGTCACTCCGATGCTCCACGTTAAAGCTCCCTGTCGTCGCGGGACCGGATCGCCGTCCCGACGACCGGCGCCCGGGGCGGGCGCGACCCCCGGTCGACCTCCCCTCCGGCGGAGGAGGCCCCACATCGTGGCGGCCCTACCCGACCTTCGCGGGCGGTGCGTCGTAGGGAGGCCGCCGGTCCGCCCCGTGCGTCGCCCCCGTCCCGAGCGCTTATCCTAAGGTCGGGGTGCTTGGGGGAAGGGGGGCGGTCGGATGGAACGCGGACTCGAGGTCGATCTGCACCTTCGGCCCGGCCTCACCGACGAGGACTTCGTGGGCGAGCTCCTCGGCAACCTGGCCGCCTTCGAGCTCGTCCGGTCCCGCCCCGAGCGGCTCGAGTGGCAGGTCCTCCGCGTCTACGGGAAGGGTCCCCACCACTTCCGTCTCGTCCTCCGGCACCCCGATCACGTCCTCGATCTCGGTCTCCGCCGTCAGCTCGATCGGACGCTGGATGAGCTTTCCGCCCAGAGCATCGAGGAGCTCCGGGCCCGGCGGGACGATGCGCTGGCGCACGGCCTCCACGTCGTGCCGCTCCGGCACGTCCACGAGTCGGTGGACTTCTGGCAGGACGACTTCTGGAACTGGATCGGCTGATCCCCCGGCTAGCCCGACCGGGCGGTCCGCCCGACCGCGCGCCCCGTGGGGGGCTGCTCGAACATCGAGGTCGCCCGGAAGAGGTAGAGCTTCACCCGGTCGAGGGCCACCGCGAGGAGGGCGACGGCCGCGAGCAGGGCAAGGATGATGACCGGCGCCACGGGAGCCATCAGCAGCCCGAAGGTCGCCAGCAGGCTCATCGCCGCGATGTCGGCCGCCGAGGCCAGGAGGAGCGTGGGGCTCGGCCGGGAGGACCAGAACGGTCCGCGCTCGCGCATCAGGAACAGCGTCGCCTGTCCGGCGAAGACGAGGTCGAGGAAGACCACCGACTGGAGGGTGGGGAGCGACCAGTGGAGGACGGTCGACCCGACCACGACGACCGAGAAGGAGAGGGAGAGCCACCCCAGGGCCACGGCGACGCCCACGGTGACCAGCCGCCGCACGTCCCACCGGTCGGGGAAGGGGGAGACCCGGGCGCGGTCGGTCCCGACGGCCATCACCACGAAGTCGTTCGCGAAGATCATGAGGAGGATCAGGAAGGGCGTCGTGACGAAGATCCCCAGCGTGACGAACGCGAGGGTGAGCAGGACGACCTGCTCGATCGTCTTCGCGATCTTGTTGAGCATCCACGTGAGCATCCTCCGGTAGACCCGGCGCCCCGATTCCACCGCCGAGACGATCCCGCCGAGCCCGGGGCGGGTCAGCACGAGCTTCCCCGAGGCCTTCGCGACGTCCGTCGCGGAGGCGACCGCGATGCCGACCTCCGCCTGCTTGAGCGCGGGGGCGTCGTTGACCCCGTCCCCGGTCATCCCGACGATCCGTCCCTCCTTCTGGAGCGCGCGGACCAGCTCGAACTTGTCCTCGGGGTAGACCCCGGCGTACCCGGCGAGGTCGGGCGTGGGATGGGCGAGCTCGGCCCGCCCCCCGATCGGCCCCCGGAGCCCCAGCGCCGCGGCGACCGATCGGGCGGTCCCCACGGAATCCCCGGTGACCATCACCACGCGGATCCCGAGCTCCCCGAGCCGCTGGAGGAGCGCCGGGGCGTCCTCCCTCAGCGGATCCGTGAGCGCGACCAGCCCGACCAGGTTCATCGCGCCCTCGGGCCCGGCCCCCACCGCGAGGAGGCGGAGCCCCTCGGTCCCCCGGCGCTCGATCCAGTCCTCGACGCCGGGCGGCGAGGCGACGAGGTGGGTGATGACCGCCGGTTGGCCGAGGACCACCCTCCAGACCGCCCCCTCGTGGCGGACGAACGCCTCCGAGCGCTTGTCCGCCGGGTCGAACGGCACGAAGCGGAGCCGCTCGGACACCGGGGCGTTCCGCTCGCGGGCGGCGGAGAGGATCGCGAGGTCGATCGGGTCCTGGGTCGAGGGATCGCAGGCGGCGGCGGCCAGCGAGAGGAGCGCCGGCTCGGATCCGGGGAGCAGCGCGCGCAGCGCGGAGACCGTCTGTCGGTTCTGGGTGAGCGTACCGGTCTTGTCCGAGCACAGGAGGTCCATGCCGGCCGCGTCCTCGATCGCGGAGAGGCCGGTGACCAGCACGCCCTCGTCGGCGAGATGCCGGGCCTCCAGCGAGGAGGCCACGGTGAAGGTCGCGGGCAGCGCCACCGGGACCGAGGCGATGAGCAGGATCAGCACGAAGGGGGCGAGCAGGAGGAGGCTCGCGCCCCGCACCAGACCGTCCCCCACGAACAGGACGACCAGGACCGCGTCGAGGACCAGGAGGTAGCGCACGACGGTGAGCATCAGATCCTCGAGGTGGCTCCGGGCCCGGGCGGTCCGGACGAGCTCCGCGGTCTTCCCGAAGTACGTGCGGGTCCCGGTGGCCGTGACGGACATCGTGGCCTCTCCGCGGCGCACCACCGAGCTCGAGTAGAGCGGCTCGGTCGGACCGCGGCTCACGCTCGTCGACTCCCCGGTGAGCATCGACTGGTCGATCTCCACCGACCCCTCCTCGACCCGGCCGTCGGCCGGAACGATGTCGCCCATCCGGACCCGCACCCGGTCGCCGGGGACGAGCTCGCGGGCGGGCCGGGTCCCCCACGCCCCGTCCCGTTCGACCCGGGCGAGGATCTCGAGCCGGTGGCGGAGTAGATCCAGGGCGGCGCGCGCCCGCCGTTCCTGGTGCGTCGAGAGGAGCGCGTTGAGGGCGAGAAGGCCCCCGATGATCAGCGCCTCGGGGTAGTGGCCCAGGGCCAGCTCGAGCACCAGGGCCGCCTCGAGCATCCACGGGATCGGGCCCCAGAGCTGGGCCGCGAGCATCCGGAAGGGTCGGGGCCGCTCTTCGGCCACCTCGTTGAACCCGACCCGAGCCTGCGCGGCCGCCGCCTCGGCCGAGGTGAGGCCCCGGGCGAGGGATGGTCCCGGTACCTCGGCACTCCCCGGTCCGTCCACCTCTCCGCCTCTGGCTGCGACGCGGTGCGCTGACCCTCGGGGGCGCGACGCGGCTCGGCGAGCGTTCCCCAGCCGCCCCGGCTTTCTAATGGTGCCGTCAGGGGGGCGGATACGAGTCCCCCGGCGCGGGGGCTTTCTCCTACCCCACCCTACCCTCGCCCACGTTGAGGAACGGAACGCGCAGCCATCCCCCTCGGACCCCGTCCGATGCGGAGCGGGCGAACGCTCAGTCGACGAACTCGCCGTGGGAGAGCAGGGGATGGTCATCGACGGTCACGTCGGCCCCCTCGAGCAGCGCATACTCACGGTACTCCCCGCCCGTCCGCCCGCCGAAGTCGACGTTCCGGCCGATGTACAGCGTCACCAGGCCCTGCTCGTAGTCCTCGAACAGCGGCGCGTCCCGGATGCTGGGATTGAGCCCGAGGGAGAAGAGCCCCGGGCGATCGCGGGCACGTCCCCCCTCCCGGTAGGCCGTCTCGAAGATCTCCGATCCCTCCGCGGACTCGTACTGGACCAGCCGACCCGACCGGAAGGTCCAGCGGGCCCCGTGGAAGGCGCCGCGATGGTGCCGCGAGGGGCGGTTGGAAACGAAGACGCCCTCCGCCACCTTCTCGTCGACGGCCGTGATCAGGACCCCCGCCGGGATGACGGTCATGAGCGAGCTCGGGCTTCCCCGCGCCTCCGGGTGGAACGCTCCGTCCTGCACGACGGGATCACAGCCTCGGAGCCCGAGCTCCAGGTGCGTTCCGTTGTCGTGGGAGATCGAGATCCTCCGGCCGCGCTCGAGACGTCGGACCGCCGCGCGGGCGGTCCGGCGGATGGATTCGGGGGCCACCCGGCTCCCCTCGAAGAGCTCCCGTCGCCACTTCCGGAGGTCCACCCCGTAGACGGTGGCCGCGGCCTCGGTCGCCGCGGCGAGCTCGACGCGGCAGGCCCGGATGCCCCGCGACTGCGCGACGCGGAACCACTCGTCATCCCAGTGGTTGAGGATGCGGTGGTACGCCTCCGACTCCGCCGAGGAGCTGAGGTTCCAGGCCGGGCCGGGCAGGTAGACCCACGCGTCGGTCCCCTCGAGCGCTCCCCGCTCGTGGCGGCCCAGCGTGAGGGCGTTCCGGGGGGCCCCGTGGCGGACCAGGTCCCAGAACGCCGGCTCGCTCTCGTACAGGACGAGGGGATGGGCCCCCAGGCGACGGGCCCCCCGCATGAACGCATCCGCCCACGGGAGCGCGTTCGTCCAGCACTCGATCGTCACGGTCTCCCCCGACCGGATCCGCAGCCGTTTCCGGAGGATCTCCTCGGCGAGGGGGGTGATCTCCTCCGGGCCGGGCGGGAGGTCGCTCACGCGGTGCCGAACACCGCGGGGCTACTTGGGCGTTCAGCCCGCTTCCGCCCGCGGGGCCGACCCCGCACGCCGCGCCGGGGGTTCGGGGGCGGGGTCTCCGGCGGGGAGCCGGGAAGGATCATGGCGGCGAGCTCCCGGCGAGGATCCGGGGGGCGCCGGCGGGGCCCGGGGAGCCGGAGGGCGCGCCCGGCCGGAACCGGGCCGGCGGGGGGCCGTGGCCGGTACCTCCGGTGCCCGGGTCGGGGGCGGCCCGGAACAGGGGGCCGGGATCGACCCCTTCCGAGGCCGCGTAGATCTCGATCTCGTGGGCCGGCGGGATCCGGCCGTTCCATCGTGCGGCGTCCAGGAGGAGGCTCTCGGGGGTGCTCATGGAGCGTTCCACCGCGGGACCCTACTTCAAGGCGTTGTCGAAGTCATAATAACTATGCTAGCTATAGCTACCATAGACCATGCCGTCCACGACGATCCAGATCGAGATCGAGATCCGCGACCAGCTCCGCGCCCTCGGCCGGATGGGCGAGAGCTACAACGACGTGATCAAGCGGCTCCTGCAGGCCTCCCGCCACCTCGAGGCGTTCCGGTCGGGCGGACGGGGGATCCTCTCGCAGGCCCAGGGCCCCGTCTGGATCCCGCTTCGGGACAAGCAGTAGCCCTCCGTGATCCGTCGGCCGAGGCTTAATCTCGAAGGACGCTCACCCGTGGCGACGATGAGCTCCCCCGACCCGGCGGGGACGGCGGCCCCGATGGCCCCCGCGATCCTCCAGGTCCGGGACCTGACGCGGCGGTTCGGGGAGGTCGAAGCGCTCTCGGGCCTGAACCTCGAGGTGGCTCCGGGGGCGATCGGCCTCATCGGTCCCAACGGGGCGGGCAAGACGACGCTGATCCGCATCCTGCTCGGGCTGCTCGGCCCGACCTCGGGTTCGGCGAGGGTCTTCGGGCTCGACACCGTCCGGGACGGGCTCGCCATCCGGGAGCGGGTGGGCTACATGCCCGAGGCCGACTGCCTCATCCCGCACCTGACGGGCATCGGCTTCGTGGCCTACATGGGCCAGGTGAGCGGCCTCACGCGTGAGCACTCCTTCCAGCGGGCGCACGAGGTGCTCGAGTTCGTCGGTCTGCGCGAGGAGCGCTACCGCAAGCTCGGCGAGTACTCCGTGGGGATGCGCCAGCGGGTGAAGCTCGCCCAGGCGCTCGTCCACGACCCGCCGCTCCTCTTCCTGGACGAGCCCACCGCGGGCCTCGACCCGGGCGGCCGTGCCGGGATGCTCGGGCTCCTCCAGCTCCTCGCCCAACGGCCCGGTCGGAGCCTCGTCCTCTCGACCCACCTTCTCGGGGATGTCGAGCGGGTCTGCGACCAAGTGGTCATGCTGAACAACGGGGCGCTGCTGACGGAGGGGAAGCTCGCCAGCCTTTTGGGCCAGCGGGGGACCGAGCTCACCGTCCGGCTCCGCGGGGACGTGGAGCGGTTCCTGGCCGCCGCGCCCGCCCAGGGCCTGGAGGCGTGGAAGGCCCCGGTCGCCGGCGAGGTCCGGCTGACGCCCCCCCGCGACGGCGAGGAGGCGATCTTCCGCGCGGCGCAGGCCGCGGGGATCCAGATCCGATACCTCGGGCCGTCCGTCCGTTCGATGGAGGAGCTGTTCCTCTCGCTGGTCGCGCCCCGGGCGCCGGGAGGCCCGTCGTGAGCCTCCACCCCCCCCGCTACTCGCTGCCTCCCCCGCCGCTCCGCCCGCATCCGGAGCGCGTGGGGGTCGTCTTCGGCGCCACCTTCCGGGAGCGCGCGGGAGCGCTCAACATCGTGCTCCTCGCGCTCGTCTTCCTCACCGTCCTCCTCCAGATCATCGTCCCCTTCTACCTCGCGAGCCTGGCCTTCGGGCTCTCGCTGGGCCCGGCGCTCACGCTCTTCTACCTCCCGTTCTCGAGCCAGGTCTGGTTCTTCTTCCAGGTGCTCTTCACCGCCTCCATCGGCGCCGGGGTCATCGCGAACGACGTCGCGAACCGGTCCATCACGATGTACCTCGCGCGCCCGATCACCGCCGCCGACTACCTCACCTCGAAGGCCGGCGCGATCGCGCTCTGGCTCGGGATCGCCGTGATCCTGCCGGGCCTCGTCGGCGTCACCATCGTGCTCTCGCTCGGCTACGTCTCCCTCGGGATCGCCCTCGAGGGAGCGGCCGGGTTCCTCGCCGTGGGGCTCCTCACCGTGCTCGCCTTCACCGGCCTCGCCCTCCTGGTGTCGGCGTGGTCGCCGAAGAGCAGCTACGCGGCGGCCGCCATCTTCGGGCTCCTCGTGGGCGCCGAGATCGTGGCGGCGGTGATCGCGGCCATCAGCTCGACCACCTCGGTCCTCTACTTCAGCCTCGAGCAGGACGCGCTCGCGGTCGCGCAGTGGGCGTTCGACGTCCCGGGCGGCCCGCTCCATCCCGCGGTCGCCGGGGCCATCCTGGGCGCCGTCGGCCTCGTGACGGTGGCGCTGACCTACCAGAAGCTCTCGACGGTGGACTCGGTGGCGGAATGACGAGCGTCATCTCGGCCGCGGGCGTCATGAAGCGCTACGGGGAGGTACTCGGCCTCAACGGGTTCACCGCCGAGATCGGCCCCGGGATCACCGCGCTCGTGGGCCCGAACGGCGCCGGGAAGTCGACGTTCTTCCGGCTCCTCGTGGGCCAGCTCCGGCTCGACAGCGGGACGCTCAACGTCCTGGGGCGCCCGGCGTGGGGCCCCGCCGAGCTCCACCGCGACATCGGCTACTGCCCCGAGGGACCCGGCATGTACGACTGGATGTCGGGGCTCGAGTTCGTCACCTACCTGCTCCGGCTCGATGGCCGGCCCGCCGCCGAGGCGCGCCGCGCGGCCCTGGAGGCGATCCGGACCGTGGGGCTCGAGTCGTCGGCGCACCGGAGGCTCCGCGGGTACAGCAAGGGGATGCGCCAGCGCGTGAAGATCGCACAGTCGATCGCCCACCACCCCCAGCTCCTCCTCCTGGACGAGCCGCTCAACGGACTCGACCCGGTGGGCCGCCTCGAGCTCCAGGCGCTGTTCACCCGCCTCGCCGCGAGCGGCCACCACCTCGTGGTGAGCTCCCACGTCCTCTACGAGCTCGAGCGTCTGACCGAGCAGGTGGTCATGATCGCGAACGGCCGCGTGATCGCCGAGGGGAACTTCCGCGCGCTGCGCGCCGCGCTCGAGGCGCATCCCCAGTCGATCTCGCTGCGGAGCTCGGATCCCCGGCGGCTCGCCGGGCGTCTCGCGACCTGGCCGCACGTGAGCTCGATCGAGTTCACCGGCCCGGATCGGCTCCTCGTCCGCACGCATTCGCCGGACGCGTTCTACGCCGAGCTCCCGGCGCTGGTGACCGGCGAGCACCTGCCGGTGGAGGAGATGAGCAGCCCCGACGACGACCTCGAGACCGTCTTCCGCTTCCTCGCGGGGGGCTAGTCGTGCCCGGCGGCGCCCTCGACCGGATCGGTGCGGTCGCCGGGGCGACGCTCCGCTCCTCCCTGAACGGGCGGCGTCCCATCGGCCTCCTCCTGGTCTCCGCCGTCTTCCCGCTCCTCGTGCTCGCGGTCGCCTCGGGGCACCGCACCGGCATCGACCTGGTGGCGGCGAGCGAGGAGCTCTACTCGGCGCTGTTCCTCCCGGTCCTGCTCCTCCTGGTCTGCCTCGTGATGGGCAGCGGCCTCCTCCGCGGCGAGATCGAGGACGACACCATCGTCTACCCGGTGATGCGGAGCCTCCCGCGATGGACGCTCGTCGTGGGGAAGTTCGCCGGCTTCGTCCTCGCGGCGCTCCTCTTCCTCCTGCCCGCGGCGCTCCTCGGACCGGCGTTCGCCATCGTGTTCAACGCGGGGCCGCAGGTGAGCCTGGACGGGCTCGCCGCCACCCTCGTCACGACGACGGTGGTCGCCGTCCTCGCCTACGGCGCCTTCTTCCTCCTCCTGGGGCTCCTCACCCGGCAGGCGCTCGTCCTCGGGCTCATCTACGGGTTCTTCTGGGAGACCTTCGTGCCGGTGCTCCCCGGGCCCCTCAAGCAGCTCACCGTGGTGTACTACCTCCGCCAGATCGGCGGGCACCTCGCGAGCGCCGGACCGCTCGCCTCGTCCTCGAACCCCGTCGGGCTCGGCACGGCGATCCTCGTGCCCCTCCTCTTCGCGCTCGCGCTCCTCGTCCTCACCTGCGCCTACATCGCGCAGGCCGAGCTCCGGCCGGACCCGACCCCGGCGTAGCGGCCGGCGGGCGCCCGGGGATCGATCCTCCGCGAGGGCCTCCGGGCTCGCCCGGTTGGCCGACCGGGACCCGCTTCGGGGGCTCGGGGTACGCCCGGGGGACCCCGGGAGGGTTGAAGGCCCGGGCGAACCTGGGGTAGGTCCGTGGAGGAACGGGTGCAGCCGCTGCGACCCGGGGGGGTCGGCCCCGCGTGACCGCGGCCTCCGATCCCGCGGGCGGACCGGGGCCCGGCGGGGGCTCCCGGAGGGGCCTCTACGCCCGGCTGTCGAGCCTCTGGCGGGCGGATCCCAAGGGGATGTCGCTCGACCTCCTCCGGGTCGGGATCGGCATCGTCTGGTCGCTGAACCTCCTGTTCATCCTCGCGCCGAGCAACGGGTTCTTCTCGCACTTCAAGAACGCCGCCGCGGGGTTCGAGTCCTCGACCCTGGGCGGCCCGTGGTTCGCCGGCTACGTGTCCGCGCACCCGGTCCTCTTCGCCTGGGGGCTCGCGTTCCTGACCGGCTACCTGGCCTTCGCCTTCCTTGCCGGGTTCACCACCCGGCTCGCGTGCTTCGTGGGGGAGATCGCGTCCGCGTTCTTCCTCATCACCCAGTTCGGGAGCACGTTCGCGCTCAACGGGACCGGCACCGACGTGGGACCCCACCCCCTCTACCTCTTGATCTACCTCATCCTCTTCGCCGGGGGCGCCGGCCAGTACGTCGCGATCGACCACTGGATCTGGACGACCGGGCGCGCCCGCCTTCCCCGGCTCTCCCAGTGGCTCGCCTCCCCCCACATCGTGGGGACGGACGTCCCCCCGGCGTCCGAGGTCCCCGGCTGCACGGCGATCCCCCGACCCCGCCCGGAGCCCCGGCCGGTGCTGGCCCGGAGCGACCAGCGGTTCTACAACACCGTGGCCGTCGTCTCCGTCCTCGTCGTCCTGGGTGCCTTCGCCGCGGCCTACTACGGGAGCGCGGTCGCCCCGGGCGCGCCGAGCGCCGGCGTCCCGTCCCAGATGTACCTCACGATCGTGGTCAATCCGCGGAACGGGCTCGCGCAGTACTCCCCGGCCAACTTCACGGTCCCGGCCGGCGTGGTGGACTTCACCATCCTCGACCAGGATACCCCCATGGTGTGGAACGGCTGCACCTGCAACGTCACGGGGACGGTCGGTGGCACCGAGTCGGTGAACGGCACCCCCCGGAGCGTCGTGAGCCCCGCGAACGCGGCCCACACCTTCACGATCCCCGCGCTCGGGCTCAACGTGATCCTGCCCGGCGAGTCCACCGTCACCTTCTCGGTGGACCTCCACGGCACCGGGTCCTTCGCGTGGCTCTGCACCGCCCCGTGCGGCACGCACGGCTTCTCGGGGCCGCCGATGGGGGTCCCGGGCTACATGACCGGGGTCATGACGGTCACCTGACCGCGCCGGAGCGCGGGGTCAGGAGCAGTTTACCTCGCCCTAATATCATCGCAGACCTCCTCGTCCGGTGGGTCCATGGCCGAGACAGCAGCAGTCGCGCCCACGACGTCCGAAGGCTGGGTCGTGCGGAACACCACCGTGCTCAAGTCGCTCTTCCGGATCATCCTCGGGGCCGTCTGGCTGATCGACGGGGCGCTCAAGTTCGCGCCCGGCTTCGTCGACCAGTTCAACGGGATGATCAGCGGTCAGGGCCAGCCGGCCTGGCTCCAGGGCTGGTTCACCTTCTGGGCGAACGCCACGAGCGGGGATCCCGCGTTCTGGGTCTACATGATCGGCAGCCTGGAGCTGCTGCTCGGGCTCGCCCTCGTCTTCGGGTTCGCCCGCAAGACCGCCTACCTGTGCGGGATGCTGCTCAGCCTGTTCATCTGGGCGGTCCCGGAGGGGTTCGGCGGCCCCTACGGGCCGGCGAGCACCGACATCGGTACGGGGGCGGTCTACGCCCTGCTGTTCGCGGCGCTGATCGTCATCAACTCCGCCCACGGGCCGAGCCGGTGGAGCGTCGACTACCTCGTCGAGCGGAGGTTCCCCGGCTGGGCGAGGATCGCCGAGTTCCGGCGCAACGGCGCGCCGAGCTCCCCGGCGCCGTCGGGGTCCGGGCCCGCCTCCGGTTCCCGCGCCTGAACCGAGCGCTCCGGCCCGCGCGGAGCCCCCGGGCCCCGCCGGCCCGGTACCGGGCCGCCCGGCCGCCCCACCCGGCAGGATAAAACCCCCCCGCGAGCTAGCCCCTGCGTGCACCTGCTGGTGGTGGACGACGACGTCGTCTTCCGCGACGAGTTCTCCTCGTTCCTCGGCGACGAGGGCCACACCGTCGAAGCGGTCGGCTCCGTCGGGAAGGCCCTCGAGGCGCTCGAGGGCGAGGAGTTCGACCTGGTCTTCACGGACCTGAAGATGCCCCGCCAGAGCGGCCTCGATCTCCTGCGGGCGATCCGGGAGCGCTGGCCCCGCCAGTACGTCATCGTGGTGACCGGCTACGGCACCGTCTCGACGGCGGTCGAGGCGATGAAGCTCGGCGCGTTCGACTACATCGCGAAGCCGTTCCGGACCGACCAGGTCCGCAAGGTCCTCGACCTGGCCGCCGAGCAGCTCCGCTACGCCGGCCCCCGGTTCACCTCCGGGCAGCCGCTCGAGATCGTCCGGGAGCTGGCCATCGACGAGAAGCTCCCGGTGCTCCTCGCGGCGCCGGCCCCCGCCCCCAAGGGGCTCCCCGCCGGGACCGTGTTCCTCGAGTTCGACGGCCGCAACCCCGCCCGGCTCCGGACGCAGGTGGAGGCCTTCCTCGAGGGACGCCCCCGGGTGGGCGTCGTGCTCGCCCACGCCGAGCACGCCCTCGCGGGGCACCGCACCGAGGACATCGTCGCGTGGATCGCCGGGCTCCGGGAGCTCCTCAAGGACCGGGGCGTGCTGGCGATCGGGTTCGATCCCTCGCGGCTGCCGGCGGCCCAGGCCGAGGCGATCACCTCGGCGCTGAGCACGACGGTGGTCCACGGCACCCTGGAGGCGCTCTCGAACCCGATCCGGCGCCGCATCCTCCGGCGGCTCGCCGAGGGGCCGACCTCGTTCAGCCACCTCATGCGGGCGGCGGACCTCGACGACTCGCCGAAGATGTCCTTCCACGTCCACCGGCTCTCGGAGGAGGGGCTCATCGCCCACGTGGACGAGGAGTACCAGCTGACCGACTCCGGGCAGCGGGCCGCCTCCGCGCTCCGCGGGATCGAGGCCAGCCTGGGCGGGCGGAGCGGTTCGACCCTGCTGTTCCGGCCCGCCCGGGGCCCGCCGCGCGCCCCGGCCGGCGGATGACCCCGCCCCGGGGGCCGAGCGGCTACCGTCGGTAGGCGGGCTCGAGCGAGGGCAACGCGACGGGGCCCGTGGGGCCGTCCGGGCCCGGCCGGTCCCGGTCGGAGTCCGCGAGCAACCCTTCCAGGAGCCGCAGGAACTCCCGGGGCACGAGCGGCAGCGGGACGATGTGGAGCCCGTTCGACGAGTGGAGCCCCGGGTCGCGCGATCCCACGACGATCAGGTGGCAGGGGCCGAGCGCGCCCTCGCGCCACCGGAGGACGCTCTCGCAGTGGTGGGTGTTCGAGGCGGCCAGGAGGAGCGGCGGAGGGTCCCGGGCGGCGCACCGGCGGACCGCGGCACCGGCGTCCTGGACCTGTTCCACGGGGTCGCCCGAGGACCGGATCAGCTCCTCGAGCGCCGAGGCCAAGCTCGGCGTTTCCGCGATGATGAGGATGCGCGGCGGGGGGGGTTCGGCGAAGGGCATGCACAACGTCCAGCTCCGGCCCCCACTTGAGACGTAGGTCAAGCCGGCTCCACCCCGGAAGGGGGGACGGACGGGGTTTTGAATCGGCCCGGCGTTCGGAGGCCGGATGGAGGAGCCCCCGCCCGACCTGTTCGCCGCCGTGGTCGATCGCGCGAGCGTCGGGCTCGCGGTGATCGAGGCGCCCGGGCGGATCGTCTGGGCCAACCCGGCGTTCTTCGCGGCGACGGGGCGGACCCCCGCGCTCCTCGGGCAGGACCTCCACGCGCTCGCGGAGGAGACCGGGTCGCTCGGCCCGCCGGTCCGGGCGGCCATCGACGCCGCGATCCTCCGGGGCGAGGCCGCCTCGTTCGAGTCGGTGCCCGCGCGGTACCGGGAGGGGCCGGGCGGGGTGTACCTCGACCTCGAGGTCCGTCCGCTCCCCGGGCGCGACGGGACGGGCGCCCGGGCGCTGCTCCTGGTCTCCGATTCCACCTCGCGGTTCCGGGAGCACGAGCGGGCGAGGCTCTACTACGAGTCCTACCTGAGCTCCGCGAACGCCATCGAGATCACCGACCGGAGCGGCGTGATCGTCGACGTCAACCCCGCCTTCGAGCGGATCTACGGCTTCCAACGGAAGGAGCTGCTCGGCAAGCGGCCGAACATCGTCCGCAGCAAGGGGACCGCCCTCGACTTCTACCAGCGGATGTGGGCGGACCTCCTGGACCCGCAGAAGGGCCACTGGTCGGGGGAGCTCACGAACCGGGACCGGTTCGGCAACGAGCGGCCGGTCTTCCTCACGATCACCGCCGTGCGCAACGAGGCGGGCGCGACGACCCACTACGTCGGCGTCGCGGTCGATCTCGCGGAGCTCAAGGCGTGGCAGCGCTCGGCCTCCCACGCGGACAAGCTCGCCTCGGTGGGCCAGCTCGCCGCCGGCGTCGCCCACGAGATCAACACGCCGCTCGCGAACGTGATGCTCGTCACCGAGAGCATCCTCCGCCGCACCGGCGACCCGTGGATCCGGTCCCGGGTCGAGACGATCGCCTCGCAGGTGGACGTCGCGGCCCGGATCGTCCGGGGGCTGCTCGACTTCGCCCGCCGCAACGAGCCGAACGTGACCGACCTCGACCTCACCTCGGTCGTCCGGGAGTCGGTCGGCTTCCTCAAGGGCAAGCAGTCGGCGGAGGTCGAGGTCTCGGAGATCTACCCCGAGCTCCCCGTGATGATCCGCGGGGACCGGGGCCAGCTCACCCAGGTCATGACGAACCTCCTCAACAACGCCTACGAGGCGATGGAGGGCACCGGCCGGCTCCGGATCTCGGTCCGCTCCGGCGACGGCGCCGCCGAGATCGAGGTCCGGGACTCCGGCCCCGGCATCCCGGAGGCGGTGCTCCCCCACATCTTCGAGCCCTTCTTCACGACGAAGCCCGAGGGGAGGGGCACGGGGCTCGGGCTCGCCATCTGCCACGGGATCGTCCAGGCGCACGAGGGGAGCATCAGCGCCCACAACGCGGCGGAGGGCGGCGCGGTGTTCCAGGTCCTCCTCCCGCTCGCGCCGAAGCGGCGCCGGGCGGAGTAGGCTGCCCGCGGCGAACGGCGCCGGGAGCTCAGGCGGGCGGGGGCGTCGCGAGGCGGAGGAGCCGCTCCCAGTTCGCCCGCGCCGCCGCCTGGATCGCCGCGATCTCGGCCTCGGTCAGGTGGGCGAACCGGCCCTGGGCCCGGAAGTACTCGGCCACCGGCTTGAGCGCGCCGCCCCGGCGCGTGATGCTCAGGACGCCGTCCTCCCCGACCTCGTACAGCGGGAAGATGCCGGAGTCGGTGGCGAGCCGTCCGAGCTCGATCGTCCGTTCGGAGGAGTACTTCCAGCCCGGCGGGCACGGCGAGAAGACGTGGAGGAACCGCGGACCGTGGAGGCCCCGCGCCCGCTCGACCTTCCGCAGGAAGTCCTCCGGGAAGCTCGGGTTCAGGGTGGCCGCGTAGACCGGGTGGTGGGCCCGCACGATGCCCATCACGTCCTTCTTCGGCTCGGGCTTCCCGTGGCTCGCGCCGGCCACCGGGGTCGTGGTCGTCCAGGCCCCGGCCGGGGTCGATCCGCTGCGCTGGATCCCGGTGTTCATGTACGCCTCGTTGTCGTACATCACGTAGATCGCGTCGGTCCGGCGCTCGAGCATCCCGCTCAGCGACTGGAGGCCGATGTCGGCGGTCCCGCCGTCCCCGGCGAATCCCACGATCTCCAGGTCCTTGAGGCCCATCGCGTCCGCCGCCGCCCGGAGTCCGGAGATCGACGCGCCGGTCGCCTCGATGGGGTGGTCGAGCAGGCCGGTCGCGAGCGCGGTCGTGGGATACGGCGTCGCGATGACGGTCCAGCAGCAGGCCGGCATCGACACGATCGTGCGGGGCCCGAGCCCCTTGAGCAGGAGCCGCATGGCGAGCGCCGCCCCGCAGCCCGGGCACGCCGCGTGGCCCGGGTACATGTACTCCTCCGCGGGGATCGTGAGCTTAGCCATGGGCCGGCGCCTCCTCGGGCAGGAGGTCCACCCAGGTCGGGAGCTCCGAGCCGCCCGACTCGAGGGACCGGTAGACCTTCCGGACGAGCCCCGGGGTGATGTCCCGCCCCCCGAGGCCGCCGAGGTAGCTCGAGACGGAGGGCCTCCGGGGCGCCCCGTAGAGGGCCCCCCGGACCTCGGTCGCCGCCGCGCCGTGCTCCCCGAAGGTGAAGCTCCGGTCGAGGACGCCCATCCGGCCCACCGAGTCGGCGAGCGCCCGCAGCTCCTCCGCCGGGAACGGGCGGAAGACGCGCAGCTTGGCGAGCCCCACCCGGTGCCCCTCGGCCCGGAGCTGGTCCACCACGCCGCGGGCGGTGGTGGTCGCCGTGCCCATCGTGACGAGCACGGTGTCCGCGTCGTCGGTCCGGTAGGTGGAGAGCGGCCCGCCGTGGTGCCGGTGGGTGATCTCCTCGAACTCCCGCTCGACGTTCCGGAGGACCGCCGGGACCCGCTCCATCGCGTCCGCGACCTGGCGGCGGAACTGGACGTACTCGACCGGTCCGGTGAAGGAGCCCAACCGGAGGCCCCGCCCGGGGACGAGGACCGCCCGCGCGTCGCGCGGCGGCAGGAACCGGTCCACCTCCCCGGCGGACGGGATCTCGACGGGCTCGAAGGTGTGCGAGAGGTAGAAGGCGTCCTCGGCGACCATCGCGGGGAGCCGCACCGCCGGGTCCTCCGCGAGCCGGTAGGCGAGGAGGACCGTGTCGAGGACCTCCTGGTTGCTCTCCGCGTAGAACTGGATCCAGCCGGTGTCGCGCTGGCTCATGGTGTCCGCGTGGTCGGAGCCGAGCGACCAGGGCGGCGCGACCGCCCGGTTCACCACGCCCATGACGATCGGGGCGCGCATCCCCGCCGCCCAGTGGAGCACCTCGTGCATGAGCAGGAGCCCCTGGCTCGAGGTGGCCGTGTAGGTGCGGGCGCCGAGGGCGGAGGCGCTGAGGACGCACTGGAGCGCGCTGTGCTCGGACTCGACCTTGACGTACTGCGCGGGGAGCTCGCCCGAGGCCACGAAGTCGGCGATCGTCTCCACGATCGTCGTCTGGGGCGTGATGGGGTAGGCCGAGACCACCTGGACCCGCGCGAGCCGGGCCGCGTGGGCCTGGGCCGCGTTCCCCGAGATCACCTGACGCCCCATCCCCCCCGCGCCCCCGCGTCCAGCACCATCTCGATCGTCTTCGGCGGGCACTCGGCGGCGCAGATGCCGCACCCCTTGCAGTGGGCCTCCCGGATCACCGGGAACCCCGACGGGTCGAGCTCGATCGCGTCGTCGGGGCAGTACTTCCAGCAGAAGTTGCACCGCGTGCACTTCTCGAGGCGGATCACCGGTCGGAGGGTCCGCCAGGAGGAGGTGACGAGGGTGCTGCTCGGCACCGCGGCGATCGGGCCCTCCGGCAGCGGCGGGGCCCGCTCCGCCCGCCGGGCGACGGGGAGGTGCCGGCCCTCCCCCGACCGCACCGCGGCGAAGCCGTCGGCGGCCGCCTCCCGGTTCTCCCGGGGCTTGGCGGGCACGTGGACGATCGAGCCCCGGACCGCGTCGAGGGAGACGACCCCCGTCGCGCGGGCGAGGGCGCCCAGCATCGCGGTGTTGACGATGGGCATCGTCGGGGATCCGAGCCCGCGGGCGCGGGCGATCCCCGTCGCGTCCACGGTGGCGGTGCGGACGGGGATCGGCACCTCGATGAGCTCCGGCGGGAGCGCCGAGTTCACCAGGAGGAGCCCGCCCTCGCGGAGCCCGTCGGTGACCGGGACCGTGCGGAGCAGGCCGGTCTCGAGCACCACGACCACGTCCGGCACGGTGATGGAGGTGCGGAGCGCGATCGGCCGGTCGTCGATCCGCACGTAGGCGGTGACCGGCGCCCCCCGCCGCTCGACGCCGAAGAACGGGAAGCTCTGCGGCCACTTCCCGTCGAGGAACGCGGCGTGGGCCAGGAGCTCGGAGGCGAGCACCGCGCCCTGCCCGCCGCGCCCGTGGAACCGTACCTCCAGCACGGGGGGACCCTCCCGGGGGGGCTCGAGCACGCCCGGCAGGGATATCGGCGAGGTCAGCCGCAGTTGACGCGGGCCGGCGCCGAACGGACGTAAACCCGGATTTACTCCCCGCCTATCCGCGGGGCCGGGAATGGAGGGCCATGGTCGCGCTCGGCCCGCTACCGAAGATCTGGCTCAACGGCGAGCTCGTTCCCTGGGAGGAGGCGCGGGTCCACGTGCTCAGCCACGGGCTCCACTACGCCTACTCCGTCTTCGAGGGGATCCGGTCCCACCGCACGCCCCACGGTCCCGCGATCTTCCGGCTGGACGACCATCTCGAGCGGCTCGGCAACAGCGCGAAGATCTACCGGATGAAGCTCCCCTACTCCACCGCGGAGCTCCGGCACGCGGCGATCGAGCTCGTCCAGGCGAACGGGATCGCGGACGCCTACCTGCGCCCCATCGCCTTCTCCGGCTACGGCGAGATGGGGCTCGACCCCTCGCACAGCGAGATCGACGTCGCCATCGGAGAGTGGTACTGGCCGCCCCTGCTCGGCCCCACCAGCGAGGTCGGCGGCACCCGGGCGACGGTCTCGAGCTGGACCCGGATCGACTCCCGGTCGCTCCCGCCGCAGGCGAAGTGCGCGGCGAACTACGCGAACGGAGCGCTCGCCAAGATGGAGGCCATCGCCGGGGGGTACGACGAGGCGATCCTCCTCAACTCGGCCGGGATGGTCGCCGAGGGGACCGGCGAGAACATCTTCCGGGTGAAGAACGACGTCGTGAGCACGCCGCCCGCGAGCTCGGGGATCCTGCGCGGGATCACCCGGGACACGGTCCTCCAGCTCCTCCACGAGGAGGGGATCGCCTTCCAGCGGACCGACTTCACCCGCGAGGAGCTCTACTCGGCGGACGAGCTGTTCTTCAGCGGGACCGCCGCGGGCATCGCCCCGATCCGGGAGGTCGACGGCCGCCCCATCGGGGACGGCCGCCACCCCATCACCGACCGGATCCACCGGCTGTACGAGGAGTGCGCGCAGGGGCTGAGGCCCGGCCACGGGCTCTGGCTCACCTACCTCGAGCCCCAGCAGCTCGAGCAGGCGGTCGCGGGGGAGATGCAGGCCCGCGACCAGGCCCAGGCGTGGGCCGCCTACGCGAAGTGAGCCGGCTCGCTGCCCGGGTCCTCGGGCCCGCGCCCGAGCACGCCGAGCGCCGGGAGCGCCTCGTTCGCGGCGTCGATCGCGCGGCGCGTGTACCCCTCGATCCCCGCGCGCTGGCCGGGGCGGAGGGCGAGCGCGGCCCACCCCCAGTGGATCGCGAGCTCGGTGCCGGGGCCCGCGTCGGGGACCACCCCGGGGTCCCAGGCGACCTCCCGCTCGACCTGGCCGCGGAGCCGGAGCTCGCCCTGCTCGACCGCGAGCTCCGGACCGGCGACCCTCAGATGCCCGGGGGCGCCGGGCCCGACCACCGTCGCCCACCGGGGGCGGCACGACTCCATGTTGGGCAGCGTGGTCGGCACGTGGCCCGTCACGGCCCCGACGCCGACGAACGCCACGTGGAACATGTGGTGCGGGAGGGGATCGCGGGGCAGGTGGGCGCGGAGCCGGTCCGCCGCCGACCGCGGGAGCCCCCGCCGCTCGAGCGCCCCGAGGATCCCCCGGAACTCCGTCCGACCGAACCCCTCGAGGAGCTCGTTGCCGATCCAGTAGGCCTCGACGACGCGCCGGTCGAGCGGATCGAGCCCGTGCTTCGCCCCGAGGGCGGCCAGGTACGGGGTCAGCGCCTCGAAGTCGAGGAGCGCCCGCCGGGCCGCCGCGCTGCCGGCCGGCGCGAGGATCGAACGGTAGAGCTCCGGCGCCGCGTCGGCCGGGCCGCAGTACTGGAGCCGGTTCGTCGCGAGGCTGAACCGGGCGCCGAGCTGGACCCCGTCCATCGGTCCTACGCCGCCGGTCGGCGGTACGCTCCGGAGCGCAGCACGTCCCAGGCGGCCCGCGCCCGGTCGGCCCCGACCGCGAGGAGGACCCCGAGCGCGACCGTCACGGCGCCGAGCGCCTCGACGAGGAGGAACGGCGCGCCCCGGATCGCGACGGCCAGGAGCCAGGTGACGGGGAAGCCGAGCACGAGCACCGTCGTCGCGGTCCCGAGCTCCACCCGTTCCAGGCCCGCGTACCAGGTCACCACGAACCCGGTGAGGAGGGCGGCGCTCACGCCGACCCACGACCAGGCGGCGGGGCCGAGGGCGCCCACCGCCGCGAGCTGGCCGGTGCCGGCGAGGTAGCCCACGAGGAAGAGGGCGCCGAAGCCCATCCGACCGAGCGCGACGGTCGGGCTCGGGAGATCGCGGAGCGCCCGCTTCGAGACGGTGTACTCGACCGCCCAGAGGAGGGTGGCGAGGAGCACCAGGCCGGAGCCATCGGTCCAGACCGCGCTCGTCAGGGAAAGAAGGAGCAGGTTGCCGCCGAGCACGAGGAGCCCGGCGAGGACGACCCACCCGCGGAGCCGCTCGCCGAGGACGACGATCCCGAAGAGGGTGGCCAGCGAAAAGAGCGTGCGGTAGAGGAAGGAGGCGGTGAGCCCGCCTCCGGCGGCGGTGGCGAGCTCGAGGCCGTGGAAGAAGAGGAGGAAGGGGATCCCGCCGCCCACGATCCCGATGAAGATGAGCCGGCCCAGGTCCCGGCGCCCGAGGGGGCGCCGACCGGGTCGCGCGGCGAGGAGCGCGACCGGGACCAGGGCCAGGGCCACGGCGACGTTGCGGACCGTGACGAAGGCGTCCGAGCTCGTCCCCTGGACCGCGTAGAGGTTCACGAACGTCGACACGCCGCTGATCAGGGCGGTGGCGAGCACGAGGAGGAGCCCGAGCCCGCGCCCGGAGTCCGGGCGGGGCGGTTCGGGCCCGGGGGACGGGCTCATGGCCGGGCCCTCATCGGCGCTCCGTGGATCCGACCCCGGCCCGACCCGGGTCGGCGGAACGGCCCCTCTCCGAGTACTCTTCCGCCGCCCGGAGGCTCGCCCGGGCCTCCGCCTCGTCCATCCTCCGGATGGCGAAGCCGGCCTGCACGATGACATACTCCCCGATCCGGGCGTCGGGGACGTAGAGCAGCTGGGCGGTCCGGTGGATCCCGCCGTACTCGACCTCGGCGACCGGCAGGGCGGGATCCTCCCGCGAGATGGCGACGATGCGCCCGGGAATCGCGAGGCACATGGTCAGGATCCCTTCCGCGCGGCACCCTCCGAGCTCTCATCAGGTTCTCGGTGCGCGCCCTCGGACCCGTCGTCCACGTCCACCGACACGAGCAGGATCCCGGCCGAGTTCGGGTCGGTGATCTCCGAAGCGGTGGTGATCTCGAGCCGGCTCGCCCCGGCGCGGGTCCCCTCGGTGACCTCGGGCCACCGGGACCGGAGCGTGGACTCCGGGACGTGGGCGAGCGCGCCGACCCGGAGCCGGACCGCGGTGACCCGGACCGGCCCCCCGACCGGCGCCAGCTCGGCGAGCTTGCGGTGAAGCTCGCGGAGGAGCCGCTCCTCATGCATGGGGGGGCCTCCCCTTCGGGGCTCCCGCGGGCCCCGCGGGCCCCGCGGGCCGGGCCCCGAGCTCCTTCGCGACCGCCCGCTCGAGCTCGGGGAGGGCGGCGGCGACCTCGGCGGAGAGCTCCTCCCCGACCCCGAACGTCGACCCCTCGATCCCGTAGATGACGAGGCGCCGGGGCAGTCGGCCCAGCGCCTGCCCGAGCGCCACGGCCTCCGTGAGCGAGAGCCCGTGCGTCGAGGTCGTGCCGAGACCGGGGGGCCAGGGGTCCCGCCCGACCTCGAGCCGGACGATCGATCCCGGAGCGCGACCGGAGCGGACCGCATCGACGACGACCACGAGCGGCCGCCCCTCCCAGATCTCCAGGAGCCGGTCGATGGCCGCCGGAGCGATCGCGATCCGGTACGATCGGGGGGAGTCGTGGCCCAGGCGCTCCGCGACCCGGAGCCCCGCGGCGTCGTCCCCGCGCAGCTCGTTGCCGACGGCGAGGAGGAGGGGCGGCGCGGGCCCACCGTTCGCCCCCGCCGCCCCCGGAGCCGGCATCTCGACCTCAGTCCCGCACCAGGTCGAGGGTCAGGAAGTGGGTCGCGCACGAGATGCAGGGATCGTGGTTGCGGACGGCGCGCTCGCAGGCCTGCGTGAGGGGACCCTCCCCCAGGTCGAGGGACCGGCCCACGAGGGCCCGGAGGTCGTCCTCGATCCGCTTCTGGTTCTGCGAGGTCGGAGCGACGATCCGCGCCGAGTCGATGATCCCCGTCGGTCCGAGCCGGTAGTCGTGGTAGAGGATCCCCCGCGGCGCCTCCGTGGCCGCGCGGCACCGCAGGGCGCCCTCGAACGGGGGCTTCGCCTCGACGTACGGGCGTTCCGGCGGACGGTACGAGCCGATGATCCGGAGGGCGTCCTCGAGCGCCTGGACCATCTCGACGGACCGGACCACGATGCTGCGGTAGGGGTTCGTGACCACGGGCTCGAGCCCGACCGCGCGGGCGATCGCATCGGCCCGGGGGAGGAGCCGGTCGCGGTTGAGCGCGTACCGCGCCATCGGGCCGACGAGGTAGGATCCCCCGCCCCGGCGGAACGACTGGAGGGCGTTCGAGTGGGGGACCTGCCGCTCCTCGAACTCCGCATCGAACCCGTCGACGGGGATCCGGAGCCCGCGGTTCGAGACGATCTCCCCCTCGTTCATCGGGTACTCCTCGGGGTGGCGGAGGCTCACGAACTCGTACTCCTCCTCGATCGCCGGGAAGTCGAGTCCCGAGGTGAACCGCACGGTCCCCTCGGCGAGCTCGAGCGCCCGGGCGACGGGCTCCGCGAGCGTCGCGAGCTCCTCGCGCGACGGGCACCGGTAGAAGCCGCCCACCCGCACATTGATCGGGTGGATCTCCCGGCCCCCCAGGAGCTCCATGATCCGGTTGCCGGCCCGCTTGAGCTCGAGCCCCTCCCGGACGATCTCCGGGTGGTCCTTGGCCATCCGGATCGCGTCCGGGTAGCCCAGGAAGTCGGGGGCGTGGAGCAGGTAGACGTGGAGCGCGTGGCTCTCGACCCACTCCCCGCAGTAGAGCAGCCTCCGGAGCGCCCGGACCTCGGGCGCGACGGCGAGCCCGAGGGCGCGCTCCATCGCGTGGACCGAGCTCATCTGGTAGGCGACCGGGCAGATGCCGCAGATCCGCGCCGTGATGTCCGGCGCCTCCCGGTAGGACCGGCCCCGCAGGAACGCCTCGAAGAAGCGGGGCGGCTCGAAGATCCTGAGCTCCACGTCCTCGACGGTGCGATCGTGGATGCGGACCCGGAGCGAGCCCTCCCCCTCGACCCGGGCGAGGTAGTCGACCGCGATCGTCCGCTCGCTCATCCCGTGCCTCCGCCCGGGGCGCCCGCCACGTCCTCCGCCGCCGCCCGGAACGCCGGGGCGTTGCCGTTGAAGCTCCGGTAGAACCGCGTGAGCGTCGGCGGCTCCAGGCCGATCTCGAGGAGGCGGTGGGAGAGCGAGGGCAGGTTCGGCGTGTCCTGCGGGCCGAAGCAGCCGTAGCAGCCCCGGTCGTACGCGGGGCAGAGCGCCCCGCAGCCGGCCTGGGTCACCGGGCCGAGGCAGGGGGTGCCGTGGGCCACGAGCACGCAGACGGTCCCGCGGCGCTTGCATTCGAGGCAGACGCTCTCCGTCGGGACGTCGGGCGCCCGGCCCGAGAGGAACGCCGTGATCACCTCGAGGAGCTGGCGCTTGTTGATCGGGCACCCGCGGAGCTCGAAGTCGACCGGGACGTGCTCGGCGATCCCCGTGGAGGTCGCGAGGGTCGAGACGTACTCCGGGTGGGCGTAGACGACCCGCCGGTACTCCTCGACGTCCGCGAAGTTCCGCAGCGCCTGGATGCCCCCGGAGGTCGCGCAGGCGCCGATCGTCACGAGCACGCGCGACTCGGCCCGGATCCGGTGGATGCGCTCCCGGTCGGCGGGGGTGGTGACGGAACCCTCGACAAGGGCGAGGTCGAACGGCCCCCCGAGGACGGCGCTCGAGGCCTCCCGGAAGTCGGCGATCTCGACCCGGTCGGCGATCGGCAGCAGCTCCTCCTCGCAGTCCAGGAGCGTGAGCTGGCAGCCGTCGCACGAGGCGAACTTGAAGACGCCCAGCCTCGGACGGGAGGGCGCGGCCATCGCTACAGCTCCCGGACGCTCAGGAACCGGTCGACCGTGTCGTAGCGGAAGACCGGGCCGTCGCGGCAGATGAACTCCGGCCCGAACTGGCAGTGCCCGCAGATGCCGAGCGCGCACTTCATGTTCCGCTCGAGCGCGACCCAGATCCGGTCGGGGGGGATGCCCCGGGCGAGGAGCGCCTCGGCGGTCCTCTTCATCATGATCTCCGGACCGCAGAGGAAGGCGATCGTCCGGGGCGGATCGAACCGGCACTCGGGGAGCCGCGTCGTGACCACGCCGACGTCGCCGTGCCACTCCCGCCCGGCGGTGTCGACGGTCGACTGGAACCGGAGATCGGGGCGGGCGCGCCAGCCCTGGATCTCCTCGTAGTACAGGAGGTCCTTCGGCGTCCGGGCCCCGTAGATCACCTCGAGACGGCCGTACCGGTCGCGGTGGTGGAGGAGCTCGTAGAGGACCGGCCGCAGCGGCGCGAAGCCGATCCCGCCGCCCACGAGCACCACGTCCTGGCCCCGGGCCGCCTCGACCGGCCACCCTCCGCCGTAGGGACCGCGGACCCCCACGGTCGCGTGCAGACCGACCCGCTGGAGCGCCTGCGTGATCTTCCCCGCCGCCCGGACCGTGTGGACGAACCGGTCCGCCCGGCCCGGGTCGCCGCTGAGGGAGATCGCCACCTCGCCGATCCCGTAGAGGTAGAGCATGTTGAACTGTCCGGGTCGGAAGGCGAGCGGCGGGACGCCGCCGTCCGGAGGGGCGAGGGAGAGGGTGACCGTGTCGACCGTCTCGGCCGCGCGCTCCCGCACCTCGAAGGGCACCGGGGCCCACGGGTGCGGCGAGGGGAGCGGCGGGGGGGCGGCCGTCGCCGGGGTCATCGCGGCGCCCCGTGGAGGTCCAGGAGCTGGATCCGGGTGTTCTCGAGCCGCTGGGCGAGGACGGGGACGAGCCGCAGGAGGAAGCGGTACCCCTGCTCGGGACGGGCCTCGAGGGCGGAACGGAGGTGGCTCGCCGAGAGGCCGAGCGCCCGGGTCGGCTTGAGCGCCCGGCCGTCGAGCCGCCACCGGTGGGGAGGGACGAGCCAGGACCAGCCCAGGACCTCGCCGGGCCCGATCGTCTGGAGCGTCCTCCGGGGCCGGTCGGGCAGCTCGATCTCGAGGGCGACCTTCCCGTGGAAGATGAGCAGGAACTCCTCCGCCGGGTCGCCCTCCCGGACCAGGAGGCTGCCGGTCTCGAACTCGCGGGCGTAGGCGTGGGCCGCGAGCTCGGAGAGGAAGCCGGGGTCCATCCCGTGGAAGAACCGGTGCTCGGCGAGCGGGAGATCGCTGCCGGGGCGGGTGCGGGAGGCGGTCATGGCGGGCTCGGCTCCGAAGGCCGGACGCCGGGCGAGGACCGGATGGCCTCCACCTCCACGGTGAGGTCGATCCCGACCGGGCACCAGGTGATGCACCGGCCGCAGCCGACGCAGCCCGAGCTTCCGAACTGGTCGTACCAGGTCGCGAGCTTGTGCGTCATCCACTGGCGGTACCGTCCCAGGTGGGACTTCCGGATCGCGGTGCCGTGGAGCTCGGAGAACCCCGTGGTGAAGCAGGAGTCCCAGCGTCGCCACCGCTCCACCCGACCGCCCGCGAGCTCGGGCACCTCTTCCGAGGTCTGGCAGAAGCAGGTCGGGCACGCCATCGTGCAGTTCGTGCACGCGAGGCACCGCCGGGCCACGTCGTTCCACCGGGGGTGCTCCGGATTCTGGACGAGCAGGTCGCGGATCCCCTCGACCCGCATCGAGCGTCCCATGGAACGGGCGGTCCGCGCCACCACCTCCTCGGCCTCGCGCGCGGAGTCCGCGGGCGCCGCGGCGAGCGGCACCCCCGTGAGGACCTTCGCCCCGGCGGGCGAACCCACCTCGATGAGGAAGCGGTGGTGCTCCGGGGCGATCAGCTCGGTGAGCGCGAGGTCGAAGCCGCCCGCGGCCGCCGGCCCGGTCCCCATCGAGACGCAGAAGCAGGTCCCTCCCGCGACGCCGCACTGGACGGCCACCCGCAGGATCCGCTCCCGTCGGCGGAGGTAGGCGACATCGTTCGCCATCGTGAAGGCCCGGTCCTGGATCGCGATCGCCGCGAGCTCGCAGGCGCGGACCCCGAGGAAGGCGAGGGGGGGATCGGCGCCCGCCGGTTCGGGCTCCACCTCGAAGCCTCCCGCGCTCCCCTCCTTCGCCCGCGCGCTCCAGAGCCGCTCCCGGGACGGGAAGAGGTACTTCTTCCAGCTGTGCGGGCCGACCGCGTAGCCGAAGAGCGCGCCATCGCCGCGGGGGACGACCCGGTAGGTCCCGGCCTCCTGGCGGTCGGTCCAGCCGATCGGGAGATCGGACTCCGTCCGGATCTCGCCGTAGACGATGGCGCCGTCCCGGAGGGTGGGCCCGACGACCCGGTAGCCGGACGCCGAGAGCGCCGCGAGGAACGCCGGGAACTCCCTGCGTTCGAGAAGGTATCGTTCCCCCACCCGACGTTCCGCGCCGTCCATGATCACGCGCGGGAACGACCGGACGGTCCGTACGGGCCCGGGGGGATCCTGCCGAACGTTGGTCCCGGTCCGACGCGGGTGGACCCCTGGGGTGGTCGGGGAGGGTCTCGGTTCCCCGCTGCTCTCATGTGAGCCGCACCCCAGGGACCCGCGAGGGCCACCATCCCGGGTGCCTTAAGCCCCTCGTCAATTCAACTTACCTTCCCCGGCCCGGGCGCGACCCCCCCTCGGGCGGGGGCCGCCAAGATTATCCCGAGGTTCTGGTAGCCCGCGGCCGATGTCCTCTCCGTCTGCCGGAGGGCACGGGGTCCGGGGAGCGAGGATCCTCGGCGCCCTGGGCCGTTGGGTGGTCCGACACCCCTGGATCCCGGTGATCGTCTGGATCGCGATGCTGCTCGTCTCCCTGCCCTTCCTCACGCTGCTCGGATCGGTCACCACCAACACCACGGTCTCGCCGGTCTCGAGCGCGCCGAGCTCGCAGGCGAACGCGGAGCTCGCCCAGCTGTTCCCGAACTCGACCGGCGGGGCGTCGAGCATCCTGCTCCTGACCGGGACGAACGTGACGAACGCGGAGGCCCAGGCCACCGTGATGAACATCACCCGGGCCGTCGCCACGAGCCCCCGGCTCTCCGACGTGCAGTCGGTCTCGAACGTCTACACGGCCTACGCGGGGTACCTGTCGGGCCAGGCGCAGCTCGCGGCGGCCATCCTCGGGGGGGCGCAGTCCTCCACGCCCCCGCTCACGGGCTCGGTGAACCAGACCTCCGGCCTCCTCTGGGGCCCGGTCGCGCTGTACCTGACCAACTGGGGCTCCCTCGTGACCCACTACCCGGTCCCGACGCAGGCGAACTATCCCGCCTACGAAGCCACCGCCTCCCAGCTCGGTGCGGGCTCGCCCGCCGACGCCGTGCTGACGCTCTTCTACGACGGCGCCGGGAGCTCCGGAGCGGGGTTCAACGGCACGCCGGACTGCGGCGCGGTCCCCGCCAACGTGACCCCCTGCGCGGAGGCGGTCGCGCGGGCGAACCTGGGCCCCTCGCTGCCGGGCCTGCTCCCCCCGGCGGCGCAGCCGGTGGGACAGGCGGTGCTCGGGAACCTGGGCGTGGGGAACTTCACCTCCTGGCCGAGCGTGCGCTTCGCGAGCTCGGTGGTGCTCTCCGCGCAGGGTCTTCCCGCGACCTGGTTCGACCGCGTCTGGGCCGCCTTCCCCGCGGGGATCCCCTCGGCGGCCGCGGCGGACGCGTGGGCGAACTCGACCGTGCAGAACTCGACCCTCGCGACCGAGCCGCTCCCCGTGCCGTACGCGCTCTCCGCCGCCTACGTCGACCCCACCGGCACCGCGACGATCATCAGCGTGGACTTCGCGCTCCCGGACGCCTACACGAACTCGAGCGGCGGGCAGCCCATCTTCTCCGACCTCGCGACCATCGATGCGATCGTGCCGCCGGTGCTCCACGCCTCGGACCCGACGGGGTCCCTGAGCTACGTGCAGACCGGCCCGGCCCCGCTCGACAAGGTCTCCCAGGACTCGGTGAACTCCTCGCTGATGCTCGTCCTGCCGCTCGCCGTGGGCCTGCTCCTCGGCATCGCCATGATCTACTTCCGCTCCCCCCTGACCCCGCTCGTCACCTTCGGCGCCCTCTCGATCGCCCTCATCCTGGGACTGGCCGGCGTGGTGCTCCTCGGGACGCTCGTGAGCCACGTCGCGTCCACCTCCCTCACGCTCCTCGAGGTCTTCGTCCTCGGGGTCGGGACCGACTACTCGATCTTCCTCGTCGCGCGGTACCGCGAGGAGCTCACCCGGGGGACCGCCCCCGACGACGCCATCGTGGAGTCGGTGACCTGGGCCGGCCAGGCGGTGGCCACGAGCGGCTCGACCGCGATCATCGCGACGCTCGCCCTCACCTTCTCGGGGGTCCAGCTCCTCGCGCAGTGGGGCTCGGTGCTCTCGCTCGCGATCCTGATCACCCTGCTCATGAGCCTCACGCTCGTCCCGGCGTCGCTCAAGCTGATCGGGCCCCGGATCCTCTGGCCCCAGACCGGGGAGCGGTTCCGCCGGCGCGCGGCGCGGACCAACGAACGGGCCGCGCGCGGGGAGACCTACTTCTACCGGGTCGGGCGGGTCACGCGGAAGCGGCCGGGGCGGATCGTCGGGACGATCCTCCTCCTGTCGATCCCGCTCATCCTCCTCGCCGTGATGGTCCCGCTCTCCTACGACTACTACCAGCAGCTCCCCAAGGGCTATTCGGCGACCGAGGGGCTCCTGACCTACGGGGACCACTTCGGCCCCGGGGCCGCCGTGCCCTCCTTCGCGCTCGTGACCTTCTCCGCGCCCTTGCTCGGACCGGGCAACACGACCAACGCGGCCGCCTTCCACGACCTGGCCGCGCTCACGGGGCTCGCCGAGAATACGAGCGGGATCGCGAAGGTGCAGTCCCCGGTGGGTCCCGACGGGGCCCCGCTGTCCGCGTGGCTCCATCTGTCGAGCGCGCCGGTCGCCGTCCGCACGAACCTCCTGGGCGTGCTCGCCAGCTTCGTCGGGACCGACGGACGCACCGCCCTCCTGAGCCTGCAGACGTCGTCGACGGGGCTCTCCTATCCGGCGGTCCAGTCGGTCCAAGCGGTCCAGTCGAGCTTCGAGGGCTACGCGCGCGCGCATCCCGAGATCACGAAGACGGCGTTCGGCGGCGGGGCCCCCTCCATCAACGATCTCGCGGTCGAGACCGAGAACGCCACGAACATCCTCATCCTCGCGGTCACCCTCGGGCTCATCGCCGTCCTCCTCGTCGTGCTGAGGTCCTGGATCATCGCGGTCATGGCCATCGCGACGATCGGGCTCTCGATCAGCTGGGCCTGGGCGATCTCCTACCTGATCTTCGACGAGCTGCTCGGCTACCCGCTCTTCTTCCTCGTCCGGACGCTGCTCTTCATCCTGGTGCTGGGGCTCGGCATCGACTACAACATCTTCCTGCTCACCCGGGTGCGGGAGGAGCGGGTCCGGGGCCGATCGGCGGGGGACGCGGCCGTCGAGGGGGTCGCCCGGACCGGCGGGATCATCACCGCCGCCGCGATCATCCTGGGCGCCGCCTTCGCGGCGCTCCTGATCGGATCCTTCACGCTGATCCGGGCCATCGGCCTCTCGGTCGCGATCGCGGTGATCCTGGACGCGATGGTGGTCCGGACCTACCTGGTGCCGTCGGCCCTCCAGCTCCTCGGCGAACGGGTCTGGAGCCTCACGGGCCGGAAGCCCGGCGCCCCCGCCCGCCCGGGGGCGGGGCCGGAGACGGCACCCGCCCCGGGGCCCACCCGGACGGAGTGAGCGACCGGAGGGCGGCGCACGGGGGTTCCCCCGGGCGCAGTCAGGGACCGGAGCCGAGGCACCCCCGTCGCGCGAGGTGGCCCGGATCCCGCCCCCGACGGCGTCCCACGGGACCGGCGTCGGGGGCGGCGGAGTTCGGAAGGGGGTGGCCGCTCTTCGCCTTCGTCCTCGATCTCCCCCTCCTCGAGCTCGGCGCGGCCCCCGCCGCGGGCACCACCAGCTGCGGAGCCTCCGCCCGAGGTACGCGCTCGCGGAGAACTTCCACCTCCCGCGCTCCCACGACGGGGTGGTCCACGGGAGGGGCTCCCCCCGGCCGGGGGGCCGGAGGAGGCGGGGCCGTGGTTCGCGAACCTGAGGCTCGGGTGCGGGTACCCGTACGCCCTCCCGGGCGAGAAGCTCCCCTTCGTGGGGGGCGAGTTCACCGGACCGGCCGGACCGGGACCGGGCCGAGCGGGGCGTGGTGTTGCCCCACGCCACGTCGGTACCGCGCCCCCGCTTCCGGTTCGGCGGGTACGTCGTGGGGACGAACCGCGACCGGACGGAGTACGGGGGCAGCGGCGTCGGGCCGGGGAGCCCGATCCGGTCCGCGCCGGTGCCGCTCCACGGGGAGCCGCGGTCGTTCGAGCTCGATCTCCCGCCGCTCGCGGCGGTCTACCGGGTCCCCGAGTCCCGACCCCGCGCGCGGAGCCGCGCAAACTTATCTGACCGGTCCTCGTGGGAGGCCCCGGGAGCGGGCGGGAGGTGGCGGCAGGGGAACCGAAGGACGCCGAGGGGTTCCTGCGGGACGCGGAGTCCGCGCTGCTCGACCTCTCCATCGAGACGCAGCGCGCCGAGTGGGTCCAGTCGACGTACATCACCGACGACACCACCGCCCTCGCGAGCCGCGCCTACGCGCGCCTCATCGAGGCGACCGTGCGGCTCGCGAAGGAGGCGAACCGGTACCGTTCCGCCGCGCTGGCCCCGGAGACGGCCCGCCGGATCCACCTGCTCCGGACGAGCCTCTCCCTGGTGGCGCCCTCCGAACCCGCCGCCGGCATGGAGCTCACCGGGCTCGTCAACGCGATGCAGGCGATGTACGCGACCGCGCGGGTCCCCCTGCCGGGGACCCCCGAACCGGCGAACCTCGAGGAGCTCGAGCGGCAGCTCGCCTCGAGCCGCGACCCCGACGTCCAGCTCGCGGCCTGGACGGGCTGGCACGATGCCGCCCGCGGGCTCCGACCGAAGTTCCTCCGCTACGTCGAGCTCGCGAACCGGGGCGCGCAGGAGGTCGGCTTCTCCGACCTGGGCGAGCTCTGGCGATCGAAGTACGACATGCCGCCCGGGTCCTTCGAGCGCGAGACCGAGCGGCTGTGGTCCCAGGTCGAGCCGCTCTACCGTGCCCTCCACGCCTACGTGCGCCGCCGGCTCGCGGCCACCTACGGAGAAGATCGGGTCGGTGGGCGCGACCCCCTCCCCGCGCACCTCCTCGGCAACATGTGGGCGCAGTCCTGGGTCCACCTCTACCCGATCCTCGCGCCCGCGGGCGAGCGGGCGGCGCCGGACCTCACCCGGGTCCTCCTCGACCGGGCGACCACGCCCCGGCAGATGGTGGAGTACGGCGAGCGGTTCTTCACCTCGCTCGGGCTCCCGACGCTGCCCGCGAGCTTCTGGGAGCGCTCGATGTTCGTGCGGCCCCCCGACCGGCAGGTGGTCTGCCACGCGAGCGCGTGGGACATCGACTTCGTCGAGGACCTCCGGATCAAGATGTGCATCGACGTCACCGCGGAGGACTTCCGGACGATCCACCACGAGCTCGGGCACAACTACTACCAGCGGGCCTACGCGGAGCTCCCCTTCCTCTACCGCGATGGGGCGAACGACGGATTCCACGAGGCGATCGGGGACACCATCTCGCTCTCGGTCACGCCCGAGTACCTCCGGAAGATCGGCCTCTCCGACGGCGAGGACCCGTCCCCCTCGGCGGAGATCGGGCGGCTGCTCCACCGCGCGCTCGAGACGATCGCCTTCCTGCCGTTCGGCCTCCTGATCGACCGGTGGCGGTGGAGGGTCTTCGACGGGACCATCCCACCCGAGCGGTACAACCGGGCGTGGTGGGAGCTACGGCGGACCTACCAGGGGATCGCCCCCGCCGTCCCCCGCGGCGAGGAGGAGTTCGACGCCGGGGCGAAGTACCACGTGGCCGCGAACGTGCCGTACGCGCGCTACTTCCTCGCCGCGATCCTCCAGATGCAGTTCCACCGCGGGCTCGCCCGGGAGATCGGCTGGACCGGCCCGCTCCACCGGGCGTCGATCTACGGCCATCCCGAGGCGGGGGCCCGGCTCGGCGCGATGCTGCGGATGGGCCAGAGCCGGCCGTGGCCGGAGGCGCTCGAAGCGGTCTGCGGCGAGCCGAGGCTCGATGCGGGCGCGCTCCTCGAGTACTTCGCCCCGCTGCGCGCCTGGCTCGACGAGGAGAACCGGGGCGCGCCGCTCGGCTGGTGACCGGGGCGGCCCCCGGACGTTAGTCGCGAGGAATACACCCGCGACCGCGCACCGTTCCGAGGGGGACACCGGGTTCATAGTTCGGGCCGCGGTCCTCGGTCCGATAAGGGCCCCCCGGATCAATGGTACAGGTTGCGGTACTCGGCGCGAGCGGGTACCTGGGGGGCGAGATTCTCCGTCTTCTCTCGTTCCATCCAGAGTTCGAGCTCACGGTCATCGTTTCGAAGAGCCAGCCGGGCCGGCCGGTGCGCGAGCTGTTCCCGAACCTCGTCCCGGACGCTGGCCTCTCGACCGTCGGCGCGCTCGGTGACGAGCCCGTCGACCTCGCCTTCCTGGCGCAGCCGGCGGGCGAGGCGATGAAGGAGGTGCCGAAGCTCCTCGAGCGCGGCATCAAGGTGGTCGACCTGGGCCCGGACTACCGGCACCCCTCCGCCGAGACCTACCGGGCGGTGTACGGCCGGACCCACGAGGACCCCGCGCACCTCGCGGAGGCGGTCTACGGCCTCACCGAGTGGTACTCGGACCGGATCCGGTCCGCTCGGCTCGTGGCGAACCCCGGCTGCTACCCCACGGCCGCCCTCCTCGGCCTTGCGCCGCTGCTCAAGGCGGGCGAGATCACCGGGCCGGTCATCATCGACGCGAAGAGCGGGACCTCCGGGGCCGGCCAGGGGACCTCGCCGACGACCCACCATCCCGAGGCCGCCCTCACGGTGCATCCCTACGGGACCCCGAGCCACCGCCACCTCCCGGAGATGGAGCGGATCCTGGGCGAGGTCGGCGGGCGCGCCCCGGCGATCGTCTTCGTGCCGCACCTGGTGCCGGTCGTCCGCGGGATCCTCTGCACGATGTACCCGACGCCCGCCCCGGGCGCCGACCCGGCCGCCTGGCCCCGGATCCTGGAGGAGGCCTACGCCGGGAGCCCCTTCGTCCACGTGGGGGGCACGCCGCGGCTCGCCTGGGCGCAGGGGACGAACCACTGCTACCTCTCGGTCCAGTCGGCCGGCGGCGCGCCGGTGATCTTCAGCGTGATCGACAACCTGGGCAAGGGCGGCGCCGCGCAGGCGATCCAGAACGCGAACCTCATGACGGGCCGGCCCGGCGACCTCGGCCTCCGCTTCGCCGGGTTCGGGGTCTAGCCATGGAGCGGATGCGCGGCGGCATCACCGCCCCGACCGGCTTCCGGGCGAGCGGCATCGCCTGCGGGCTCAAGCGCTCCGGTCGCCCGGACCTCTCGCTCATCCTCTCGGACCGGCCCGCCGAGGCCGCGGGGCTCTTCACCACGAACCGGGTCCGCGCGGCGCCGGTGATCCTCGGCGAGGAGCTCCTCGCCGCGCACGGGCACGGGATCCGGGGCATCCTGACGGTGAGCGGCGTCGCGAACGCGATGACCGGGCCCGAGGGGATCGACGACAACCGCGCGATCCTCGCCGAGGCCGAGGGGGCGTTGAAGCTCCCCCGCGCGAGCCTCCTGCCGGCGTGCACGGGGATCATCGGGCCCCGGATCCCCCTCGACCGGGTGCGCGCCGGGCTGCCGCAGCTCGTCCGTCAGCTCCGGCACGGCCGGGAGGCGGACCGCCATGCCGCCCATGCCATCCTGACGACGGACACCCGCGCGAAGATGGTCGCGCTGCGGGGCCGGCTCGAGGACGGGACGATCGTCCGGGTCGGCGGGATGGCCAAGGGGAGCGGCATGATCGCCCCCAAGCTCGGGCCACCGCACGCCACCACGCTCGGCTACCTCACCACGGACGCGCGGGTCCGGCCCGACACGCTGGGCGCGATCCTCGGCCGGGAGGCCGACCGCACCTTCAACATGGTCACCGTCGACGGCGACACCTCCACCAACGACACCCTCTACCTCCTCGCCAACGGGGCCGCGGGGGGCGGGTACGCCGACGACGACCCGGCCTTCCGCCAGCTCGTCGGTTCCGCGCTCGAGGAGCTCGCCCGCGCGATCGCCCGGGACGGCGAGGGGGCGACGAAGCTGCTCACGGTGACCGTCTCGGGCGCCCGCAGCCTCGCGGACGCCCGCAGCGCCGCGCGCGCGGTGGCCGGCTCCACGCTGGTCAAGGCCGCGATCTTCGGGGCCGATCCCAACGTGGGCCGCATCGCGGCGGCGCTGGGCTACTCCGGCGCGCGGATCGACCCCGCGCGGCTCGACGTGGCGCTCCACACCCCGCGCGCCGAGGTGCCGCTCATCGTCGAGGGCCGCCCGGCGCCCGGCCTCGAGAACGGCCACGGCAAGCGGATCCGCGAGCTCCTGCTCCGGCTCGACGAGGTGCCGCTCCGCGTCCACCTGCACGCCGGCCGGGCGACGGCGACCGCCTGGGGGTGCGACCTCTCCTACTCCTACGTCCAGATCAACGCCGCCTACCACACCTAGGTACCACCCCGGAGATCCGATGTCGAGCTCCCCGCGCGCGGCCGCCCGCACCCCCCTCGTCCTCAAGCTCGGCGGGCGCGAGCTCGAGGAGGGGCCGGCGCTCGCCCGGGCCATCGGGTTCGTCGTGGCCCGCCGCGCCCTCGGCGAGCCGGTGATCGTGGTGCACGGCGGGGGCGACGCCATCAGCCGGCGCGCCGACCAGCTCGGCCTCCCGACCCTCAAGGTCCGCGGCCAGCGGGTCACCTCGCCGGAGATGATGGAGGTCGTCCTCGAGGTGCTCGCCGGACGGATCAACGCCCGGCTGACCGCGGCGTTCGGCTCGGCGGGGGTGCCCGCGCTGGGGCTCACCACCGCCGCCGGCCCCACCCTCGTGGTCCGCCCCGCCGGCGACCCGCCCGGCGCGCTCGGCGCCGTCGGGCAGCCCGAGGAGGTCCACCGCGGGTTCCTGGACCGGATCCTCGGCGAGGGCTACACGCCGGTCCTCGCGCCCATCGGGGTCGATCGTTCGGGGACGCTCTACAACGTCAACGCGGACGTCGCCGCCGGCGCCCTCGCGGGCGCCTTCCGGGCCCCCTTGATGCTCCTGACCGACGTCCCGGCCGTGCGCGACCGCGGAGGCCGGGCCCTCCCCGAGCTCGACCTGGAACAGGCCCGCGAGCTCCTCCACGGGGGGGTCGCCATCGACGGCATGGTCCCCAAGCTCGAGGCCGCCATCGACGCGGTCCGTCGCGGGGCGCCCTCCGTCTGGATCGGCGACGCCTCCGGCCTCGCGACGGCGGGCGCCCCCGGCGCCGCGGGGACCCGCCTCCTCGGCCGGCGGGGCCTTCCCCGGCCGCTCACGCTCCCGGCGCGGAGCTCCGCGCCGAGCCGAAGGAACGAACGATGAACCAGGAGAAACCGCGCGTCAAGAAGGTGGTCCTCGCCTACTCCGGCGGCCTCGACACGTCCGTCGCGATCCCGTGGATCCGCGAGCAGTACGGCGCGGAGATCGTCACCCTGACCGTCGATGTCGGCCAGCAGGGCGAGCTCACCGGCGCGCTCGATCGGGCCAGGAAGAACGGGGCCGCCGACTCGCGGCTCCTCGACCGCAAGGATCTCTTCGCGCGGGAGTTCCTCGCCCCCGCGATCCAGGCGAACGCGCTCTACGAGGGCGTCTACCCGCTCTCGACGGCGCTCGCCCGGCCGCTCATCGCCCGCAGCCTGGTCGAGGTCGCCCAGGAGGTCGGCGCCGACGCCGTGGCCCACGGCTGCACGGGCAAGGGGAACGACCAGGTCCGGTTCGACGTCGCGGTGCACACGCTGGGCCCCCACCTCCGGGTGATCGCCCCGGTCCGGGAGTGGAACATGAACCGCACCGACGAGCTCGAGTACGCCCGCGCGCACGGGCTCTCCGTCCGGGTGACCCCGGACAGCCCCTACTCTGTCGACGAGAACCTCTGGGGCCGCAGCATCGAGGGCGGGGCGCTCGAGCACGCCGACCGGGCCGCGCCCGAGGAGGTCTTCGACTGGACGAGCCACCCCTCGGAGTGGCCCGCCGCGCCGGAGACCCTGACCGTGGAGTTCGACCGCGGCGTGCCGGTCCGCCTGGACGGCGTGGCGCTCGACCCGGTCTCGCTCATCCTGTCGATGAACCGGCGCGCCGGCGCCCACGGCGTGGGCCGGATCGACCACGTCGAGGACCGCGTGGTCGGCATCAAGTCCCGGGAGACCTACGAGTGCCCGGGCGCGCTCGCGCTCATCGAGGCGCACCGGGCGCTGGAGGCGCTCGTGCTGCCGCGCGACCTCCTCTCCTTCAAGGCCGGCGTCGACCGCCGGTTCGGCGAGCTGGTCTACGAGGGGCTGTGGTTCTCGCCGCTCCGGGAGGCGCTCGCCGGGTTCCTGCGGAGCACGCAGGAGGTGGTGACCGGTTCGGTCACGCTGCGGCTCCACCAGGGCAGCGTCCGGGCCGTCGGACGGAGCTCGGAGTACTCGCTCCTCTCCCACGAGCTCGCGACGTACGGGCACGGCAGCAGCTTCCCGCAGGAGCTCGCCGTCGGCTTCATCCATCTCTACGGTCTCCCGAACCAGCTCGCCCACGCCCGCGCCGTCGCGGCCCGGGCGCGGCTCGGGGAGGAAGGAACTCGTGCTCCGGGGGCGGTTCTCCCGACCGCTTGACCGCGCCGCCCTCGCGCTCTCCGAGTCCACCGCGGAGGATCGGCGCCTGATCCGGGCCGACCTCTGGGGCTCCCGGGCCCACGCCCGGATGCTCGGGGAGGTGGGGCTCCTGCCGGTCCCCTCCGCCCGGAGGCTCGACCGCGGGCTCGCCGCCCTCGAGCGGGCGGTCGCGGCGGGCCGGTTCCGGCTGGACCCCCGGCTCGAGGACGTCCATCTCAACGTCGAGTCGGAGCTCACGCGCCGGCTCGGCGAGGACGGCGAGCGGCTCCACACCGGCCGCAGCCGGAACGACCAGGTGGCCACGGACCTCCTGGTGTACCTCCGGGAGGCGCTGCTCGACCTCGAGGAGCGGCTGGGCGGGCTCGTCGGGGCGCTCCTCGCCGCCTCCACGGGGCCCGCGGGACGGGCGAGCGTCGTCGGGTGGACCCACCTCCAGCCGGCGCAGCGCGTGTACGTCGGGCAGATCCTCGGCACCCACGCGCTGAGGTTCCTCCGGGACGCGGAGCGGCTCCGCTCGATCCGGGAGCGGCTCACCGATTGCCCCCTCGGCAGCGGGGCGCTCGCGGGCAGCTCCCTTCCCCTCGACCGGGCGCGGACCGCGCAGCTGCTCGGCTTCGCCCGGCCCTCGCCCTCGAGCCTCGATGCCGTCTCCGACCGGGACGCTTCCGTGGAGGCGCTCGCGGCGCTCGCCCTCTTCTCGGTCCACGCGAGCGGGCTCGCGGAGGAGCTCGTCCTGGGGGCGATGCCCGAGGTGGGGCGGGTACGGCTCGCCGACCCGTTCGTCACCACGAGCTCCCTGATGCCGCACAAGCGCAACCCCGACCTCGCGGAGCTGATCCGGGCCGAGGCGGCCCCCGCGCTGGGACGGCTCACCGCCCACCTCGCCATGCTCAAGGGGCTCCCGCTCGCCTACAACCGCGACCTGCAGGTGGGCAAGCCGCTCCTCTTCGAGGGGGTGGCCCGGGCACAGCTGGTCCTGGACGTCCTCACCCCGATGATCGCGACCGCGACCTTCCTCCCGGGGCGCCCGGCGGCCCCGCGGCCGGACGCGGAGACCTCCTCCGTCGAGCTCGTCGACCGCCTCGTGGCCCGCGGCGTGCCCTTTAGGGCGGCGCACGGCCGGGTGGCGAAGTTCCTCGCCGGCCCCTCCGTCGCCGGCCGGGCGCTCCGCGCCCTGCCGCGCGACCTCCTCTCGGGCGCCTTCCCCGAGCTGGGCCCGGAGGAGCTCGCCTTCCCGCCGGAGGAGGAGGAGGCCGAGCTCCGGACCACGCCGGGCGGGAGCTCCCGCCGCGCCGTGGAGCGGCTCGTCGCGGAGATCCGCCGGAGGCGCGGAGCATCGCGGCGCGCTCTCTTCGCCGAGCGGCGCCGGCTCGCGCGGTGGCGGCGGGCGCTCGACCGTCCGTTCCCGCCCGTGCGAAGGTATCGGAGCCAAGCGCATAAGTAGGGCCGCATCGGTCGCCGGCGCCGTCGAGGAGCCCCCGTTGGCGTCCTGCCCCCGCTGCTACACCCTGCTGCCGGCCGGGGCGAGCTTTTGCCCGAGCTGCGGGAGCTCGATCGCGCCCACCGCCCCCCTGCCGTCGCGCGCGCCCGCGCCCCCGCCGGCGCCCACGATCGGGGCCACGGCCCCGTCGTACCACGCTGCGGACACCCCCCCCGGAACGACCGGCCCCCTCCCGCCGTCGGGGTTCCCCCTGCTCTTCGGTGAGTCGGTCCTGCGGCGCTCCGAGAACGATCCCCGCGGGAACGCGCGCGTGATCCGGCGCTCGAGCCTGCTCGCGCTCGGGACCGTGCTCCTGATCGTCGTCCCCCTCGTGGTCGCGCCCTTCCTGCTCTCCGGGAGCGCGGTCCCGATCGGCCGGCTGGTGTTCCCCGTGCTCTTCCCGATCCTCCTGCTCGGCGCGATCATGGCCGCCTCCGCGCGCTCCGCGGCGCGGCGGCCCGCGGTCGTCACGACCGTCACCACCCGACGGGTCCTCCTGGAGAACCGCGGGCGCGACGCCACCTCCTCGAGCAGGAGGCCCGAGAACGTGGGCAACGTGATGATCGAGGCCCGGGCGGCCGCCCGATCGGCGCGGATCGCCGGGGTCTCCATCCTGCCGGTGGGGGCGACCGTCGCCACGGTCGGGAGCGGTCGCGACCGGCGGGCCGCCCCGGGCGTGATCTGGATCCCGTCGATGGCCGCCGCGGAGGCGCGGCGCGCCCCCATCCTCCAGCAGGCCCGGCGCGTGCAGGAGATGAGCGGGTTCGTGGCCCCGGGCCCGGGGGCGCCCCCGTTCCCCGGCCGTGGGGGGGCGTAAACGGCCGGAGCCCGGATCTATGTCGGTGATCCCCGCCCCGTCCGGGGCGCGACGGGGGCGGACGCCCCCGACGAGCCCGCTCAACGACCTCACGGGTACGGAGTGGATCCGGTTCACCCGGTCGTGGTTCGTCGCGGCCCCGCCCCCCCGCACCGCCGAGGAGCGGGGGCATCCCGCGAAGTTCCCCGAGGAGCTCTGCCGCGAGTTCATCCGGTTCTTCACGAAGCGGGGGATGTGCGTGCTCGACCCCTTCGCCGGGACCGGCTCGACGCTCGTGGCCGCGGCCCAGCTGGGCCGCCGGGCCGTCGGGATCGAGCTGAACCCCGAGTTCGCCCGGCTCGCGCGGCAGCGGCTCGCCGCGACGGGCGGGGGGCACGACGGGTCGCGGGTCCTCACCGGGGATGCGCGCGAGATCGACGCGCTCTTCCGCGGGCCGGCGCTACCCCCGGTCGACTTCGTGCTCACGAGCCCCCCCTACTGGGACATGCTCTCGAAGTCCCGCGGGGGCGTGGTCTCGGTCCACCGCGAGCGCGCCCGCGCCGGGCTCGCGACGACCTACTCGGAGGACCCGCGCGACGTCGGCAACCTCCACGCGTACCCGGAGTTCGTCTCGGCGCTCGTCGGCATCCTGGAAGGGTGCGCCCGGTGGCTCGCCCCCTCCCGGTACCTGGTGGTGGTCCTCCAGAACCTCCGGGACGAGACCGGCCGGGTCCGCCGGCTGGCCTGGGACGTCGCCGAACGTCTCGACGGCCCGCTCCTCCGCTTCCAGGGCGAGCGGATCTGGTGCCAGGACGCGAAGCGGCTCGGCATCTGGGGGTACCCGGCGACGTTCGTCCCCAACTACCACCACCACTACTGCCTCATCTTCCGCCGGCCCCCGGCCGGCGGGCCGGGGCCTACCCGTCGATCCGGGCCGCGAACGCGCGGAGCATCTCGATCGCCGAGGGCAGGTGCCGCTGCGAGACCTGCTCGACGTTGACCCCGATCGGGACCGCCCAGCCCTCCGCGCGCCGGCACGCGAGGACCTCGGCGTAGACCTCGAGCGCCCGCCGGACGGACCGGGCCGAGGCGGGCAGGTCGTCCGGCCCGGTCAGGATCCGCGCCTCGGCCTCGTCGGGGATGTCCGCCCCGAGCCACCGGACGAACTCCGCGTCGGTCTCGTCGGCGATGGGGGCGAAGGAGAGGAGCACCGCCGCCGGGGCGGCGGCGACCGCCCGGGCCTCGCGATCGTACTCCCGGAGCAGCCGCACGACCGCGGCGCTGTCGAAGAGGATCTGGGTCGTGAAGAAGGCGGCCCCCGCCCGGGTCTTCGCCAGCATCCGGTGCGCCTCGCCGATCCGCTGGGGGATCGCGATGTTGCCGACCGCCCCGCCCGCCTCCCGCAGGAGGTGGTGGCAGATCCGGTTCGCCTCGATGACCGGCGGGCCCGGGTAGGGGATGTAGCGGCTCGAGCCGCCCACGAGGACGACGTGCCGGAGCCCCCGATGGAGGGTCTCCCGGGTCCACCGCTCGAGCTCGGCGACGGAGGGCAGGTGGGCGACCACCTTGTTCACGATGACGACCCGGTCGGTGAGATCGGCGAGGGTCCTCGCGAAGCCCCGCACGTCGCCCGTCCGGTAGTAGGGGCGCCCCTCGTGGTTCTCGTCGACGAGCTCGGGGACGTCGAGCGCGTCGAGGCGGTCGATCCCCCGGAGGAGCCGGACCAGCTCCTCGACCTGGAGCCCGCTCCGCACGGGGTTCGCCCGGACCGTGGGCGGGACCGGCTCGAAGAGGAGGCAGCGGTCGGCGAGCGCGATCGGGAAGCTCCGGCTCATGGGACCTCGCCGGCGGGGCCGGCGGCCGGTGGGAGGGGGGCCTTCATATCAAGCTTCACGCGGAGCGCTTGCGCGAGGCGCAAGCGGAGCCCGGTCCGGGCTCACCGGCGGCGGGGATCGGGCCCGGCGGCCGGCTCCACGGCCTCCTCGTCCGCGCTGCGCCGCCGGCCCCCCGGCACGGTGAATCCGACCACGACCAGGATGAGCCCGGCCAGGACGATCGCGAGCCCGAGCCCGCCCCCGAGGATCGGCGTCGTGTAGCCCACCGTGACGTTCATCGCGCCCCCCGCCGGCCGGATCTCGTAGTACCGGTTCGCCCAGCCGAAGAACGAGAGGTTGCCCCGCAGGCCGTAGCCGTAGGCGACGGGGACCGTCCCCGGATGCGAGCAGCCCGCGTCGCCCCCGCAGTCGTAGACCGAGAGGTTGGCCCCGAGCTCGTCGGAGACCCAGGCGACGGTGAAGAGCATGCGGGGGAACAGGAGGTCGAGCGGCGCCTGGTAGGCGATCACGTACTCCGAGTTCGACGAGGGGAGCGCCTGGGTCGGCACGCTCTGGGCGGAGAGCAGGTTGTAGGCGAGGAGCAGCCCCACGACGACGAGGACGCCGCCCGTCAGGAGGGTGACGCCCCGGATGCGCACGCCGCCCTCTAGTCGGCGGCCCGTACTTTACCCCGCCGCTCCACGGCCCCCGCTCGACGTCCGTTCGGGGGCTCCCCGCTAAAGGGTTCTTAACCCGAGGTCCCCTGCTGCGTCGGGATGGCGGCCCGTCCACGACGCGCCTCGGGGGGCCGGCCCCCGGCCGCCGGGGCGAGGGGCCCGCGGTTCCCGGCGATCGGCGACCCCCACGCGCGGGTCCACGTCGCGGCCGTGGGATTCGAGGTGGAGCGGGTGACCGAACCCATCCTCGAGGAGCGGGCCGACCGGGTCTACCTGCTCACGCGATCCCAGGAGGACGCCGCGCGACCCTTCGTGGAGGAGATCACCCGGCGCCTCGCGCGCGCCGCCTGGCCGATCGAGGTCGAGGTCCGCCGGACCGACATCTGGGACGTCCTGGGCGCGCTCGCCGAGCTGCGGGCGATCTTCGACCGGGAGCGGCGGCTCGACCGGCACGCGCCGGAGGTGGTCCCCCTCCGGGTCAATGTCTCGACCGGCACCAAGATCACGGCGATCGCGGGCACGCTCGCCTGCATGCTGTGGAAGGGGGAGCCGTACTACGTGCAGGTCACCCGGTCGTGGTACTCCGGGATGACCCCGAAGGTCCACCCGGTGAACGACGTGGTGAGCCGGGTCGACCCGGTGACGGTCTACGAGCTGCGGGCGCCGACCGCCGAGCTGGTCGAGGTCCTGGAGGCGCTCGCCCGCCGCGGAGGGGAGCTTCGGAAGCGGGAGCTGATCCGGGAGCTCGGCCTCGACGCCCCCGCGGCCGGGGGCGGGCGCGAGCTCTCCCCGCAGGCCCAGCACAGCCGGCTGCGGGCCCGTCTCGAGCCGCTCGAGGCGAAGTGGGGATTCGTGTCGAGCCGGGCGGCCGGGAGCCGGGGCCGGGTCCGCCTCACGCCGCAGGGACGGCTCGCCCTCGCGCTGTTCGGCCGGGCGGCGCCCGAAGATCAGCGCATTTAGCGTATTTAGCGTATTTAACGAATTAAGCCTGAATGTAATGAAATAGACTCCGGTCCTGTCCACTTCCGATGACGCGGTGGGCCGGCACGGAGACGCCCCGGTGGCGGCGGTCTCGCCGGAACGGGAGCACGCGGGTACCTCAGGCGGCCTTCGGGCCGCGGTCGAAGCGGCTCCCTCCCCCGCGCCCCACCCCGCCGGGTTCGCCCCTGCCGGCCCCGGAGCCCTCGGGCCCGCGGACGTAGGGGTCCCGGTGGGGTCGGTCTCCCGCGGAATGTCGGGAGGCCGAACGACTAAGATGGCGAAGGCGGTTCGGACCGAGGATGCGGGGACGGGCCGTGCGCCTGGATCTCGAGCTCGCCAGGGAGGGGGTCCTCCTCGGCTGGTACTTCGGCGCCCGCTCCGTGAGCGAGCTGGTCCGGATCGCGAACTACATCCAGACGAGCGTCTACGACCGCGGCTCGCTCCGGAAGCGACCTGACGGGTTCGAGTTCCGCCTCGCGAACCCCCCGCTCCGGCTCGGGGCGTTCCACCGGGCGTTCCTCCACGTCGACGGGGATCCGGTCCCGGGCGAGCGGGTCCGGGTCCGGGTGCAGGGCGCGGAGGAGTTCCGCAGCCTCGCCTCGCTGAGTCCCGATCGGCCGCTCCCGCTGCTGCCGGGGCGGTCGGCGGAGTTCCGGGTGGAGTCGGACCCACCCCCCGCGCGCGGCCGGACGCTCGAGATCCGGATCGACCTGTTCAACGTCGCGATCCCACCCCCGGTCTGGATCCAGTTCCGGGACCGGGTGGGCCGGGGAGCCGCGGGCTGATGCGCCCCCCGCCCCCCGACACGCCGGATCCCCTCCTCTTCCGGTCGGACCGGCCGGAGCCCGAGCGACCCCTGCTCGTCACCGGTCTGAGGGGCTGGGGGCTGCTGGGGGGCGCCGGGGAGTTCTCCTGGGTCCGGGAGACCCGGGGGGCCCCGTTCGACTGGAGCGGGGTGTACGTCCAGGGGATGCGGCTCACCGGCCCGTGGCAGCTCACGCTGCGCTCCGACGGCTCGACGATCGAGCTGCCCTCGACCCTCGAGGAGGTCACCGCGTACCGGAGCCATGTGGAGAGCCGGCACCGGGCCGATGGGCTCGAGGTGCGCCAGACGGTCGTGGTCCCGCCGGAGCTCCGGGGGGTCGCCCGCCGGCTCGAGATCACCTCCTCGACGGGACGCGACCGCACGCTCACGCTGTCGAGCGCGATCGCTCCGGTGATCTCGCCGGTCCTGGTCGAGGGCCTCCATCCCACCCGGTACCAGGTCCAGAACCACCGCGGCCACCCCCGGCTCCGGGCGCTGGGGTCGAACCTCCTCCTCTATTCCGAGCCGGAGCCGAGCTCGATCTTCGTCGACGACGACCTCTGGACCGGCTGGTCGGCGAAGCGCCGGGTGGAGCGGCTCCGGCACGAGGTGACCCTGCCGCTCCCCGCCGGCGGGACCGCCGCGGTGACCCTCTTCGCCTGGGGCGGGTTCGACCGCCACCTGGGCGACCGGACGGGCGGGATCCCCGGCCTCGTGGGATGCGAGAGGTGGCGGACGGAGGCCGAGTCGACCTGGCGGCTCTGGCAGCGGGGGACCCCGCGGATGCGCCTCCCGGATGCCCCGGAGATCGAGCGCGGGTACCTGCTCGCCCGGGGCGCGCTCCGGGCGCTCTACTGCCATCCCGTGCCGGAGCTCCAGGGGCTGAGGGCCGGGTACCCCTGGTACGCCGACCTCTGGGGGCGGGACCTCGCCTGGATGCTGCCCGCCGTCCTCTGGATGAACGACTCGGACTGGGCGGAGGCCTCGCTGCGGTCGTTCTTCTCCTACCAGTCCCCCGCGCGCCTCCCCCTCCTGGCGGCCTCGCTCGGCGAGCTTCCCATGCAGCTCTCGCCGGGCACGGTGCTGCTCTACGGCACCTCGGACACCTCGCTGTACTACTTCGATCGGGTCCGCCGGCTCGCCGCCCACACCGGCGAGCTCGCCCGGATCGCGAAGGAGTTCCGGCCGCGGCTCGAGCTCCTCGAGAGGTGGTTCCGTGCGAAGTCCGACCCGGCCGACGGGCTCGTGACCAACGGCGGGGAGATCGACGGGATGCGGGAGGCGACGGCGCAGTCCGGCCGCGTCACCTTCGGCATCGACTCCCCGGACACCACGATCTGGGACTCGGCCGACCGGCGGGACCACGCCATCGACCTGCAGGTGCTCGCCTACGAGGCGGAGCTCGCCCGGGCCGACCTCTGGCCGGGGTTCGGCGACGACGACGGCGGGGCGGCCGCCCGGGCGCACGCCGCGGCGATCGCCGAGCTCGTGCGCTCCCGGTACACCTGGCCGGAGGAGCGGTACCTGTACGACTCCCTCAAGGACCGCGGACCGCCGAGCGAGCGGGTCCGCCCGAACGCGCTCCTCGCCGTGATCGCCGGGTGCCTCCCGCCCGACCAGGCCCGCGGGGTGGTCCGGCGCGCGGCGGAGGAGGACCTCACCACGCCGTGGGGGCTCCGCACGCTGTCGAACCGGGATCCCGGCTACGACCCGCGTTCCTACCACGAGGGCCAGGTCTGGCCGATCGCGACGGCATGGGCCGCCGCCGCGGCCCTCTCGGTGGGCGAGCCCGAGCTGGGGGTCGGGTACCTGAGGACGCTCTCCCGCTCGCTGGCCGCCGAGGGCGGGCTCGCCAACGAGTGCTACCATGGCGACCGGCCGGAACCGTGGGATTCCTGCTGCCTCCTCGGCTTCTCGGTGGGGCCGTTCCTCACGACCCTGTTCGAGTCGCTGTGGGGGCTCCGACCGGACCTCCCGCACGACCGGCTCGCCGTCCGGCCCGCCTTCCCGGAGAGCTTCCGGAGCGCGCACCTCGAGAACCTCCGGCTCGGGTCCGGGCCCCTCCACCTGGACTACGCGCCGGGCACGATCACCGCCACCTGGCTCGGCCGGCGGCCGCTCACCCTGGTCGGCCCCTCCGGAGCGGTCGACGTCGCGCCGGGGGCGGTGGAGCAACTTTCCCTGTGAGCAGTCCTGATAAGCGCCGACGGCAGGCCGAAGCGACGGGGCCATGGCCGGCAACGCGATCGAGGTGAGCGGGCTCACCAAGGCGTACGGGCCGCTCCGCGCGGTCGACGGCATCGAGTTCACCGTGCCGGCGGGCCAGGTCTTCGCCTTCCTCGGCCCGAACGGCGCGGGGAAGACGACCACGACCGAGATCCTGGAGGGGCTGCGCAACCGCACCTCCGGGAACGTCCGCGTGCTGGGGCTCGACCCGTGGAAGGAGGGCGACGAGCTCCACCGCCGGATCGGCGTGATCCCGCAGGAGTTCAAGTTCTTCGAGAAGATCCACCCGCGCGAGGCGATCGACTACTACGGGGACCTGTTCGACCGGCCGGTCGACCCCGAGTCGCTCCTGAAGCGCGTCTACCTCCTCGACAAGGCCGACTCGAAGTTCGACACCCTCTCCGGCGGCCAGAAGCAGAAGCTCGGGCTCGCGCTCTCCCTCGTGAACAACCCCGAGGTCTGCTTCCTCGACGAGCCCACGACCGGGCTCGACCCGCAGGCCCGGCGGGCGATCTGGGAGGTCATCCGGCAGCTCAAGGCGGACGGCCGGACCGTCTTCCTCACCACCCACTATCTCGAGGAGGCCCAGCTCCTCGCCGACCAGGTGGCGATCATCCACCACGGCCGGATCATCGTCCGGGGTACGCCCGGCGAGATCGTCGCCTCCCGGGGGCGACCGGACCGGCTGAGGTTCGAATCCGGCCCGGAGCTCGCCCGCTACCTCGCCGCGCACCTCCCGTTCGCGGTCACCTCCGAGGACGGCCACGTCGACGTGGAGATCGCGACCCCCGCCGACGCGCAGCGGGTCTTCGACACGATGTCGACGAGCGGGCTCGGGACCCCGCGGTTCACCGTCCAGCGCGACAGCTTGGAGGAGATCTTCGTGCGGGCCGTGGGCCAGATGGACGACGGGCTGCTCAAGTCGGAGGGCGGCGCATGAGGCCCCGGCGGATCGTCTCCGACTTCAAGGTCACGGCGCGCGGCTACCTGCGCAACAGCGCGGCGATCTTCTTCTCGCTCATCTTCCCCGTGATCCTGATCGGGATCTTCGGCCTCATCTTCTCTTCGAGCGGGTCGCTCCCCACGCTCTACGTCCTCAACGCGGACCACAATTCCGCGGCGAGCCGGCAGTTCCTCGCGACCCTCAACGCGACGCACGCCGTGAGCGTGTCGCTCGTGAACGGGGAGACCCCCCAGGGCTTCTCGGATTATCTCCAGTCCCAGCAGTACAGCGCCGGGCTCGTCATCCCGGCGGGGTTCGGGACGGCGTATGCGGCCCACGATCCGGTGCAGCTTCCCCTGTACGTGAACCCCGGCGACCAGGCCACCAGCGGCGCCGCCGAGGCGGCGGTCGGCTCGGCGGTGACGGCCTTCAACCTCCACGCGGCGAACGGGTCCCTGATCGTGAGCGCGGCCATGTCCGAGATCGGCGGGCGGACCTACACCTACGTCGACTACCTCGTGCCGGGGCTGATCGGGTTCTCGATCCTGACGAGCCCGATGTTCGCGATGACGGAGGTGACCGCCACGTACCGCAAGGAGGGGCTCTTCCGCCAGCTCTCGCTCACCCCGCTCACGCGCGCGGAGTGGCTCACGTCGAAGATCATGTGGTACACGGCGCTCACGCTCGCGGCGGCCGCGATCATGATCTCGATGGGCTACTTCCTCCTGGGCGCCCGGTTCATCATCAGCTGGGAGATCCTCCCCTTCCTGCTCCTGGGCCCCTTCCTCTTCGTCTCGCTCGGGATGCTGTCGGGCTCCATCGCGAAGACGCCGGAGACCGCCGCGATCGTGGGGAACATCATCACCTTCCCGATGATGTTCCTCGCCGGCACCTTCTTCCCGGTCTCCTCCTTCCCGCCGTTCCTCCAGACGATCGCCCACCTCCTCCCGCTGTACTACGTGATCGACGGCCTCTCGGCGGTGATGCTGTTCGGCAACAACGTGCGCGCCCTCGTCGACCTCGTCGTCGTCCTGGTGATCGCGATCGTGATCTTCATCGGGGCGGTCCTCGCGTTCCGGTGGCGCGAGGAATGAGCGCGGCACCGGAGCCCGGGGGGGCGCCCCCGGACCCCGCCGTCTTCCGGCGGCTCATGGGCCGGTGGGCCACGGGCGTCTCCGTGGTCACGGCCCGGGAGGACGGACACGATCTGGGCCTCACCGTGAACGCCTTCCTCTCGGTCGCCCTCGTGCCCCCGACCGTCCTCATCTCCCTCTCCCACGACGCGGACACGACGCCGGTGATCGGCCGGACCCGGCACTTCGCGGTGAACCTGCTCGCCTTCGACCAGCGCGGGCTCTCCGAACGGTTCGCGAAGACCCTCCCCCCCGCGGAGAAGTTCCGCGGCCTCCCGGTCGAACGGGGGAACACCGGGGCCGCCCTCCTTCCGGAGACCCTCGGGTCGCTCGAGGCGCGGGTCGCCCGGGAGCTCGACGTCGCCGACCACCGGCTCTTCGTCGGCGAGGTCGTGGCACTGCACCCGGGCCGCGAGGTCCCGCCCCTGCTCTTCTTCGGGAGCCGCTACGCGGAGAGCGACGGGAGCCGCACCCTCACGCTCGGGCCCCCGCCGGCGCCCTCCACCAAAGGTTAAGCGGCCCGGATCGCGTACGCGAACGTGACCGAACCCCCGAACCGGCGCGTGCGGCTCGCCATCCTGGGAAGCGGTCCCGCCGGCCTCACGGCCGCCATCTACGCCTCCCGGGCGAACCTCGAGCCGCTCGTCATCTCCGGCGTCCCCGCCGGGGGCCAGCTCCTCCTCACCACCGACGTCGAGAACTACCCCGGCTTTCCCGAGGGGATCCTCGGCCCGGAGCTCATGGACCGCTTCCGCGCGCAGGCGAAGCGGTTCGGGACCACGTTCATCGACGCGAACGTGACCCGGGTCGACCTCGGGACGCGGCCGTTCGTGCTCGAGCTCGGCGCCGAGGGGACCGTGACGGCCGAGGCCGTCATCGTGGCGACGGGCGCGAACGCCCGCTGGCTCGATCTCCCCTCGGAGCAGCGGCTCCGGGGCCACGGGGTGAGCGCCTGCGCCACCTGCGACGGCTTCTTCTTCAAGAACCAGCCGCTCGCCCTCGTCGGCGGCGGGGACTCGGCCCTCGAGGAGGCGACCTTCCTCACCAAGTTCGCGACGAAGGTGACGGTGATCCACCGCCGCAGCGCCCTCCGGGCGAGCGTCATCATGCAGGAGCGGGCCCGGGCCAACCCGAAGATCGCCTTCCAGTTCGACTCCGTGGTCGAGGAGGTCCTCGGCGACGGCAAGGTCACCGGGGTCCGGGTCCGCCACCTGCCCTCGGGCAAGCTCACCGAGCTCCCGGTCGGGGGACTCTTCGTGGCGATCGGCCATGACCCGGCCTCCGAGCCGTTCCGCGGCCAGCTCGAGCTGGACGAGAAGGGATACATCCAGGTCCACGAGCACACGCGCACGAGCGTCCCGGGGGTCTTCGCCGCGGGCGACGTGCTCGACCACCGCTACCGGCAGGCCGTCACCGCCGCGGGACTGGGCTGCATGGCCGCCCTCGATGCCGAGCGGTACCTCGCGGAATCGCCGGGCCCGGCCCGGTCCTAGGGGGAGAGCTCCTCCGCCTCCTCGGCGCGAGCGCCCGGGGGGCCGTGGGGACGGCCCGGAAAGCCCGCGCGATCGGCCGTTCCCGGAGGCGGCGCGGCCCCCCTCCACCGGTGTCGTCGCGTGGGACCCGCCTACCTTAAGAAGAGATGGTGTGGTCGGACCACCGGCGCGGGCTCGATGGCCAACAAGAAGTCCCTCCACATCGAATCGAGCGGGCAGCTCTGCATCTACTGCGGGGCGTGCGTGGGGATCTGCCCGCTCAACTGCATCTACCTGGACGAGACCCGGATCACCTTCGATGAGAAGGTCTGCACGCGGTGCGAGATCTGCGTGAAGGCCTGCCCGGTCGGGGCCATCGAGATCGACTGAGGCCGGGCGGACGTCCTCACGCAGGGAACGGAAACCATGGAGGACCTGAAAACCGATGTGATCGTGGTCGGCGCCGGCCCGGCCGGCTCCGTCACGGCGAAGTTCGCGGCCCAGCACGGCGCCCGGGTGCTCCTGCTCGAGAAGCGCCAGGAGATCGGGAGCCCGGTCCGGTGCGGCGAGGGGATCTCGAAGGCGTGGATCGGCGAGGTGGGCATCAAGCCCGGCCGCTGGATCAACGTCGAGGTCGAGGGGGCGCGCATCTACGCGCCCAACGAGAAGTGCCTCGAGATCAACGAGCGCAGCGCCGGCAACGAGGTCGGCTACGTCATCGAGCGCGACGGCTTCGATAAGCAGCTCGCCATCGACGCCGCGAACGCGGGCGTCGAGGTGATGCTCAAGACCTCCGCGACCGGCGTGATCCGGGAGAACGGACGGATCGTCGGCATCACGGCCAAGCGGTTCGGCGAGCCCTTCGAGATCCGCGCCCCGATCACCGTCGGGGCGGACGGGTTCGAGTCGCAGATCGGCCGGTGGGCCGGCCTCCCGACCAACCTCGCGCTCCGCGACATGGACACCTGCCTGCAGTACCGCATGACGGGCGTGGACGCGGACGAGCGGTACTGCGACTTCTACCTGGGCACCTGCGCGCCGGGCGGCTACGTCTGGGTCTTCCCCAAGGGCGACCACGTGGCCAACGTCGGGATCGGGGTCCAGGTGAGCCAGGTGAAGAGCCCGGCGGACGCCCAGACCTACCTCGACCGGTGGATCGCGAAGCACCCGGGCTACGCGAAGGGCAAGAAGATCGACATCGTCGGGGGCGGGGTCTCGATCTCCGCGCCCATCAAGCAGAGCGTCACCGACGGCTTCATGCTGGTCGGCGACGCGGCCCGGATGATCGACCCCATCACCGGGGGCGGGATCGCGAACGGCTGCATCGCCGGCAAGCTCTGCGGCGAGGTCGCCGCCGCCGCCGTGCGCGACGGGGACGCCTCGAAGGAGTTCCTCCAGGCCTACGAGAAGGGCTGGCGGGCGAGGCTCGAGGAGAAGCTGTACCGGAACTGGCTCGCGAAGGAGAAGCTCGTCTCGCTCCCCGACGCGACCTTCGACAAGGTCATCGACGCCCTCCAGGGCGTGAAGCTCGAGAAGCTCAACGTGCACAACATCCTCAAGGCCGTGCACGAGAAGTACCCCGAGATCACGCGCGAGTTCGAGGCGTTCCTCTAGCCGATGCCCGGCGCTCCGAACCGACCCCCGGACCCGAACGCCCCGCCTCCCCCGGCGCCGGGGCCGAAGGAGACCCCGCAGGAGCGGACGCTCCGCCGCCTGGCCCCGAGCCGGGTCGCGCTGAGGCTCCCCCTCTGGAAGGGCGCGCCGTCCGTCGAGCTCCTCCAGCCGCTCTCCGAGGCCGAGAGCAAGTTCTCCGCGGGCGACTTCGCGGGCGCCGAGAGCTCGCTCGACCGGCTCGCGGTCCGGTTCGCCGAGCCCCGCTGGCCGAGCCTCCCCGTGCCCTTCCGTTCCCTGAGGGTCCCGATCCCGACGCCCCAGCCCCCGCAGTGGGACCCCGACCACGCGCTCCCGCCCGAGGAGAAGGAGGCCCGGAAGTGGCGCCGCTACGGCGAGACGCAGCTCGCGCTGGCCCGGGGCTCGATCGAGGCCGAATCGGCCCGCGGGACCTCCGTGGGCGACCTCGCGGACCGGCTCACCGCGGCGGAAGCGGCGGCGAAGGGCGGCGAGTTCGGCCCGGCCTTCTGGCAGCCGGTCGACGAGATCTGGAACGCGCTCCGCGAGCGGGCGCCGCTCCCGGCCTCCGCGCCGCCGCGGCCGCCCCCGCCCCCGGCGCCCGAGGCGGCGGGTGCCGAGAACTGAACGGGGCGACCCCGGCCGTCGGCCGTCCGCCGCCGAGGTGGAGGGGTTCCTCGCCGGCGTGGAGCACGACCTCGCGCAGCTGCGGACCGAGGGTACCCCCGACCTCGAGTCGGAAGGCGAGCTCGCCCGCGCCCGCGATCTCCTTCGGAAGGGGGAGCGCGGGCCCGCGGCCGGGGCCGCCGCACGGATCGACGACCGGCTCCGGGCCCGCCGCGGGGAGTCCGAGCTGACCGAGTTCCCCCGGAACCTGATCGCCTACGTGCCCCGCGGGGACCCCGGGAACCCGCCCGGGCCCGAGGAGGACCCGCTCCGGAACCGCCACCGCCTGGTCCTCCGGCTCGCGGACCTGACGCCCGTCCCGCCGGCGGACCGGGAGCGCGCGCTCCGGGAGCTCACGGCCGCCGGGGCGGACCTCGCGCGGGGGGACCGCCGTTCCGCGCGACGCCGGATCGACGAGGCCCACCGGCTCCTCGAACCCCGTGACCCGGCCTAGGGCCCCCCCCGCGGGCGCCCGACGTCCTGGGGCGCGGTCGCGCTACGGCCGGCGCAGCGCGGCGTTCGGAAGGGGTGGGGGATCCGGCGCGGGCGGTGGGGAGGGCTCTCCGGTCCGGGCAAGGGGGGCGGGTCCGGCCCTCTCGGTCCCGGGCAGGACCGGGGCCGGAGGTACCGGGCCCCGGGCCGGCTCGGGCCCGGGCGACCGCACCATCGTCCCGGCCGGTGGGGCGGCCCGGTAGAGCACGAAGATCCCGAGGGTGGAGAGGACGGTCGAGGCGAGGATCGCGAGGAAGATCGAGTCGAGGAAGCCGGGGATGACGAGCCCCAGGGTCGCGGGGATGGTCGCGACGACGGCGGGGGAGAGCCCCCGGGAGATGTTGAAGACGAGGAGGCTTTGCTGGACGCGGTGGGTGGAGGGCTCCGGGTCCAGGAAGCGTTCGAGCACCGGGCTCCAGGCGAGCCGGAGGGCCAGCATGATCCCGGCGGAGGCGATGGCCACCCCCGCGAGCAGCAGGTTCAGGGACCCGAACTCGAAGAGGAGCCCGATGTAGACGAAGAAGAAGGCGGAGGCGAAGAAGGCCACCTCGCGCTGCACCTCGAGGATGTGGGCCATGTCGAGCCCCCGCGTCGAGATGCCGATCCGTTCGCGGAGATCGTACAGGCGGCTGCGCACGGCGCTCGCGAGCCCCTCCGGAGTGATCGTCGCCGTGCGGTCGAAGAGCGAGGCGTTCGCGAGCGTGAGGCCGAAGATGAAGATCACGATCGCCGCGCTGAGCTTGGCGGCGTCGGCCGCGCCGTACGTCGCGAGCACCATCGTGACGGTGAGCGTCCAGGTGTAGCCCGCCGAGTAGCGCCGCATCCGATCGAGGATCCAGAGCCAGAGGAGCGCCGCCGCCACCCCGGCGGCCGCCGAGCCGGCGATGGTCCAGGCGAAGGTCGTCGCGATCTCGACCGGCGTCACGACGCCCGCGACCAGGAAGCCCAGCAAGGTGAGGGGGACCAGGAGCTGGAGGACGTCCGACACCACCGCCTCGTAGAGGAGCGTCGTCCGCATGTCGGGGGGCATCCGGGCGACCCGGACGAGCGTGGGGACGGCGACGCTGCTCGGACCGGAGAGCGCGAACCCGAAGACGAAGGAGATGAGCAGCGACCAGTGGACCGTCAGGAAGGCGAGGAGGCCGAGGGCGACCCCCGTCGTCGTCTGGACGCCGAAGGCGAAGGCGCTCGCGCGGCCGAGGACGCGCTGGAGCTCGGAAAAGCGGATCTCCAGGCCGACCGCGAACAGGATGAAGGCGATCGTGAGGGCGGTCAGGTACGGGGCGAGCGAGGTGAGCCGGGCGATCGTCCCGGCGGGCAGGATCCCGCTCGCGAGGAGGAGCAGCCCGAGGAGCATGAGCGGCAGGATGCTCGTGATCCGGAGCCGGTGGAACAGCGCGTCGAGCGTGAACCCGAGGAAGGCGATGCCCGCGAGGGCCAGGAAGAGGAGGTCGGGCGAGATCATTCCGCGCCCGCGGCCGCCCAGCGGGCTCCGTGGCTAAATACCCGGCGCGGGCGGGCCCCCGCCGTCGGGCGCATCCTGCCGCGGCCGCGGGGCGGGGCGGGCCCGCGGTGCGGCGCGATGATCACGCGGCCCCCCGGCGCCTCGCGGGGAGGTGGCGCGACCGGCGCCCGGGCGCTCGCCCGACCTCGACCCGGCGCCACCGCCGGAAGCGTCCCGGAAGGTCGACCCACCGGCGGAGCGGACCCCCGACGGTGCGCGGGGCATTCCAGCGGCCGATGGCGTGCGGCTCGTACCGCGCGAGCCCCAGGTAGCGCACCGGCCGGAGCCCGGCGGCGACCGCGCCGATGGCGTCCATCGGAAGGTCGCCCACGTACCAGGCCCGGGAGGCGGGGACCCGGAGCTCCCGGAGGCAGCGATGGTAGGGGCTCGGGTCCGGTTTCGCTTTGCCGTCGTCGGCCGAGAGGGCGATCGCGTGGAAGAGGGGACGGACCCCGAGGTGATCGAGCACCGCTCGCGTCGCGCGGCCGGACTCGGCCACGATGTTCGAGACCAGACCGAGCCGCACGCCGTCGTCCCGGAGCTGCGCCAGGGCCTCCCCGGCGCCCGGGGCCAGACGCGGGGGACGGGCGAGCAGGACGGCGTCGAGCTCGCGCAGGGTTCCCGCGAGGTCGAGGCGCGAACGCTCCTCCCGCGCGAGGCGGCGCAACTGGCTCTCGAGCGACGGCGTGCGCACCTGCTGGCCGTACTGCCGCCACCGGCGCTCCAGCCTTCGGAAGGCGCGGTCCGCCCGGGCCCGGTCGAGCCCGGCGTCGAGGAGCGCGGTCCGCACGATGGCGGCCCGGGCCCGCCCCTGGGCGCGGCGGTCCTCGGGGCGGTAGTAGACGAGGGTGTACCAGAGATCGGTGAGGAGCCCCGTGGGGAGCGCGGGTCGCTCGGTCCCCCTCACTCCCGGTGACCTCCCCCGAGGATGGCGGGCGGCGTCGGGCCCTTCCACTGGTAGAGCCGGAGGACGTGGTGGAAGACCTCGCGGAGACGGTGCGATGCCGGACCCACGTGGCACCGTCGTGCCGTGAGCCGGCCCGCCTCGCCCATCCGCTCGGCCCGGTCGGGATGGGCGAGCAGCTGCGCGATCCTCGAGCTGAGCGACGGCACGGACCCCGGCACGGCCGTGAAGCCGTTGACGCCGTCGGTCACGAGCTCCGCGACCCCCGCGCCCCGGCTGACGATGATCGGTCGCGAGTGCATCCACGCCTCGACCCCGACGAGGCCGAACCCCTCCCACGGCGCCGCGTGGACGAGCCCGATGGAACCGTCGTAGGCGGCCCGGAGCTCCTCCGCGCCGAGCGACCCGGCGAAGACGACCGACCCGCCGAGGTGCTCCTTCGCGATCACGTCGCGGACCACCTCCGACCACGAGTCGTTCTTCGAACGGGCGCCGGACCCCGAGGCGATCGACGTCGAGAAGCTGCCACCGCCTGCGAGGACCAGTCGGTGCTCGGGGAACCTCCGGCGCACCCGGGCGAAGGCGCGGAGGAGCAGGTCCTGCCGCTTCACCGGGTCCATCCGGCCCACCGAGAGCAGGTAGGGCCGGTCGCCGAGACCGTGGGCGTCCCGGAAGCGTTGCACCGCGGAGGCCGGGGCCCCCGCATGCTCCCGGGGGTCGATGTAGGGATAGATCTGGAAGGCCCGGCCGTGGAACCCGTACTGGATCAGCTCCTCGAGCGACCGGCGGGTGCTCACCACGATCGCGTCGAAGCCCTCCATGGCCCGGAGGAAGAAGCGCCGGACCGTCTCGGGGTAGCCCTTCAGCTCGAGCGGGATGTGCCAGCGCAGCACCGCGGGGGCCGCGGCTCCGACGAGGCCCCCGACCTGGAGGAGCTGGAAGTCGTTGACGTAGAAGGCATCGTACGTGCCCCGGTGCTCGAGGAGCTGCTGCGCCACGCGGTGATTGAACTCGAGGTAGGCGCGGTAGTCCCCGGAGGCGAACGGTTCGAGCCCCCAGGGACCGTGGAAGGATCGCCAGACGGCGTCCTTGAACCGGAGGTAGCCGTCCCGGTACTCCGGCTCCAGCGAGACGGTCTCGGCGACGTACCCCTCGTCGACCTCGAACTCCCGGGGCAATCCCGGCGCGCCCAGGGCGACCCACCGGGGGTGCGGGGCGATCCACCGACCCTGGCCGGTCCGGAGCAGCGCCCGCATCATCGGTACCACGCCCCCGACGTTCGGGAGGTAGTCGCGCCCGAGCTTCCAGGGGCCCCGGGGCCGCGGGCCCTCGGACCGGAGGGGGCGCGTCGGCGGGGTCTGGCTCGCGATGCAGAGCCGGATCATCCGTCGCCCACCTCGGTCCCACCTTGCTTCCGGTCCCCCGCCGGCCGAGCGCCGGACCCTACCCTGGAGCCCGGAGGAGCCGGAGTGCGGCGACGACTGCGGGCCCCACCGTCCTCGGACGGGGGGCGGCGAACGGCGACGCGATGAAGGCCATGGCCCCCTAGACGGGAGATTACTAGAGGATTGCGTCGGAACGCGCTCGCCGGGCCGTCCTCGCTCGCGGGACGTCCGCCCATCGGGGACCGCCCCCGTCGCTCGGAGCGGCGGAGGCTCCCGCGGCCGGCCCACGCCTGCACGCCACCGTTATCCTGCTCCCTCCCTCCCCTGCCCCGTGGCGGAGCCTCCGCGCTTCGGGACCTTCTCCATCGTCGCCTTCGACCGCGAGCGCGGGGAGTGGGGCGTCGCGGTCCAGTCGAAGTTCATCGCCGTGGGGTCCGTCGTCCCCTGGGGCGAGGCCGGGGTGGGCGCCCTCGCCACCCAGGCGTTCGCGAACGTGCGGTACGGGCCGGACGGGCTCGCGCTCCTCCGGCAGGGGGTGTCGGCCGACGACGTCGTCCGCCGCCTCACGTCGGCCGATCCGGATCGGGATCAGCGCCAGCTCGGGGTCGTCGATGGGAAGGGCGGGGCGGCCTCCTACACGGGCTCGAAGTGCCTCGAGTGGGCCGGGCACGTCGTCGGCCAGGGGTTCGCCTGCCAGGGCAACATCCTCTTCGCGCCCGCCGTCGTCGAGGGGATGGCCCGCACCTTCGAGAGCACCCCGGGCGACCTCCCCGAGCGTCTCCTCGCCGCCCTCGAGAGCGGACAACGGGAGGGCGGCGACCGCCGCGGGATGCAGTCGGCCGCCCTCCTGGTCCTCCGGAAGGAGGGGGGCTACGACCAGGGGAGCGACCGGTGGGTGGACATCCGGATCGACGACCACCCCACGCCCATCGAGGAGCTGAAGCGCGTCTTCGAGCTCTACGATCTCACGCTCCTCAGCCGGGAGGATCCGGCGAGCCGGGTCCGGCTCGAGGGGGAGCCGCTCCGCCAGCTCAAGCGCGACCTGAACGTGCTGGGCTACCTGATCGGACCCTCCGCCGAGGGGCTCGATCCGAAGACCCGGGCGGCCTTCTCCAAGTTCCTCAACGAGAACAACTTCGAGAACAAGGCCCGGGACGACGGCACGGCGTGGCCCTCGGTCCTCGAGTACCTCTCCGAGCGGGCCCGCACCGAGCTCACCCGGAGGCTCACGACGCACCCGATCGAGACGGGGGCCCTGGACCGGGGCCCCGGCGCGCGACCCACGGGGGGATCTCCATCCGCGGCTCGGCCGAAGGACCGGACTCCGCCCTGACCATCGAGCTCGAACGGGAGTATGCCTCCCGCGAGGAGGCGGAGCGTATCCTCCGGGCGCTGGCCGCCGACCAGCCGGAGTTCCTCGGCGCGGAGGTGCGGGACCGGAGCGTCAGGTTCCGGCTCGAGGCGAAGAGCGCCGCGAGCGCGCGCGCCACGCTGGACGACCTCCTCGCCTGCCTCGGCGCCGCGGAGCGCGCCGCCGGTCTCACCAAGGCCGGGACCGGAGCGGGCCCGCGAGCTCCCGGGTGAGCCGCGGGAGGACCGCTTCCCAGCGGTCGACGATGCCCACGTCGACGTGCCCGAACACCGGCGCGGAGGGATCCGGATCGATCGCCACCAGGGTGCGGGCCCGGGAGATCCCCGTGAGGTGGTTGGGGGAACCGTGGACTCCGAGCAGGAGCGCGAACTCCGGCTCGAGGTAGCGGCCGGTGAGCCCGAGCTGGAGCGCCGGGGGGAGCCAGCCGTCGTCCACGACCTTCCGCGTCCCGGCGATCCCCGCACCCCACGCTTCGAGCGTCGGGGCGAGCTCCGGGATCCGGTCCGGGCCGCCGAGTCCCCGACCGATCACGACGACGACCCGCCGCGTGCCGATCCCCCGCCACGAGGGCGGGACCGTGAGGGCCCGCTCGATCCGGACCGGGGAGGGGAACCCGGTCGGTGCCGCGCTCTTCGTGACCCCGATCTCGGAGGCCTCGAAGCTCCTCTCGGCGGGCCATGCGCCGGGCCGTACGGTCAGCACCGTCGGGTGGCCCTCCGTCGCGGCGACGAGCGCCCGGGCCCGGTGGTCGAACGACGGCTTCTGCCAGAGGAGCCCCCCCGGCCCGATCCCGCCCCCGGTCACCTCGGTGATCACCGCGCCACCGGTCTGGGCGGCCAGCCGCCCCGCGCTGGCCCTTCCGAAATCGTGGGCCAGTACGGCCACGACCCCGACCTCGGGGGGCCCGTGGGCCACCCCCGCCAGGAAGGCCCCCACGGCGCGGGGATCGACCGGCCCGTTCCCCGCCTCGACGTGCCGATGGTGGAGCGCGCCCGCCCGGGCGAGCAGGGGGACGGACGGCACCGCGTCCCCGATGGAGACCGAGGTGGGCGCGAGCCCGAGCCCGCGCAGCCCGTGCAGCAGAGGGAGCGCCCCCTCGTCGAGCATCCCCTCCTCGTCGGTGACCAGCACGAGCGCTTCCGGCCAGGGCCCCGGGACGCCGGGTCGGCGGGGGGGCGAGGGGCCGGCGGGCCGGCCGGTCCATCGAAGGAGCAGCTGCCGGACCGCCTCGTCCACGGCCCGGTCCGGGGCGAGGTCCCGGAGGAGGATCGGCCGCCGGACCGGAAGGTCGGGCACCGCCTCGAGGACCCGCGCGCGGGCGCCGGCGGTCCCGGCGCTCCCCGGATCGATCCCCAGCGGACCGAGCCCCCAGAGCTCCGGCGCCCGACCGGCCGCCCGGGCGATCATCTCCGGCGTGACCCGGCCGGGCTTCGAGATCTTCTCACCGGTGATCACGACCGAGGGGAGCGGCAGCCGGTACGTCGACGTCCCGAGCTCGGTATCGGCGGTGACCTCGAGCTCCCCTCCGACGCGGCGCCAGGACCGCGCGGGCCCGACGGAGGGGCGACCGAGATGCTCGGCGACCATGGCGCCCAGGAGCCCGGCGTCGCCGTCGGTGCTGGCCCGCCCCACGAGGAGCAGGTCGTGCTCGATGCGGGCGAGGGCGGTCGCGAGGACCCGGGCGGTGCCCGGAAGATCGGAGCCGGCGAGGGCCGGGTCGCTCACCAGGATGGCCCGGTCGACCCCCAGGTGGAGCGCGGTCTCGAGGACCGACCGCGCGCGGGAGGGCCCCATCGAGAGGGCGGTGATCCGCTCGCCCGGCTGCCGGCCGGCGAGCGCGGCGGCGAGCGCGCGGGCGTCGAAGGGGTTGGCGAGCAGCGTGGGATGCTCCCGGTCCATCCGGAGCCGGGCCGGGTCGTAGGCGAACTCCTCGAGGCCCGGGACCGCCTTGATGAGGACCACGACGTCCACCGGGGCGACCTCCGCGTTCCCTCGGTGACCTTCCGAGGGATATACCGAGCCGCCTTCGCGGGGCGTGTTCTACCCGCCACCCCAGCCGCTTCCCCCGCCGCCTCCGGCGGAGGAGGTCCCTCCGGCCCCGCCCGGCCCGGCGGCCCCCCTCCCCCGCTACGCGCTGGCGACCGGGATCACCGTCTTCGTCATCCTGAGCCAGTACTTCGTTCCCCAGAACTTCCCGGCCCTCCGGGGGCTCTACGCCTCCACGCTCGCGGACTTCCTGATCGTCTACGGGATCCCGATCGCGAGCTTCCTCCTCCTCGTCGGGACCCGGCCCCTCCGGCACGCGGTGACCCGCACGGGGACCGGGCTCGTCGAGGGGTTCCGCTGGTACGGGCTCCTCACGATCCTCGCGCTGTTCCTGAGCCTCCTCGCCCTCTCCGTCATCCTCACCATCGATCCGTCCGCGGCGAACGCCCTGTCGAAGCCCACCCCGATCGTACGGGCCGCCCAGGCGGACCCGTGGCTCTGGGTCGCGCTCTCCTTCGTGGTGGGGATCGTGGAGGAGACCATCTTCCGGGGCTTCATCTTCGGCTACTGGCTCGTGAGGAGCCCCCGCGACTGGAAGATCCACGCGGCGTGGACGAGCGTCCTCTTCGCCAGCGTCCACGTGTACTACGCGCTCACCTACGGGATCGTCTTCGTCATCCCGGCGATCGTCCTCATCCTCGACGGGGCCGCGTTCGCGATCGGGTTCCGGGACGCCGGCGGCAACCTCGTGGGGGTCTCCTTCCTCCACGGATGGAACGACGCGACCGCCTTCCTCGTGCTCGCCCTGCCCGCCCTCGGGCTCACGCTGCACTACCTCGTGGTGCTGATCGGCGTGGTGATCGCCCTCATCGTGTACCTTCGGCACCGGGATCGGCGCGCGGCCGAGAACGTCCTGCGACCGATCTGACCCGGCGGCGCCGCGGTCCGCCTACCGGCGGAGTTGGATCCGGTCGCCCCGGTGGATCGTTCCCGCGCGGTCGACCCGGGCGTACCACCCGCGCCGGTCCAGCATCACCTTGAGGAACTCCGGTCCCCGGGCCTCGCCCACGTAGGGCAGCTGGTAGAGATGGTTGCACGGATCGCACGGGCGGGTGACCGTGAGCTCGGCCGAGCCGAGCCGGAGCTGCATCCCGGGCTCGAGCGCGCCGTAGGGGATCCCGCGGGTGGCGATGTTCTCCCCGAGGTCGCCGGGACGCACCGGCCATCCCTCCTTCCGCAGCTCCTCCAGCATCTCCGTCGGCAGGAGGAGCACCGCGGCGGTGGGATCGTCGTGCCCCTCCTCGTGCCGCCACCGGTTGAAATCCCCGAGAACGCCCTCGGCCGCCACCTCGATCTCGGGAACCTCGGGCTTGGGGAGGCCCCGTTCCCCGGGGATCTCCGACTTGCGGTGCAACGCCTCGACGCGGGGTTCCACGCGCCCGCACCGGGCCCCTCCCGCATAGCTCTTCCGGAGACCGGCGCGGAGGGGGGACCGGCCCCGCCACCCTTTGTACGCCCGCGGGGTCCGGGGGAGGATGGACGACGGCACCCTGCGCGAGCTCCTGACCCGGGCCCGGACGATCGCCGTCGTGGGCCTCTCGGAGAAGCCCGAGCGGGACTCGAACGAGGTCGCCCGCTACCTGAAATCCCAGGGGTACCGGATCATCCCGGTGAACCCCGCGGTCCCCGAGGTCCTCGGCGAGCGTTCCTACCCGTCGGTCCGCGCGATCCCGCCGGAGGTACGGATCGACGTGCTCGACATCTTCCGGCGCCCCGAGCACGTGCCGCCGATCGTGGACGAGGGGATCGCCCGCGGCGTGGGGGCGATCTGGATGCAGCTCGGGGTCACCAGCCCGCCCGCGGCCGAGAAGGCGCGGGCGGCCGGGATCCCCGTGCTGGAGGACCTCTGCATCATGGTCCAGCACCGCCGGCTCCACATTCCCTCATTAGCTAGCCGTTAAGCCCCCCTTCGTATCGTTCCCGGCGATGAGTTCCGGTTCGGCCGCGCTCCCCGCGGGGGTCCCGGCCCGCCCGCTCGCGGCCGCCGGGGGGCGCTCGCCCCCGGACGCTCCGGCGGCCCCTCCCGCGCCCCCCCCGCTGGAGGGCGAGCTCCATGACGAGGGATCGGCCCGGCACGACCAGGTCCGCGTCCAGGTCTGGAGCGTCGAGGGCGCCTCCAAGGTCCTGGGCGAAGCGGCCGTCGGGCTCGCCCGCACGCACGGCCTCGTCACCGTGGGGGGAAAGCTCTCGGCCGTCGAGTTCAGCGCCCGGGGGACGCTCAACGTGGGGGGCGCGACGCAGGTGGAGCACGGTCTCGTCGTCGACGGCACGGGCCGATTCTCCGCGCCGGTGCGTACGGGCGACCTGTCGGCCCGGGGCACCCTCGAGCTCAAGGGGGACCTCCGGGCGACCGGGGCCGTCCTGCTCGAGGGGAAGAACGAGCTCGCCGGCGGCCTCGACGCCGCCTCGCTCACGCTGCGGGGCTCGCTGCGCGCCCCGGGCGAGATCCGGGTGGCCGGCGAGCTGCGGGCGGTCCTCACCGGCGTCAGCCGGGTCGGTCCCGTCCGCGCCGGCCTCGTGACGATCGAGCGTCCCCGGTTCCCCCCGTGGAAGAGGAACGGGACGCTCTCGACGCTCCGGATCGAGGCGCGCGAGGCGCACCTCGAGGGGGTGACCGTCGAGTTCCTCCGCGCCGAGTCGATCTACGTCGGCCCCGGCTGCCGGATCGCGCGGTACGAGGGCCGGATCGTCGAGCGTCACCGCGGCTCGACCGTCGGTCCGTCGGCGGTCAGCGACCACATCCCGCCCGGGCTCTGGCGGTAGGTCGGTCCGCGCCGGTCGACGTTATGGGCCCGCCCTCGGTGGGCGGCCCCGTGCCGGAGGAGGGCGAGGGGGCGACCGGCCGGTCGCTCGCCGAGGTGGCGGTCCGGGTCCAGGAGTACTGGGACCGGTTCCAGATCCCGGCCCGGCTCGTCCACGGCCCCCCGGAGGGTCCGCCCTTCCGCTTCACCGAGGGACCCCCGACCGCCAACGGGAACCCGCACATCGGCCACGTCATCTCCCGGGCGCTCAAGGACACGATCGTACGGTACCGGCGGCTCCGCGGGGACCGGATCGTCTCGGCGATGGCCGGCTGGGACTGCCACGGGCTGCCCGTCGAGCTCGAGATCGAGAAGAAGCACGGGATCCGGTCGAAGCGGCAGATCGAGGAGTACGGCGTGGCCCGGTTCTGCGACGAGTGCCGCGCCGGCGCGCTCGAGGTCGCCGCCATCTGGGAGGAGATGAGCCGCCGGATGGGCTACTGGCTCGACTACTCGCACCCGTACAAGACGATGGACGCGCCCTACATCGAGAGCGTCTGGTGGGCGCTGCGCGAGCTCTACGGCCAGCATCTGCTCGAGAAGGGCCACTACTGCCTGCCCTACTGCCCGAGGTGCGAGACCGCCCTGAGCTCGCACGAGGTCGCCCAGGGCTACCGCGAGACCACCGACCCGTCGGTCACCCTCCGGCTCCGGCTGCGCGAGGACGTCGCGGGCCCGCGGAGGTACCTCCTCGTCTGGACGACGACGCCGTGGACGCTCCCATCGAACCTGCTCGTCGCGGCCCGCGCCGATCTCGAGTACGTGGGGGTCCCCGGGCCGGAGGGCGCCGAGTACCTCCTCGCCTCGGCCGCGGCCGCCCGGTACTTCCCCGAGGCGGACCTGGCCCAGCTCCGCCGGTACCGCGGCCGCGACCTCGAGGGCCGGTTCTACGAGCCCCCGTTCGAGTTCGCCGGCCCCGCCCCCCACCGCTACCGGGTCGTCCTCGACGATTCCGTCGACCCCCGGGAGGGGACCGGGTTCGTGCACATCGCGCCGAGCTTCGGCCCGGAGGACCAGCGGATCGGCGAGCGGGAGGGCGTGGGCTTCTACGACCCGCTCGACGGCCGGGCGGTCTTCACCGACGTGATCCCGCCGGTCGCCGGGAAGGGGTTCAAGGCGGCGGACCCCATCCTCCTCGAGCTGCTCCGCTCCTCCGGCGCGCTCGTTGTGTCGACCACCCTCCGGCACACCTACCCGTTCTGCTGGCGGTGCGACACGCCGCTCGTCTACCGCGCGCTCGACTCGTGGTTCGTCCGCACGAGCCGCTTCTCCCAGGAGCTCGTCTCGAACAACGACCAGGTCGCCTGGACGCCGGCCCACCTCAAGGCCGGGCGGTTCGGCAACTTTCTCGGGGAGGCGAAGGACTGGGCGCTCTCCCGCAGCCGGTACTGGGGGACCCCGCTCCCGATCTGGAGGTGCGTGGGGGGCCACGAGGTCTGCGTCGGGAGCTTCGAGGAGCTCGCCCGGCTCCAGGGGGGCCCGCTGCCGGCGCCGTTCGACCCCCACCGGGTCGCGGTCGACGCGCTCCTCCTCCGCTGTCCGGAGTGCGGGGGACCGATGCGACGGGAGCCGTACACCATCGACGGATGGTTCGACAGCGGCGCGGCGCCGTTCGCCCAGTACCACTACCCCTTCGAATCCGGCCCCTTCCGCAAGGAGGCCGCGCTCGACTACGTCGCCGAGGGGCTCGACCAGACCCGCGGCTGGTTCTACACGATGCTCGTCCTCTCGACGGCGCTCTTCCGGCGGCCGGCCTACAAGGCCTGCGTGACGAACGGTCTCGTCCTGGACGACCAGGGCCGGAAGATGTCGAAGTCGAAGGGCAATGCGATCGAGCCCCTCTCGCTCCTCGCCAAGATGGGTGGGGACGCGGTCCGGTGGGCGTTCTACGCGGTGGACTACACCGAGCCCATGCGGGTCTCCGAGGCCACGGTCCGTCTCGCGGGGCAGCGGAGCCTGGGGACGATCCTCAACGTGCTCGCCTTCTACCGGGGGAACGCCCTGCCGGCCGCGGCCCGGCGGCGCGAGCCCGCGCCGGCCACCGCGCTGCTCGACCGGTGGATCCTCGCCCGCCAGGACGCGACCGTGGAGCGGGTCACCAGGGCGCTCGACCGGTACGACCACCACGACGGTGCGCTCGCGATCCAGGAGCTCGTCGCGGACCTCTCCACCTGGTACCTGCGGCGTTCGCGGCCGCGGCTCTGGACCGAGGAGGTGACGGAGGACCGCCGCGCCGCCGCCGAGACCCTCGAGGGGGTGCTGCGCACCACGGCGGTCCTCCTCGCCCCGTTCGCCCCCTTCACCGCCGAGGCGATCCACCAGGAGCTCACCGAAGGGCCGTACACCGACGGTTCGGCGAGCGTCCACGCCGCCCGCTGGCCGAAGCCGGCGCCGCCCGACCCCGGGATGCTGCGGTCGATGGAGGACCTGCGGCGATGGGTGGAGGCCGCGCGCGAGCTCCGGCAGCGCGCCGGCGTCAAGGCGCGCTTCCCCCTCCCCACGCTCGTCGTCCGGTGCGCCGCGGACGCCCCCGCCCGCGCCCTCGGCCCGGAGGGCGACGAGCTCCTCCGGGACGAGATCAACGTCCGCGAGCTCCGCTGGGAGGCGCCGGGGGCCACGACCGAGTACCCGGAGGCCGACTGGGTCCGGCGCCCGGAGCCGGACGGGGCGATGCTCTTCCTCAGCCGGTCGCCCACGCCGGAGCTCTTCCGGGAGGGGCTCGTGCGGGAGTCGCTCCGGCGGCTCCAGACGGCGCGCAAGGAGCTCGGGCTCCGCTACAGCGACCCCATCGTGCTCGAGCTGTGGGCGGCGGAACCGCTCGCGGACGCGCTCCGCGCCGAGTCCCCCCGGATCGGCCGGGAGCTCCTTTCGGAGCCCCCGAGCGTGATGGCGTGGCCCGCCCCCGCGGCCGACGACATCCTCCGGTGGGAGTTCGAGGGGGCCCGCCTCGCCGCGCGGATCCGGAAGCGCGCGCCGGTCTAACCGGCGCGCGGGCGGGCGGCGGCGGCGGGACGCTCCTCCTCGAAGACGAGCGCCTCGAAGGTGAGGACCCGCACGCCGGGCCGTCGCCACGCCCCGGGGGGGAGACCGGCCTTCTCGCAGGTGCCCGCCAGGAACTCCCGGGAGTCCCAGCCCTGCTCCGGGGCGACCTGCGGCAGGAGGAGCCCACCGTGGTTACGCTCCTCCACGATGAGCCCGTGCCGCCCGACCTGGATGAGCTCGGGCCACTCCTCCCGGCGGGCCTCGTCGAGGGGCGCGGGCTCCGTGAGGAGGGAGACCTCCACGACGAGGCGATCGAGCTCCTCGAGGCCGACCGGGGGGAACCGCGGATCGTCCAGCCCGGCCGCCACGGCGGCGCGCGCGACGGCGGTCCGGAGCGGATAGGAGGCGCGGGGGAACCCCACGCATCCCCGCAGCTGCCGGTCGGGGAAGCTCCGCAGCGTGACGAAGACGCCGCGCGGGGCGTCGAGGACGGCGGAGGTCGGGCCCTCCTCCGCGAGCGCCGCCTCGGCGACCCGACGACCCTGGAGCGCGGCGGCCAGGGCGCGCCGCGCCCACGCGACGGCGAGGGCGCCGGCCACCGGCGGGAGCGGGCCGGGCGGGGTCTCCGCGGTGGTGGCCATTCCGTCCACGGGACGCACGGGGCCGCTTACCAACCTTGCGGGGTGCCCGTGCCGGTAGAGCGCTCTAATATCCGGGACCGGCTGGCCCGGTCGGTGGCCCCCATCGCGAGCCAGACCCCGTCGAAGCCCCCGACGTTCGGGCGCGGACCGGCCGGGCCGCCGCCCGACGGCGCGGTCGTCGCGACGGAAGCGCCGGCGCACGGCTCCTCCGCCGAGGCGTGGCGGGACCGGATCCTCTGCGGCGACGTGCTCGAGCAGATGCGGGGCCTGCCCAGCGATTCGATCCACATGGCCATCACCTCCCCCCCCTACAACGTGGGGGCCGGATACGTGGACTACGAGGACCTCCTCGAGTACCGGAGCTACCGGGACTGGCTCTCGCGCGTCTGGCGGGAGACCGCCCGGGTGCTGGTGCCCGGCGGGAGGTTCGCCCTCAACATCGCCCCCACGAGCATCGCGCAGTACCGTCCGGTGCACATGGACCTCTCCCACGATGTCGAGCGGGCCGGGCTCACGCCCCGGACGGAGATCATCTGGTACAAGCAGAACATGACCGCGAAGCGGACCGCGTGGGGCAGCTTCCGGAGCCCCCGGCATCCGCACATCATCCCCTCCTGGGAGTACGTGCTGCTCTTCCACAAGGAGAGCTGGAAGCTGCTGGGCGACGCCGAGCTCGCCGACATCCGCTCGGAGGAGTTCGTCGCCTGGTCGGACGGGCTCTGGAAGATCGCCCCGGTGACCGCCCACCACGCGGACCACCCGGCGGCGTTCCCCGAGGAGCTCATCCGGCGGCTCCTGCTCTACTTTACCTACCGCGGCAACGTGGTCCTCGACATGTTCGGGGGGACCGGGACGGTCGCCTGCGTCGCCCGGCAGCTCGGCCGGCACTTCGTGCACATCGACCGGAGCCGGGCGTACTGCGACGCGGCCGAGCGGCGGCTCGCCGGTCCGCTCCCCCGGGGGCGGCGGACCAAGCCGTCGGAGCGGTCGAAGGTGCGCGCGCACCGGAGGGGGCCGGCGGCGTGAGCGACCCGGACGAGTTCTTCGGGCGCGTCGACCACTTCCTCGAGGGGCTCCTGCCCCCGGACGACGAGCCGCTCGTGGCCGCGCTGCGCGACTCGGCCTCCGCGGGGCTCCCGTCGATCCAGGTCTCCCCGCTCCAGGGCCGGCTCCTCCACCTGTTCGCGCGGTCGATCGGGGCCCGCCGCATCCTCGAGATCGGCACGCTGGGTGGCTACAGCACGATCTGGCTCGGCCGCGCGCTCCCGGCGGACGGCCAGCTCGTCACGCTCGAGATCAACCCCCGGCATGCCGAGGTGGCCCGGGCGAACCTGGCGCGGGCGGGCCTCACCGACGTGGTGGAGATCCGGCTCGGGCCGGCCCTCGGCTCGCTCGACCGGATGGTCTCCGACGGTCGGACCTTCGACCTCGTCTTCATCGACGCCGACAAGCCGAACGGACCGGCCTACTACGACCGGGCGCTCGCGCTCGCGCATCCGGGCACGCTGATCCTCATCGACAACGCCGTCCGGCGCGGGGAGGTCGCGGACCCCCGCTCCACGGACCCGAACGTCCTCTCGACCCGCGAGGCCCTCGAGCGGATGGGTCGCGATCCCCGCGTGGACGCGACCATCATCCAGACGGTGGGGGCGAAGCACCACGACGGCTTCGCCCTGGCCCGGGTCCGCGGCCCGGACGACGCCCGGAACGTCAAGGCTTTATAGGGAGCCCAAGGTCCGGCGGCGCTCCCATGCCGTTCCCCGAGGCCGTGAACCGGCTCCTCATGAAGAAGATCTGCATGAACTGCTCCGCCCGCAATCCCCCGAAGGCGGTCCAGTGCCGGAAGTGCGGCTACCACGGGCTCCGGGTCAAGTCCCGCGAGCGGTCCGGGAAGACCGCCTAGTTGCGCGCGCCGCACGGAACCGGCCCCCCCCGCGGCAAACCTTTAGGAACGTCCCCGCCGTGGGCACCCCATGCCCGACGGGATCCCCGAGCTCGACGCTGCGATCCGAGCCCGCCACCTGCTGAAGCACCCCTTCTACCGGGCCTGGAGCTCGGGCGAGCTTCCGATGGAGAACCTCCGGGAGTACGCGAAGCAGTACTACCACTTCGAGCGGGAGTTCCCCCGGTACGTCGCGAGCGCCTACTCGAAGCTCACCGACCCCGTGGGCCGCCGGGTCCTGCTCGAGAACCTGATCGACGAGGAGGGCCGGGACCCGACCCACCCGGAGCTGTGGCTCCAGTTCGCGAACTCGATCGGGGTGCGCCGCGACGCCGTCGTGCGGAGCCGGCCCCGGCCGACGACCGCGAGCCTGAGGCGGGCCTACGAGCGGATGACGTTCGACGGCACGGCGCCCGAGGCGCTCGGGGCGCTCTACAGCTACGAATCGATCTTCCCGGAGGTGGCGGCGGAGAAGTCCCGCGGGCTCCGCGAGAACTACCACATCACCGATCCCCAGGCGCACGAGTTCTTCCGGGTCCACACCGATGCCGACGTCGCCCACTCCGGCGCGGAGCGCAAGCTCCTGCGCCGGGAGCTCCAGGGCCACCCCCGGGCGCGGAACGAGGCGCTCGCGGCCGCCGAGCGGGCGATGACCGGGTGGTGGCGCTTCCTCGACGACTTCACCCCCTAGGACCCGACGCGACGCCGTCGGCGTCCCTCCGCCGCGCGGCGGGGCCGGGGGAGCGGTCCTAGGGGATCCGCTCGGGGCGCGGCAGCGAGGCCGCGAGCTGGAGCTCGCGGTGGAGCGCGAGCCGCTTCCGGAGCAGGAAGGTCAGGTTCTTCTGGCCGTCCTTCCACGTCGAGAGCTTGGGGGCACCCCATCGCTCGGCGTACCGGATCGGGATCTCGAGGAACCGGTAGCCGCGGATCAGGACCTCGAGCTTGAGCTCCTCGCTCAGGGTCATCCCGTCCTCGTTGATCTGGAGCTTCTCCAGGATGGACCGCCGGAAGACCCACATGCCGCTCTGGCTGTCCCGGAGGGTCCGCCCGGGGAGGGACCGGAGGTAGCGGTGGTAGGCGATCCGCGCGATCAGGTTCAGCACGCGGTTCCCGATCCGGTGCTCGGTCGTCATCGCCTTCCGGTCGAGGGTGCTGAGCCGGTCGCCGGAGATGAAGTCGAGATGCTCGTCCAGGAGCTTCCGCAGGAACTCGGGGATCCGCTCCCCGGGGTACGTCCCGTCCCCGTCGAGCGTGCCGATGAACTCGCCCGTCGCCCGCGCGAAGCCGGTGCGGTAGGCCCGGCCGTAGCCGCGCCTCCGTTCCTCGATCACCGTCGCCCCCTGGGCCCGGGCCTGCGCGACGGTGTCGTCGGTGGAGGTGCCGTCCACGACGAAGACCTCCCACTCGATCGGTTCCGTGCGGAAGAGCGTGCGGTTCGCGGCCTCCGCGGCCTCGCGGAAGGAGCGGAGGACGCGCCCGATGGACGCCCCCTCGTTGAGGGTCGGGACGATCAACGTGGCCCGCATGGGCTTCGGTCCCGGAAGGGGGCCCACCCGCTTAATCCCCTTGGGGGCTCCGGGCGAGGGTGGCGGGGCTCGTTCGCCGTCGCTGGGGGAGCTTCCCGACCACGGCGGACGTGGGGATCTGGGCCTCGGGGGAGGACCCGGCCGCCCTCTTCGAGGCGCTCGGGCTCGGCCTCGTGGCGCTCATCACCGACCTGAGGACGGTCCGCCCGATCGAGGAACGGACCGTCCGGGCGAACGGCGCCGACCCGGCGGCGCTCGTGGTGGCCTGGCTCGGCGAACTCTTGCTCCTGCAGCAGGGCGAGGGGTTCCTGGTGCGGGAGATCCGGGCCCGGCCGGTCGGCGACCCCCCGACCGCCGTCGTGGCGACGGTCCGGGGGGAACGGTTCGACCCCGACCGTCACCCGCGTCGGAAGGAGGTGAAGGCGATCACCTTCCACCGGCTCACGATCGACCTCGACCGCGGGCGGGCCCGGGTCATCGTGGACATCTGACGGGGATCTAGGCCGCCGGCATCCGTTCGGCGATCGCCGTCACGGCGGCGCCCGGGCGCTCGCGACGGCCGGCCTTGGCCAGGATGCGCTCGAGCCCGGCGAAGGTGACGAGCAGGTCCGCCCAGCTCGCGATCCCCATGTGCCCGATCCGGAAGATCTTGCCCGTGAGGGCGCCCTGGCCCCCCTGGAGCAGCACGTTGTAGCGGTTCTGGAGGACCTTGCGGATCTCCGGATCGCCGAGCCCGCTCGGGTTCTTGAGCGCGGTGACGGTGTCCGAGGCGTAGGCGGGATCGGGGAACAGCTCGAGGCCGATCGCGGCCGCGGCGGCGCGCGTGGCCTCGGCGAGCTGCCGGGTCCGCTCGAGCCGGGCCGCGAGCCCCTCCTCCCGGAGCAGGAGGAGCGCCTCGCGGAGCGCGAGGAAGAGCGGGACCGCCGGGGTCCAGGGCGTGTCGTTCTTCTCGCCGCTCTTGAAGTGCTCGATGAGGTCGAGGTAGAAGGTGCCCGGATGGAGCGCCTGCCGGGCGCGGTCGGAGAGGTGGAGCATCGCGAGCCCGGCGGGCGCGGCGAGCCCCTTCTGGCTGCCCGCGACGACGCAGTCGATCCCCCACTCGTCGATCGGGGTCGGGATGCCGGCGATGGCGCTGATCCCGTCGACCAGGAAGAGCGCGCCCGACCGGCGGATTGCGGGGGCGATCCGGGCGAGATCGTTCCGGAGGCCGACGCTCGTCTCGTTGTAGACGGCGCAGACGGCCTGGAGATCCCCCTTCTCGATCTCGGCGAGGGCGGCGTCGACGGGAAGGTGCTGGCCCCAGGGGGCGGTGAGGGTGGTCACCTGGTCGCAGTACTTCCGGACGATCTTGTCGCTCCGCTCGCCGAAGTTCCCGTTCGAGAGGACGAGCGTCCGGCGGCCGCGCGCGAGGAGCCCCGAGTACATCGCCTCGAGCCCGGAGGAGCCGCTGCCCGTGAGCACCGTCTGGTGGCCCTTCGCGTCGAAGAGCATCGGGAGCATCTCCTGGATCTCCCGCATGACCCCGTGGAAGTACTCGCCGCGGTGGTTCAGCGACGAGGTGCTCATGACGCGGAGCACCCGCGGGTGGATCCGCACCGGCCCGGCGACGAGGAAGGTGGCGGTCTCGGGGTCGAAGCTCATGGTCGCCCGATCACCTCGGGGTTCACCGGGTACTTCAAGGGTTCGCGCTTCAGGGCCCGGAGGAGCTCCTGGACCACGTCGGAGCCGGCCCGCTGCTGCGCCTCGTGCGTCGAGGCGCCGAGGTGGGGCGTGGGGATGATCCTGGGATGGCGCACGAGCTCCGCCCGGACCGGCGGCTCGACCTCGTAGACGTCGAGCGCCGCCCCCGCGAGCTGCCCGGAGTCCAGCGCGGCGAGGAGCGCGGTCTCGTCGACGAGCGCCCCGCGCGCCACGTTGACGACGTAGGTGCCCCGGCGCATCCGGGCGATATGCGGGGCGTCGATGAGGTGGCGGTTCTCCTCGCTGAGCGCGGCGTGGAGGCTCACGATGTTCGACGTCGAGAGGAGCTCGTCCAGGGGAACGAGCGGCGTCCCGTCCGGCGAGCTCGTGAGGAAGGGATCGTGGGCGATCGGGCGCGCCCCGAAGGGGAGGAGCCGGCGCGCGATCTCGCGCGCGATCCGGCCGTAGCCGATGAAGCCCACCGTCGTCCCCGCGAGCTCGTGGCCGTGGGTCCCCCGGGGCCACCCGCCGGACCGGGTCGCGCCGATGGGCCCGAGCAAATCCCGCACCAGGAGGATGTAGAGCGCGATGCTGAGCTCGGCGACGCTGGTGGTCGCGGCCGCCGGAGCGTTCACGACGAGCACCCCGCGGTCGGTCGCCGCCTTCATGTCGATGTTGTCCACGCCGACCCCCGCGCGGGCGATGATCTTCAGGTTCGGCGCGAGCCCCAGGATCTCGCGGGTCACCTTGGTGCGGCTGCGGACGATGAGCCCCCAGGCGGAGCCCAGATGGGGCCGTAGGGAGTCGAAGCCGGCCGTCGCATCGACGACGCGGCACGGACCCTCGCTCAGCGCGGCGACGGCGCCCTGGTCGATCCCGTCCGCCACCACGATCAGCGGTCGGTCGTCGGCCACGGGGCGGCGACCGGGGGCGGCTTGAAAGCGTTTGCCGACCCCGTGCGGCCGCCTCGCTCGGCGCCCCCCCGTCGCGCGCCGACGGACCCGGGGGACCGTCGCGCGCCGGCCGGAGGGGGATCAGCCCACCTTCGGGACCGGGGTCCTCTCGAGCGCCGCCTCGACCACCTGCTGCCCCCGGACCCCGCGGATCCAGGGCTCGGGCTTCACCACCACCCGGTGCGCGAGCCCCGCGAGGGCGGTCGACTTCACGTCGTCGGGGACCACGTAGTCCCGGCCCTCGAGCACCGCCCGCGCGCGGGAGAGCTTGAGGAGGGCGAGCGAGCCCCGGGGGGAGGCCCCCACCTCGACGCGGGAGTCCTTGCGGGTCGCGGTCACGAGCGCGATGACGTACTCCTCGATCGCCGGGTCCATCTCCACGTCCTCGACCGACCGCTGCATCTCGAGGAAGCGCACCACGTCCAGGACCTTCGGGACCGTAGCGGTGTCCTCCTTCCGCTCCCGCCGGCGCCGCAGGATCGTCTGCTCCTCGAGGCCCGAGGGGTACCCCACCGAGATCCGCATGAGGAACCGGTCCACCTGCGCCTCGGGGAGCGGGTAGGTGCCCTCGAGCTCGATGGGGTTCTGGGTCGCGAGCACGAGGAACGGCCGCTCGAGAGGGTGGGTCCCCCGTTCGCTCGTCACCTGGAACTCCTGCATCGCCTCGAGGAGCGCCGACTGCACCTTCGGGGGCGCCCGGTTGATCTCGTCGGCGAGCAGGAGGTGCGCGAACAGCGGTCCGGGCTGGAAGGAGAACTCCTGGCGCTTCACGTCGAAGACCTCGCCGCCGGTGATGTCGTGCGGAAGGAGGTCCGCCGTGAACTGGATCCGGGAGAAGGAGAGCCCGAGCGCCTGGGCGAACGACTTCGCGAGCAGGGTCTTGCCGAGCCCGGGAAGGTCCTCGAGGAGGAGGTGGCCGTCCGCGAGGAGCCCCGTCGCGATCTGGTCGACCGCGAGATCCCGGCCGACGACCGCCTGGTGGACGGCCGCGCGGACCCGGTCCATGAGCGTCCGCGCTTCCGTTCCCTTCAACGAGACCGTCCCGCCGTTCCCTGACGCGGGCGCCACGCTAAATAAGTGACCGCCCCCGCGCGGCGGCCGATCCCCGCGGCGCCCGGGGGCCCCTCCGCCGGACCCGATGGTGCGGTCCTTTCCCCGCGGGTTATCCGCCCGCCCACGCTCGCCGCGCGTCGGCCCCATGAACGTGGTGCATCTGGCCCCGCTGGCGGCGTTCGCCGTCCTCGGAGCCCTCGTGGTCCTCTACCTGGGCTGGGCCTACCTCGTGGCCCGGGGGGTGCGGTTCCGCCCGGTGCTGATGGGCGCCACCACCGCACTGTACCTCGTCCTCTTCTTCGTCCTGGAGACCGCCGCCGCGCTCGGAGCCTCCTGGCTCGTCGTACTGAACCTCCTCCTCGTGGCGCTGGCGGCGGATGCGGCGTTCGTCCTGACCCTCCGCTCCACGCGCGTGTTCCGGGACCCGGGCGGACGGTGGGCGTATCGCGGAAGCCCCACCGTGGTGATCGTCTGGCTCGTCCTGCTGCTCCTCGAGATCTACGTCCAGCAGATCCTGCTCGGCCACGTGGCCCTGCTCCACCTGGTGGTCCTCCGGGGGCTCCCCTGGCCGCTCCCCGTGAACCCCGCCGGGATCCCCCGGCCCTACCGCGTGGCGCTCGCGATCGTGGACGCGCTCTTCGCGCTGGGCACCGGCCTGGCCGCGGGCACGAACGTCGGGACCTACGCCGTGATCGCGCGGACGCGCGCGCCCCGCCCCCGGCTCGCGGCCCCGGCTCCGGGGGTGGTGGCCCCCCGACGTTAAGCGCGGGGGACACCCTCCGGTCCCGGGGCGAACGAATATGGTCGAGGTCGTCGAGGGGCTTCAGGCGGTCACGGTGCACGTACGGGACATCGAGAAGGCCCGGCGGTTCTACACGGAGGTCCTGGGCCTCCACGAGCTGGGGACGCCCGGGGCCGCCCCCCGCGCGGCCTTCGCCCTGCCCGGCACCTCGACCCAGCTCACGATGCACGTCCAGGCCGAGGGCGAGGGGGGCCGGGAACCCGGCACCGTGTCGGGGATCGTCTTCGCGCACCAGGATCCCGCCGCCGCGATCGAGGAGATCCGCCGCCGCGGCGGGAGGATCGTCGACGAGGTGGCGACCCTCCAGCGGCCGTTCGGGACGGTGACCCTGGGCGTGTTCGCCGACCCCGACGGCAACGAGTTCATCGTCCGGCGCCTCCACCCGCCCCCGAGCGGTGTCCCCCGGCCGTAACGGAGCGCGTCACGGTAGGCCGACCGGCCCTCTCGGCGTCTTGACCCCGGCCGGGGCTGTCGGACGGCGGGGTTGTCCTCGCTTCATGCCGTGCGGACGTCCCGTCCGCGGTGGATCCGGAGGGACCCTTCGACGCCGTCCGGGTCGGGACCGCTCGGCCCCGCCGGGGAGGCCATCGGCGCCCGAGGCTATGAGGGTGCCGTCTCGGCCGCCCCCGCGAGCTCGGAGGGGTGCGCGTAGAGGTACGCCGCGAAGAGCAGCTCGGCGACCAGCAGTCCCGCCGCGACCGCGAGGAAGTTCCTCGAGGTGGGCAGGAGGAGGCTCGTGAGCACGCCCACCAGCACCGCGAGCATCGGGATGACGAGCGCGGCGCTCGCGTCCACCCACCGGCCCCGGGGATACGGCTCGCTCGCGAGCCAGAGCAGGAGGGCGAGCCCGATCCCCCCGGCGAGGACCTCGGAGGGGAGGTCGACGGGGGCCCACAGCGTGAGCAGCCCGAGCGCCGCGACCATCGGGACCGCGGCGACGGTCCGGTACCGCTCGCCGAGCCCCCGGTGCAGCACGGCGCCCAGCGCGACGCCGAGCGCCGGCAGCGCCACGCCGACGATCGGTCCGAGCGAGATCGAGAAGCCCAGGGCGACGCCGAGCAGGGTGAGGAGGAGGAGCGCGCCCACCTCGGGCCGGAAGGCGAAATGCCGGGGCGGCGCCGCGTCGGTCACCGGTTCCCCCCCCGCGCCGCGGGCCGCCGGAGGAGCGCCACGAGCGGCGCGAGCGACCAGTAGTCCTCCCAGTCGACCGTCGGGGCCTCCGCCCAGACCTCCCCGAGCCGGTCCCGCCGCTCGAGCCGGAGGATCCGCCGGGCCAGGAGCTCCTCCGCGCTCTCGGTGGTCCCCGGCGGCACCAGCACCGGCACCGGCGAGGGGCTCAGCACGATGACGTTGTAGCCGCGCCGCCTGAGGTGGGGGAGGAGGAGCGTCTGCTCCTCGCCCGCGAGCGGCGAGATGAGCAGCGTGAGCACGCCGGGCGGGTAGTACTGGCGCATCGAGACCGCGAGCCGTTCCGCCGGGCCCCCGAGGGGGGCGATCGTGGCGCTCCTCAGGAGCCGCCGGATCCGGAACCTCTGCCGGCGGCCGGTGCCGAGCGGGGTGGCCTCGAGGAACTCGCCGAAGACGCCGAGCCCGACGCGCGACTTCGCCTGCAGGAAGGCGGTCGCGATCCCGAGCGCCCCCGCCCGGGCCACCGAGAGGAGCTGCTCGTCCCGCTGCCGTCCGAGCTCGCTCGGCCGGGTGTCCAGCAGGAGGACGAGGTCGCCCGTCCGCTCGATCAGGTAGTCGTTCGCGATCAGCGAGCCCACCCGCGCGGTGGCCCGCCAGTTGATCTGGCGCGGGGTGTCGGTGGGGATCGCCCCCCGGACGGTGAAGAACTCCCCGGCCGCCCCCAGCGCGGAGGACCGGATCTCGCCGGGCAGCGGCGTCGTGCGCCGCAGGTTCACGGTGCCGAGACGGTGGAGCTCGGGCGGGTAGCGCTCGATGGCGAGGGGCGTCCCCACCGTGGCGACCGGGCTCTCGGCGAGGCCGAGCGGGTCGCGCCACATGATCTCCGGGAGCGGGAAGTCGAGGACGCAGGGGAACGGCGTCTCGTACTCGAGGGCGAAGGCGAGCGCCGGCTCGACCACCTCGAGGGCGGGGGCTTCCCGCTCGCGGAGCGGCGCGGGGGCCCGGAAGGTGGGATAGAGCAGCGCCGGGGCGACCGGGGGGTCGGTCCGGATGCGGCCGGCGATGCGGACCCGGGGCCCGGAGCCGCGCTCCTGCCACTCGACCTGGGCCACCACCTGCCGCCGGGGGAGGAAGAGGCCGGCGGCGATCGGCGCCAGGAGGAGCGGGAGGGCGAAGAAGAGCGGGACCGAGGAGCGGAGCAGCACCGACGCCACGCCGAAGAGGGCCCCGGCCCCGACCAGGAGGAGGACCCGTCGCGTCCAGAGCAGCGGCGCCGAGCCGGAGGGGCGGGAGGGTGGGGTCGTCATGAGCTCCCCTCGAGGTAGCTGACCCGTTCCGTGACCCACCGCAGGAACTCCCGGTGCGAAAGCTTGAGCAGACGGGCCTCCTCCTCGGCCCCCACCGGCACGAGCCGGGAGGCGAACCTCCGTTCGAGCACCTGGAGGTGGTGGATCACCTCCTGCCGGGCGAACGCGCCCCCCACGAGCCCGTCGAGGACCACCACCGATGGGGGCGGGTCGACCGGCGCCTCGTCGGGACGGGGGGGCCGGAGCCGGTCCGCGAGCGCGATCCCGGCGACGGCCGCCGAGGCGCCCGTCGCGAGGAGGGCGAGCGGCAGCGCCGTGCCGAGGTCGCCCCCGGCGGCGAAGGCGGCGACCGCGGCGACGAGGGCCACGATCGTGAGGGCGACGGTGGGGGCCCGCCCGATCACGACGCCCACGCCTGCTGGTTCTGGAGATCGGTCATGAGGGAGGCGAGCGCCTTCTCCGCCCGCACGACCCCCTCCCGCGCGAGCGGGTGGCTCGAGTACCGGGCCTCCTCGAACAGCCAGGTGAGCTCGTGCGCGGTCGGCGGCTTCACGCCGAGGTACCGCACCGCGAGCCACTCCACCTCCCTCGGGGTCCGGCCCTCGAGGTCGCCGAGCCCGGGGGAGAGCGCGATGAGCAGCGCCGCGTAGAGCTGGATGATCCGCTGGCGCACCTCGGCGTCGGTCGCCGAGCCGTACCGCTGGGTGTAGGCGAGGAGCTCCGCGCGGAGCCGCCGCACGGCGAGGTCGAGCGCCTCCCTCGCGGAGACCGGGCGCCGGCGGGACCGCGCCCGTCGCGGCCCCGCCGTCCGGCCCCGCCAGGGGTTCGAGCGATCCGGCGGGGGCCGGAACGACTCGTAGATCACCGCCCCCCCGAGCCCCAGGAGGCTCATCGCCGCGGCGAGCGCGAGGTAGTCCGGATGGAACGAGGGCAGCCAGGGCAGGATCGCCCGATAGACCGTGATGGGGGGCGCCTTCGTCGGCGGTCGCGGAACGGGCGTCGTCCCCCCGGAGCGGTTGCCGGGCGTGCCGTTCCCGGAGCCCGTGCCGGGGCCGGTACCGTTGCCGTTCCCGGAGGTGTTCCGCGGGTTCCCGCTCGAGTTCCCTGGGGTCCCCTTGGGGCCGCTCCCGCCCGTCCCGGTCCCGTTCCCCGTGGAGTTCTGGCCGCCGGTGCCGTTGGTACCGCCGGGATGGCTCGTGTTGCCCGGGGGGGTGGGGCCGGTCGAGCCGTTGGGGGCCAGGGTGGTGTTCGACGGTCCGGGGAGCCCTCCGGAGGATCCGGTACCGCCGCCGGATCCATGGAGGGGGGGCACGAGGTCCCAGGGCGTGGGCCCCGCGAGCAGCCCCGCGGACATGCCGATCCCGGCCGTCAGCGTGAGCAGGAGGACCACGGCCGCGAAGGAGAGCGGGATCCGGCGGACCCGGCGCGGCGTGAACCAGGAGTCGGCGACGAGGTCCTCGGTGCCCTCGCCGAGGTCGCCCGGCAGGAGCTCCTCGTCCTCCGGCGCCTCCCGCCAATCGACCGATCCGCCCTCCCCCGGATCCCCGGGCGGGGCGAGGAGCCCGAGGGCCACGGCGAGCAGGAGCCGGTTCGGACGGCCGGACACAGGGTTGCTCCCCCCGGGATAGGGACTCCCCACCCGCTCCCGGGTCATTATGCCGGCGGTGGCGGGGTCGCGGGAGGATCCCACTCCGTGGGCGGGGCGAGCACGGCCGCCAGGTCCGAGAGGATGGCACGGAACGCGGCGCGCGCCCGGTCCGCCGCCGGTCGGCCGAGCGGATGGGTCGAGTACCGGGCGACCTCGAACAGCTCCGTGAGCTCCCGCGCGTTCGACGCGCGGACCCCGAACTGGGCGACGATGACCGCCTCGATCTCCCGCGCAGTGTACCGGTCCGTGCCGGCGAACCGGGGATGGAGCGTGAGCAGGAGCCACTGGTAGAGGGCCGCGATGACCGCGCGGGGATCCGCCTCGGGATCCTCCTCGAGCCGCTTCAGCGACGCGAGGAGCTCGTCCCGGAGCCGTTGGGCGGCCTCCGGCGCGGGGGCGGGTAGCTCCGCCGGGTCGCGCGCGACGAGGAGGAAGGCGATGGCGACCGCGGTCGCCACGCCGAGCCCGATCGCGCTGAGGTCGAACCACGTCAGCGCGGGGAGGCCGGGGATCGGGCTGCTGGACCGCAACCCCGCGGTGCTGTTGTTGCTCGCATTGAGGCCGGAGGGCACCGAGCTTCCGCTCCCGGTGCCGTTGGTCGGGGGCGGCGCGCCCACCCCGGTCAGCATCGAGGTGTGGACCAGGTCGAACGCGACCACGAAGGCGACGCCGATGAGCAGCGCGACGATGCCCATGATGGCGAACCGGGCCGGCAGCGGGATCCGGCCCTCGGCGATCCGGAGGTAGACCTGGTACCCGACGTAGAGGATGAACAGCGCCATCGCCCCGTAGCCGATCGCCTGGAACCAGAGCAGCCCGTCGGTCGCCGGGGTGTTCGTCGCCGAGGGCGCGGGGTTCGAGGTCGTGGCGCCGCCCGCCAGCAGCGCGGCGAGCAGGCCGAAGCCGACCGCCATCAGGAGGAGCAGGATGAGTCCCCGCGGGGCGGGGCCGGTCCGGGGCCGCCGACGCGGGCTCATGCCCCGCTAGGGGAGCGGCCCTACTTACTCCCGACCGTCCCCGGTCCGTCGGGCGGCGGCCCCGGCGCGCCCTTCGACCGGTGCAGGAGGTAGAAGCTCCGACGCTCGTGGTCGACCGGGAGCACCGCGAAGTCGTCGACGAGGTACCCGAGGTCGAAGGCGGCCCGGAAGGCGTCCCGGACCGCGTGGCGCCAGGTCCGCAGGCCGGCGGGGGCGTTGTCGCGGATCGCGGCCACGTCGAAGGGGATCTCGAGGTGCGCCTCGGGCCCTCCGGGCTCGGCCACCGCGACCGGCCGGCGGAACCCTTCGTCGGAGAGGTCGGTCTCGACGATCGCGGAGGAGCGCTCCCACCGCCTCCGGTCCTCCTCGGGGGTGGGATGGGTCCCGGCGAGCCGGGCTTCGATGGCCGGCGCGGGAAGCTCCCAGGTGACCGTCAGCCGGTCGGTCTCGATGCCGCGGTCCGCCGCGGAATCGAGCCGGCCGAAGTAGTGCGGATGGTACCGGTCCGGCGCCGCCCCCAGCTTCCGGACCGAGACGTGGGCGGCGCGGCTCTGGAGGGGGTCGAGCACCCAGCGCACCCGGGGGAGCCCCTGCCCGAGCACCTCCTCGCGCAGGTAGGCGAGCAGCCGGTAGCCCACCTGGTGGTTCTGGTACTCGGGCCGGACGGCGGCCACGTGGAGGTAGTGGTAGAGCTCCCGGCCATCCCAGCCGATGAAGCCGACGGTGACCCCGGCGAGGTAGATGTCGGCGAAGGCGCCGAGGACCAGACCTCCGTGGTCCTGCATGACCCGCTCCACCGTCGAGCCGGTCGGGGTCTCCCCCTCCATGCCGACGGCCTCGCGCTGGAGCTCCTCCGCCGCCCGGAACTCCTCGGGCTTCTCGAGCCGACGGAACCGGAAGCCCGGCTTCGCGGCGGGGACGGGGAAGCCCGCGGTGCCGGTCATGTCCCCGGACGCCCGGAGGGCTACTTTACGGCCCGGCCACCGCGCCTACCGGCGGATCTTGAGCTCGGCCCGCCGGGCCATGTAGCGCAGCTCGTCCTCCGGCCGGAGGTCCCAGAGGATGTCCTCGAGCTCGGGGATGTTCCGGAGGAACTCCGCCTTGCTGCGGCTCTCCATCAGGTGCTCGAACTTGCGGCGGGCGATCAGGTAGGCGCCCACGAGGTAGGCGCCCACGATGGTGATGATGGGCCCGATGATGGCGAAGAGGAGGTCGTAGTTCGGCTGGTTCGGGACCGTGCCCCCGACGCTCGGGTCGGTGTACGGGTTCAGGAACTGGTAGACCGACGTCGAGGCGAGCTGGGGGATGAACGCCCCGATGGCGAAGAAGCACAGGAGGACCCCGATCGCGAGCACCAGGATGGAGAGCGGGTACCGGTAGCTCCGGAGCCCCAGCCGGAGCCGGTGGCGAAGGGTCTCGCGCCCCTCGTTCGGCATCGCGGCGACCGGAGAGCGGCACTCTTATGAAGCTATGGAGCGCTCCGACGCCGATGGAGATCTTCCGGGCGAAAGCCCCGCTCCGGATCTCCTTCGCGGGCGGCGGGACCGACGTGAGCCCCTACCCGGAGGAGCGGGGGGGCGCCGTCCTGAACGCCACGATCGACAAGTTCGCCTACGCCACCCTCCTCGCCCAGAACGGCGGGGGATCGACGAAGGTCCACTCGCTCGACTTCGAGCAGGATGCGGAGTTCCACACGCCCCGCGACTTCGTCTTCAATGGCGAGCTCGACCTGGTCAAGGCGGTGCTCCGGCACTTCCACCGCTCGGACGCCGAGATGGAGATCTTCCTCCACTCCGACGCCCCGCCGCGGACGGGGCTCGGCAGCTCGTCCACCATGACCGTCGCCCTCGCCGGGCTCTTCCAGAAGTACCTGAGGCTCCCGCTCACCACCTACGAGCTCGCCGAGATCGCCTACCGGATCGAACGGGTCGAGCTCGGCGATCCCGGCGGCCGGCAGGACCAGTACGCGGCCGCCTTCGGGGGCTTCAACTTCATCGAGTTCACCAAGGACGCGACGGTGGTGAACCCGCTGCGCATCGACCCGGAGGTCCTGAACGAGCTCGCCTACCGGCTCATGCTCTGCTTCACCGGGATCACCCGGTATTCCGGCCGCCTGATCGAGAGCCAGACCGATGCCTACCGGAACCGCCGGGCCGAGACGGTCGAGGCGCTCGACTCGGCCAAGCAGCTCGCCTTCGCGATGAAGAAGGAGCTCCTGACCGGCAACTTGGATCGGATGGGGGAGCTCCTCCACGAGGGATGGGAGGCGAAGAAGCGCTACACCGAGGGGATCTCCAACCCGGAGATCGACGCCTTCTACTCGAAGGCCCGCGCGGCGGGGGCCCTGGGGGGGAAGCTCACGGGGGCCGGCGGCGGTGGATTCCTCCTCCTCTTCTGCGACTTCCAGCGCCGCCAGGAGGTCGCCAAGGCCGTGAGCCGCGCCGGAGGGAGGATCGTGGAGTTCGCGTTCTGCCCCGAAGGGGTCCAGGCCTGGACGGTGCGGGCCCCCCACCCCGCCGACGCGCTCCCCGCGCTCGCGCCCCAATTCCCCCGGTAGCGCCCCGGCCGGGGACCCTCCCGACCTCGAAGACCGCCCGCTCCCTGCGGGCGGCAGGTTTATGTGCCGAGCCCCCGGAACTTTTCCAACATGGCCAGCACGCCGCAGTCCCCCCCGAACTGGGGACCGACGCCGCCCGCACCGCCCGGATGGACGCCGCCGAACTCCGCGCCCGCCGCCGCCCCCGGCACCGCCGGACCGGCCGGGCCGTACCAGCCGTTCTGGAGGCACGAGGGAGCGATGACCGGGCTCAGCCGGTGGCTCAAGGTCGGAGGGCTCGCGCTCCTGGTCGTGGGGGTCCTGGTGGCCGTGGCGGGGGCGAGCTACCCCGGCAGCTGCTACACGTCGTCCAATCCGTGCAACCCCGCGACCGGCAGCAACTGGATGGCGGGGGCGCTCACGGCGCTCCTCGTCGGCAAGATCTTGATGGTCCTCGGGTTCGCCGGCATCGCCCTGGGCGCCCTCTTCAAGATGCGCGGGACCCCGATGCCGGTGAGCGGTCGGCATGACGAGCTCCTCTTCGTGGTCATCGACCGCCTCTGGAACGGCGCGCTGTTCGTCGTCGCGATCGTGCTGCTGTTCGTGATGCTCGGCACCGTCAACCTCCTGCCGTTCCCGCAGGCCTTCCCCTAGGCGTCGCGCCGGGCGGCTCCCCGACGGGGGCCGCCCCACCCCTCACCGGAGCTTCGCGAGCGCGCGCTGGCGGAGGTCCGTGAGCGCGTTCATGTAGTTCGCGTAGGCGTCGTAGGGATTGCCGTAGGCGCTGAAGTACTGGTGGACGCCCGCGTCGGCGCCGTGGCCGCCGAGGTACATGTAGTAGAAGTGGTCGGAGGTCAGGAGCCTCCGCCACGCGGTGAGGATCTCCGGGTCGCCCGCCTGGTGGGCGAGGACCCCGACCTTCTTCGCCGCCTCGAAGGCGCTCCGCTGCAGATCGTTGCCGAGCCAGGCGCCCAGGTCCCGGTTCTGGTCCGCCCAGGAGATCGTCGTGGGCGCGCCCAGCAGCCCGCGGGAGGGCAGGTCGACCGCCTCCTCCGCGGTCGCCCAGCCCACGTTCGGGGCGTCCCGGGCCGCCCGCGGGAGCGCCGAGAGGAACTCGAGGATCCCGCTGGAGGCGGGGTGGTGCTCCCCGAACGTCTCGAAGTCCATGAAGAGCCCGACCATCTCCCCGGGGCTCGACGCGATCCAGTGCAGGTACTTCTCGGCCGTGAGCGGGAACTCGCTCCAGCCCCGGGAGGAGAACCGGAACCCGACGTCGTCGCTGAGCGGGTAGTTGCGGAGGAGCAGCCCGAGCTCCGGGGCGACACGGCTCGCGTACCGGTGGTTCGGCGAACCGCCCTCCAGGACCCCCTCCCAGCCCTCGGCCAGCATCCCGCGGTACCCCTGGGCGACGGCGAACCGCGCGAGCTCGTCGCTGTAGGCGAGCTCGGTCATCCTCAGCACCGTCGGCGCGCGGCCGAACTCCCCCTCGAGGGTCCGGTGCTGGAGCCGCACCTCCTCCTGGAGCTCGGGCGGGGGGACGAGGAAGGCGAGCGAGTGGTAGTAGGTCTCCCCGACCAGCGCGACCCGCCCGGTGCCGACGAGGCCGCGGAGCTCGGACAGGAGCGCCGGGTCGGTCTCCCGGGCCTGCTCGATCCAGGTGCCGGTGATGGACAGGGAGAACTGGAACTCCGGGAACTCGTCGAGCGCCCGGCGCAGCCGGGTGAAGGCGGGCCGGTAGCACCGCTCGGTGATCCCCCGGAAGATGGCCAGGTTCCGGGGCACGTCGAAGTACGGCCGGCCGCTCCCCAGGTCCAGGTAGCGGAACCGCGCGAGCCGCCACGGCTGGTGGATGTGGAGGTAGAGGACGATCTTCACGTGGGGAGGCTCCGGGCCCCGCTCGTGAGCTCGGCGTAGACGCCCACCGTCTCGATCGCCCGCTCCGCCCAGCCCTCCCGGAGCGCGTCGTCGCGCCCCCGCTCGCCCATCGTGTGCCAGAGCGTCGGGTACTCGAGCAGCTCCGCGATCCGGCTCGCGAACTCCTCCGAGTCCCAGAAGTCCACCGCGAAGACGTTCTTCGCCACCTCGGCGACGCCGCTCGTCTTCGAGACGATCGTCGGCACCCCGGCGGCCATCGCCTCGAGGGCCGCGATCCCGAACGGCTCGACGACGCTCGGGAGGACGAAGACGGAGGCCCGCGCGAGGAGCCCGCTCCGCTCCTCCTCCGTCACCTTGCCCAGGAACATCACCCGGTCCGCGATCCCGAGGTGGGCCGCGAGGTTGAGGAGGTGCGGGAACTCCGGGCCCTCGCCCGCCACCACGAGGAGCAGCTCCGGGAGCTGCCGGAGGACCCGGGCCCCGGCGCGGAGGAAGGTGTCCACCCCCTTCATCGCCGTGAGCCGGCCGAGGAAGAGCACCACGCGGGCGCCGGTCTCGAGCCGGGCGAGCCGTTCCGGGGGCCGCACCGCGTTGTAGATGACCCGGAGCTTCGAGGGCGGCACGCGGTAGCGCTCCTCGAGCTGCGCCATGAGGTGCCGGCTCACCGCGATCACCCGGTCCGCGGCGTCGAGGCCGAGCTGCTCCCGTTCGAGGATCTCCGTCCACGGGTGCCCCAGGCTGCGGTCGTACTCGGTCGAGTGCACGGTCATCACCATCGGCACCCGGAGCTTCCGGGCGAGGGCGGTCCCGCCGACGGTGCCGAACCAGTCGTGGACGTGGACGAGGTCGATGTCGTCGAGCCCGGTGAGCTCCGCGACCCACCCGTTGTAGTCGGTCATCGCCTCCGCGTAGGGACGGGAGAGATCGATCGGCCGGTCGTACGAGGCCGGCCAGGGGCCCGAGGGCTCGCCCTCGCTCCCCGGCGAGGACGGGCGCTCGGTGGGCAGCCTCGGGCCGCCGGGCCACCGGAAGGTGACACCGGGCACCTCCGTGAACGGGCCGGGGAACGGCGTCAGGAAGGTGACCCGGTGCCCCATCCGGGTGAGCTCCCGCGTGAGCTCGTAGCAGTGGACCCCGAGGCCGCCGGTGTGGTGGGGGGGGAACTCCCACCCGACCATCAGGACGTGGAGCCGTCGGACGGCCGGGGGCAGCCGGCCCGGAGGCGGGCTCGGGGCCCGGCTCCACGCGAGGTCCCGGGTCAGCTCATCGAGCGTCGACCGGCTCCAGGCGAGCTCGGCCGCGCTCGGACGCTTCGCCGAACGGCGCGAGGTCCGCTGCTTCCGTTCCGCCATCGCGCCGGGGGGGGCGCGCGTCGATCGCTTCCGGACGCCGGGTGCGGAAGCTCGCGGCCGGGCGCGCGCGGAGGGGGCGGACCGGTTCCGGCGGCGCCGGGGCGGGCTCCGGGGCGATGCGCTCTCCACCACGTTCGGCGTACCCCAGTCCCCGCAGCGAGCGGAACGGGGAACGGGACCCCCCGGGGGGTCAAACCGTTTATTACGAGGTCACGGGCCCACCGTATCACTTCGGGAGCCGACGGTAGGCCCCGGAGCCGAGCGGCTCGGCCTCGGTCTCCGATCGGGTCCGGGGCGGGAGCAGCCCCCCGAGCACGGAGTCCCGGAGCCGCTGGTAGACCCAGACGCCGCCCGCGGCGGCGATCAGCGCGCCGAAGAGCGCCCCGGTGGGCCCGATGAGGATGCCGAGCCCCAGGACGACCAGGCCGAAGGTGGCGAAGAGCCCGCCGCCGAGCGGCGAGCCGCCGGTGCGCTCGACCCGGGCCGGGCTCCGCACGGAGAGGAGGCCGGAGGCGACCTGGATGATCAGGAGCGCGACCGCCTGGGCGAGCATCACGAGGAGCCCGGGGAGGGTGATCGAGGTCCCGGAGAGGTACTGCGTCACGATGGTGAGGGCGAGGATGCCGCCGATCCCGGCCCGCAGCCCGAGGGCGTAGAAGGCGCCGGACTCCCCCGTGCCGAAGTAGACCGTCCGGAGCAGGATCCACTGGGCGAGCTCGGCCCCGACCACGAGGAGCGCGAGGTCGATCCCGGCCGCGATGAGCGCTCCGAACCCCAGGGCGTCGACGTAGAAGATGAGGGCGAGCGCGAGCGGGATGCCGGCGAACAGGCCGACGGTGTAGGCCATGAACTCCTTCCGCTCGTCGAAGAGGGTCCGGGGCACCTGCGGGGCGGCGAACCGGCCCACCTGCCAGTAGACGAATCCCCCCGACAGGGCGACGCCCACGAGACCGCCGATCGAAAGGGCGGTGTTCACCATGGCCCGCCCATCCAGCGCGCGCCGGTGAGGAACCCGGTGTGGCCGAGCATCTCGAACTCCGGCCGGGTGCCGCCCTCGCCCACGTGGAGGGACCGCTCGAGCAGTTCGATCGACCGGACCTCCTCGAAGCCGAGCGCGCGGAGCTCTCGGACCGTGCGCTCGAGCTGGTTGTAGGTGGGCGTGTAGGTGGCGACCGAGCCTCCCGCGACGAGCGCGTCGCGGGCCGAGGGAAGGACCGTCCAGGGTTCGGCCACGTCGAGCACCAGGCTCGAGGCCCCGCGCTCCTCGATCCCCTCCGCGCCCAGGTCGCGGAGCCGGAACTCGACCCGGTCCTCGAGACCGGCGGCCGCGAGGTTGCGCCGGGCCACCTCGAGGAAGTCGGGGCGCCGGTCGTAGGAGATCACGCGACCCGTGGGGCCGACGGCGAACGCGAGCACCATCGTGAGCGCCCCGCTGCCCGCCCCGGCCTCGAGGACCTTGGCCCCCGGGCCCACGCCGCCCAACAGCAGCAGCTGCTGCGCGTCCTTGGGCGTCACGATCTGGGCCCGCCGGCGGAGGTGGGCGATCAGGTCGGAGAGGTTCGGCCGCAGGACGCGGTACCGGGTGCCCGCCCAGTCGAAGGGGCTCCCGGGATCCGCGCCCACGAGCGGGGTCAGGTCGACGACGCCCTTGCCCTCCACGCTCCGGGGTCCGGGCTCCAGGCGAAGGAGGGCGGAGTCTCCAGCGCGGCGCCGCAGGAGGATGAGCTCGCCCGCTCGGAGGGGGTCGAGCGCGTGGGGGACGGGGAGAGGTCCGCTTCCTTCGGGCACCGGCGATGGACCCCTCGGCGGGTACTAGAGGCTAGTGACCCCGTGCGCTCCCCACGACCCGGCCCGCACGGGTCCCGAGGCCCGCCCTCCGCCCCGCCGCGGGGCCGTAACCTCGGGGGACCGACCTTGGACATGACTCTATAAACCCCGGAACCGGCTCGTCGTCGTCCTTGGGACGGCGCCGGAGCCGCGGAAGTGCGGGAACCCGACGCCGCCCGGCGGCAGGGGGTGATGGTAGACAATGGTAGATTGGACCGAAGAGCGGCTCGCTTTCGGGTTCGGATGGCTGGGCGGCGTGCTCCTGCTGGTCGGGGCGCTGCTCGCGCTGGTCGTCGGACTCTTCGACCTCGCGACCGCGCGCTTCCCGGGAGCGCTGGGGGCCTGGTCCGAGACCGTCCTGCTGGCCGTGCTCGGCGCCCTGGCGATCCTCTTCACCGAGATGGGGCACCGCGCCTGGAGGGACCGACCGGGCTCGGCGGGCGTCCTCCTCGTGGTCGTCGGGGTGCTGGGCTGGGCGATGCTGGGATTCCGGCCGGACACCGTGGCGTTGATCGGGGCGCTGTTCGCGGCGCTGGCCGGGGTCCTGTACTTGATCCCGCCCATGAGCCGGGCCTTCCATCGCGCGATCGCCGCGTGAGGGAGTCGCGCGATCGCCCCGAGGATCGGCGGGGGCTTCGCGCGGGGACCGAACCACTTCCCCCTTCTCTTTGCGACCGGGGTCGCGCGGAGACGATGGGGCCTCGGCCCGGCCCGCGGGCTAGGGGAGCTTGACCTGCGTCAGCGCGAGGGTCGCGACCACGGCGACCAGCGTGAGGAGGCTGATCCAGATCAGGAGTCGGGTCTGCTCGAGGAGGTGGTGCGAGCGGGCGGACGCCTCCTCCAGGCGATGCAGCATGAGGTCCGTCGGAAGGCCCTGCTTCAAGGACCGCAGGAAGGCCATCTTGAGGGCCGAGTGCGCGGCCCGTAGGTCGCCCAGGTCGGAGGGGCTCGCGGGGGATGCGCCCCCCTCGCCACCGGGACCGACGTCGAAGAGCGTGGCGAACCTCTCCAGGAGCTCGCCCGGCGCATCGAGCGGGAACGTCTGGGGGCCGCCGGCCACGTTGTGCTACGGATCGTAGGAGCAGAGGGCGATCTGGTCCCCGAAGATCGCGATCCGCCCGTCGATGCCCCGGGCGCCGAGCGCCGCCGGGATCCGGCGACCCTGCAGGTGGGACCGGAGCCGTTCCTCCGCGACGCCGAGGGCGCGGAGCTCCCCGAGGTAGCGGGGCCCCAGCTCCCGCGCGGTCGGGCTGTCGTAGAGCAGCCCATGGAAGACGACGCCCTCCTCGAGGCTCCGCACGTGCTGATCCGGGTTCTTTCGATCCGGGATCCCCGGGCGCTTGGCGAGGAGGTACCGTGGCCGATCGGTCAGCGCCCCGAGGCTCGTCCAGTAATCGGACGACGACGGGTTCGGGCGCGTCGAAGCTGCCTTCTTCGCGGACCGAGATACGGGGCTACTGGACCCCCGTAGTTCCGTTTCTGGTCGCGGGGCGCCCGCCGGCCGACCGGGCGGGTCGCGAAAGCGCGCGCCTCGTGGCGCGGGGGACCGTCGGCGTACCGGGGGCCAGCGAACGGCGGGCCGGACGCCGGGGAGGATCCTCCGGGCCCGACCGCCTCCCCTGCGAGGTCCGGTGCTGGGAGCCGACGTCGAGGGTCCTTCGGAGGAGGTACGGGGTCCCGCACCCCGCAGGTGGGGGTGGGGGGGTGGGGTTTTAACCCGCGGGCTTTCCCCGCGTCCAAACGGTGGAGTCAGGCGCCCTCTCCGTGGGGCGGCATGCGGGCATAGTGTAGTCTGGTTATCACATAGGCTTGCCAAGCCTATAACTCGGGTTCAAATCCCGGTGCCCGCAGTCGGAATTCCTGAGCGGAGCTGCCGTCGCTATCCCGGGCCCTTCCCTGGGTTCGTTCGGTTCCGCCCTTCGGGAACTTGAAGCCACCGTAGCCGGGGGGCCATTCCGGACATCTCGTCCACCGCGAACGCACGCACCGCCTCCGGCGCGCCCCCCGCGGGGTACGGGGCGCGCGGTGGCCGGCGCCCACCTCGCGCCGGTCCCGACCCGGCGACCTCCGACCGGACCGTCGTCCCCCCGATCCCCGCCGCCGAGCGGGCTCCGGACCCGGCTCACTCGGCCTTCATGTAGCGGCTGGCGACGAAGGTCCCGATGGACATCATGGCGGCCGCGAAGAGGGCGAGGTAGCCGAGATAGAGCCAGTTCGCCACGCCCTCCACCACGACCCCCCGGCCGAAGAGCGCGCAGTAGGAGACCGGGTTCCACGCCGCCAGGACCTGCATCCACCCGGGGAAGTTCGTGGCCGGGAAGAGCGCCCCGCTCGCGAACATGAGCGGCATCGTGATGAAGTTCGCGATGACACCCGGCGTCTGCCAGTCGGTGCTTGAGGCGGTCACCGCGAGGAAGAGGCAGGAGAAGCCCGTGCCGAGGAGGACCAGCGCCAGGACCCAGCCGGCCCACATGATCGGATCGCCGTTGAGGTGGACCCCGAAGACGAGCGCCGCCGCCACCATGACCGGGATCTGCACGAGCCCCCGGGTCGCGGAGCCGATCGCCTTGGTCACGTAGACGGTGGCCTTGCTCGTCGGCGTGAGCAGGATGCGCTTCATGAAACCGAAGCGCTTGTCCTGGATCGTGCTCATCGCCCCGAACATCCCGATCGAGAGCATCGAGGTCGCGAGCACCCCGGGCAAGAGGAACTGGGTGTAGCTCTGGATCGGCGTGTGGAGGAGCGCCTCGAGCTCGGTGAGCGGCACCGCCGCGAAGCTCGAGCCGAAGAAGGCGAGCCACATGAACGGCTGCACGACCGTCATGACGAGCACCCAGGGGTTGCGGAAGGTCCGGAGGATCTCGCGCAGGTAGAGCCCCACGAACTGGCTCCACTGCCCCACCGCGGCCGGAGCCGGGGCGAGCGTGGGCGGCGTCTCGCGCGGGAAGATCGGGGCGTGCTCCGTCTCGCCGCTCACTGCCGCGCCCTCCGGACGTTCATGTAGAACTTGCGGAAGTCGTGCGCCCCGCCCGCGTCCTCCTCGATCCGGTGGCCGGTGACGTCCATGAACACCGACTCGAGGGTGGGCTTCTCCACGTTGATCCGGCGGATCTGATCGGCGGGGATCGCGGCCAGGAGCCGGGGGAGGACCTCTTCCGCCGAGGTCACACGGAGGGACCGGCTCCGGCCGACGCTCCGGACCTCGGAGACCCCGGGGAGGGCGGCGAGGCGGGCGTCCTCGACGGGCGCGGAGGTCTCGATCTCGATGAACTCCGCCTTCACCCGGCCCTTGAGCTCGCTCGGCGTGCCGGAGGCGACGAACCTCCCCTGATCGATGATCGAGATGTCGTCGCAGAGCGCGTCCGCCTCCTCGATGTAGTGCGTCGTGAGGAGCACCGTGACGCCGTACTCGCGGTTCACGCCGGTGATGAGCTGCCAGAGCATCCGGCGCGTGTTGGGATCGAGCCCGATGGTCGGCTCGTCCATGAAGATCACCGCGGGGCGGTGCAGGAGCGCGAGCGCGATCTCGAGCTTCTTGCGCATCCCCGTCGAGAAGGTCTTCACCTTGTCCCGGCGCCGGGCGCCGAGGTCGAAGTAGTCGAGCAGCGCCTCCGCCCGGGGCTTCCACTCGGGGAGCCGCTGGAGCTTGGCCTGGAGCCAGAGGTTCTCCCAGGCGGTGAAGTCGTCGTCGAGGATCACCTCCGCCGCGACCCATCCGATCCGCATCTTCACCTGCATCGGCTGGCGGCGCACGTCGAAGCCCGCGACCGTCGCCTCCCCCTCGGTCAGGTCGGTGAGCCCCGTGAGCAGCTTGATGATGGTCGTCTTGCCCGCGCCGTTCGGCCCGAGCAGCCCGAAGACCCGGCCCTCGGGGATGTTCATCGTGACGTGGTCGACCGCGGTGAGGCTCCCGTACCGCTTCGTGAGGCCCTCGGCGACGATGGCGGACTCAGGCATCGGGGCTCCTCGAGGGAGGGCGGGCGCGTCGCGGCGAGGCCGGGCCGGCGACCGGGGACGGAGGGACGTCCCCCGGGCCGTCGGAGCCCAGCCGCTCGGTGAGCATCTCGAGCGTGCGGATCGTCCGTTCGAGCTCCGACGCGGAGAGCCCTTCGAGGGCGCGGCGCAGATGGTCCCGCTGTCCCGATCGGATCCGACCGAAGAGCCGCCGACCCTCCGGGGTGATCTCGATCAGGATCTGCCGCCGGTCCGCCGGGTGCCCCCGCCGCTCGAGGAGCCCCATGCCCTCGAGCCCGTCGACCAGCTCGGAGGTCGCCGAGGCGGAGGTGCCGATCCGGTCCGACCATCCCGTCGTCGGCCGCGGACCCTCGCGCGCCAGCCAGGAGAGGATCATCGCCTGGGGCATCGAGAGCCCCGAGCCCGCCGCCTCGCGCCGGAGGACCCGCAGGGTCCCCCGCGCGAGCCGCATCAGGGCGTCGATCGACCGATCCTCCGGGGAGACGGGCGCCGGGAGGGATCGGGCCACCGACATGGTAAGGAAACCGAACTGTTCGGTTACCTATAACCCTGGCGTCCCGGCCGCCCGTCCCGCACCGCGGAACCCTCCCGGTCCGGTCCCGTGCGACGGTGCGCCGGGCCCGCGGAACCCCTCCCGGGCCGAGGCAAAGGGTAAATACCAAACCTAAAGTGGCGCGAGCCTTGTCGGCCGCGGTGCCCGAAGCGGCTCTGAGGGAACTTTCTGTGCCCGAGGCTGGACCCCGCACCTCCGTCGACGCCGCGGGGTACACCCGGTTCGAACGGGCCCGGATCCTCGGGGCCCGTGCCCTCCAGGTCTCCCTCGGGGCGCCGCTCCTCATCGATGTCGATGCCAGCCTCATCGACCCGGTCACCATCGCCGAGCTCGAGTTCGCGGCCGGCGTGATCCCCATCACGGTCCGCCGCGGCGTTCCCCCGCGGGGCGGCTGAGCCTCCCGGCGGCTAGATCGCCGCGGTATCGAGCGCCCGCGCGCACGGGCAGGTGCGGGGGCCCCCGAGCTTCGGCAGGAGCTTCTCGAGCACCCTCTGGATCCGCTCGGCGTTCTGGCCCATCACCCGGCCGATGTCCTCGGCCTCGACGGCCCGGGGCTGCCAGACGTCGAAGTCGGTGACCATCGCGAGGCAGACGTAGCAAAGGGCCCGCTCGCGGGCGAGCGTGACCTCCGGTACGACCGTCATGCCGATGATGTCCGCCAGGCTCCGGAAGAACCGGGACTCGGCCCGGGTCGAGAACCTCGGTCCCTCGACGCAGACGTAGGTCTTGCCCTGCGCGAAGGGGCTGCCCGCCTCCTCGCCGGTCGCCGCCGCCAGGCGGGTGAGCTCGGGGCAGAACGGGTCGGCCATCGAGACGTGGTAGACCCGGCCGCCATCGTAGAAGGTCGTCGGCCGGCCCCGGGTGAAGTCGACGAACTGCTCGGGGAGGACGAACTGCCCGGGCGGCAGCTCGGGCTGGAGCGAGCCCACCGAGTTCAGCGCCACGATCCGCTCGGCCCCCATCGCGGCGAGCGCGTCGATGTTCGCCCGGTAGTTCACGCGGTGCGGGGGGATCGTGTGGCCCGGGCCGTGCCGGGGCAGGAAGAGGACCCGAAGGTCCCCGAGATGCCGCTCCTCGATCGGCCCGGAGGGCGGACCCCAGGGCGTCGCGACCGGGTGGGTCGCGACCACGTCGCCCGCGAGCAGCCGCGAGATGCCGGAGCCGCCGATGACCCCGATGGTGCGGGCCGGCGGGCTCACGCCGCGCCTCCGTCCCGGGGTCCGCCCGGGAGGTGGGCGCGGGCCAGCACCTGGGCCATCGTGACCTCGCCCCGGGTCCTCTCGAGGAGGGCGCGGGCCGCGTCCTGCTTCGGCTTCATCGACAGGATGCTCCGCGGGGCGTCGAAGCGCATGAGGTCGTGGTAGATCTTCTCCATGAGCGCGAGCCGGCCCTCCGCCTCCTCGAGCCGATCGTCGGCCAGCGAGCGGAGCGTAAGCCGCCGGATCTCCCCCACGAGGTCGCCGGCGCCGAGGAGGTAGGGCTCGGCCGGGAGGCCGAGCTCCGCCGGCCCGGGGAGGGGCGCGCCCCGGATGACGGCCTCGAGCAGGATCGCCTCGGCGCACTCCTGGAGCGCGTCGTGGGCGAGGTGCGACTCCTCCGGCGAGTGGCTCGCGAGGTCGTGGGCGAACCCGGAGGCCTCCCGGCGGAGCTCGAGCAGCTCGGGCGCCGGCGCGGAGCCCTCGTGGAGCCGCCGCATGAGCTGCTGGGCCCGTCGACGCAGGCGGCGGGCCCGGTCGTAGACCCCCTCGCGCCGAAGCTCGCGCTCGCGGAGGTGGGCCTCGATCTCGCCGAGGACCCGCTCGGGGAGCCCCTCGGGAGGGGACCTAGCGGTAGGGCGTGAACCGGACATCGTCGTCACCCCCGTCCAGGAGGCCGAGCCGGACCCCCGCATCGATCCATCCGTGCGCGTAGCTCACCGCGGCGAGCGCGCGGTCCCCGTCGCCCTTGGTCCGGAAGCTCTCGGCATCGGCGAGGTAGGCGCGCGCCATCGAGAGGAAGTCCTCGGCGGCGCCCACGAGGAAGGAGCGGCGCGGCGGCGCGACCCGGACCCGTTCGAGCGCCTCCCGGGTGATGCGCAGGTACTTCTCGAGGAGGGGAGCGCCGGGGGCCGTGGTCCGCGACGCGGGCTCCTCGGGCATGGGTCGCCCGAGGGTCCTAGCTCCGCCGGGGGGCGGGGATCGCCGCGCGGGGCGCCTTCGGGACCTTCTCCCAGTCCTTGAGGAACCGGGCAAGGCCCAGGTCGGTCAGGGGGTGCTGGGCGAGCTTCTCCATCACCCCGAAGGGCATGGTCGCGATGTCGCCGCCGAGCTTCGCCGCCTCGAGGACGTGGACCGGGTGCCGGATGCTCGCGACCAGGATCTCGGTGTCGAAGTCGTAGTTGTCGTAGATCTGCCGGAGGTCGCTGATGAGCTCCATCCCGTCCTGTCCCTGGTCGTCGAGACGGCCGATGAAGGGGCTCACGTAGCTCGCGCCCACCTTCGCCGCGAGGAGCGCCTGGTTCGCCGAGAAGACGAGCGTCATGTTCACGCGGATCCCCTCGCTCCGGAGCGTCTTCGTCGCCCGCAGCCCCGCGGGCGTCATGGGGACCTTCACGTAGATCGCGGGATGGATCTTGGCGAGGTGCCGGCCCTCCTCGAGCATCGTGGGGACGTCGGTGCCGACCACCTCGGCGGAGACCGAGGGGACCCCGAGGTCGCAGATCTCGCGGATCACGTCCTCGAAGAGGCGGCCCTCCTTGGCCACGAGCGAGGGGTTCGTGGTCACGCCGTCGAGGATGCCGATCTCCCACATCCGACGGATCTCGTCGACGCTGGCGGTGTCCAGGAAGAGCTTCATGCCCGGCGTTCGACACCCCTTGAGGTTACTGAACTTTGCCCCTGGCCTTGAGGAGCTCCCAGGCCTCCTCGTCGAGCCGGGCCGCCGAGACCGCGGGCCCGCCGAGCGCGGCGGCGGGAAGATCCGGGACGCCGAGCCGGCGGACCGGCACCGGGTACCCCAGCGCCGTCACCGCGGCGACCGCGGCCCCGTAGCCGCTCACGACGTTGTGCTGCTCGGCGGTGAGGATCGCGCCCGTCTCCCGCGCGGCCCGGAGGACGCCGACGGCGTCGAGGGGCTTGACGCTCGCCCCGTCCAGGACGCGGGCGGAGACCCCGACGCCCTGGAGCCGGTCCGCGAGGGCCTCGACCTCGGTGAGCACCGGCCCCACGCCGATCAGGGTCAGGTCGGAGCCCTCCCGGAGCACCGGGGCGGTGCCCCACTGGAACCGGGCCTCCGACCGCGCGGGCCCGGGATCCGTCGGGATCCGGGCGTAGGTGGGCGCGGGCTGGGAAAGGATCGCGTCGATCGTGGCCTGCGTCGCGGCGGCGTCCCGGGGCGCCGCCACGTGGCTCCCGGGGTGCGCGGCGAAGGCCGCCAGGTCCGCGACGGGGGCCGCGTCGGAGGAGCCGTCGTACCGCGCAAGGACCACCGGCCCCGGGGTGCCGGGGCCCCGGGCGAGGTAGGGCCACGCCCAGCTCACCGCCTCCGAGGCCCCGCACAGAAGCCACGCCTCGGGGGCGAGCCCCACCTCGGCGAGCTCCGCGTTCGCGGGGGGCGACTCGAACCGGTCCTTCGGGTCGGCGAGGGAGGGATCGAACGCCGGGGTCTCGAGGACGGGCAGGATCTGACCGCCCGCCCGGATCCGTGCGAGCCGTGCGCGCACGACCTCCGCGGGACGCCGACTCGGGGCCTGGGGCTGCGTAGGCGACCGAGGCGGGCGGCCTACTTCAAGCCACGCGGCGCGCCCAAGCCCGTCTCCCGGAGCCCGATCCTACGGCGAGGCGATCAGGGCCCGCAGGGTCCGCAGGTCGGTCACGTAGGCGCGGTAGTCGTCGTCCGTCCAGGGCGTCTCGAGGTACCCCGGCACCTTCGCCCAGGTCGGGTCGTTGAGCCAGGGCCGGAACCCCTCGATGCCGAGCTTCCCGCGGCCGATGTTCTCGTGCCGGTCGAGGTGCATCCCGAGGTCGGCCTTGCTGTCGTTCAGGTGGAACGCCCGCACCTTCCGGAGCCCCACCGTGCGCTGGATGCGGTCCTTCACCGCGGCGTAGGTCTCGGCGGTCCGGAAGTCCTGACCGGAGGCGAAGAGATGGCAGGTGTCGATCGCGATCCCGACCCGGGACCTCGCCTCGACCCCGTCCAGGACCTGGGCGAGCTCCTCGAAGTTCGAGCCGAGGGTGGTCCCCTGCCCCGCCGCGTTCTCGAGCAGGATGTGGGTCGTCGAGTCGGGCAGCTCGGCCGTCGCCCAGTTGAGGGCGTCGACGACCCGCCGGAGGCTCGCCGCGGCCCCCGAGCCCAGGTGCGCCCCCGTGTGGAAGATGAGGTGGTCCGCGCCCAGGAGGTCGCACCGTCGGAGGTCGTCGAGGAACGCCTCCTTCGACTGGTGGTACATCGGGTCCTTGGGCGATCCGAGGTTCGTGAGGTAGTTGTGGTGGACCGCCACGGCGTGCAGGCGGGACTCCTTGACCGCCGCGCGGAACTCCTCCGCCCGCTCCGGGAGGAGCGGAGGACCCTTCCAGGAGTGCGGGCTCTTCGAGAAGATCTGGATCGCATCGCATCCGATCGACCGGCCCGTCCGGGGAGCCTCGGCGAGACCCTCGGCGGTGGCGATGTGGGCGCCCAACCACACGGTCGGGAGCCACCGACCGCCCCGATTTAATGACTGGCCGGCGCGCACCGACCCGGGCTACGGCCCGTTACGGAGGAGAGGGAGGCTGACAGCTTTCCGCGGTTCCCGTAGGCTCGCGCACTTCAGTACCGCGCGGAACGCCAGTGGGCTTAACTTCCGGGTTCGGAATGGGACCGGGTGTTTCCCCACCGCTTTGGCCGTCAGCCGGCCGGACGACCGAGGCGCGCTACTTAAGCTTGGCTGGACGGCGGCGGGGGCGGCGGCGGAGGTGGGGGCGGCGGGGGCGGCTGCTCGCGCGGGCGCAGGTCCTTGGCCACCCGGTCGGTGACCTCCTCGGCCTTCTCGAGCGCCTTCTTCCCCACGCGGGCGGCGATCCGCAACCCCCGCTTGGCGGCCGTCTTGCCGTCGCGGGCCACGTCGCGGACGAGTTCGTCCATCTCTTCCCCGATCGGGCGCGGAGGGGGCGGGGGTGGGTCGGTCATGGTAGAGGTACAGCAGGGGAGGGGGCTATTTGCCTTTCCCGGCCGGAACGGCGCGCTTCCGGGCCGTCCCCCCGCCGTTCTGCCCGCCGCCCCAGGTCCCGTCGTCGCGGGACCAGATGTACCAGGTGCCCTGGGCCTGGCTGAGCGTCCGCCCCTCGCCGTCCGTGAGGTTCCCCCTCACGAACGCGAGGTGGCGCCCCCGGCGGACGAGGTCGCCCCGGGCCCGGAGCACCGCGTGCTCCTGCGCGGGGCGGAGGAACTCGACGTACAGCGACGTCGTCGCGGTGACCTCCGCGTCCCCGAGGATGCTCACGACCGCGCCGCCCATCGCCGTGTCCAGGATCGTCGCGTACACGCCCCCGTGCACGACCCCGTTGATGTTCAGGTGCCGCCGCTCGACATGCCCGGTCACGGTGCAGTACCCGTGGCCCGTCTCCGCGGGATCGATCCGGAACCCCACCTCGGAGTGGAACCCGGAGAGGTCGCGGACCTCCGACCAGTTCTTCGGCGGTCGGACCGGTCTCGGCTCGGGTACCTCGGGCGCCTCCGACATGGGCCACGGCAGCGGCAACGCGGATATGTACTGTACCCGCTCCCCGGGATCGATGCCCCGGCCGAGGAACTCCTCCGCGGCCACCTGCGTGGCCGCGCCGAACATCGCCCTCGTGAAGTACTGGGGGATGCGCGACGTCGACCGGGGACTTCCCTACAACTCCTCCCTCTCGTTCACGCTCGACCGGATGCAGACGGTGACGACCGTCCGGTTCGGGACGGGCCGGTCGGAGGACCGGCTCGTCCTCAACGGCCGGGTCGCGGTGGGGGGCCCCCTCGAGTCGGCCCGACGCTTCCTCGACCGGGTCCGCGAACGGGCGGGGCTCTCGGAGCGGGCGGAGATCCGGAGCCGGAACAACTTCCCCACCGCGAGCGGGCTCGCGAGCAGCGCGAGCGGGTTCGCGGCGCTCGCCGGCGCCGCGTCGCGCGCCGCCGGCCTTCGCTTGAGCCCTCCCGAGCTCTCGCAGCTCGCGCGGCTCGGTTCGGGCAGCGCGAGCCGGTCGGTCTTCGGGGGCTTCGTCGAGTGGCGCGCCGGACGGAGGGCCGACGGATCCGACTGCGTCGCGGTCCCCCTGTACCCCCGTCGCCACTGGCCCCAGCTCGTCGATCTCGTCTGCGGGGTCCGGGACGCGCCGGAGAAGGCGGTCCGGTCGGCGGTCGCCATGCAGCGGTCGGTGGCCACGAGCCCGGAGTACGTCCCCCGGCAGGAGGCGCTCCCCCGCCGGCTGGCCGCGATCCGCCGGGCGATCGCCCACCGGGACCCCTCCCACCTCTTCCCGCTCCTGATCGAGGAGTGCGACGAGTTCCGTCGGGTCTGCGAGACCACGACGCCCTCGCTCGACTACCTCACGGCGACCTCCCGGGAGATCCTCGCGCGGGTCCGACGGCTGAACGCGGAGGCCGGGCGCCCGGTCGCCGGCTACACCCACGACGCGGGCGCGCACGTGCACGTCTTCCTCGAGCGCGAGGACCTGCCCGCCGTTCGTGCCGCGCTCCGCCCGGTGCGCGGAATCTCGCGCCGGTGGGAGCTTCGGGCCGGGCCGAGGCTACGGTTCGTGCCGGGCCGGTCCCCGCCCGCGGGACGCCGTGCGGGCGGGGCGGGCGGTCCGTCGGGCGGGCGCACCCCGAGGTAGAGGCCCCGGTCCCGGTACCGGCCTGTGAGGAGCACGCGGGCCCGGAAGCCGGCCCGACGGAACGATCGCAGCCTCTCGGGCGGCTCGAGCAGCGGGTTGCGGTGCACCTCGGAGACGTGCCGGATCGGCCGTCCCCGTTCGCCGATGAGGTGGTGGAACTCGATCTCGGAGACGTTGCCGCGCCGGCGGGACACGGCGAGCCGGGCGAGCTTGAGCTCGGGGGCATCGTAGGTGACCGGGTGGAGGTGGCCGCCCCGCCACCGGGACCGCCGCACCCATCCCTCGACGAGCGCCACGCCCCCGGGGGCGAGGTGGCGGTGGAAGTTCGCCATCGCCCGGTCGCGGTCCCGCTCGGTCGGCAGGTAGCCGATGGCGCCGAAGAGGCAGGTGAGGAGGTCGAACCGACGTCCCACGGAGAAGCTCCGCAGGTCCCCGACGTGGAGCGGCACGGAGCGGCCGAGCCGGCGCCGCGCGATCGCGAGCATGGGCCGGCTGCGGTCGACGCCGGCGACCTCCGGGACGCTCCGGGCGAACTCGGCGAGGTGCCGCCCGGTGCCGCAGCCCCCATCGAGGAGGCTGCGGGGCCTCGTGCCGAGGGCGGAGCGGGCGATGCGGAGGAGCTCCGCCGACTCCTCGCGGTACTCCTTGCCCTCGTAGATCCGGTCGTAGTACGGCGCGAGCTCGTCGTACCGCCCGGGGCCGGACAGGTTGCGGCCCAGGCTCCGACCGCTTACGCCCGAACGCCCCGGGCCGGGGCCCACGTCCCCGGTGGCTCAGAGGATGTGCCGGTCGAACTCTTCCGGAGGCAGCTCGAGCCCGATGGCGCTCATGAGCGGGGTGACCTCCTGGATGTACTTCGCGCGGGCCTCCTCGTTGGTCCAGCGCTTGAGCCCCCACTCGATCGCCCGCCGGCTCGTCTCGGAGTTCGAGTGGCCGAACATGTCGAGCGCGCGGGGGTACCACTTGTAGACGGCCTCCTGCGCCTCGGCCTTGCTGCCGGAGTACTTGCCCTGCTCCCGGACCATCCGGCGCAGCACGTTGAGGCCGAAGTTCAGGTGCAGCTGCTCCTCCGAGAGCATGAGCGGCATCGCCCGGGCGAGCGGTCCGTAGGAGCACTCCTGGAACGCCCGGAGCTGGTAGACGCCCACCCGGTCGACGAACATGGTGAAGGCGCCGACGTCGCTCCAGCTGTCGAACTTCATGTTGAAGGCGTCGAGCTTGTGCTGCCCCTCGCGCTTGGTGAGCAGCTCGTCGATGAAGTTCTGCCCCTCCTCGCCGAAATCCCTCAGGATGCGGCACGCCTGGAGGCCGTGCCGGGCCTCGTCGGCGACGATCCGGGCCTGGATCCAGCGGTCCTCGAGCGTGGGGGCCTGGTCGAGCCAGGGACGGTGCTGCTGGATCGACGCGAACTCGGTGTCCGCCTGGACCACCATGAGCCGGACGATCAGCTTCCGCATGTCGGCGGAGAGCTCCTCGGCGGTCTCGAACTTCCTCGCGCCGGCGCTCGCACCCCAGAGGATCTCGCGGACCGGTTCGATCGTGCCGCCCTCCTTGAGCGACTTCGGGGCGGGGGGCGTCGTCGGGGAGGAGGTCGGGGGCGTCATGGGGGCCGTCCGGGGACGCTCCTAGCGCTCAGCGCCCCTTAAAGCTGGGCTTCCGCTTCTCCACGAAGGCGGAGAGCCCCTCCTTCGCATCCTCGGTGACGAAGAGCCGGTTCTGGAGCTCGCGCTCGAGCGCGAGGCCCGCCGCGAGGGGCATCTCGACGCCCTCGACGACCGACCGCTTGATCAGGCTCACGGCCCGGGCGGGCCCGTGGGCCAGGTTCTTCGCGTACTCGGTGACGTCGTGCACGAAGGACTCCTTGGGGAAGACGTAGTTCACGAGCCCGATCTGGAGCGCCTCCTCGGGGCTGAGGAGCTTGCCCGTGATCATCATGTCGAGCGCGCGCGAGCTGCCGATGAGCCGGGGGAGCCGCTGCGTCCCGCCGGTGCCGGGAAGCACGCCGAGCGTCACCTCGGGGAGGCCGATCTTGCCCGAACCGGCGGCCATCATCCGGAGGTCGCAGGAGAGGGCGATCTCGAGCCCTCCGCCCACGCAGTGGCCGTTGATCGCGGCGATGACCACCTTGGGCGTGTTCGCGAACTGGTTGAGCGTCTCCTGGCAGTGGAGGCAGAACATCGCCTTGAAGTCGGGCTGGCTGCCCTTGAGCATCTCGATGTCCGCCCCCGCGCTGAAGAAGCCCGGCACGGCGCTCGTGAGGACCACGACCCGGGCGTTATCGTCGAAGCGCATCGCCTCGATGGCCTGGGCGAGCTCGAGCATCATGGGGTGGTCGTAGGTGTTCGCCTTCGGCTTGTTGATCTCGATCCACCCGACGTGATCGGCGACCTTGGTCTGGATGAAACTCCCCTGCATGGATGTGGGTCCCCCCGTCGGGGTGAGGGCGCGAGCCGGGCCGGCTCCTTAAGGATTGGGATGGCGGGACGACGACACGTCGGCGCGGCCGCGGAACGCGAGCCGTTCCTCGACCCCTCCGTCGGGTCGGCCGATGATCACGCGGTCCGCCAGACCGAGGAAGAGCCCGGTCTCGATCACCCCCGTCAGGTCGTGGAGCTCGCGGTCGACCGCGCGGGGATCGCGCTCGGCGGGGAGCCGGAGGTCCAGGATCTCGTTGCCGTTGTCGGTGATCCAGGGGCCGCCCTCCGGCGTCGTCCGGAGCGCCGGCGCGAGACCCGCCGCGCGCAACCGGGCGAGGAGCAGGGGGCGGGCGAAGGGGACGATCTCGATCGGCACGGCGCTCCGGGACCCGAGGCGGGGCACGAGCTTCGAGGGGTCCACGGCGATCACGAGCTCCCGGGTGTGCCGCGCCAGGAGCTTCTCCCGGAAGAGCGCCCCGCCGCCCCCCTTGGTCAGGTCGAGGTCCGGCGCCACCTCGTCCGCCCCGTCGATCATGACGGCGAATTCGTCGCCCTCGCGCAGGGGACCGACCGTGAGGCCGTGCCGGAGCGCGAGCGCCTCGCTCGCCCGGGAGCTGGCCACGCAGGAGATCTGCTCCGCCCCGGGGAACCGCTCGGCGAGCGCGGCGATGGCCCGCGCGGCGGTGGAACCTGTTCCGAGGGCCACCCGCATGCCGGGCTCGACCCGGCCCACGGCCGCGCGCGCAGCGGCCTCCTTGCTCCGATCCTCGGGCGAGCTCACGCGGGCCCCGGCAGGTGACCGGGGGTTAAACGGTGCGTGGCCCCGGCGGAACCGACGGCCCCCGGGACGCCCGCGCGGGCGAAACCTAGATGGCCCCGTCCCCGGTGCGAAGGGCGTGGCCGAAGGCGCGCCGGTCGTTCTCTCGGTCGGCGGCTCGGTCCTCCTGACCGGGGAGAACGACGCCGAGTTCCTCCGGGCGCTCGCGGACCTCCTCCGGCGGCTCGGCCGGGAGTTCCCGCTCGTGGTCACCACCGGGGGCGGCCGCACGGCCCGGGAGTACATCGCCCTGGCCCGGTCGCTCGGGCTCACGGAGGTCGAGCTGGACGAGCTCGGCATCGATGTGACCCGGCTCCATGCCCGGCTGCTCGGGGGCCTGGTCGGCGGCGCGAGCGCGGCGCCCCCGCCCACCACCGTCGCCGCGGCGGTCCGTGAGCTGGGGCACGTTTCGCCCGTCATCCTCGGGGGGACCGAGCCCGGCCACACGACCGATGGGGTGGCGGCGCTGATCGCGGCCCGGGTGCGCGCCGTCCGTCTCGTCAACGCGACCCGCGTGGACGGGCTCTACGACCGGGACCCGCGCCGCCACCCCGACGCGCGGCGCATCGACCGGATGGGATGGGACGCGTTCCGCCGGGTGGTGCGGGAGAGCGTGGGGGAGGGGTCGGCCGGCCAGGAGTTCCTCTTCGACGCGCTGGGAGCCGAGGCGCTCGGCCGCGCCGCGATCCCCCTCCTCGTCGTCCACGGACGCCGGCTCGCGAACCTCGAGGCGGCGCTCCGCGGGGCGATTTTCGACGGGAGCCGCATCGGCTAGGGTCGAGCTTTTCCGCCCCCGCCGGTGGCCCTCCCGCGATGGCCCACCTGGTCCTGCTCGGTCCCCCGGGCGCCGGCAAGGGGACGCAGGCCGCCGAGCTCGCGAAGGAGACGGGCTGGGCCCACCTGTCGACGGGCGACCTGCTGCGGGCCGCGGTCCGGGCCGGCACGCCGCTCGGCCGGGAGGCGGACGGGTACATGCGCATGGGCCTCCTGGTGCCGGACGAGCTCGTCCTCGGGATCCTGGAGGAGCGGCTCCGCGCGCCGGAGGCGTCGAAGGGGTTCCTCCTGGACGGCTACCCCCGCAACCTCGCCCAGGCGGAGACGCTCGCGGGGATCACCTCCCTGGACCACGTCCTCTACTTCGAGATCCCGAACGAGCTGCTCATCGAGCGGACGACGAACCGACGCCACTGCCCGAGGTGCGGCCGGATCTACAACCTCATCACCCGCCCGCCGAGGCAACCGGGGCGGTGCGACGTGGACGGGGCGGAGCTCCTCCAGCGCTCCGACGACCGGGCCGAGGCCGTGGCGACCCGGCTGTCCGCGTACGGGCAGCAGACCGCCCCGCTGCTCGACTACTACCGGAGGGCCGGGCTCCTCCGCACCCTCGACGCGACCGGAACGCCGGCCGAGGTGACGCGGCGCGCGCGGTCGATCGTGGGGCTCCCCGTCCGCGCCCGCGAACCATTATAGGGCGCATCTCGGTGGCCGGGAGTGTCCCGGCTTAGCTCAGTGGTAGAGCGGGGGACTGTAGTCGAGACCGCCGGCCACCGGCGGCCCCCGTAGACATCCTCAGGTCGCCTGTTCGAGTCAGGCAGCCGGGACCTGACCCTCCCGCCCCCCCGGGGCGAGAGGATATGCCCCTGCCACGCGCTCGCGGGGCCATGGAGGAGGTCGCCCCCGAGGAGTTCGCGGGGGACCGGCTCCGACGCCCCGGGCGGTTCGTCGTCGCCTTCTCGGCCAGCTGGTGCCCGTTCTGCCGCGACTTCCTGCGCCGGGTCGTCCCGCGGGAATCCTCCCTCGGCGCGCCGCTCCTCCTCGCGGACCTCTCCGACGAGGAGAACCCCCTCTGGGACCGCTTCCATATCGACGTCGTCCCCACGCTGGTGGCCTTCGTGGACGGCGCCGTGGCCTGGCGGATCGACGGGCTCCCGGGCGCGGGGATCCGGGACCGGGAGCTCGAACGGGTGCCGCGCCTCTGGTCGGGCGCGCCGGAGCTCTAGCCCCTTCCGGTGCGAGGTTCCCGGCGGGCCTCGAGGACCAGGTGGAGCGGGATCTCCTCGATCCATTCCCGTGCGATCCGGCGGCTCACGAAACCGTCGGTGGGGGCCGGCTCCCCGAGGCCGGTCACCACGAAGCCCGCATCGCGCAGCTCGCGGAAGTACCAGCTCAGGGGACGGTGGTAGCCCACGGTGCGCGCCGTCCGGCCGTCGGGAAGGGGCCAATCGTAGAGGTCGGAGTGGGGGACCCGGTACGCCGTGACCTTCCGGTAGACGGTGGGCGCGCCGGGACCGGGCTCGGGCACGAAGGACGAACGTCGATCGACGTCGAAGCAGGGATGGCTGATCGAGAAGACGAACCGACCGCCGGAGCGCAGCAGCCGGGCGACCTCCCGGACCGCCGCGGCGGCCGGCGCGATGTCCATGAGCGACATGTTCGCGAACGCCGCGTCGAAGCTCCCGTCCGCGAGCATCGGGAGCGCCGCGGCCGAGGCCCGGTGGTAGTCGATGCCGAGCGGTTCGGCGCGTTCCCGCGCCCGCGCGGCCTCGATGAGCTCGTCGGAGAGATCGACCCCGACGACCCGGGCCCCCCGGCCCGCGAGCCGCCGGGCCAGGTAGCCGTTCCCGCACCCGAGGTCGAGGACCCGGGTCCCGCGGGGGAGCTCCCCGAGCAGGGCGAACAGCCCCGGGTCGATGAGGGTCCGGTGCCAGTTGTCGCCCGTCTCCCCCTGTTTCTCGCCGTACCACGCCCCGAACCCCTCCTCCATCGCCGCACCCGTCCCGCCGGAGCGCGTGCGCAGGGCGGCCCGGCTTCGCTCCCACCCCGGGCTTCCCCATCCCTTTTTGGGCCGAGGCGCCTCCCCGGTGACGGGCCCTCCGGGACCGGGACGCTCGAGGGCCAAGGTTCGGCCGGCGTTGGAGACGGGCAGCCTCGGCGGAGAGGACCTCGCGTCCCCGGCGGGCGATCGAGCGAGCGAGCGCCCACCGGACCCGCGCGATCTCTTCGGACGCAGCGCCGAGGTGGCGGCGCTCGCCGTCGCGCTCCGCTCCGCGCTGTCGGGTTCCGGGTCCGCGTGGGTGGTCACCGGCGCGGCCGGGATCGGCAAGACGGCCTTCCTGGAGTATGTGGGCCGGATGGCCGCGGCCGAGGGGTTCGAGGTCCGTCGGGGTCGCGGGGAGTTCCAGTGCACCGCGGCCTTCCTGCCCTGGAGGCGCGTCTTCGGAGGGGACCGGGGCCCGGCGCTGATCCCCCCGGCGGGCCCGGGGCGAGGTCGCGCCCCGCGGGCGCGGACCGGCGCCGAGGCCTCCCGCTCCGCACCGAGCGAGCTGGTGCTGCTGCAGTTCGCGGAGCAGCTTGAGAGCGCCGCGGCGCAGCGGCCGGTCGCGATCCTCCTGGACGATTTCCAGTGGGCCGACCCGGAGTCCATCGCGGCGCTCCGGATCCTCGCCCACCGGACGGGAGGGCTCCGCGGGATCCTGGTCGTCGCCGTGCAGGAGCCGGGACCGCCGGCCGCGGGGGGTCCGGGGAGGACGGACCCGTGGACCCGCCTCCACCGCGAAGAGGCGATCCGGTGGCTTCCGCTCGCTCCGCTCCCCGACGAGGCGATCCGCTGGCTGCTGGCGCGCGCGGCTCCCATGGCGCGGCCCGGCCTCCGGGGCCCCGACCCGATCGGCCGGATCGTGCGCGAAGCCGCCGGGAATCCCCTGAGCGCGCTCGAGCTGGTCTCCTCCCTGCGCGGGAGCGGAGCCCGGTCCGGACCCGCCCCGCGGGCGGAGCCCCGGTCGCCCCCCGTGACCCGCGAGGGGGGCCGCGGCCCGAAGGGGATCGCCCCGTCCGTCCGTCAACGGTTGGAGGGGCTCGCGCCCGGGGATCACGAACTCCTCGAGCGGGGTTCCCTCCTGGGCCCCCAGTTCGAGCTCGGGCCGATCGCGGGCTCGATGGGGACGAAGCCCCGCCAGCTCGGCCCCGCCGTGGCCCGGCTGGTGGCCGAGGGGTGGCTCGTCCCGGACGAGGGGGCCGATCCCCCGCGGTACCGGTTCGCGCACGAGCTCTTCTGGCGGGGGACGCGGGAGAGCCTTCCGGCGGCGCGGTCGCGCACGCTCGGCCGGCAGCTCGCGCAATGGTTCCAGCAGCATCGGCCCGACGATCTCGCGGCGCGGGGCCGCCTGCTCCATGCGGCCGGGAAGCGGTCCGAGGCCCGGAGAACGCTCCGCCTCGCGGTCGAGCGGGCGCTCGCCCGCCGCGAGTTCGGTCCGATCGCGACCTACCTTCAGTGGTACCGGGAGTCGGGGCCCCGCTCCCGGGCCGGGCTCCACGAGTCCGCCCGGCTCTACCTCGAGGTGCTCCCCGAGCTCCGGTTCGCGAGCGGTCACACCTTCGAGGAGGTCCTGACGGACCTCCTCGGGCTCCGGGCGCGGCCAGAGGACCGGGTGGCGGCCGAGCTCTGGAGCCTGGACCTGCTCGAGTCCAAGTCCCCCGAGGGGCTGGACGAGCGCTTCGTCGAGCTCGAGGCGGCGATCCGCCGGCTGCCCCGGTCCGCCCGCCGCCGCCTCCGTACCCGGTGGGAGGTCCTGCGGGCCATGGCCTCCCCGCTCACCCGCGGGCCGGAGGAGGCGCTCCGGCGCACCGAGCGGGCCCTCCGGGCCTGCTCCGCCAAGGGCTGGGCCGTCGAGAGGTGCCGGCTCCGGCTCCTCGCCGCCTGGGCGCTGCAGGAGCTCGGACGATCGGCGGAGGCGCTCCAGATGCTGGAGCGCGCGAAGCGGGATGCCCGTCAGGCCGGCCCGACCCGGGAGCTCCTCGACCTGGTGATCGAGGAGTCGCGGTGCGGGATGAAGGAGGCGCAGGGGGAGCTCGGGGCCAGCCTCCACCTCCGCGAGGTGCTCTCCACCCGGTACCGGGCGGCGGGCTTCATGACGCAGTACGCGAGGTCCCTGTTCAACCTGGCCGGAGCGCAGGCGGACCTGGGCGACCGCGAGGGGGCCTGGAAGAACGCCTCCGAGAGCCGGAGGACCGCCGAGCGGCTCGAGCTCGGGTTCATCACCGGGATGGGCTGCCTCGCCCAGGCCCAGGTGCTCCTCGACCAGGGCTGGTCCCGCGAAGCCCTCCACCGGTCCGAGCAGGCGCTGGACCTCGTTCGGGGGTCCGACGCCACCCCCACGCTGTTCACCTGGGTGGCCGAGAACCTGCGGGTCCGCTGCCTGGCCGAGACGGGGGAGATCCGCACGGCGCAGGCGCGGCTCGAGGAGCTCGGCCCGACGGCACGCAACGGCGGCCCGATGTGGGTCGCGCCGTACGAGCTGACGCGGGCCCGGGTCCTGGAGCGGGCCGGGGACCTCGAGGGAAGCCACCGGGCCGCGATGCGGTCCCTCGAGGTCGCCCGCTCGATCTTCCAGCCCCGGCTCCAGATGGAGGTCCTCGGGTTCCTCGTGCGCTGGGACCGGCTCCACGGCGAGGAGAGCCGCGCACGGTCCCGGACGGGCGAGCTCATCGATGCCGGCCGCCAGCTGGGCGCGGACCCCTCGGGGATCCTGCGCGGCGTCGACGAGGCGGTCGACCGGGAACGCCGCCGGTCCGAGTCGCCGCCCCTGGGCGGGGCCGTCCCACTCTGACCGGCGGCGCCGGGCGCGGACTACGGCACCGGCGGGAGCGTCGGAAGGTACATGCGGCACCTCCTGCGGCCGGATCCCCGGACCGCGTTGCCGACCCCCGCGCCGGAGCGCGAGAGCCTCGGAAAATAAATCCCCGGCGACGCTAGTTAATACTTTACGCGCCAAATTCGCAGGTTCATGGTACGTGACTTTGCGTGAAGGTACCTGAATGATGGAATGAACCGGAAACAGATACCATTCACCCGATCGAAATGCCGTTCGGCCGCAGGATCGCCCCGCCCGGGCGCCGATCGCGGGGTCCGCGGGGCTCCCGGAATACCGACCGTCCCGGATCGGCGTCCTACGCCCGCGCGCGGTCCCGGAAGGGCGCGGGGGCCCGCCGAGGAGGAGTGCGGTTGCCGGGATTCGAACCCGGGTAGGTAGCTTGGGAAGCTACCGTCCTAACCACTAGACCACAACCGCGCGCCGCCGGGGGAGGCGGGTTCCCAGATGAGGATTGTGCCGGGCGCCCGGCCCTCACCCCACGGAGCGGCTCGCGGAGCCGGCCCGACGCGCGGGGGAGGGGCGCGGGGCGATCTCCCGGCCGCCCGCGAGCACGCGGAGCGCGTTCAGGATGACCGCCGCGTCCAGCACCTCCTGGATCACGGCCCCGAGCGCCGGTGGGATGAGGCCCGTCGTGGCCACGACCATGAGCACGATGCTCGCCCCGAGCCCGAAGAGGATCCCCTGGTTCGCGATCCGGAGCATCCGCTGCCCGAGCGCGATGCCGTCGGGCACGCGCGTGAGGTCGTCGGTCAGCAGCACCATGTCGGCCGCTTCCGCCGAGACGCCCGCCCCGTGCGCGCCCATCGCGATGCCCACCGACGCGGTCGCGAGCGCGGCCGCGTCGTTGATGCCGTCCCCGACCATCACCGTCGTGCCGACCCTCCGCCGGATCGCCGCGACCCGCTCGACCTTCTGCTCGGGCAGGAGCTCCGCCTCGACCTCCGGGATCCCGACCCGCTCGGCCAGGGCGATCGCGTTCTCCTTCCGGTCGCCCGTGAGGAGGCCGATGTGTACGACGCCGAGCCGCCGGAGCCGGGCGACGAGCCCCGCGGTCTCGGGCCGCTCCCGTTCGGTGAAGACGAGCGCCCCGGCGGGCCGTCCGTCGACCCCGACGAGGGAGACGAGCCGACCGGCGACGGGCCCGGTGCGTTCGATCTCGGGCCAGATCTGATCGATCGCGGGGACCCCCTGCGACCGGAAGAGGTTCTTCGAGCCCACGAGGACGCGGTGGGGCCCCACCTGGGCGGCGAGGCCGGAGCCGGGGAACTCGTGCGAGTCCTGCGCGGGCGTGAGCGCCGTGCCGGTCGCGGCGGCGCGGCGAAGGACCGCCTGGGCGAGCGGGTGCGAGGAGAGCTGTTCGACCGAGGCGGCGAGGGCGAGGACCTCCTCCTCCCGCCAGGGGGGGAACGCCACGATCCGTTCCGGCTCCGGGCGGCCCGTCGTGAGCGTGCCCGTCTTGTCGAAGAGCACCGCCCGGGTCCGCGCGAGCTCCTCGAGGGCCCCGCCCCCCTTCGTGACGAGGCCGAACTCGGCGGCGCGGTCGACGGTCCCGAGCACCGCGATGGGCGTCGCGAGGAGCAGAGGGCAGGGGGTCGCGACCACGAGCACGGCGAGGGCCGTCAGCGGGTCGGCATGGTAGATCGCCGCACCGAGGGCGAGGACGAAGGCGAGCGGCGTGAACCAGACCGCGTACCGGTCGGCGAGCCGCTGGATCCGGGGCTTCTCGTGGCTGGCCCGCTCCACCAGGGCCACGATCCGGGCGTACTCGCTCTCCCGGCTGACCCGCTCGGCCAGGAGGTCGAACGCCTCCCCGGCGCAGACGGACCCGCTCAGGACCCGGTCCCCCGCGGGCCGCAGTCGCGGGTAGGGCTCGCCCGTGATGGTCGAGTCGTCGATGAGCGCCGGCGCTCCCACGATCCGGCCGTCGACCGGGACCAGGTCGCCGGGGCGGACGACGAGGAGATCGCCGGGCCGGACGTCGTCGGCGGGGATCTCCTCGACGGCGGCGCCGGCCCGGCGGCGGGCCCGCTTCGGCGCCCGCTCCAGGAGCGCCTGGAGCGAACCCGACGCGCGCTGGAAGGCGTAGCGCTCGATCGACTCGCCCCCGCCCTGCATGAGGACGATGATGACCCCGGCGAACGGCTGTTCGAGGACGATCGCCCCCACGATCGCCGCCGCGGCGATGATGTCGGAGGCGAGCTCGCCGCGGAGGACCTTGCGGAGGGTGCCGTAGACGAGGGGGATCCCGCCGGCGAGCAGGACGGAATACCAGGCGATCTCCCCCGCGAGCGGCCGTCCGTAGAGCCAGGTCAGCGCGGCCCCCAGGGAAAGCCCGAGGGCCGCCGCCGTCGGGATGGGGTTCGCCCAGAGCCCGCGGCCGAACCGGGCGAGGCCGCGCCGGACCGGTCCGCTCGACGGCCGCTCCTGCATTCGACCTCACTGGGGGGGCGGCCTCGACCGGTCCCCCCGCCCGCAGGGGGGTCCTCCGCTCGTCCGGAGGGGCTTCAGAACGCCGGCGGCAGGGGATCCGGCGGGGGGAGATGAGCCACTCGTGAACGGAAGTTTACCGACGGGGCGGGCCCCATGCGCGGGACGGAGCCCCGCTACATCAGCATGCCGACGGAGGAGGAGGGGATGGCCGGCACCGCGGCCACCAGCTCGGAATTGAGGACCAGCCGCTCCGCCTCCGCGGAGAGGAACCCGGCCTTCCGGAGGATCCGGCGCGCCTTGGCGAGGTCCTTCACCCCGAGGGCGACGAGGGTCCGGCGGCCCTCCCGCTGGACGAGGAGGGCGACGTCCTCGATGTTGATGCCCTCCCCGGTGAGGGCGTCGAGGACCCGGAGGAAGCTCCCCGCGCGGTCCTCGAGCTGGACCGCGATGAGCTCGTTGGTGTGGACCCGGTACCCGGCCTTCTTGAGGAGCGGCACCGCGCCCTTGGGATCGCTGACCACCAGGCGCACGTTCCCGTGGCTCCGGACGGAGTCCACGTGGATCGAGGCCACGTTGATGTGCTGCTCGGCCAGCAGCCGGGCGACGCCGGCCAATCGGCCCGGGCGGTTGGGGAGTCGGAGCACGATCTCGATGAGCGTCACGGACCCCGTTGCACACCGACCGGAAGGATTCGTACCCAAAACACTAGCGTGCAAACGGTCGCCCCACCTCCTCGAAAAGCCCACGTATTTATAGACGAACTTGGCTAAATTCAGGCGGCCCGAGGCGCCCCGGCCGAGGACCCGCCCTGCGATGGAGGTTTCGAGTGGCATCACGAATCGCCGCCGGTATCGGTACCGGCGGACGGTCTCGATCCGGCGCGGCCGCCGGGGCGTCGTCTCCGTGGTGGGCACCCTGCTCGCCCTGCTCGTCTTCTTCGCCCTGTTCGGGATCTTCGTGACGCAGTACGTCCCGATCTGGATGGCGGACAACGAGTCCAACTTCAGCGCCTCGGTCCAGGCCTCGCTCGCGGAGCTCAAGCAGAACATCGACCTCCAGGCCGCCCTCGGCCGCCCCCCGCTCTTCTCCACGCCCTTCTCGCTCGCCTCCCAGGGCATCCCCCTCTTCGCCCAGCCGACCCAGGGGACGCTCAACTACATCCCCCACACCCAGGGCGTCTACCTCAACGTCTCGATGGAGTGGGGCCCCGGCGGCAAGCCGGACTTCTCCTCCAACGTCTCCCTCGGCACCATCCACGTGAGCCTCCCGAACCGGTACTACACCACCGAGCAGTTCGAGTACGAGAACGACGCGGTGATCCAGAGCCAGGGCGACACGAGCCAGGTCCTGCTGTACCCGCCCCCGTTCACGATCAACCGGACCGGCGAGCACACCACCGTGAACTTCGAGGAGCTGCAGCTCTACGGCAACGCCTCGCAGATCGTCTCCCCGGGCACCGTGCAGGTGTTCAGCCAGCTCGACAATGTCCAGTCGTTCCCGTCGAACGGCACGGGATTGGGCGGCGACCCGCCGGCCGGGACCCCGTTCGGCGCCTCGATCACGCTGGGCACCCTCTACCCGTGCGCGTGGGCCACCTACCTGAACTCCACGCTCCGCGCCTCGGGCCTCCACCCCGGTCTCAACTACACGCTCACCCCGGACACCTGCGTCCCCTCGAACGGGCTCTCGACGCCGGTCAAGCTCGTGTTCTTCGGGATCACCACGTTCAATCTCATCCTCGCGAGCTTCCAGATCGTCATCGGGGTGGGTAGCGGATAGGCGGTCACCATGAGCAGCAGCACCCTCAAGATCCGGATCCCGCGGAGCGCCCCCGGCGGCCCGTCCGACCCGCTGGCGCCTCCCGGGACCGCCGCCGCGCGCTCGAGCTCGCTCGAAGAGGTCGATCTTCCCGGCACCTTCATCACCGCGATGCCGCCGCTCGGCGACCCCGACGCGAAGGAGCTCGAGGTCACCGCGGTGAACCCCCCGTACTCCTACGCCCGGATCTCCTACAACGACCGGACCAAGGAGTACCTCTACGAGGTGATCGAGCCGCAGCTCTCCGCCCACGAGCGCGAGCTCCTGACGCACCTCAAGGAGACGATGACCCGGCTCATCGGCGGGGAGGTGGCCCGCATGTCCGCCGCCGAGAAGAAGAGCTACCTCCGCGGCGAGGTCGAGGCCTACCTGCGGAGCCGGGACATCCAGCTCTCCCCGCTCTCGACCGAACGGCTGGTCTACTACATCCTGCGCGACTACATCGGGTTCGGGCCGGTCGACGTGCTCATCGCCGACCCCCAGGTGGAGGACATCAGCTGCGACGGCGTCGAGGTACCGCTCTTCGTCTTCCACTCGAGGTTCGAGTCGGTGAAGACCAACGTCATGTTCTCCGAGGAGGATCAGCTCAACTCCTTCGTCATCCTCCTCGGCCAGCGCTGCCAGAAGGCGGTCTCCGTCTCCTCGCCCATCCTGGACGGCACCACGAGCGAGGGGCACCGGGTCCAGGCAACGTACGCCCGGGAGGTCACGACGCGCGGCGGCTCGTTCACGATCCGCCGGTTCAAGGAGCGGCCCTTCACGCCGGTCGACCTTGTCCTCAGCGGGGGCGCGAACGAGGAGATGATCGCCTACTTCTGGCTCGCCGCGGAGCAGGGCGAGTCGCTCATCATCTGCGGCGGGCCCGCCGCCGGCAAGACGAGCACGCTCAACGCCATCGCGCTCTTCATCCCGCCCACCTCGAAGATCGTCTCGATCGAGGACACGCGCGAGGTGAACCTGCCGCACGAGAACTGGATCCCGGGGGCGACCCGCAGCGGCACCGGTGACCGGGGCGCGGACGGCAAGGCCGCCGGGGAGGTCGACATGTTCGATCTCGTGCGCGCCGCCCTCCGGCAGCGCCCGAACTACATCATCGTCGGGGAGGTCCGCGGCAAGGAGACCTACACGATGTTCCAGGCGATGGCGACGGGCCACACGACCTACTCGACGATGCACGCCGACAGCGTGAAGTCGATGGTCAACCGGCTCGAGAATCCGCCCATCAACACGCCCCGGATCCTCCTGAGCGCGCTCAACAACGTGATCATCCAGATCCAGGCCCGGACCGAGAAGGGCGTCGTCCGGCGGCTCAAGCAGGTCCTCGAGATCGTCGGGTTCGAGCCCGAGACGAACGAGCTCATCACGAACACGGTCTACGAGTGGGACCCCTCGACCGACCAGTTCACGTTCAAGGGGCACTCGTTCCTGTTTGACAAGATCATGGAGATCAAGAACCTCTCCCACGACGAGATGGAGACGGAGTTCCAGCAGCGGGTCTCGGTGATCCGCTACCTCAAGGAGCAGAAGATCACCGACCACCGGCAGCTCTGGCGGATGATCTCGAACTACTACAAGGACCCGAAGGAGGTCCTCCGGAAGATCGGCGCCGCCCCGACCGAGGCGGACGGGGAGCCGGCCTAGCGATGGCGACCGCGTCCGCGAACCGTACGGTCCGCCGCGTGGCGACCCCGAAGCGGGAGCCCGCGCCGACCGGGCCCCGGCCGGTCCGGGTCGCGAAGGGCCAGCAGCCCGCGCACTCGGACCTCACCGCGTTCGAGCGGTGGTGCTGGAGGACCTTCAAGGACCGGGTCACCTCGAAGCCGGTCGACCCGCTGCTGGAGGAGAATCTCGTGCGGGCGCACCTCCGGGTGCGCGGGGACGAGTACATGGCCACGGTGCTCGGCAGCACGGTGGTCGCCGGCATCGGCCTCTCCGTCGCCGGCGTCGTGGCCTTCGTCCTCCTCGACCTGATCGTCGGGCTGGGGCTCCTCCTCGGGCTCCTCCCGCTCGTGGCGCTGCCCCTGATGACGTTCGTCGTCTACGTGCTGCTCGCCTCGCGGCCCTCCTCCATGGCCAAGGCGCGGGGGAAGGACATCGACCGCCGGATCTCCATCGCCATGAACTTCATGTCGGCGATGGCCAGCGCCGACGTCAACATCGACCAGATCTTCAAGGAGCTCTCGAACCAGCAGCGGATCTACGGCTCCGTCGCCGACGAGGCCGCCTGGATCACCCGCGACACCGAGCTCCTCGGCGTCGACATCCTGACGGCGATCAAGGAGGGCGCGCTCCGGAGCCCCTCCAAGCGGTTCCAGGACTTCCTGCAGGGCGTCGTCACGACCGCGACGAGCGGCGGCCAGCTCAAGCCCTACTTCCTGCTCAAGGCCGAGCAGTACGAGCGGGAGAACAAGCTCACGATCCTGCAGCGCACCGAGACGATGGGCCTCATGGCGGAGGTGTTCGTCATCGGCGTGGTCGCCTTCCCCCTCTTCCTGATCATCATCCTCGCGATCTTCGCCATCATCGGCGGCAACGGGGGATTCGTCCTCGAGCTGCTCTGGGTGATCGTCGCGCTGGTGATCCCCCTCATCGAGTTCGGGTTCATCTTCATCATGAACGTCTTCGCAACGGAGAGCTAGCGATGGCGGCGGCGAACGCGAACCCGGCCCTGAAGCAGCGGTCGCTGCTCCCGCAGCTCCAGGTCGTCGAGAACCGCCACCTGGCGCCCGAGATGCTGGGCCTCATCGTCGGCGCCGTCGCCGCCGTGGCGCTCTGGACGATCGCCGCGCTCAACGTGCTCGGCGTGATCACGATCCTCCTCGCCCCCGGCGAGCCCGCCGGCTGGAACCCCGGCCTCGACTTCATCACCTTCGGGCTCGTCGCCATCCTGGCGCCGTACGGCTTCCTCAAGAGCCGCCAGATGGCCCGGATCGAGGAGATCGAGACCCGGCTGCCCGACTTCCTGCGCGACGTGGCGGAGGCGGGCCGGTTCGGCATGACGCTCCCCGACGCCATCATCACCGCGAGCAAGGGGCGCTACGGGCTCCTGACCGACGAGATCAAGCGGATGGCGAGCCAGCTCGAGTGGGGCGTGCCGGTCTCGACCGCGCTCACCCTGTTCGAGGAGCGGGTGCCGACACCGCTCGTCCGGCGCGTCGTCTCGATCGTCACCCGCGCCAACGAGGCGGGCGGGAACGTCGCGGACGTGCTCACCATGGTCGCCCGGAACGCGCGGGAGGACCAGCTCAACTTCGAGGCCCGGAAGATCACGATGCTGACCTACGTGACGGTGATCTACATCTCGTTCTTCGTCTTCCTCTTCACCGTCCTCATCCTCGCCGCGGACTTCCTGCCGGCGATGATCCAGGCGGGCCAGAGCGTCAGCCAGAGCGCCGTCGGGTCGGGCGCGGGGCAGGGGGCCGCCGTCTCGCTGCAGTTCCAGTTCGTCCCGCAGCTCTTCCTCGCGTTCATGGTCGCCGTCATCGCCCACGCGGTGGGCGACGGCGTGATGGCGGGGATCCTCCACAACGCCCGGATCTCCGACGGCTTCCGCCACGCGACGATCCTCCTGCTGGTCGGGTGGCTCATGATGCGGTACATCGTCCCGCCGCTCAACGTGTGAGGAGGAGGAGGTAGCGATGGCGAGCGAGGTGGAGGAGACGAGCCTCGAGGAGGACCCGACCACGGCGAGTTCCCCCAGCGAGAAGCGGCGCGGCTTCTTCCCGCCGCTCCTCCGCGCCGGTGCGGTCCTGCAGCGGGGCAGCCGGGACCCCCACGCGGTCCGGCTCTCGAGCCTCGGGCTCTCCGGCCAGGGCAGCGAGGGGCCGGTCACGCCGGTCCCCCCGCTCGACGACCCGCACCTGACCCAGCTCGACCTCGCCCCGATCCGGGAGAACTTCTCGTTCATCCGGATCACCTTCCACGACGTGCGGAACGAGCACCTGTACGAGGTCATCGAGCCGCCGCTCTCGCCCATCGAGAAGGAGATCTTCGAGAAGCTCAAGGTCGCGCTCATCGACCGGTTCGAGCCGCTCGCCGAGACCGATCCCACCACGAAGCGCCGGGCGATGCGGCGGATGGTCGACGACCTGCTCAAGGAGTGGCAGGTCGCGCCGAGCCCGACGACCCGGGGCCGCGTCACCTACTACCTCGAGCGGGACTTCATCGGCTACGGCGTCGCCGACGTGCCGATGACCGACAGCGAGGTGGAGGACATCTCCTGCGACGGGGTCGGCGTGCCGCTGTACATCTACCACCGGAAGTACGGCTCGATCCGCTCCAACCTCAAGTTCGCCACCGCCACCGAGCTCGACCAGTACGTCATCTGGCTGGCCCAGCGCTCGGGGAAGCACATCTCGGTCGCGAGCCCGCTCCTCGACGCCACCGTGCCGGACGGCTCGCGTCTCCAGGCGACCCTCGGGATGCACGTGACGAAGCGCGGGAGCTCCTTCACGATCCGGCGGTTCCGGGACAATCCGTTCACCCCGGTCGACCTGCTCAAGTTCAAGACGATGAGCCCGGAGATGATGGCCTACCTCTGGATCGCCATCGAGACCGGGCAGTCGATGATGGTCTGCGGGGGCACGGCGAGCGGGAAGACGACGACGCTCAACGCGACGCTCCTCTTCATCCCGCCCCAGATGAAGATCGTCTCCATCGAGGACACGCGGGAGCTGAACCTCCCGCACGAGAACTGGGTCCCGAGCCTGACGCGCGCCGGCTTCGGCGCGAAGAACATCGCGAGCGGGAAGGCGCCCGGGGAGATCGACATGTTCGACCTCCTCGCGACGGCGCTCCGCCAGCGCCCCCAGTACCTGATGGTCGGGGAGGTGCGGGGCGCGGAGGCGTTCATCGTCTTCCAGGCGATGGCCACCGGGAAGACCTGCTACACCACCTTCCACGCGGAGAGCGTGAGCGCGATGGTCCACCGGATGGAGAACCCGCCCATCAGCCTCCCCCGGTCGCTCGTGAGCGCGCTCAACCTGGTCCTGTTGCAGCGGCAGGTCAAGGTCGGGACGAAGATGACCCGGCGGGTGAGCTCGCTCACCGAGATCGTCGGGCTCGACCCCGAGACGAACGAGCTCATCACGAACTCGGTCTACTCGTGGAACCCGGCCGACGACACCTTCCTCTTCAGCGGCCACTCCTACATCTACGAGCGCGTGGCGCTCATGAAGAACTGGTCGATGAAGGACATCGAGCGCGAGGTGCGCGGCCGCACCGAGATGCTCGAGTACATGAAGTGGAAGGAGTCCCAGGCGACCCGGCAGCACCCCTTCACGCACCGGGACGTGGGACGGCTCGTCTCGTTCTACTACAAGGAGCCGCAGCAGGCGCTCACCGAGGCGCGGGCCGAGATGGAACGGTCCGGCCGGGCGGCGTGAGGGCGGCCCCGCCCGCGGCCGCGCGTCCCGGGTCCGAGCCCCCTCCGCCGTTCGCGCTCGCCCACGGGGCGGGCGACGCGGAGATCCGGCTCTTCCTCGAGGACTCGGTCGCGGGGCTCCCGCGCCGGCTCGCCCCGGGGAGCGTCGACGTCCTGGTCACCTCCCCGCCGTACAACCTCGGGGTCGAGTATGCCGCCTACGACGACGCACGGCCCCGGGAGGAGTACCTCGACTGGATCGGCCGGCTCGCGGCCTCGGTCCGGACCGTCCTCGCCCCCGCAGGCTCCTTCTTCCTGAACGTCGGCGGCCCGCCCCGCGACCCCCGGCTCCCCTGGGAGATCTCCGCGCGGGTGGAGGGGCAGCTCGTCCTCCAGAACGTGATCCACTGGGTGAAGTCGATCGCCATCGACCGGTCGGCGGTGGGCAGCTCCCACCGGCTCGCCCGGGACCTGACCGTCGGGCACTACAAGCCCATCCAGTCGGACCGGTACCTCCACGGGGCGCACGAGTACATCTTCCACTACACGCACCGCGGGGACGTGCCGCTCGACCGGCTCGCGGTGGGCGTCCCCTACCAGGACACCTCCAACGTCGCCCGCTGGCGGAGGGCCTCCGGGGGGCTCCGGTGCCGCGGGAACACCTGGTTCTTGCCCTACGCGACGATCCGGCGCCGGAGGACCGACCGGCCCCACCCGGCCACCTTCCCGCCGGAGCTCCCCGACCGGTGCTTCCGGCTGCACGGGCTCTCCCGGATCCGGCTCGCGGCGGACCCGTTCGTCGGGATCGGGTCGTCGGCGGTGGCGGCCGCCCGGCTCGGGCTGCCGTTCGTGGGGTTCGACGTCGCGGAGGAGTACCTCGCGGAGGCGGCCCGGAGGCTGCAGGCGCTCGCGGCGGAGCGGCCCGCGGGGCGCCCGAGGGCCGCCCGGAGGGGTCCGGTTACGGGTCCCGCCACTCCTTGATGGGCTTGCGGTTCACGCCGGCCATGCGGGCGAGGGTGTTCTTCGAGGCCTCCTTGGTGGCCTTGCCCGCGGTGACGGCGGCCTCGCGGACCGCGTTCGCGCCGCCCACGAGCCCGCCCTCGACCCCGCGGCTGAGCGCGACCGCGCCCGTGGCGACCGCCCCGGGGACCTTGCGGATCTCCTCGTGGACCGTGCGCCCGGCGTTCGCGAGATCGTCCTCCAGGTCGAGGACGGCGTAGCGGGTCTCCTTCGTGACCTTCCGGCCGAACTTCTCGATCCGCACCGGGGCCTGGCCGACATCGACCTTGAGGTCGTGCCCGATGCCGCGCGCGGCCCGGCGGAGTTCCTTCACGTGTTCGCGATACTGGGTCTCTTCCGGATCGACCATAGGCACCGACGGTGAACTTCCGGGCCGTCCGGGGTTAAAACCTGACGGTTCGACTCGCACGCGGGGTCGTGGGGTCCCGCGCCCGGCGGTCGGACCGACCCCCGGCGCGGGCGCGGCCTACCCGCCCATGCGGCGGTCGGCCCGCCGTCGGCGGCCCCGGCGGCCCGGCTCCGGGACGGTGGCCTCGGGCGTCGGCTCGCCGGCCGGGGCGGGGGCCCGGCTGAGCTCCGCGCCGCCCGCCCAACGGACCAGGAGCTCGAACCCGAGGCGGCCCGGGTCGGTGATGACGAGCTCCCCCTGGAGCGTCCGGGTGAGGAGCCGGGCCGCGCGCTCGTACTCCGGATGCTCCGACCTCAACAGGATCATCGAGAACCGGAGCGGCCCGATGGTCCGGAGCTCCTGGGCGCGCGCGACGGCGTTCTCGAGCGCGGCGTCCAGGTTGCCGCTGCGCACCCGGCCGTCGGCGTCGGTGTAGGACTCGGGCAGCCCGTCGGTGATGAGGAAGAACTCCTTCCGGTTCGCCCGCGAGGGTCGCAGGAGCAGGTGGGCCAGGTGGATCGCCTCGCCGGTGTTGGTGAACGACCCGGGCGGCGTCTCCCAGAGCTCGAGCAGGTCGAGGACGTGGACGTCGTTGTCGAAGGCGAGGACGTCGATGGTCGCGTCGGGGTACCTCCGGCGGATCGCGGTGTAGAGCGCGAGCAGCGCCTTCTTCGCCGCCGTGAGCTTGCCCGACTCCTCCATGCTGCCGGACGTGTCCAGCGCGAGCACGACGTGGACCCGCTCGCTCAGGATCTCGCGGTAGACGAAGCTCGAGGACTCGTCGATGTGGCGGCTCCCCTGGAGGTGGGCCTCCAGGACCGACGAGGGGATGTCGAGGTGGGCCACCTCGTCGGCCTGGCGCAGCCGCGCCTTCTCGTAGATCCCGGTCGCGCCGCTCCCCTTGAGCGAGCGCCGGACGTCCCCCGGCAGCCGCCGGGCCTCGTCCTCGAGGACGAGCCGGGCGAACCGCTCCACCAGCGCGTAGGTCACGGTGAGCTCCCCGTTGCGCTCGGCGACGAGCCCCCGCTCGGAGAGCTCCTGGGTGACCCGGCGCTCCTCCGCCTCCCGGACCCGCCGGTCCACGTCCTGCTCGGCCCGGCGCCGCGCCTCGTCGCGCTCGGCGTCCAGCCGGCGGCGCTGGGACTCGGCCTCGCGCCGCTTGGCCTCGGCGTCCTTCTTGAGTTCGTGCTCGGATCGGCGGATCGAGTCGCTGACCCGTTCGCGGAGCTCGCCCTGCTCCTTCGGGTCCAGCGCCGCGATGGCGTGGCCGATGAGCGAGGCATCGAGGGTCCGCCCTTCGCCCGCGAGCGTCGCGAAGGTGAGGCTCCGCTCGGCCCGGGGCTTCGGCGCCCCGCGGGAGCGGCCGAAGAGCCGGCGGAAGAACGCGGCCAGGCGGGCGACGAGGGCCCGGATCCGCTCCCAGAGGCTCGGGCGGTAGGGGCGGTTCCAGCTCGCGTCGGGGAGGAGGAGCGCCTCCTGGACGGCGCCCAGCAGCCCGGGGTCGACGATCCGGCGGAGGTCGATGTCGCGGGCCGCCTTGAGCCGCGCCTCGAGCGCGGCGATCTCGTCGCGGAGCGCGGACTCGTTGCGGACGCGCACGGCCTCGAGCTCGCTCGAGCGGCGGTCGTACTCGCTGAGCACCCGGCCGACCTGGCGGGAGGCCTGGCGCCGGAGCTTCGCCCGGAGCTCGGCGATCCGCTGGGCGAGCGCGGCATCGTCGGTGCCGGCCTGCTTGAGCAGCGCGCGGGCCCCCTCGATGCCCTGCTCGGCGAGCGCCCGGACGAGCGCCTCGCGATCGACCAGGTCGAGGAGGTCGTCCGAGATGAGCTCCTCGCTCGCCGAGCTGCAATCGGGGAGGTCGATGGCCCCGCTAGCGGACGTCGTCCTCGGTCCCCTCCTCGCAGCTGAAGAGCGAGAACTTCTCGAGGAGACCGAACTCGGCGGCGGCGGCATCGCGCTCCGACACGGGCGGGCTGGGTCGCTCGCGATCGCGCACGTAGGCGACGAACGCCTGGAAGCGGGGGAAACCCGTGCCGTCCGAACCGAGCTGCGCGAGGAGGGCGGCGTCGGGGAGGAGCCGGCGGCCCTCGCCCACGAGCGCCTCGCCCTCGCCCTTGTTCTCACGGAGGACCGAGCGGTAGTAGCGGCACCAGTAGACGAGCGCGCTCCGCTTGAGCGCCTCCTCCGCGTGCCGGTCGAGGAACTCGATCACCCGCTTCGAGTTCTGCAGGAAGGAGTCCCCGCTCCGGGCGCGGATGCGGCCCCGCATCGCGTGGAGGAGGCCCGCCTTGAGGTCCTCGGCGGCGGGCACGCTGCGGCCCGCGAGCACCGCGTAGGCCCGGGTCCGGTGCGCCACGTCGAGCAGCGTCCGGTTCGAGCCCACCTCGCCGACGTCGGGGTTGTCGTCCGACATGCGGAGCCGCCACATCTCGATGACCCGGACCCCGGCGTCGAGCAGGACCTCCGGCACGTAGCCCTCGGCGGCGCGGTCGTAGCCGATGTCGACGATCCGGCGGTTCGCGGCGTGGAGGGTGTTGAAGCCGATGTGGAGGCTCGTGAGCCGGTCGGACAGCGGGTCGTGGATGGTGTCGAGGTCGGAGAGGTTCGACGTGCAGACCGCGACGAAGTTCGCCGGGAAGCTCTCCCGGGACTTCGAGGGGGTGACGGTCCCCTCCTGGAGCGCCTGCAGGAGCACGTTCTGCGTGCCGAGCGGGAGCTTCCCGATCTCGTCGACGAGCAGCATGCCCCGGTTCGCCTGGAGCAGCTTGCCCGGCTCCAGCACGAGCGGGCTCATGGGGTCGCCGATCTCCTCGAGCCTGCGGAGGTTGATGTTGCCGGTCAGGTGATCGGGGAAGACCTCGCTGCTCCCCTGCAGGCGCGCGAAGCCGTACCCCTCGCGCAGACGGACGAACTCCGCGGGCACCTGGGCCGGATCGACCTGCGCGGCGTCGAACCGGGCGACCTCGTTGCCCGGGGCGAACCGCCGCTGGCAGATGGGGCAGGGGGGCGAACGCGCGGCCACCTCCGGATCGGAGACGCTGAAGGGATGGTCGAGCACGGGGCAGCCGGCCACCACCCAGGTGCCCTTCGGGAACAGGTTCCAGAGGTCCTTGGCCAGGCTGGTCTTGCCGGCCCCGGAGGGGCCGAAGAAGAGGAGGTGCGCCCCCGAGACGATCGAGGTGACCAGATCCTCGTAGGTGGTCCCCCCGAGGATCGTGCGGGGGAAGAGGGCCGCCACGGCGTCCTCCCGGGAGAGCCCCCGGGCGCGGAGCCCCTCGAGCAGCCGGAGCAGTTCGGCCCGGAATCGGTCGGAGGGCGGTTCTGCGGTCTCGCCGCGGACCTTCAGCTCAGCGGCCGTCGAACGCACCGCGGCCGGCGCAGAAGGCCGGGGCGCCGCCGGGGGGCGATCGGCCACGTCGGCCCGAGTTCGGTGCCCGATATGTAGTTTGCCAAGTTGCGGGGGCCCGACGGGGGCGGGCCGCGGGCCGCCCCCGGTGGAGGGGGCCCGGACGACCGGGATCCGCCGGCCGCCGTCAGCATTATGTAGGATACCCCGGTGGGAGCGCCCCTCCGATGGCCGAGACCGAAGCCCCGAAGAAGACCACGCTCGCCCGCACCGTCAAGGACAAGTGGCGGTCGAAGCACTGGTACAAGGTCCGTGCGCCGGGGCTCTTCCAGCACGCCGAGCTCGGCGAAACGATGGCCTCCGAGCCCGAGCACGTCCTCGGCCGGACGCTCGAGACGACGATGCAGGAGCTGGGCGGGGGCGGGGACCTCGGCAAGGCCCACATCAAGCTGCGGTTCCGGGTGGACCGCACGACCGGCGAGAACCTCGCGGAGACCACCTTCATCGGCCACGACCTCACGAGCGACTACGTGCGGCGTCTCGCGCGACGGAAGCGCTCGAAGATCGACGTCACGGTGAACGTCACCACGAAGGACGGCGTCCAGATGGTGCTGAAGCCGGTCGCCGTCGGAGAGCAGCGGCTGCAGAGCCACCTTCGGACGGAGCTCCGGCACCGCCTTCGGACGATCCTGGTGGAGGAGGCGGCGAAGAAGACCGCTCCGGAGTACGTCCGCGAGATGCTCCAGGGGGACCTCGCGAAGGCCGTGGCCCAGGGTCTCCGGACCCTCTATCCGCTCAAGAAGATCGAGATCCGTTCCTCGACGGTGATCGGCACGATCGCCGACGAGTTGCCCGGCGCGGCCGAGGCTCCGGCCCCGCCGACCGAGGCCACGCCCCCGGTCGAGGCAGCCCCCGCGGCCTAGGGGTCATGGCGGCCCTTCCCCTCTGGATCTCCTCCACCGTCGGGGTGGCTCAGCCCGGTAGAGCACGGGACTCATAGCGCGGCGATCGAGCGTCGCCGCGGGAGAGATCCTGGGGCCGGGGGTTCAAATCCCCCCCCCGACACAATAGAAACCATTAACGCAACGGATGGCATTGGTTTCACTGAGATGGCGGCCGACCCCTTGACCACGATCACCGTCCGGGAGTCTACCCGGGCCGAACTTCAAAGGCTGAAGACGGGTGGTCAAAGCTACGATGCGGTCATCCGAGCGATCTTGGAAGAGCTCGAGGAGCGCGACCCTTGGTTCGCCGAGATGGAACAACGGATCAATGACTGGAAGCAGGGGAAGATCAAGCTCGAACCAATCGAGACACTTTGGGAAAAGGACCGAAAGAGCCGGAGCAGGAAGCCTCTGTAATGGCGAGGTTGGTCCTCCGGGACCCACGGTTCGATTCTGAACTCTTCGCGCTGCCGGAGAAAGCGCGGGATGCGTGCTGGCACGTCATCGCCTCCCTTCGACGGCAGCCGTTCTCGCCAGGGGCTGGATTCCGGGTCGAGCGACTCCTCCGCCGAATCGCACCCACGGAGGCTTGGACAGCCCACTTCCTGAACGACCGATACCGGCTGCTCTACGTTGTGGATGGGAATGCTCTGATCCTGTTCGGCGTGGGGCTTCGCCCTGGGTTTTACCGACGCCTCGATAGGATTCGCGGTCGTCGGAAAGCGACCGAGTGATCGCGCGCCCGTCCGCCTGTGTTGCGAACGGTGGAGCATGTCGTGGCGAGCGAGCTCGTGCTCTGCCCTCTCCAGGACGGTACTTGGCGGTACCACGTCCATGAACTCCTCGAGAACGTCCGCATGGGGTAAGCACTCACCTTTCCGGACCGCCTGAGAGCCCCATTCCGTACGAACCACAGTACTTTCCGGTGAACGACTCTCTCCCTCGTCGAGGGGGAGATGTACGCCCAGGACGCCACGGAACTGTTCCCCTCCGACGACGACGAGGAGTCGATCACCCTCAACCCCGAGGAGCGCAAGGCGATCCGCAAGCGTCTCGAGAAGGCCAATCAGCTAGAGAAGGAGAACCGCGAGCTTCGAGAGAAGCTCCGGCGAGCGCAGGACGAGCTTCGACGCATCACGACCTCCGCTCCCTTCCTCGCGGCCAGCGATCTCACCGCCGAGGCCGGAGGCATCCCTACCAGTCGAGTGTTCTGCCGTCGACCTGCCCGGCTTCGCGAGCCTCGGCCCACGGGTGGTCAAGAGGGCCACTCGGGGCGCTCGCGCGTGCGCCCCGTCCCCGACTCGCCTCCGCTCAGACTCTCGTTGGAGCGGTGTAGGGGCTGCGGCACTCGCCTCGGAGAACCCTTCGAGGTTCGTCGGAGGACGATCACCGACCTCCCTTCCCCCGAGCCTCGGGTGTTCGACGTGGAGATCTCCCGCTACACCTGTCCGGGCTGCCACCGCCGAGTGGAGCCGGACTGTCCCTACCCTCGGAACCGCCCGTTCGGGCTCGCCCTCATGTCCCGCGTCGTCCACCTTCGGATGCTCGGACTCAGCGTCCCGAAGATCGTGGACTGCCTGCGAGAGGGTCACGGGGTCGTCGTGAGCCCGGCGGCGGTGCTCAAGATGGAGCGGTCCGCCGCTGAGGCGCTCGGACCGCTCTACGAGGGACTCAAGGAACAGGTGCGCACGGTCCCCCTGGTCCATGGGGACGAGACCAGTTTCCGGGTGGGAGGCCAGAACGGCCGGATGTGGGTGTTCTCCCACCTCAAGGCCGTCGTGTACCGGATCGCCCCGAGCCGCGGCCAGGATGTCGTGCACGAGGTGCTCGACGGGTACGGGGGAACGCTCGTGCTCGACGCCTGGGACCCCTACGACTGCCTCACGACGGCGAAGCACCAGTTGGACCTCCTCCACGTCAATCGGTGGCTGGAGCGGGCGGAGTGGATCCACCGAGTGGAGCCTCGGCCGCTGCTCAAGCCCGTCGAGGCGAAGCTGATGAGCGCCGGGCGACCCCACGAGGAGTTCCTTCGGTTCACCGATGGAGTTCGGAGGATCCTTCGAGGAGTGATCCACTGGTCGGAGGGTCACCCGGACGCCTCGTCCCGACTGAGGCGTCGGGTAGAGTGGTCGGCGAGGCGATCGCTCACCCGGCTGCTCAACGAGCCGTGGAAGGACTCCGATGCCGCGCGGATCGCGAAGGAGCTGAGACCTCGGAGGAGGCAGTTGTTCACCTTTGTTGTCGAGCCCGGGGTCCCGTGGCACAACAACGAGGCCGAGACCCAGATGCGGCAGGGAGTGCTGTTCCGGAAGATCAGCGGTGGTCGGCGCTCATGGATGGGTGCGTGGGTCTTGGAGCGACTCCTGACGGTCTATCGGACCTGTCGGAAGCGAGGGCTCGAGTTCCTCGATGTGGTGGGCAGCGCACTCCAAGGGAACGTCTACCCCGGGTTCGGGGCTCCCTCGGGCGCTCCAGAAAGCTGAGTGCTTACGGGATTCGAACTTTTCGCCAAAGCACCCCCTCGACACAAGATTTGCGAATTTCTCACGTGAAATCGGTCGGACTCCATTCTTCCGTTCGCACGGTTATGAACCTCCCGGGTGCCTCGTACTGCCCGGCGGGAGACCGTCGGCCCTTCAATGACCACGGCCCGGAAACCACCGGTCATACGCCCCATGGTCGACTATCTCTAGGACGACGACGACTCGGTCCGCTCCCTCGTGGACAACGGTGTAGAGCAACCTCCAGAACGAAGGCAGATCGTCCACGAAGAGATTCTCGATTCCGTACTCTCGGATGAGCGAGGCAGGAATCCGGGCTCTCTTTACCACCTCCCCGTGCAGACAGTCGTGGAGGAGTATCGGCCGGAGCGCCCGCACCCGTCGGGCGATGCTCTGGTCGTCCTTGGTCGAACTCGCCTCTAGCTTCTGAAGAGTTGCGGTCGCCGACGGCGAGAGAACGATGTCCCGGGCCGGCGGCCCACTCAAAGTCGGACGCCGGCTCGGATGATCTGCCGTAGTTGCGCTGAAGCCGGGGGGACCCAAAGGAGTCCCTTGCTCCCCTCTGCGAGGCTTCCGTCCGAGGCGAAAAACTCTAGTGCCGCGTTCAGGCTCTGCCGAGAGGTGGAATGCCCCCAGCCTGCGAGCTGCTCGAGGATCTCGTTGCGGCTCATCGGTTCGCCTTTCGCGCGTAGGGCTGCACGAATGAGCTCGATCGTGCTCAAAGTCGGGTTTGCGCCGGGCTTGGAAAATTCAAGTGACGGCGCGCGAATTGCTTCAGCCATGGGGTACACGAATACGTGTACTCCCCATATAAGGACACCCCTTCTCGGCCAGCAGGGTGCAGGAACATGGAGCTCGGAAAGTGACCCGCCGACTCTCGCGGTCTCAGGGACAGCTGGTCGCCTACGTCTGCTGGTACACAAAGGTGCATCGAGTACCTCCCTCGGAAAACGAGAGTGCGGAGTTTCTGGGCGTCCGGGGCCCTTCCGCCCACCGTACGATCGTCCTCCTGGACGCTCGCGGGGTACTGAGCCGTCGACCGGGGGAACCGAGGACCCTCAAGGTCCTCCTCCCCCGGGATGAGATACCCGACCTCGAGTGACGTTCCTCGGTTCGGAGTGTTCCCGGAGGGTCGGCTGGGAACCCGGTAGCATGGCACCCCCCCGACACGGGACCACCGCATCTCGGACGGGACCACGTGCGGCGTGGCGCGGTGGGGTGGGGAGCGCCGGAGGTCCCAGCTCGTCCTAATTCTCCGAACCGGGCGCCGGGGGATGGAAGACCGTGCGGAGCCGCCGGCGGAGCGCCTCGAGGGGCTGCGCGCCGATGATGCGATCGACGAGGCGGCCACCCTCGAAGAGCAGGAGGGTCGGGATCCCCTCGACGTTCCACTGCTGGGCGACGTCCGGATGCTCGTCGGCGTTCAGCTTCCCGAAGTCGACCTCGCCGGCGAGCTCGCGCGCCAGGGTATCCAGGAGGGGCGCCATCGCCCGGCAGGGAGCGCACCACGGAGCCCACACGTCGACGACCACCCGAGGGCGCTCTGCGATGAACGCCGAGAACGAGCCCGAGGTGAGCACGACCGGCCCGCGGGGGGGAGCCCGGGCGGCGGCCTGGCGCTCGACGAGTTCCTGGATCCGGCGGGCCCGGATCGCCGCGAGCTCCTCCTCGAACCCGGAGTCCGCGGTCATCGCGCGTTCCCCCGGGCGGTCGGAGCGGGAAGCGGACGGGCCAGCGTCAACCCGTAGTGCCACGGGCCGAGCTCCCAGCGCTCGACGAGCCGGAGGCCGTGCGGGGCCAGGAGACGCTCCGCGCCGGCCGGGGTGAGCCGGATCTCCCTCGGGGGCCCGCCGGGCGTCCGGATCTTCTTCCAGTCGACGTTGAGGAAGCGTCCTCCGGGCCGGAGCAGGCGGACCGCCTCCGTCAGGGTGGTCGAGGGGATGTCGTGCAGGACGTTCGCGAGCAGCACCACGTCGGCGACGCCCGTGGGGAGGGGGATCCGGTCGACCGAGCTCCGCACGGGATGGAGCTGGGGGAGCCGCTCGCGGTCCCGACGTTCCCCGAGCAGCGCGACGAGGTCCTCCGACAGGTCGACGGCGTACACGCGGCCCGATCCTCCCACCCGCCGCGCCGCCGGGACGGCGAAGTACCCGGTCCCCGCGCCGACCTCCACGACCGTCTCCCCGGCCCGGAGCCGGGCATGTCGCCACACCCGGAGAGGGTCCTGGGTCTTCCGACGGTCGGGCGACTCGAGCACCGCGAGCGCTTCGGCCCGGGTCCACGCTCGGCGGGCCAACGGGTCGTGGGCATGCGCGTGGGGGGACGGGGGGTGCGGGGCGGGGCCGGAGGGGGCGGCCGTCCGGAGCTCCCCGTGCTGGGGACCCGAGGGCGCGGCGGGGACGACCTGCACCCAGCTGCGCGCCCCCCCGAACCCGGAATGGGCCCACCACTCGTCGAAGGTCCGATCCGAGGCCTGGCTCCGGGGGCGCATGGGATCGTGGACGACCCACCCGTCCGGCGGATCGGGCACGAGCCCGATCCAGTGCGGGTCCGGCTCGGTCCCCGGCCCCCGATGATCCGTCACCAGGAGCAGGCCCGCCCCCGGAGGGGCCGGACCCTTCGGGTCGCGCCGGACCGGCACTCCGGCGCGTCGACACGCCCTCTCGAGCGAGCGCTCGATCTCGGCGTAGTCGGTCGTGGGGAGGAACGCGTGCGCGGAACGGACATGCTCCCGGATCCAGGGACGCGGACCGAGGATCCAGACCTCGACCGCGAACCCGCGGCGGCGTGCGGCGAGGGCGAGGCCCAGCGGGTGGGCGCCGGGGCAGGCGATCGCCGTGCCTTCCCTCCACATCGCGAGCTCCTCATCTGGCCGCGGGGACGGGGTGCGCCACCCGAGCTCGGTGAGCACCGACCCGAGCGCCGCGGGCCCGCACGAGAAGGAGAACGACTGGACCCAGTGCGAGGGCCTCGGGCGCGCCCTCCCATCTCCCGTGCGCTCCCGCCCGGAGGGACGGCCCGCCGGTCCGTCCGAGGGGGACGGTACGGGAGGGGTGGGCTCGGCCTCCGCTTCCTGGGACTCGTTCACGACCTTCGCCTCGGACCCGGCAGGGCAGGGGGATGGAAGGGGTTTGGGATGCCTCGGCCGGGAGCCGGAGGGTTCACGCCGTGTAGAACGGCTGGACCTCGCGGATCGTCCGGGTCGTGGGCACGCCCAGGGAGCGATAGACCGCCTCGAGGCTGTCGGAGCTCGGGGCCTCCCAGAGGCAGTGGGCTTCGGTCTTCCCGGGCACGGCGACGATCGAGATGGCCCGGAACCCGGCCGGGACCTGGCCCTTCTTCGCCATCGCGATGGCCTGCTGGACCTTCTCGACCACCGTCTTCGTCTGCTCGTTCGACCACGTGTGCTCGATCTCGTAGGTCGGCATGGTATCCTCGGCGTCGAGAGCCGGACCCGGGGGATGAGCCCGGCCGTTGCGTAGGCTACCACCTTAAGGCGGGAGCCCCGGATGCCCGGGGCGTTCCCGTGCAGATCCTGAACCTGCTCGTCCGCCATGATTGCCCCTTCTCGGGGCCCCTCGCGGAACTACGGGGCACTCGGGTGACGCACCTCTGCCACCGGGGGAAGGAGGCGGTCCTCGAGCTGCATGCCTCCGAGCCCCCGGTCCTCGCCGAGCTCCGCCGGGTCTACGAGGGGCTCGGGGGGGAGCTCCTCTACGAGGAGACGGGAGGATCCGCGGCGCTCGTCCGCTTTCCGGTCTGCGCGTGCTGCCGTGGCGGGCAGGTGATCCCGTCGCTGGAGGGGGCGGGCCACCTCTACCTGCCCCCCTCCGCGTACACCTCCGAGGGGGAACGGTACCAGTTCCTCGCTCCCCAGGGGTCCCGGGACCCGCGTCCCGCGGAGCATCTCCGCGCGGAGGTCACGCTCGTGCGGGCCGGAACACGACCGCTGGGTTCGCTGGAGTTCGAGGGGGGCTTCCTCGTGCCCGTCGGGACGCTCTCCGGCGGCCTCACCGAGCGGCAGCGCCGGGCCCTGACCGTGGCCATCCTGCGCGGGTACTATCGCACCCCGAGGGCGGTCCGGGCCGAGGAGCTCGCCCGGGAGTTCGGGGTCTCCCGGGCGGGCTTCGATGCCCTGCTCCGCAAGGCCGAGAACAAGCTCGCGGTGGCCCTCTTCCCCTACCTCGCCATCGGCCGCACGGACGACCCACCCCCCGCAGCCGTTCCGCCCGCCCGAGATCCCGTCGAGGGACAGGGCGGTTGACGGGGGGCGCGGGGCGCGCCGTCCCATCGCGGGCACGAGGGGGAGGTACGGGCCCCCGAGCCCACGCCCTTCCGAAGGGGGCGTCCGACCCGCGGGGTGCGCGGTGGGGCTCGCCGGGACGAGCGGTTCACGCGAGGGTCGGGGCGCTCGGCCCCGGTGGCGCGGACCGGACGAGACGGACCCGGACCGGGATCCCCGCCTGCTCGAACAGAACCCCGACCGGACAGGTCCGGAGCGTGAGGTTGAGCGCCGTGGTCACCTCGTCCTCGGACGCCGACGTGGAGATCTGGAAGGTGCCTTCGACGGAGGCGATCGTGCGCGCCCCGCGGGGCCGGAGGGCTTCCAGCTCCACGCGCATCGCCTCGAAGCGGAGGCGGCGCCGCCGGGCCACCAGGGCGAAGATCGTGGTCACGCATCCGGCCAGGGAGAGCACCGAGAGCTCGAGGGCCGAGGTCCCGAGGTCGCGCCCGTCCTCGTCGGCGGGCAGGTCGACGGTGACCGAGTGCCCGCGATCATCTTCGAGCAGGCTCTCGTACCCGCCCCGCCAGGTCGCGTGCGCCTTCATCGGTCCAAGGAAGGGACGCGCACCCTACATGGGGGGTCCATAAAGCGAGATTGACGATTCAGGGGTCGGCCGGGGACCGCCGGCCACTGGGCCGTGGTCCCTGGGGGCACGCCCGGGACCTCCGGGGGCCCCCGACCGGTCCTGCGGGGCCGCGTCCCGTCGCGCGGGCTTCGATCTGGCCTCGTCGGTAGCACCCCCGGAGGTGGTCGTTCACGAGCCCGACGGCCTGCATGTCGGCGTAGATGATGGTGGACCCCACGAAACTGAATCCGCGCCGCTTCAGGTCCCGGCTCCACCGGTCCGACTCGGGCGTGCGCGCCGGGACCGTCCCCGGATCCCTCCGCGGGCGCCGCCGGGGCCGGGAGCCGAGGAAGCCCCGCACGTGGCTGTCGAAGCTCCGGAACTCCCGCTGGACCGCGAGGAAGGCGAGGGCGTTCTGGACCACCGACGCGATCTTGCGGCGGTTCCGTACGATGGCGGGATCCGCTGCGAGCGCACGGAGCCGGGCCGCGGTGAATCGTGCGGCGCGACGGGGATCGAACCCGGCGAACGCCCTCCGGTAGCCCGGCCGCTTGGCGAGGATCGTCGATCAGCTCAGGCCGGCCTGGGCTCCCTCCAGCGTGAGGAACTCGACGTGGCGGCGATCGTCGTGCACGGGCACCCCCCACCGTATCGTGGTAGCGACGGAGCCGGGCATCCCCGGTCTCGGCCCAGGGGCATCGCGGGAGCGGATCCCGGTCGGGGCCCCCGGCGGGGCGGACCGGCTTCGGTCGGGTGCGTCGCTCCCTGGGCCCGTCCCCCGCACGGAGGGAGGAGGAGGAAGCTCCCCGCGCGGAGCGCGCCCGCGCGCGACCGACGGGGGGTCGACCTCATCTTCCCCTTCCGATGCCGCGCGTCGTGGCCCTCCGTCGCCTGACCCTCCTCCTCGTGCTCACCGACGGCGTGGCGGTCGGCTTCGTCCTCGCGATCCTCGCCGGTCTCGGGAGCGGCGTCGCGCTGCACGAGATCGCGGGGCTCGCCCTGCTCGTGCTGCTCCTCCTCGCGGTGGCCACGGTGCTCCGATCCCGGCCGGCGGAGCTCGGCCTCCTCGGCCGGATCCTGATCGCGCTGGCGGCGCTCGTCCTGGCCGGGACCCTCGGGGCGCTCCTCGCCGAGGGGCTCCTGCCGGCCGGCTACGCCGGATTGCCGTTGGCGCCCCTCGGGGTCCTGGTCCTGACGATCTCCGACGCGGTCCGCGTCTCCCGGGCGGGGCCGCCGGTCGCTCCGCCCGCCGCCCCGCCGCCCCGGTGATCCTTCGCCGGGCACGGCCGGACCCGGGGACCGGACGGCACGGTGCGCCATCGCCCCTCGAGCGGAGTGCGTGATCCCGCGGGAACGAACGGGGGACACCGGGACCGCCGTGGTGACGCCCTCCCGCCCCCTGGGGCTGCAGCGTCCTCGGCGAACGCGCCCGGAGCGCTCACCACGGGCCGAACCTCCTCGGCAGGGGGGATGCCCGAGAGCGGGTCGAGGAGGCCGGCCCCTGGGGTAGGACCTTATCGGGTGGATAGGGACCGGGCGTCCCTTCTATCCGAGCCCGCGGGTTCCGGCGAGTCGGTGGGCCATGGTCGGATACAACTTCGCCTGCAACAAGCTCGGCATGAACTGCGCCTTCGAGATCCACGGCGCCGTGTCCAAGGAAGAGGTCATGCAGGAGGCGGGCGACCACGCCCGCTACGCGCACCAGATCACCTCGGTCCCGCCCGATCTCGCGGCGCGGATCGGCAACGCGATCACCACGTGAGCCGGGCCCGGCTCACGAGGCCGCCGCCCGGGGCGGGTCGCCGGGCGACGCGCGCGGTCCGCGGACGAGGCGCACGAGCACGCCCGCTCCGCCGAGGACCGCGCTCGTCGTCAGGAAGAGGTCGAACGGGTCGTAGAAGTCGCGGGATTTGATCAGGCCGACCGCGATCGCCCCGATCCCGAGGAGGGCGAGGACGACCCGGAGCGCCCGTCCGCGGGGGATCCGCCCCAGCTCCAGGCCCGCCCACAGCAGGGGGGCCACGAGCGCGGCGAGCGCCGCCACCACGTCCGGCGCGTCGCTCCAGTCGGTGAGGAGCTTGATCACGGCCACGGCGGCCGAGACGGCCGCGAACCCCGCGAGGAGACCGCGGCGGTCGGCGAGGAGGTAGCCCAGGTAGGGGATCAGGACGTAGCCGAGCAGCGTCGCATCGGTGAGCACCGGGGTGATCCCGGGCGAGAGGTTGAACGGCTCCACCGGTGAGGACCCTCCGTCGGCCTAGGCGGCGGCCGGCCCGCCGCCGCTCCCTCCGGAGAGCAGGGTGTCGAGGAGGCCGACGGGCGGGCAACCGAGGGAGAGGAGGCGGTCGTGGAACCCCTTGACCGAGCCCCCGAAGGTGGTCCCCAGGTGCTTCGCGCGCGCCTCGAGGATGGCGAGCTTGCCGAGCGTGTAGCAGAAGTACTCCGGGTTGAAGGCCCCCCGGATCGCCTCCCGCTCGGAGGGGAGCGGCTCCAGGTAGGCCTCCTTCTGGAAGAGCTGCGCCGATCCGGCGAGGCTCATCCCGCCGGTGTGGAGCCCGACCGAGGAGAGGAGCCGGCAGTCCCGGAGCAGCGCGTCGTGCAGCTGCGCGGCCTCCGCGGTGGGCTCCCCACCCCCGAGCCCCTGCTCGATCGCGAGCTGCTCGCAGTAGTGGGCCCAGCCCTCGGTGAAGGAGGCGGAGAGGGAGATGCGGCGCGTGGTCGAGTTGGGATGCATCCGGAAGTGGAGGAACTGGAGGTAGTGCCCGGGGTAGACCTCGTGGATGGTGATGTTCCGCAGCATGGGCCGGTTGAGGGACCGGAGCCACTCCTCCCGCCGCTCCGGGGTCCAGGCGGGGTCCACCGGCGTGACGAAGTAGACCCCCTCCTCGCCGGAGTCGTCGAACGGCCCGGGGGGGTTCATGCTCGCGGTGGAGAGGGCGCGGCCGTAGACGGGGGTCTCGTCGACGCGGCAGTCCGCGGTCGGCGGCACCGTGGCGAGGGATCGGTCGAGGACGAACCGCCGCGACTCCTCCACGAACTCGCGCGCCTCGGGGACCAACCGGTCGGCGCTGGGATGGTCGCGGTACATCGATTCGAGGAGCGCGGGCACGGTCGGCTCCGGCCGGGCCCGGGCCGCGACCTCGGCGAGCCGGGCCTGGTTCCGACGCAGGTCCTTCCAGCCCGCCGCCTCGATCTCCGAGAACGGGGTCCGGATCCCCTCGCGGACCCACAGGAGCCGCTGGTACCGCTCGGCCCCGAGCGCGAACTCCGGCGACGCGCGCGGGCCGTACTCCTCCTTCAACGCCCGGAGGAACTCGTGCACCGAGCTCTCCGCCGGTCCGCGGGCCTCCCGCACCCGCTCACCGAGCGCGGCCGAGGACCGGCCCGCGAGTCCCTCCGCCTCGGCGAAGTGGGCCGGCAGCCCGGTGCCGATCGCCTGGGAGAGCCTCAGGAAGGGCTCGGGGAGGATCCGGTCGAGCCGGCTCCTCGCCTCCCGGAGGAGTCGCGGGGTCGCCTCGAGGACGCGCACCATGGCATCCACCCGATGGGGAAGCGGCGCGTAGTCCCGGACCATGTAGCTCGTGAGGGAGACGGCGCCCAAGTACCCCATCGGGTTCCGGTCGTACTCCCGGCTCTCGCGCAGGTCGAAGAGCTGGCTCTGCAGCAGCAGCTCGAGGAGGACGCGATCGATGGCGCGCGGGCCGGGAAGGCGCTCCTCGGGGACCTCGCGGAGCCGGGCGAGGAGCCGATCGGCCGTCGCCGCCCAGCCGTCGGTCGCCTCCCGGCCCGCGAGCGGGACCCTCCCATCGTAGCGGTGGAGCCCCAGCATGACGGCATAGGTGGGCTGGAGCTCGAAGACATGGTCCGTGATCTCGCTCTCGAGGGAGGCGAGCGCGTCGTGGGCCGGGGCGCCGGGAGCGCCGCCGCGCGAGGGATTCATGGTCGTGGGTCGGACCTCGGTGATCGGGGACGTTCCGGGACCATAAAGAGGGAGGGTCGTTGCTCGGCTCACTCGACCCACGTCATCTGGCAGCCCGGGCAGCGGCCGCCGGCCTCGAGCGGGGTTCCGCAGAGAAAGCAGCTGGACCGCGTGCCGGGCGGGACCGAGTTCACCGGATCGAGCGCGTCCGGCCGCGGGAGCGGCGGCTCGAGCCGCTTCGGCGGGGCGGGGGCCCGGGTGACCGCGGGCGCCGGCGAGGGTGGGACCGGGGGAGGCGCCGGAGCGGAGGGGGCCGGCGGAGGAGCGGGCGCGGCAGGGGGGAGGGCCGGAGCGGGAACCGCGATCGCAGCTCCGGGGTCCGCGGGGTGCGCGGGCGGCTCCTCCCGGGCGTCGATCGGGGGGAGCCCGGCGAGGGGGACCTCTTCGGCCGTCCCCTCCGGATCGGGCTCGGAAACGGTGTCGGTGTCCTCGCCGTCCACCGGCGCGGTTCCGTGGGGGTCCCCGGGGTCGGTCTCGGGGTCCTGCGGCCGGGCGCGGCGGAGCCGGCGGAAAAGTCCGGCCATTCCAAGGTGGCATGCGGGCCGGCGGTAATGATATCGTCGGTCGAACGGCGGAGGGGAAATCCTATCTGAGGCCTCCGGCATCGGCGCCCCGTGCCGGATCGACCGGGCGAAGCGCTCGCGCGTCTCGGGCTCCTCTTGCCCCCGCCTCCGAAGCCCGCCGGTTCCTACGTGCCCACCGTCCAGGAAGGTTCGCTCATCTGGGTGTCGGGACAGGGCGCGATGCGGGACGGCCAGGTGCTCTACCCGGGCCGGGTCGAGAGCCGGGTCTCGGTGCCCCAGGCCCAGGAAGCGGCTCGCGGGGCGGCGCTCCAGGCCTTGAGCGCGCTCGCGGCCCATACCGGATCCCTCGACCGGATCCGCCGTATCGTGCGGGTCGGGGTCTTCGTCGCGTCGGACCCGGGGTTCACCCGCCAGCACGAGGTGGCGAACGGCGCGACGGAACTGCTCATCGGGATCTTCGGCGAGGAGGGACGACCGTCGCGCGTCTCGGTCGGGGTGCCCTCGCTGCCCCTCGACTTCCCCGTCGAGCTCGAGCTCCTCGCGGCCGTGGACTGAGGCTCGCGTGCCCGCCCCCTGGCCGCACCTCCGTCGCGAGGGCCGGGACCTCTACACCGAGAACGCGACCCCGGGACTCCGGAGCTACGGCGAGGAGCTCAAGGTCGTCGACGGTCGGGAGTTCCGGCACTGGGACCCGTGGCGGAGCAAGCTCGCGGCGTACGCCGCGCGCGAGGGACCGCCGTTCGACCCGGGCCGCACGCGGGCGGTCCTCTACCTCGGCGGGGCGCACGGCACCACCGTGAGCCACCTTTCCGACCTCCTCCCCGAGGCGAGGATCTTCGTCGTGGAGAAGAGCGCCACGGCCTTCGCTCCGCTCCTCACGCTCGCCCGGTCGCGGAAGAACCTGTATCCGATCCTCGCCGACGCGCACCTCCCCGAGCGGTACCGGGCCGAGGTCGGGATCGTCCAGTTCCTCTACCAGGACGTCGCCCAGCGGGACCAGGCCACGATCTTCCGGGAGAACGCGCTCGCCTGCTTGGCGCCGGACGGGACGGGGGTCCTCATGCTCAAGATCCGGTCGGTGACGCAGCGTCGCCCCGTGGGCCAGATCCTCCGCGAGTCCGAGCGGGAGCTTTCCCAGCTCGGGCTGCGCACGGGCCGTCCCGTGGAGCTCGCCCCGTTCGCGCGCGAGCATCTGGCGATCCCCGTCACCGCCTGACCTCGGCGTTCAGCGTTCATCGGCGCGCGGCCTCGGAAATACCGCCACCCGGGTCCCCGACCCGGGGTGGCACCGTTGGCACACGTCGGTTCGCGGAGGGTTCGCCAGGGCCGGATCGCTCGAGCCTGCATGGGGGGACTCCTCGCGCTCCTCCTGCTCGGATCGGCGCTGCTCGTCCTCGCACCGGCACCGCCCTCCCCCCCGACCGGCCGGGTGACGGAGCCGGTCCGCACGATGCCGGAGGATTCCGCGGGGGTGGCGGTCACGCCGTCCCGGTGGACGATGGTGGCCGGCGCGAGCGTGGAGCTCCGCGCCTACCTCGTGACGGCCACCTCCGGCTGCATCCCCCAGCAGGCGGCGTTCAGCTGGCAGCTCGAGGGGTACTCGACGCTCCTCGGCTACCTCAACGCGACCACCGGATCCTACGAGCTGTTCCGATCGTTCGCCTACGTGACAGGAACGGCCGAGATCCAGGTCAGCGCGGTGGGGGTCGAGTTCTGCGATCTCCTGCCCCAGACGTTCGAGACCAACCTGACCGCCCAGATCACCGAGGTCCCGCCGCTGTACGTCTCCGGGATCTCGGGCAGCCCCGACCCGGCCCTCCCGTACACGCCCGTCGCCCTCGCGGCCACCTTCACGGGGGGCCTGGGCCCCTACAACATCACGCTCGACTTCGGGGACGGAACGAGCGAGCCGATCTCGGACCTCGCGCCGTCCGCGATCCGGGTCACCCACGCCTACCCCGTGGGGCAATTCCTTCCCTCGGTGCGCGTCACCGACGCCCTCGGCGAGACGGAGACCGGGCCGGCCACCGATCCCCTGCTCGTCAGCTCGGCGCTGGCCGTCGCCGCCTACCCGGCGTCCAATGAGTTCGAGCAGGGGGTGCCCACCCTGCTGAGCGCGAGCGCGACGGGCGGGCAGGCGCCCTACACCTTCCTCTGGAACGCGAGCACCGGGGCGACCCATCTGGGCGCGACGTGGGTCGTGGACCCCGCCGAACCGGGGAGCGAGACCGTGACGGTCCAGGTCCGCGATGCGGAGGGGACCGCCACGTCGAGCTCGCTGCGGTTCGAGGTGGCCCCGTCGATCGCCGTGGCGGTGCAGGCTTCGCGGCCGCAGCTCGACCTCGGGCAGCCGCTATGGCTGAACCTCTCGATCGAGGGCGGGGTCCCACCCTACCAGATCAGCGGCTCGGCGGACCCGTCCGGCTCCCGGTTCGATCTGGCCCCGGTGACGACCTCCGACCTCGAGGAGGTGATCGTCCCGGACGCCCCCGGCCTCCTGTGGGCGCAGGTCACCGCCACCGACGCGCTCGGGTCCCTCTCGACGGTGACCGTCCCGGTGGCCACGGTGTCGGCCCTTCCGGACCTTCTCCTGAGCGCCTCCCCGTCCGTGCTCGAGGTCGGGCAACCCGTGAGCCTCATCGGGATCGCTTCGGGCGGAGGGCCGTTCAACTGGTCGATGGCGACCACCGGGGGCTTCTCCTCGGCCCAGCCGCTGACCCCCACGCTCGACACGGTCGGGCTGTTCGCGTGGACGGGCCGGGCCCTCGCTCCCGGACCCGTCCTGGTCGCCGTGTCGGCAGAGGACGCCGCCGGCGGGACGGCGACCCGCAACCTGACCCTCGAGGTCCGGCCGGCCGTCGCGATCACGCTCCGGACCTTCGTGCCCGCTCCGACCGCCGGGGAGCCCCTCGCGCTCGGCATCGACGTCACGGGCGGTTTCCCCCCGTACGCGGTCCTCCTGCAGCCCCCCGAAGGGAACGCCCTGCCGTCGAACCGGGCCGGGCCGGGTCCGTTCAGTGTCAACTGGACCCCCTCCCGTTCCGGGGATATCTCGCTGCAGGCGAGCGTGATCGACGGGGCCGGCGCGGCGGCGTCCTCGAACCTCTCCCTCGTCGTAAGCGCGGCACCCGGCTCCGCCCCCGTAGCTCCGCCGCCCCCGGCGGCCACGAACCGGACGCCCGGCCCTTCCGCCCCGGCGCCCGGACCCCGACCGAGCTCCGGCGGCGACCCGTGGACGGGGTTCGGCAGCGGGCTCGGGACCGGGGTCCTCCTCGCGGCCGTGCTCGCCGTGCTCCTCGTCCGGATGCGGCGCCGGGCCGCCCCGCCGGCCGCCCCGGACCGGTCCGCGGCCGCGGGCCCGGCCGCCCTCGCGGCGACGCGCCGGCTCCTTTCCGAATCGGACGGGCTCGACTCCGAGATGGTCTACCTGCTCACGGACGAGGAGGGGATCGACCGCGAGGCGACCGCCGCAGCGCTCCGGCGCTGGATCTCGCTCGGGCGGGTCCGGTCGGTCCCCGGAGAGTCCGACGGGTCCCCCCGGTACGTCTGGGTCTCGGGCCCGCCGCCGGGCGGTCCCGATCCGGCCGTGCCGGAGGAGGGGGCATGATCGGGGCGCGTTCGGCGAGCCTGCTCGTCGTGGCGATGCTGCTCGCGCTCGGCCCTGTCGCTCCGGGGCCGGCGGGCGCGATCGCACCCGCCCCGCTCCCCCACCTCGCCGGCGGGGTGACCAACAGCTCGCCCGTGTCGAACTTCTCGGCCTCCATCGATCGGCTGGTCACGATCGTCGGCGCCGCGGGCGGAGGGCTGCTCGCCCTCGTCTGGGCCCGGGTCGCCCTGAGCTGGTTCTCGAACGACGTGACCAAGAAGGTGCAGGCGAAGGACCGGGCGCGGGACGCCCTCATCGGGACCCTCATCTTCGTCGGCGCGGTCTCCGGCCTCGTCTGGGCGCTCGCCCAGTGGGTGGTCACCGGAGCCTAGGGTCGCGGGAGGGTTCCGTGTCGCCGGCGTCGCCCGCCATCCAGGAGCTCCTGCTCGCGCTCTTCGGGTCCCTGACCTCGATCGTCAGCTTCGTGATCGGACCCACGTACGACGACCTCTTCGTGCCGGAGCTCTCCGCCTCCACGCTCTTCCCGGCGCTGGGCGTCCCGGGCGGGGGCGGACTCCTCGGGGGAGCCGCCGACTTCGCGAACTACCTGGTCCTGAACGTCGCCGACCCCTCCGTCGCCCTGGTCGCGGCCGCCGTCGGGGTCCTCTACCTGGCCCGGGCGACGGTCTCCGCCTGGCGGGCGAAGCTCGACGCGCTCCTCCCCCGGCTCGTCGTCGGGGTGCTCGTGAGCAACCTCACCGTGCCCATCGCCGGCGCGATCCTCGGGCTCGCCGGCGCGGTGTTCCCCACCGTGGCCGGCTGGGACGGCGGGGAGTGGCAGCGGTGGGCGAGCCTGGGCGGGAACTTCGGGCTGACGCAGTACTCGTGGGACAACGGCGCCATCGCGTTCATCCTCTCCTTCGCGCTGCTCTCGGTGATCCTGCTCCTCGCGATCGCCGTGGCGATCCGGAACGCGCTCCTGGGGGTGCTCCTGGTCCTCCTGCCCCTCTTCTCGCTCCTCTGGCCGATCCCCTATCTCGGGACGCTCGCGCGCCGCGGATGGCTGTGGTTCGTCGAGCTCTCGTTCCTCCCGGTCGTCATGGTGATCCCGCTCGAGCTCGCGGTGGGGGCCCCGACGATCCTCCTCCTGCTCGCCTACCTCGTCGTCGCGCTCGCCGCCCCCGCGCTCGTGTCGGTGGCGGGCGCGTCGCTGACCCAGGCCGGCTTCCCGTCCGCGGGGTCGGCCCTCATCGGAGGGATCCAGCGGGGGATGGCGGCCGCCTCCATCGCCGTGGAGGGGGCGATCCGGCCCGCCCTCCCCGCCCTCAAGGCCGCGGGGGTCCCGGCCGCGGTCACCGGCGCGATGGAACGGGCCTCCTCGCGCCCGGCCCTCCTCGCCCTCCCCGCGTTCGCGAGCGAGATGCTCGGCCACGGCTCGGTGAAGCTCCTCGGCCACCTCGCCCGGGGGAGCGGCTTCGGCCCCGCGCCCCAGGGCGGGGGGAGCGGCGCCGGCGGCTCCTGGCGGGCCGGGGCGGTGCGGACGGAGACGCGATGACCGAGACCGACCCGGGACTTCCGCGCGTGCCCCTCCCGGACCGCCTGGACCGGCCGGCCCGGGTCGGTCCGTTCGCCTCGGGGCGGGACGCCCTCAAGTTCCTCGCCCTGGGGGGCTTCGGCGCGCTGATCGCGCTCCGCTTCGGCGCGCTCCTCTGGCTGCCGTTCCTGGCCGCCGGGCTCCTCCTCTCGGTGCGGCGGCCGGAGGGCGAATCGATCGACGAGCAGGGCGCCGCCTACCTGCGCTGGCGACTCGCGGGCGAGGAGCCCGCCCGCGGGGAGCCCCCTCCCACCGGCCGGGCGCCCCGGCGGTTCGGTCGCTGGCCGGACGGGGGCGCGTGCGCCGGCTTCTCGACGGGAGGCATTCCGGTCGCGTTCCTGCCTTCCCAAGAGGCGGAGCGCCTCTTCGAAGCGTACCGGGACGCGCTCCGCGGGTGCGACCTCGAGCTCCACCTCCGGGTCGGGCGCGCCCCGATCCGGCTGGTCCCGATGCCCGCCTTCCCCGGCGGGATGGGCCCCGAGGAGCGCGCGGCCCGGGCGGGGTACGGGGAGCTCCTCGAGCTCCTGACCCGCCGGCGGCGCCTCCGCCGTGTGCAGCTGCTGCTCGTGGCGCCTTCCGGCCGTGCCTCGCTCCGCCAGCTCGAGGACCACCTGGCCCACTTCGCCCGGTTCTTCCGCGCCGTCGGCATCCCCCACCGGGCGCTCCACGGGCACGAGCTCGCGAGCTGGGGAGCGGCGGCCCCGGGGCCGGGGCGATGACCGCGCCCCTCCGGCGGCCGACCCGCCCCGCGGACTGGCCGGATCCGGGCGCGACGGCCACGCTCTCGGGCCTCGGGTTCGCCCTCGTCTCACCGATCTGGCCGGCGCTCGGGCGGGGAGCGCTCGCCGCCTGTTCGCTCGCCCTGGCCGCGGGGCTCCTCCGCCGGACGGAACGCCGCCCCCGGGCGCGGCCGGACCGGTACCTCGGGGCCGCGGCGGCCGCGGCGATCGCGGGGTGGTGCGCCTGCCTGGCCCTGGGGGCGTGGCCGGTCTGGCCCCGCGCGCTCCTCCTCGCGGCCTCCACCGCGGCGGTGACCTACCGCCTGCGCCACCCCGGAGCTCCGCCGTGAGCCCGACGGAAAGGTCCCGGCGGCCCACCGAGGCGGCGAGCACGTGCCCGTCGGTCCGGGGTCCGCTCGCTCCCCTCCTGGTCCCCACGCTCCCCTCCGAGGTCACCTTCGGGGTCGTGGGGCAGATCCTTCCCGGCGGCTCCGAGGGCGAGCTCTGGATGGAGCTTCATCGCCTCGCCTCCCGGGAGGCGCTCGAGCTCCTGGACCGCGCGGGCGCGAACGCCGAGGCGGAGCTCGAGCGTCCGTCGGGCCGTCTCGAGCGGATCGATCGGCCCGAGGTCGAGCGGATCGCCGCGACGTCGCGGGAGCTCGCCCGCGGGGTCGCCCGGCGCGAGCAGGATCTCTGGCGCACCGGCCTCCTCGTGCTGGGCCGGGCCGCGAGCGCGCGGCGGGCCGACGAGGTGCGGACCGAGATCGGCCGACGGCTCTCCGGGCTCGGCTTCCGCCCCCGGGTCCCGGTCTTCCGGGCCCGCGAGTGCATCGCGCGCCCGGGCCTCGAGTCCTCCGCCCACCGGCCGGCCGGCTACTGGCACACGCTGCCGACCGACGGGGCGGCGGCGTTCTTCCCGTTCGTCGACGAATCGGTCGTCGAGCCCGGCGGGGTCCTGATCGGCCTGCTCCTCGAGGACGCGAGCCCGGTCCTCCTCGACCGGTGGTCGCACGCGAGCCACAGCTGGGGGATCTTCGGCACCACCGGATCGGGGAAGAGCTTCGCCGCGGCGCTCCTCGCCACGCGGAGCCGCTGGCGGGACCCCGGCCTCGAGGTGATCGTGCTCGATCCGCTGGGGGAGTTCGCCCCGTGGGCGCGCGCCCTCGGGGGGACCGTGATCGAGGTGGGTCCGGGGCGCCCCGGACGGATCAACCCCCTCGACCCCGCCACGACCGGCGGGGACCGGGTCGAGAAGGCCGCCCGGGCCGGGACGCTCCTCCGGTCCCTCTTTCCCACCCTCCGGGACGAGGAGAGCGCGGCGCTGGACCGCGCGATCCACGCGCTCTACTCCTCCGGGCCCGACGTGCCGACCTTCTCGGACCTGGCCCGGGAGGTGGAGGGTGCGGCGGGGTCGACCGGCCGGCTCCCCACCCTCCTCCAGGTCCTCACGGCGGGCTCGCTGGCCTACCTGGACGGGCCGACGACCCTCGACCTCACCGGCGCCCCGCTCGTCCTCGCGCTGCCCGCCGTTCCCGAGGAGCACCGCGCCTTCCACCTCACCTACCTGCTCGAGGCGGTCCACGGGCGGCTCCGGCGGGCGGATCGTCATCGGCTCGTCATCGTCGACGAGGCGCACCTGCTCGCGCGCCACCCGGCCACGGCGGAGTACCTCGAGCTCCTGGGCCGCGTCCTGAGGCACTACCGCGCCGGGCTGCTCCTCCTGAGCCAGCACCCGGAGGACTTCCTCCGCACCCCGGCGGGCCGGTCGCTGCTCGGGAACCTGCGCGCGACGCTGCTCCTCCGTCTGACCAGCGTCTCGGAGGAGTGCCGCGCGTTCTTCCAGCTCACCCGGCCGGAGTCCGAGTGGCTGCCCCGGGCGCGGCTCCCGCGCGAGGCCGGCTACTCCGAGGGGCTGCTGAGGCTCGGCGCGTCCCACCTGCCGATCGCCCTCGTCGCGTCCACGCCGGAGTTCGCCTTCCTCTCGCGCGTGCTCGGGGCCCCGGCCCCGACGGGGAACCGAGCCGAGGCCGATACCAATCCAAGCTCATCTTTATCTGAGCCGGAGCGCCGGGAGAGCCCCGATGTCGGAGGCGCCGGAGCCCGACCCTGAGGCTCCCGCGAATCCCGCGCGCCGCGACTCCTGGAGCCTCCGGGCGATCGTCCAGGAGGTCTCCGGGCACTCCCTCGAGGAGTACCAGGACCCGGCCCGGACCCCGCACCCGTACCTCCGGGTGAAGCCGCCCCACGGGGCCGACGGACCCGTCGGGGTCCCATCCCGCGCGTCGGACGCCCACCCCGCCGAGGTCCCGGAGCGCCCCGACCCGATCGGCCGCTTCTACCCCCCGCTCGTCGGGGCGATCGGGCGCCGCACCCACGGTCCGGCCGAGGAGCACCACGAGGAGACCCTGCGGCAGCTCGCCGGCGAGGAGGGCCCCTCCTCGCCCGGTGGCCCCTCCAGCCCGAGCCGGCGGCCCGAGCGGGTGTACCTCCACTACCTCCTCCTCCACCTGGACCGGCTCTCCGACCACGCGCTCAGGTACCTCGCCCGCGCGGTCCACGAGGAACGGGAGCATCGGGCGCAGGAGCGGCGGGGGCGCGGGGGCCCTCCGCCGGGACCCTGAACTCGCGTTCGAGCTCCCGGACGAGCTCGGCCCGGAGCTCCACGCCGATCGCCGACCGGCCGAGCCGGCGGGCCTCCCTCAGGGTCGTGCCCGTGCCGGCGAACGGGTCGAGCACCGTGTCGCCCACGACCGAGAACATCCGGATGAGCCGGTGGGGGATCTCCGGCGGGAAGGCCCCCGTGCGCTCCCCCCGGCCGTTCCGCTGCCGGGCGGCGCGGACCTCCCAGATCTGCGAGAACCAGGCATCCCGCTCCGGGCGGGTGTAGCGGCTCGCCGACCGGCGGGGATCGTTCGGCGGGAACCGCCGGAGGTCGCCCTTGCGGAAGAGGAGGATGAACTCGCAGTCGAGCGTGACGTAGGCGTTGGGCGGCAGGAAGCCGGAGCCCAGGTAGGCGTTCGGACGGTTCATCGGCTTCTTCCAGAGCAGGTAGGGGAGCGGCCGGAAGCCGATCCGGGTGCACCGCGCGAGCACCTCCGCGTGGTTCGGCCAGAGCCGGAAGCCGTCCTCCGGGCCGGTGCGGAGCGCGTCGCCGATGTTGATGGCGAGGAGCCCGCCCGGCACGAGCACCCGGTGCACGGCCGCCCAGGCCTCCTCGAGCCGGTCGTGCATCGACGCGAAGCTCGGGGCCCCGAGCCCGGCGAACTGCGCGTCCCACTGCGGGATCATCGGGTACGGCGGCGAGGTGACGACGAGATCGACGGTGGCCGGTTCGACGCCGGGCAGGCGCCGGGCGTCCCCCTCGATGAGCCGCACCGGGCCCGGGAGCACGCGGGGGAAGGGGGATGCACCGTTATTACTCGTCGGCCCCGTCCCACGTCGTGCGGCTCGACCGTCCCGTCCTCCAGGTCGCGCTCGACTTCGAGAACCTCTCCCGCGCCCTCGGGGCGGCCCGCGAGGCGGTCGAGGGCGGGGCCGACTGGGTCGAGGCCGGGACCCCGCTCATCAAGAGCGAGGGGCTCAACGCGGTCCGGGAGCTCAAGCGCGCCTTCCCCCAGCAACGGATCGTCGCCGACATGAAGATCATGGACACCGGCGCCTTCGAGGTGGAGATCGCCGCGAAGGCCGGCGCCGATGTCGTCACCGTCCTGGGGGCGGCCGACGACGAGACGATCGCCGACGCCGTCCGCGGGGGCGAGAAGTACGGCGCCGAGGTGATGGTCGACCTCCTGGGGGTCGCCGACCCGGCCGCGCGCGCCCGGGTCGTGGCGAAGCTCGGCGCGTCGGCCGTCTGCTGGCACGTCGGGATCGATATGCAGATGACGGGACGGACGCCGTTCGCGGCGCTCGAGGCGCTCGCCCGCGCCTCCCCGGTCCCGGTCGCCGTGGCCGGGGGGCTCAACTCCGAGACCGTCGCCGAGGCCCGCCGGGCCGGCGCCCAGATCCTGATCGTCGGGGGGGCCATCACGAAGAGCCCCGACATCCGCTCCGCGACCCGGGCGATCCGCCGGGCGATCGACACCGGCGAGGGCGCGGCCTCCGAGCTGTTCCACCGCTACGGCGAGGACGAGCTCCGGACCGCCCTCGGCAAGGTCTCGACCCCGAACCTCTCCGACGCGATGCAGCGGAAGGGCGCGCTCCACGGCCTCGAGCCGCACCTGCCGACGCCGGGGACCCGGCTGCTCGGGCCGGCGGTGACCGTCGTCACGCGGGACGGCGACTGGGCGAAGCCGGTCGAGGCGATCGACCGGGCCCAGCCGGGCGACGTCATCGTCGTCGACGCCGGTGGCCAGACCACCGCCGTCTGGGGGGAGCTCGCCTCCTGGAGCGCCCACGGCCACCAGGTGGCCGGGGTCGTGATCGACGGCGCGGTCCGCGACCTGGACGCGATCCTCGAGCTCCGGTTCCCGGTGTTCAGCCGCTACGTCTCCCCGAACGCGGGCGAGCCGAAGGGGCACGGCGAGATCGGCGTCGAGGTCACGGTCGGCGGGCAGCGGGTCCGCCCGGGCGACTGGATCGTGGGCGACCTGAGCGGCCTCGTCGTCCTCCCGCGGGAGCGCGCGGCGGAGATCGCGAACCGGGCGCTCGATGTCCTCGAGCACGAGAACCGGGTCCGCGAGGAGATCCGGCGCGGCTCGACCCTCGGGCAGGTCCAGAAGCTCGAGCGGTGGGAACGCGTCGGGTGAAGCGGCCGCGAAACGCTAAGTCCGTGGAGCGCCCACCGCACCGTACGCTCCCGTAGTCTAGTCCGGTCAAGGATTCGGGGCCTTCGACCCCGTAACCCGGGTTCGAATCCCGGCGGGAGCAACTTCACTCTCGACGACACGTGCCGGTCCGGAAGCGGACCCGATCCGCCGGACCGCCGCGACGGGGTGCGGCCGGAATGGCGCCGCTGCCCAGCCGCCGCATCGGTCCGGGAGGGGCGGTCCGGGAAGGGTCGATCGCGCCCTCCCTCGGGTGTCGACCGGGTCGGACCCGCGCCTCCACGGCACGAGTTCGTTCGCGGATCCCCATCATTAAAGCAAACTCTTAATTAAGTGGATGATTTATTACTGGGTCATGGACGCGTTCCGGGCCCTCGCGGTCCCGCGCCGGCGCCGGGTGGTCGAGATCCTGGCCCGCAGGGGCCGGCTCAGTGCGACCGAGATCTGCGACGAGTTCGACGTGACCCCTCAGGCGATGTCCCAGCACCTCCGCGTGCTCCGGGAGGCGGGCGTGGTGACGATGGAGAAGCGGGCCCAGCAGCGATTGTACACGTTCCATCCCCGATCGGTGCGCCCGATCCAGGCGTGGACCGGCGCGATGGCCGACGCGGGGAACCGGCGGTTGGACCGCTTGGAGAAGGCCCTGAAGGAGACGGCACCCTGAGCACGAAGCGGGCGAAGGGTCGACGGGCGGGGCGCGGGACGGCGCGGTGATCGCACGGGAGCTCGACGTTCCACGAGAGGGGGTGTTCTGCCGGCTCACCGATCCCTCGATCGCGGCGAGGGTGGGGGGTCCCGAAGGCTCGATCAACCACCTCTTCGAACGGGATCCGCGGCCGGGAGGGGCGATCCGCATCCACGATGGGAACCCTCCGGACCCGGTGATGGCCACGACGACGGGCACCATCACGGAGGTTGTCGCCCCCTCGCGCTTCGCGTTCCGGAGCGCGACCACCGTCGAGGACGGCACCGCACCGTTCGAAGCGCTTCCGTCGGTCGACCTTCGGGCCCTGGGCCCCCGGTGGACCCGGGTGACGATCCGAGGGAAGGTCCTCGCGCGGGGGGGCCTTCCCGGGTTCGATCGACGAGCTGGAGGAGGGATTCCTGGGCGGAGGGGGACGGACCCTCGACCTGCTCCAGCGGGGAGCGGCGAAAGCCTGGCCCGGGGGAAATGGCAGGGTTCGGACCTCCTCGCTGAAGATGGGTGCCCCCCATCGGAGTCGGGCCTCACGCCGCTGGCGCCCCATCCCGCACACCTCCGCTCGCACGCCCCGGCCGGCGGGCGCCCTCCGCCGTCGCAGAGGCTATCCATGCGCTCCCCTTCGTGGGCTCCGCGGGGGACGTCCCACCGAGGGAGTCGGGTCGGATGATCGAGAAGTTCAACGCCTACGCGCTGACCGTTCGGGACGTGAAGAAGTGTGTCGAATTCTACCGGGACCAGCTCGGCTTGGCCCTCGCGGAAGCCTCCGATGAGTTCGCGTACCTGACGTTCCCGAAGGGGGGTCCGGGGGTCGCGCTGGTCGCCGCCACCGGCCTGGCCCGGGAGATCCCCCGGGAGCGTATCGAGCCGGAAAAGGCCCTCCTGCAGCGGAACTACTTCGCGGTCTTCCTCGAGGACGCCGATGCGGCCTACGACGAGCTCCGGAAGAAGGGCGTGCGATTCGTGCAACCCCCCGCCACGCGCCCGACCGGCCAGCGGTACGCCTTCTTCGAGGACCCCGAGGGCAACCTCTGGGAGATCTCGCATTTCCGCAAGTGACCGGTCGGTTCGGGGCCCGCGACCGGGGTCCTCTCCGGTGGCCCTCCCACCGGCGGAGCGGCGATCGCCCCGGGCCGGCGCGAGCGCCGGATGAACGCGCCCGGTGGCGGAACCACGCCCGTTCGGGCTCCGGGGGGCGAGCAGCGGCTCGGCCGCGGTGTGCGCCGCCTACCCTTCGGCGGGCACTTCCCTTGCGGTCCGCGTGCGGGTTCCCCGCTTATGCGGCCGGTGCGCCTGCGGAGACCCTCGGGAGCTCGGGGGTCGAGGTAGGGTGGCGCGTGTCGCGGACGTCCTGGTAGGGTCCCTCGCCGCCGCGGGGATCCGGCAGCTCTTCGGGGTCACGGGCGACTCCCTGAACGGCGTGACCGACGCGATCCGCGGGGGCCGGGGGATCGAGTGGGTCCACGTCCGGCACGAGGAGGCGGCCGCCTTCGCCGCCGGGGCCCTGGCGCAGGTCACGCAGCAGCTCGCCGCCTGCGCCGGCAGCTGCGGACCCGGCAACCTCCACCTGATCAACGGGCTCTACGATGCCCATCGGAGCCGCGCCCCGGTGCTGGCACTGGCGGCCCAGATCCCGAGCCCGGAGATCGGCCGGGAGTTCTTCCAGGAGACCCGGCCGGAGCGGGTCTTCCGGGACTGCAGCTACTACCAGGGGATGGTATCCCGCCCGGAGGACCTCGCCCCGGTCCTCGAGGAGGCGGTCCGCGTCGCGACCGGACGGCGCGGCGTCGCGGTCGTCATCCTTCCCGGCGACGTCGCGCTCGCCTCGGCGGTAGGCGCCCCTCCGCGGCTCGCCCCGGCGACCCCGCCCGCGCCCCCGGTCCCCCCGCCGGAGGAGCTCGAGCGGCTCACCGACCTGCTCAACGGGGCCCGGCGCGTCACCATCCTCGCCGGCTCGGGGTGCGCCGGAGCGCGGACCGAGCTCCTCGAGCTCGCGGCCCGGCTCCGGGCCCCGATCGTGCACACGCTCCGGGCGAAGGAACGGCTCGAGTTCGACAATCCGTTCGACGTCGGGATGACCGGGCTCATCGGCTTCTCGTCGGGGTACCACGCGATGATGGACGCCGATCTCCTCCTGATGCTCGGCACGGACTTCCCCTACCGGCAGTTCTATCCCGAGCACGCCCGGAAGGTGCAGGTCGACCTGGACCCCGCCCACCTCGGCCGGCGAACGGCGCTCGACCTGGGGGTGGTGGGCGAGGTGGGCGCCACGCTGCGCGCCGTGCTCCCACGGCTGCGGGGGAAGGAGGAGGGCGCCCATCTCGACGCCTCGCTCGCGCACTACCGACGGGCCCGGGCCTCGCTCGATGCGCTCGCCGAGGGGACGCCGGGCCGGGTCCCGATCCATCCCCAGCACGTCGTCCGTCTCCTCGACGAGCTCGCCGCCGGGGACGCGATCTTCACCTGCGATGTGGGGCTCCCCACGGTCTGGGCGGCCCGCTACCTCCGGATGAACGGGGAGCGGCGGCTCCTCGGCTCCTTCTGGCACGGCAGCATGGCGAACGCCCTCCCCCAGGCGATCGGGGCGAGCTATGCCGAACCGCACCGCACCGTCGTGAGCCTCTCGGGGGATGGGGGGCTCACCATGCTGCTGGGCGAGCTGCTCACGCTCGTGCAGGCGGACCGGCCGGTCAAGGTGATCGTCTTCAACAACGGGGTCCTGGGCTTCGTCGAGCTCGAGCAGATGGCCTCGGGGCTGCTCCCGGCGGCGGTCGAACTCAAGAACCCGGACCTGGCCGCGCTCGCGCGCGCCGCCGGCCTCTTCGCGGTCCGCGCCGAGCGGCCGGAGGAGCTGCGCCCGAGGATGATCGAGCTCCTGGCGCACCCCGGTCCCGCCCTCCTCGACGTCCCGGTCTCGCACCAGGAGCTCGTGATGCCCCCCTCGATCGACCGCGCCGAGCTCAAGGGGTTCGGCCTGTGGTTCGTGAAGGCGGTCCTGAGCGGCCGGGGCGACGAGATCGTCGATCTCGCCCACGTGAACCTCTTCCGGTAGGGGGCACCGGGCGGTCGGCGCCGCGGGTTCACCGCGGGTCCGACCCGGGGGTGGGGAGCAGGAGCGCCCGGGCGGCCGAACGCTCGAACCTCCGCTCGCGGTCCGGGTTCACGCTCACCTCCCGCGTGAGGTACGCCGTGGCGATCTGGTAGGCGGTCCACCGGCTCAGCAGCGCGACGTGGCTCGCCGCCACCTCGGCACGGGCGCCGATCCTCTGCGCGTGGGCGCCGGGCATCCCCTCCTGCTCGAGCCGGGCGGCGACCTCGGCCGCGAGGAGCTCCTCGCCCATGGCCCGCCGGTAGAGGTCGAGGACCGATCCGAAGCGCCCGAGGAACTCGTGGATGACCGCCTCCAGGCGGGCCATCAGGTCGGCCCCGGTCGACAGGTGGAGCTCGCGCCATTCGAGGAGGTCGCCCCGTTCCGCGCACAGCTGGTTGCAGCAGGCGAGCCGGAGCGCGAACCCGGAGAACCGCACCGCCCAGGACCCGTCCAGGGAGTTGTAGACCCGGATCCCGGGGTAGAGATCGTCCCCGGCCGCGAGGGGGAACCTCCGTCCGACGACGAGCTTCACCTCCATGCGCCGGCCGCCTGCGTACAGCCGGATCGATTCGCGGGGCAGCTCCGGCACGCCGGGGCCCGCGGGGGGCTCGAGGGCGGCTCCGATCCGGTGGACCGCGCGGGCGACGTCGCGGTGTCCCACCAGGCCGTACCGCGTGGACACCACCGAGATGATCTGGCCGGTGTCCTCGCGCCGGACCCCGCGGTACGCTCCGAGCGGCTCCCCGCCGGGCCCGGCCAGCGGCACGAGCGAATGGAGGGGGACGTCCTCGGGACGGGCGAACTCCTCCCAACGGCCGCGCGGGGATCCGGACGACGGCGGCACCGGGGCCCTCGCGGGGGGCTCGGGCTCGAACATACGCCACCCCGACCGGGCGGAGGTTCAACGGGCTTCCCCGGTCGCGGAACGGTGGACGCTGCCCGACCGCCCGCTCCCGCGCCGGGAAGTACCTTTCCCCGGTCGGCGGCCGAGGAGGCGCTCCCCGTGGCCCGGGGCCTGGGCGTTACCAAAGATGATAACGCCAAATATCCGCCGTCGCTCGCCCGAACATGTTCAGCCGCACCGAGCGGGAGTTCCTCCGGCTCCTGGGGGAGGGACCGGTCGCCTCCCGTGGGGACGTCGTGCGGGCCCGATTCCCGAACCCCGTCTATCGCCGCAAGCTCCTCTGGGGGATCCGACGCAAGGCGGCGGCCGCCGCGGCGGACTGGACGCTGTACACCCGGGCGGCCGAACGGGAGGCCCGCGTGGTTCGGCCCAGCCCCGGGGAGCGCGAAGCGATCGTGCCGCGGGTCACGGAGCCCTTCGCGGGGCTCTTCCTCCTCCTCGCTCAGGCGCGAGCCTCCCGCGCCCGCTCGGGCCCGCGCGGGAGGAGGTAGCATGGCCGGACCTCTCCTCGGGATCGGCATCACCGCGGCCGTCCTCGTCGTCCTCGTGCTCCTCCTCTACTGGGTCGCGTCCCGCCGCAACGCGCGGACCGGGCAACGCGGCTTCGTCCAGCGCTCGCGGCTCACCTGCCCGAAGTGCCAGCAGACCTTCGACTACGAGTGGGTCCCCGGGGCGGCGCTCACGGCGGTCCGGCTGGGGAGCTCGCGGTACATGGCCTGCCCGGTCTGCCACCGCTGGTCCACCTTCGACATCTCCCATGCGCCGGTGCCCCCGGGGCCGGCGCCCTGAACGGCCGGCCGGGGTGGCCTCGGGTCCCGCGCCTCACCGACCGAGCAGCTGGCCGATCCCGAGCCGCCCCGCGCGCTCGAGGGCCCGGTACGCCACGGCCACCTCGGTCCCTGCGAGGCCGTGGGAGAGGAAGACCGACCGGATCCCGGCGGGCCGTTCCCGGGCCTTAAACCTCGCCAGATCCTGCATGCGGTCGAGCTCGGGGGTCCCCTGGGCGATGAACTCGGGGTCGGACCGGTACTGCTCGGGAAAGTCCGAGACGATCCAGTCGGCCCCCCGGAGCAGATCGAGCCCGATCTCGGATCGCCCGCGGTACTTCGGGCCGAGGGTGTTCACGTGCGCTCCGGCCGGCAGCGCGTCGGCGTCGAGGACCGGCCGGTCGGAGTCCGTGGCCAGGACGACGATCGACGCATCGGCCACCGCCTCGGAGGCCGAGCCCGCGGCGCGCACGTCGAGCCCGGTCTCGCGCGCCCAGCGGGAGGCCGTCTCGGACCTCCGGGCCGGGTCGCGTCGGAAGATCCGTACCTCGCGCACTCCGGGACGGACCGCCCGGATCGCCTCGAGCTGGGCACGCGCCTGCCGGCCGCCCCCCACGACCCCGACCCGGGCCGGGCTCGGACCGGCCATCCGGTCGACGGCCACGCCGCCGATCGCGCCGGTGCGGAGGGCGCCGAGCTCCGGGCCGAGGAGGATCCCGAGAAGTTGCCCGGTGCGGAGCTCCCAGACGGCCGTGAGCTGGTCCTCGGGACCGCCGCGAACGTAGACCCGGAGACCGTGGACCCCGAGCCCCTGGAATCCGCCCGGGGTGATGGTCATGGCCGAAGGGGGGAGCTCCCAGGTGGTCCGAGGCGGCGTCGCGGAGGATCCCGCGGCCCGCTCCGCGAGGGCCTCCTCCACCGCTCCGATCGCCGCGCTCATCGGCAGGCAGTGCGCCAGATCCTCCCCCGTCAGGAGGATCGGGGGGCCGCGGCTCATCCCCCCGACCCCTCCCCGCCCCCGAGCGCGACCGGCGGGGGGATCACCCTAGGGACCCGGAGCGATCGCCCGCTCGCGGCGCGGACCGTTCCGCTCCCGCCCGATCCGGGCGTCAACGGGCCGCTCACCGTGACGAACCCGCCGAGGGGCCCGGGCCCCCCGCGATCGACGACGGGGAGGGCGGTCCCGTCGAGCTCGGTGGGGCACGGCGTTGCGTTCCGTATCGGCACCTCGGGGTAGGCTACGGTGGGGAGCCCCCGGGCGCGCTCCCGAGACCGTTCGCTCATTAATGCCCGTCACTCTCGGACGACCCGCGAGGCGAGGGTGCCGGGATCGGGACGGCGCAGAAAACACCTCCGGGAGGCCTCCGCGGGGACGGGGCGGGACGCAGGCCCTTCGCCCCTCCTCTCCTGCCGCGTCGCCGTCACCCTCCCGCCGGGCGTCTGGATGCGGAGCTTCTCCGAGGCCCACCCGCATACCCGGATCGAGATCGTGGACCGCTTCCAGGTCGGGCCGGGGCGGACGATCTTCGACCTCCGGATCCCCCGGCAGCGTGGCACGAGATGGGAGCACGAGCTCGAGCGCATCGACGGGGTCGATTCCGCCGAGAGCCTCGGGTTCGCCGACGGCGAGGAGAACTTCCGGGTCGTCTACTCCGGAGCGACCTTCCTTCCCTTCCTGGCGCGGCACGGGATCCCGAGGAGGCATCCGTACCCGATCCGGGCCGGGGTCGCCACGTGGGAGCTGGTCGCCCCGGAACCGAAGATCCGATCGTTGCTGCGATCGCTCGAGCGGGAGGGCGTCCGGTTCCGCGTGGAGTCGATCCATCGCGGGAGCACCGCGCGGGGCCCGCACCCCCCGCCGCTCACCGCGCGGCAGCGCGAGATCCTCCGACGGGCGGTCGCCGAGGGGTACTTCGAGGTCCCCCGTCGCGTCTCGCTGACCCGGCTCGCCGCCAAGCTCGGCGTGGCCGCCTCCACGCTGTCGGTGGCGATCGCGGTGATCGAGCGGAAGATCGTGAGCACCGTGCCGCACTAGCTAGCCCGGGTCGTCCTCCGCCCGGGCCGCCCCGAACAGCTCCGGCAGCAGGCGTCGGCGCGCCTCCGCCCGGGCCTGCTCCTCGCGGACGTGGAGCTGCTGGGCGCGACCGACCCTAAGCGGGCCCACCGACCATGGCCGCCCGTAGTCCACCTCCCAGAGGAGGAGCGGCTCCGGCGGCGCGAGCGGGATCGCGACGCGCCGATGACCGAGGAGCGCCCCCTCGAGGTCCTCCTCCGCGATCCGCCCGTCGCCCGCCATCTCCAGCGCCGCCACGATCTTGCGCACCATCCCCCACAGGAAGCCGGGCGCCCGTACCCTCAGGACCGGTCCCTCCCTCGACCTCACGAGCTCGAGCTCGTCGAAGGACCGCCAGCACGGGCGATCGCTCGGGAGGCCGCGGGCGAACGAGCGGACGTCGATGGGACGCCCCACGAACCGGCGGGCGAGGGCGGGCCACCGCCCAAGCCCCGGGATATCCGGCGGGAGGTAGTACCGGTACTCCCGGGACCGGGGCGACCGGACCCGGAACTCGTCCGGGACCTCGACCGCGCCGGTGAAGAGGATCTCGGGCGCCACGCCGTTCAGCGCGCCGAGCAGGGCGGTCCCCGGAAGCCCGGACCGCAGGGTGAGGGCGTTGCCGCGGGCGCTCACGCCCCGGTCGGTCCGGCTCGCGACGCGCAGCTCCGCCCGGGCCGGGTCGGGGGCGATCCCGCACCGCACGATCCCCCGCCGGATCTCCTCCTCGACCGTCCGTCGCCCCGGCTGCCGGGCCCAGCCGTCGAACGGCCGGCCGTCGTACCCGAACCGCACCAGCCAGCGCGTCACAGTTCCGGAGGGCTCGGATCAGGAGGGGCCCGCCGGAGCGGAGCCCTTCGCGCGCAGCCGCTCGAGGAGCTTGCGGAAGGTGTCGAAGTGGACCATGTAGGGATCGGCCCGCCGGCGGTCCTCGATCTCGCCGAGCGCGATCTCGAGCTGGGCCCTGGCCTTGCGGTCGCCGGACTCGGCGCGCACGGCATACACGCAGAGCACCTGGTAGTGCGGGAGGACGTACGCCTCGGTGCGCGGCGTGCTCATGTCGCCCTTCCGCGGGCGGTAGATGAGCTCCACCGGCACCTTCTCGGCGATCGCGCGCCGGTGCGAGAAGCCGAGGTAGTGGCCCGGTCCCAGGACCCGGGTCGCCTCGCGGACGCTCCCCGCGAGGGCGTTGGTCAGCCGGTCGCACTCGTGCCAGCACCACAGCCCGAACCCGTAGTCGCCCTCGAGGTAGGCCGCCCAGGCGCGGTCGTAGAGCCGCCGCTCCTTCTCCTCGACGCTCGCCTCGACGGGCAGCTCGGCCCGCCAGTCGGAGATGAGCGCGTCCACCCGCATCGTCGGCGAGATGCTCTTGAACGCCGGCGGCGGCGGGGGGGTCGCCATGGCCCGCCGAACTCCCTCGGCTCTTAGGCACTTCGGACCGGCGGTCCGCGCGCCCCGCTCCGGGACCGGCCGCCCGACCACACCGAGGACATCGGGCACCGCTCGGACCGCAGCGCGAACTCCCAGGTCGGGCTCTCGAGCACCAGGAAGTCGGCGGGCCCCCCCGGGACGAGCCCGCCCAGCTGCGGGAGCCCCAGCGCGCGGGCCCCGGCGTCGGTGTACAGGGAGAGCGCCTCCCCCGGCGAGAACGTCCCGGGCGCCGAGCCGAACCGAGGGGGTTCCAGGAGGGAGCGGAGCGCGGGCCACGGATCGATGCTCTCGACCGGGGAGTCGCTCGACCCGGCCACCGGCACGCCCGAATCGAGGAGCTCGCGGAACGGGTAGCACTCGACCGCCCGGGCGCGGCCGATCCGCTGGACGAGCCACCAGTCGCTCGAACGGAACTCCGGCTGGATCACGGTCGTGACGCGGTCGCGGGCGAGCCGCGACCTCAGGTCCGGCGGCGCCACCGACGCGTGCTCGATCCGGGATCCGGGCGGATGGCCGAGCTCCTCGAGCGCGTCGAGCGCCTGCGCGAGCGCCCGGTCCCCGATCGCGTGGAGCGCGATCCCGAACCCCTCCCCGGCGGCGGCCCGGAGGCCCTCGCCGAGCTCCCCCGGCTCCCAGATCCGGAGCCCGCGCTCCCCGGCGGCGTCGTCGTAGGGCTCCCGGAGCCAGGCCGTGCGCGACCCGAGGGCGCCGTCCATCGACGCCTTCACGCCCCGGAGCGCGATCCGCTCCTCCCCGTCGCGGGGGCGTGGATGGGCCCCGGGCCGCCAGCGGTCCAGGCGGAGGTAGCCGCGGACCCGGAGCGGGAGCGGCTCCTCCCGATCGAGCTGCTCGAGCATCCTCCACTCCGCGGGGCGCACGCTCATCGCCCCCACCGCGGCGAGCCCGAGCCCCGCCCAGCGTCCGAGCATCTCGCGGATCGTCGTGCGGTGGTTCTGGGCCCACTGCTCCCGGAGCGGGATGGTCCAGCGGATCGCGTTGTCGAACAGGAGCCCGTTGGGCTCGCCCGAGGAATGCCGGCCGATCCGGCCGCCCGGGGGATCCGGAAGGCTGCGATCGACGCCCGCGGACTCGAGGGCCGCCGAGTTGGCCACGGTCACGTGCTCGCAGATCCGGTCGAGGAGCGCCGGACGGTCCCCCACGACGCGGTCGAGGAACTCGCGGGAGGGCCACCCGGGCGAGGGCAGCCGCTCGTGGTCCCACCCGCCCCCGAGCACCGGCCCGACCGGGTGGTGCATCGTCCAGACGCGGAGGCGCGCCTCGAACTCCGCCCAGTCGGCGACGCCCGAGAGGTCCACGCCGCCGAACCGTACCGACGACTCGAGGATGTGGACGTGGCTGTCGATGAACGCGGGGAGGACGAGGCGGCCGCCGAGCCGCTCGATCACGGCCCCCGTCGGGCGGTCCCGGAGCACCTCGGCTTCGCTCCCGAGCGCGCGGACCCGCCCGTCCTCCACGAGCATCGCCTCGATGAGCTCGCGCCCGGTGAAGATCCGGCCGTCGAGCCAGAGTCGGTCGTCGGTTCCCGCCACCGCGTCGCCCCCGGGGGGAGGCGGGTAGGCCCCCCGCCCCGAAAGGGTTTGGGGCCTACACGTCCGCGTACCGATAGAACTCGTAGGGGTGGGGGCGGAGGTTGAGCTGCAGCTGCTCGTCCCGCTTCATCTCGGCGTAGGTCTCGAGGAGCGACTTCGGGAAGACGGGGTGAAGGAACTCCTCGTCCGAGTCGAGGCAGTCGAGCGCCTCGCTGAGCGACCCCGGCAGCTCCCGGATCTCCCGCTCGCGGCGCTGGGCCGGCGTGAGCTTGTAGATGTCCGAGTCGACCGGGGCGGGCGGCTCGATCTTCTTCTTGATGCCGTCGAGCCCGGCCATCGCGAGGGCGGCCTCGGTGAGGTAGATGTTGGCGGCGGAGTCCGGCGTCCGGTACTCGATCCTCTTCGCCCCCGCGTTCCCCTTGAGGTAGAAGGGGATCCGCACGTTGGCCGAGCGGTTCGCGCGGCTCCACGCGATGAAGACCGGGGCCTCGTAGCCGGGCACGAGCCGCCGGTAGGAGTTCGTCGTGGGGTTCGTGATGGCGCAGAGCGCCCGGGCGTGGGCCAGCAGCCCCCCGATGTAGTACCGGCAGGTCTGGCTCACCTCCGCGTAGCGGTCCGCCGGGTCGAAGAAGACGTTCGTGCCGCCGGTCCAGAGCGACTGGTTCATGTGCATCCCGATGCCGTTGTCGCCGAAGATCGGCTTGGGCATGAACGAGGCCACCTTGTCGTGCTGGCGGGCCACGTTCCGGACGACGAACCGGATGTCCTGGACGTGGTCGGCCGCGGGGACCAGCGCGTCGAAGCGCATGTTGATCTCGCTCTGACCGGCGGTCGCCACCTCGTGGTGGTGGGCGTCCATCTGGATGTGGAAGCTGTCCGCGAGGATGTTGCACATCTCGCTCCGGATCCCCTCCAGGGTGTCGAACGGCCCCGCGCGGTGGTACCCTTCCTTGAACCGGACCGACCCGTGGCCGTCGCTCGCCCCGGCCCAGGGGGCCTCGGAGCTCTTGATCGAGTAGCCGGAACCGCCCCAGGCATCCCGCACCGCGTCGGAGGAGGGGAGGAGGTGGATCCGGTCGAAGACGAAGAACTCGATCTCCGGGCCCCAGTAGGACTGGTCGTACCCGGCCCCTCGGAGCACGTCCACGGTCCGGCGGGCGATGCCGCGCGGATCGTGGGAGTACGGTTCGTGGGAGCCGCCCACCAGGACATCGCAGATGAACCGGGCCGATCCGCCCTGGCCGCTGGACCAGGGGATCGTCGCGAAGGTCGCGGGGTCCGGCAGCAGGATCATGTCGGATTCGTGGATCTCGCGGAAGCCGCGGACGGAGGAGCCGTCGAGCTTCGGGATCCCCTCGTCGAAGGACTCGGGAGTGATCGCGTCCGCCGGGATGTGGATGTGGTTGAACCCGCCGATCACGTCGGTGTAGAAGAGCTCGATCCAGCGGAGGTTCTGCCGCTTCGCCTCGGCGAGCGCCGCCATCCCCCGTTCCGTCCTCGACCCGCTCGCCGCCCCGCCGCTCCCGTTCCCCGTGCCGTGCTCTTCGGACACGCGCGACCCACCCGAGCCCTTCGAGGTTCCGGAGGTAGAAGAAGCCTGCCCCGCCGGCAATGGACGTTCATCCAGTATTTTGCGGACAAACATTAACTATACACCAAGTCATCCTGGCATCATGTCGCAAACGTCCAATCTCGACCGGCTGGACCTCTCGATCCTTCAGGAGCTCAACGTCGATGCGCGACGGAGCCACCGGGAGCTCGCCCATCGGCTGAAGGTCTCCCCCACCACCATCAGCAGCCGGATCCAGCGGCTCGAGCGGGACGGCGTGATCCGGGGGTACGTCCCGCTCCTCGACGACGAACTCATCGGCTGGGAGCTCACCGCCATGATCGGGATCCGGATCTCCAAGGGGCGGCTCCGCGAGGTGGAGGAGCGGCTGGCCCGGGACCCCCGGTCGTACTCCATCTACGATGTCACGGGAGACTTCGACGCCCTGCTCATCGGGCGCTTCCGGGACCGGCGCGACCTGGACCGGTTCGTCAAGCGCGCCCTCCAGGACCCCTACATCGAGCGGACGAACACCCAGCTCGTGCTCAACCGCGTGAAGGAGGACCGGCGGGTGCCGGTCCAGCTCCGCGCCCCCGGCGAGACGGGCTCGCCCTGAAGGAAACCCCATATAGCCCGCCGTGGACTCGGCGCCCCGGGGACGTTCGATGGACTGGGGAATGCGCAACCGGATGGCCCGGATGTTCAAGCCGCGCTCGGGCCGCACCGTGATGCTCGCGGTGGACCACGGTTACTTCATGGGGCCGACCCGGCGGCTCGAGAACGTCGGGACCACCCTGACACCGGTCCTGCCCTACGCCGATGCGATCGCCCTCACCCGGGGCATCCTCCGTTCCTCCGTCCCGCCCACCGTCGAGGTGCCGGTCGTGCTCCGGGTCTCGGGGGGCGTCACGGTCCTCCACGAGGACCTGAGCGACGAGGCGATCACGACGCCGATGGAGGAGGCGCTCCGCCTGAACGTCTGCGCCGTCGCGATGTCGGTCTTCGTGGGCGCGCCGCACGAGCACGAGACCCTGACGGCGCTCGGCAACCTCGTCTCCGAGGGCGAGTCGGCCGGGATGCCCGTGATGGCGATCACCGCCGTGGGGAAGGAGCTCGAGAAGCGCGACGCGCGCTACCTCTCCCTCGCCTGCCGGGTCGCGGCGGAACTCGGGGCGCACCTGGTCAAGACCTACTACTGCGAAGGGTTCTCCAAGGTCGTGGAGGGCTGCCCCGTGCCCCTCGTGGTGGCGGGGGGGCCGCGCCTCGACAGCGATCGAGCGGCCCTCCAGCTCTGCTTCGACGCGATCCAGGAGGGGGCCGCCGGGATCGACATGGGCCGCAACATCTGGCAGTCGGACCACCCCGTGGCGATGATCCGTGCGCTCCGCGCGATCGTCCACGAGCGCGCGACGGTCCGCGAGGCGCTCGACCTGCTCGAGACGACCAAGGCCGCTCCGGCCCCGTCCCCGGCCGCGACGGCCTGAGCGGCGACCGCCCGAGGGCCCCCCCCCGCGGTCGTTCCGTCCCCCGCGGGGGACCCGCGGACGGGGTCCCGTCCGGTTTCCGGATAGGCTCTTAAGGCACGACGGTAGCTCGTGTCTTCGCGCGGGGATTGCCAAGCTTGGCCAAAGGCGCCAGATTCAGGGTCTGGTCTCGCAGGAGTTCGTGGGTTCAAATCCCTCTCCCCGCAGCCTGAACTCTCGGACGGCCGTCTCATGCGAGCCTTCGGGGCGAGCGATTTTGCTCACCTAGGGTAGTCCGGGTACGCCGCCAATCGAAGGCGGCGGACGATGCGGGGAACCTCGTCCCGAACGAACCGCCACACTCGATCTGGGTTAACGGGAGGACGGCCCTTGTCGTACGGATGGGCCACGTCTCGGCGTAGCGGGCGAAGGCCCTTCCATGGAATCTCAGGATTCACCTGCTCAAACCCGGAGCTCAACTTCTCCGCGGCTTCCGAGAACAATTCGACGGCGTGTTCGAGAGCGTACCTCGTAGAGGCGTCCGCGTCGAACGCAGCCCGGCCCTTCGCGACGTTCTCCGCGATGACCTCGCTGTGACGGAGCATCTCTGAAACGAGAAACCGGTCCCTTCGCTCGCCTTCCTTCATAGCGAGACCGCTTCGGCTTCGATCTGGGGGCGCAGCGCCCAAGGAAGTTGACCCTCCTCGATCAGGTCCACCTTCCGCCCCAGGACCGTCTCAAGGTCGGCGTGGAGGCTGGAGAAATCCAGCCAAGAAGCAGACTTTCGCAGTCGGACGAGCAGATCCACATCGCTCGAAGAATTCGCTTCACGCCTTCGAACGGAGCCGAAGACCCGGAATCCGAGCGCTCCGTAGGCTCGACCGACACGAAGGACTTCCGTCCGGAATGGAGTGAGAATCTCATCGATGCCTAGTCCCGATCCCAGCCTCAGCGGACGAACCTTCGGTTCTCGCCAGAGGCGGGACTTACAACGGGGGCAGACCCGTGGGTACCGCCGCCGCATCCGCCACGAGTGGGCGCACCGGTAGCACTGGGCGACCCGTACCAGCCGCCTCGTCATGGATGGGGAGCTTAAAAGACGGCCATGTTACTTACCCCTATCGGCGCAGCTTCGCCCGGATAGGGCCGCTTGGCCTACTGGGCGCCAATCGGTCCCATGCGGGAAGGGATTGGAACTCTTCGGCAATGCTCTCTCCCCGCATCCGTAACGGTGAGACCTGCGTCTCGATTCGCGCCCGCCGAGGAGGGGTCCTCGGGGGCGGGCGTGCGGCGCACCGCGTCGATTCGCCTCTTTTGGAAGGGACGGACCTCCCGTTCGGTAAGTTCTCTCAGGGCGCGGAGGCTTGCGTAGCGGACGGTCGTCTCCGCCCGGGCGTGTCCTGCGACCGCCTGGATGGCCGGAAGGGGCGCCCGCTGGTCCAACATCGCGTCAATCATACGGTGCCGCGCCCGGTGCCATGAGAAGTGGGGCACATTGGCCGCCCGTCCGATGTCCTTCGCGATCTTCCCCATCACCCCATAGGTGATCCGGCCCCTCGGGCCGGTGAACAACGCGGACGGATCCGACGCGACTCGGTACGTCGCCACGTAGGCGCCGATCTCCCGGGCCGTCTCCTCGGAGAGGTAGATGAGCCTCGGCGCGGTCCGGCGACTGAACTTCCTCGCGACCGGCGCGACAACGGGCACCTTCATCGGGTCGCCC
>DAHUZZ010000019.1 GCA_027314915.1 Thermoplasmata archaeon | reverse complement strand
TCATCGTAGTCTGGATTGAGGGCTGTAACTCGCCCTCATGAAAATGGATTCCGTAGTAATCGCGGGTCAACATCCCGCGGTGAATGTGCCCCTGCTCTTTGCACACACCGCCCGTCAACTCATCCGAGTTGGGTCGGAGTGAGGGTGACTCATTCGGGTCGCTCGAACTTCGGTTCAGCAAGGGGGAGTAAGTCGTAACAAGGTATCTGTAGGGGAACCTGCAGATGGATCACCTCCTAGAACGCCCCGATCCCGCACGGGATCGGGCGCGGGGACGTGATGGTCGTGAGGAGCTTCGGTCGGTTTCAGGAGCTCCCTCCTTTCCTTCGGGCCCATCAACTTATTCCTGAGTAGCTACGCAGAACCTTATAATCGTCCCGGCTCTGCTCGCGGCATGCAGTCGCTGGTACGACCGGCCCTCCGATCCCCCGCCCTCCTCCGGGCGGTCGACGCGCTCGCGGCCGGCGAGCCGGTGCTCATCTACGACGCGCCGGACCGGGAGGGTGAGACCGACCTGGTCATCCTCTCCGAGCGGGCGACGCCGGAACTGATCCGGCTCCTCCGTCGGGACGCGGGCGGGCTCCTCTGCGCCGCGATCTCGAGCGAGCTGAGGCTCCAGCTCGGCCTCCCCTTCTTCGAGGAGCTGCTCACCTACGGGGGACCCGAGTTCCCCATCGCGCGGGAGCTCGCGAAGTACCGGCCCCGGTACGACCGGCGGAGCGCCTTCGGCATCACCGTGAACCACCGGACGAACTTCACGGGGGTCCCGGACAACGACCGGGCGCAGACGGTCCGCGCGCTCGGCGAGCTCGCCCGGGACGCGCCCGGGCTCGGGCGGGAGGAGCTCATCGCGCGCTTCTCCTCGGAGTTCGCCGCCCCGGGCCACCTGCCGCTCCTCTACGCCGCGCCCGGCCTCCTTGGAGAACGAAAAGGACATACGGAACTCGCCATCTCGCTCGCCCGGATGGGCGGTCTCTCCGAATCGGTGACCGTCTGCGAGATGCTCGGCGACTCGGGGGGCCCGAGGAGCCCGGAGGCCGCGGAGGAGTACGCCGGGGCCCACGGGTGGGTGTTCCTCGAAGGCCGGGCGATCGTCGAGGCATGGCGGACATGGTCCGCGTGATGGCCACGGGGGTCTTCGACCTCCTGCACCCGGGCCACCTCTACTTCCTGAACGAGGCCAAGGCGCTCGGCGACGAGCTGATCGTGGTGGTCGCGCGCGACCAGACGGCGCGGCGGCTCAAGCGGGAGCCCTACGTGCCCGAGCAGCTGCGGCGCGAGATGGTGGAGTCCTTGAAGCCGGTCGACCGGGCGGTGCTCGGTTCGACGACCGACATCTACGAGACGGTGACCGAGTGGCGGCCGGAGATCATCGCCCTCGGCTTCGACCAGCACTGGAACGAGGCGGAGATCGAGCGGGAGTGCGCGCGGCGCGGGGTCCCGGTCAAGGTCGTCCGGCTCGGCCGCCGTCCCCACGACGAGCTCGCCACGAAGCGGATCATCGAGAGGATCGTCGACCGCGCCAAGAGCCCTCCCCCCACCCCATGAAGCGGATCGGCGTCGTGGACACCACCTTCGCCCGGGTCGACATGGCCCGGTACGGGATCGACGCCCTCCAGGCCGCCGGCACGGGGTTCCGGATCTCCCGGGCGACGGTCCCGGGCATCAAGGACCTGCCGGTCGCCGTCCGCCGCCAGTTCCAGGAGGGCGCGGACCTCTGCCTCGCCTTCGGGATGCCGGGCAAGGCGGAGTACGACCGGGTCTGCGCCCACGAGGCGTCGACCGGGCTCATCTTCGCCGGCGTGCTCGAATCGAAGCCGGTCGTCGAGTGCTTCGTCTTCGAGGACGAGGCGGCGAGCCCGAAGGAGCTCGAGACGCTCGCCCGCCGGCGCGCCGAGGAGCACGCCGTGAACGCCTTCCATCTCCTGTTCCGGCCCCAGGAGCTCGCCCGCCGCGCCGCGACGGGGCAGCGCCAGGGGTTCGCCGACGTGGGCGCGGTGCGCCCGCACCGGTAGGGCCGCAACGGGTCGGACGATCGCAGCACCAGGGAGTCAACCAACCATGGCCAAGCAACCGCAGGACGAGGGGAAGGGGATCCGGATCGCGCTCGTGGCGAGCGAGTTCAACTACGACGTGAGCATGATGATGCTCGAGCGCGCGCGGGAGGAGATCAGCTTCCTCGGCGCGCAGCTGGGCCCCGTCATCAAGACGCCGGGCGTCTACGACATGCCGCTCGCCGTGAAGGCGCTCTTCGATCGCCCCGACGTGGACGGCGTGGTCACGCTCGGCGCGGTGATCGAGGGGGAGACCGGCCACGATCAGGTGGTCATGAACCAGGCGGCGCGGAAGCTCACCGACCTCTCCGTCGAGTACGGCAAGGCGGTCGGGCTCGGCGTGACCGGGCCGGGGGAGACCCGGCTCCAGGCGCAGGACCGGATCGAGAACGCCGCGAACGCCGTCCGCGCGGTCGTCAAGATGACCCGCCGGCTCCGCGAGATTCGCTCGGCCTAGCGGCGCCGCCCGTCGAGGGGGCGCCGCGCGCGCGGGGCCCGGTCCTCCCCGGCCGGCGGGACCCGGACCCCGGCCGGCGGCCTCGCACGGTTCCATCTTAAATAGAGGGCGATTTTCGGCGACCCCGAGGAAGCCAGCATGGTCTCCGTCGAAGTCGAGCACACGAAATGCACGGGATGCACCCACTGCCGTGACGTCTGCCCGGTGACCGTCTTCGAGATGCAGCCCCGGACCAACTGGCCCGACGTCGTCGACGACGCCAACGTGGCCGCGAAGTTCCAGTTCCGGGTCGAGAAGTCCGCGGTGATCAACGGCCCCGAGTGCATCATGTGCGAGGCCTGCCTCTTCGAGTGCGAGGGTGAGTGCATCACCATCGTCGACGACGAAGGCAAGGTCCACCAGTCGACCTACAAGTAGGCGTCCCGGGACCCCCAGCTCTCCGCCCCGGGCCGCCCCCACCCGGGGCCGCCCGGTCGAAGGTCACCACCGCCGGGCGCGACCCGGCCGTGGGCCCCCGGGCCCCTCGCGTCCGTCCCTTCGGGCGTCCTCGGGACGCGGGACCCCGTCCCCATCCTCTTCGAGCCACGGCGCCGGCAGCAGGTTCCATCCAAGCTACTACGGCGTCCGTAGCTTGGCAAACCTGCGGATAGTGTAGTAGCTAACTTCCGCCCGGGGGCGCTTCCGCGGGGCGGAGCGGCGCCGGCGGGGGCCGTCGTCCGCGGCGGCCCAGCAGGAACGCGGCGGCGACGGCCGCCGCGGCCAGCGCGATCCCGAGCGGCAGCTCGTAGGCCGAGAGGTCGGAGCCGCCCCCCGCGCGGTTCGGCGCCGGGGCCGAGGCGACCGTCAGCGTGAGCACGGAGGAGGAGTGGAGCCCCTGCGCATCGGTGGCCGTGACCGTCACGCGGTAGCTGCCCGCGCTCGTCGGGGTGCACAGGATCGAGGCGGAATCGGCGCTCGGGCATCCCGGGGGAAGTCCCGCATAGTCGAACGACACCGGGGGGTTCCCCCCCGCGACCGTCGCGGAGAGGTTGGTGAGCGTGCCCACGGAGAGGGACGCCGGGCGGGCGGTGAAGCCGGTGATCGAGGGCGGGGGCACGATGGGGTAGGCCGACGAGAGCGTAGCGGGCGAGCCCGGGACCGTGCCGAGCGGAGTCATGGGGATCACCGGGATGGTGACCGGACCGAGGAGCGGCACCGAGCCCTGGGCGTCCACCCCCGCCGACAGGACGTAGTTGAGGTGGGTCAGTTCGACGTCGAAGCTCTGGCCGCCGCTGCCGGCGGGAGCGGCGACGGTGAAGCTCGCGTTCCCCGGGGCGGTCCATGTCTCGTTCACCGGGGACCCCATCGACCCGGGCAGGCCCAGCGCGAGCGTGCCGTTCACGGAGGCCTGGGTGACGAGGGCGAGGTTGAGCTGGATCCCGAGGTAGTTGTAGGTCAGTCCCGGGAGGGTGACAGGGCCGTACGTGCCCAGGGTCGGGATGGGAAGCCCCTGGGTGTACCCGAGGGAGGAGACCTGGATGGTCGCGTTCGGGTTCGAGATCAGAGCGACCCGGCCCGTCGTGCTGGTCCCGGCGTCCAGCGTCGCCGACGTGAGGCCGAAGGTGGTCTCGAAGTTGAGCGCGACCCCGATCGTCGCGTTGAGCGATGAGCTGAGGTCGAAGCCGACCGTCGTGAGGTTGAGATGCGACACGACCCCCATCGGTCGGACGTGCGACGACGCGACGGGGGCGGGGGACCCGGTCTCCCGGAGGGTCACCGGAGGCCCCGGGGAGGCCGACAGGAGCAGCAGCACGACGAGCGCACAGATCGCGCCCCCTCGGGCCGCCCGGCCTAGGCCGTCGGAGCGCGGCACAGCACCTCATGCCCCTGTTCCCGCGAGCATTCGTCGCAGGCCATCCCCTCCGGCCCCGTCGTTCGGTCCCGTGGGGGATGGTGGAAGAGCACCGGGCAACCGCAGGACGCGCAGGGCTGGATTCGGTTCAACTCGGGGCTCCGATCCCTCCTAGGCCGGCACCCCTCAAATCTCCTCCGCGCTGGACGCGGGGGCCGGGCCGCCCGATCGGGTCCGAAGCCGAGCCCTTAAAGTCGGGGAGGGCTGCCCCTCCCGAGGCCCTTGCCCCAACGCCAGTACTTCGTCAGCGTGCCCTCGACCCAGGAGCCGGCGCTCGAGCTCGCCCGCCGCGGCGCGGATCCCGGGACCCGCGTGGTGGCGGGAGAGCAGGGGAGCGGCAGGGGTCGGCACGACCATGCCTGGGCCTCCCCGCCCGGCGGACTGTACGTCTCCATCGTACGGGAGGGGCGACCCGAGGCCGGCCCGTTCCTCTCGCTCGCGGTCGGCGCCTGCCTGTGCGACCGGATCCGGACCCGGTGGGGGCCTCCGGTGAAGCTCCGCTGGCCGAACGACATCGTCTGCCCGCACCCCCGCGCCCCGGCGACGAAGCTCGGCGGGGTGCTGGTGGAGGGCGTGCAGGGGTCCGACGGCTACCGCACCGTGGTCGGGATCGGCCTCAACGTCCACGCGCCGCTCTCGGCGTTCCCGGCCGGGATCCGGTCGACCGTCTGCACCTTCGGTGAGGACTTCGGGATCACGGCGCCGCTCGGGGAGTTCGAGCGGGAGGTCACGGAGGCCATCGCGGAGCTGTTCACCTCCCTGGCGTCGGAAGCGGGGCGTGCCCGGTACCGTGCGCGCGCCCGGGAGCTGCTCTACGGGCGCGGCCTCGCCGCCCGGATCGACGGGGTCGCGGTCGGCGTGATCGAGGGGCTCGGCGAGGACGGGAGCCTCCTCGTGCGCAACGAGACGGGCACCCGGGAGTTCCTGGACGGCACCCTGACGTTGGCGGAGGGATCCTCGTGAGCGTCGCATTCGAACGGTGGCGGCTGCGCCGGGAACGGACGAAGGAGGGCGGGGGCGCCGACCGGGTCGCCAAGCATCGCGCGGCGGGCAAGCTCACCGCGCGCGAGCGGCTCGAGGGGTTCTTCGACCCCGGCACCTTCGTCGAGACGGGGGCGTTCGTCGTCCACCGAGTGAACACCTTCGGCCTGGACGAGCGCCGGATCCCGGGCGACGGGGTCGTCACCGGATGGGGCGAGGTCGACGGCCGGCCGGTGTGCGCCTTTGCGCAGGACGCGACCGTCTTCGGGGGCGCGCTCGGGGAGGCCCACGCCGAGAAGATCGCCCGGACCATGGAGCTCGCCCAGAAGGCCGGGGTCCCCATCGTGGGCCTCGACGACTCGGGGGGCGCCCGGATCCAGGAGGGCGTGATGAGCCTCGGCGGCTACGGCGACGTCTTCTTCCGCAACGTCCTCCTGAGCGGCGTCGTCCCCCAGGTCTCGGTCATCCTCGGACCCTGCGCCGGGGGGGCGGTCTATTCGCCCGCCATCACGGACTTCGTCATCATGGTCCAGGGCCAGGCGCAGATGTTCATCACCGGCCCCGACGTCATCCAGGCGGTCACCGGTGAGAAGGTGACGATGGAGGAGCTCGGGGGGGCCGCGACGCACGGCAGCGTGAGCGGCGTCTCCCACTTCTCGGTCCCCTCGGACGCGGAGGCGCTCGCGCTGGTCCGCCGGGTGCTCGGCTACCTGCCGCTCAACAACCTGGAGGAGCCGCCCGCGGGGGCCCCCCAGGAGCCGCCCGACACGGCCGCCGCCGAGCTCTCGAGGATCGTCCCGGAGGACTCGAACGACCCCTACGACGTCCACGAGGTCCTGAGGCGGGTCCTCGACCCGGAGAGCTTCCTCGAGGTCCACGGGGCCTGGGCCGGCAACATCCTGGTCGGGCTCGCCCGCCTGGGCGGGCGGCCGATCGGGGTCGTGGCGAACCAGCCCAAGGTGCTCGCGGGGACCCTCGACATCGCCGCCTCGACCAAAGCGGCCCGGTTCGTCCGGTTCTGCGACGCCTTCAACCTCCCCCTCGTGACCTTCGTCGACGTCCCGGGGTTCCTGCCCGGGACCGGCCAGGAGTACGGCGGGATCATCCGCCACGGCGCGAAGCTCCTCTACGCCTACGCCGAAGCGACGGTGCCGAAGCTCACGCTCATCCTGAGGAAGGCCTACGGGGGCGCCTACGACGTGATGTGCTCGAAGCACCTGGGCGGCGACCTCAACCTGGCCTGGCCCACGGCGGAGATCGCCGTCATGGGCGCCGAGGGCGCGGTGAACATCCTCTTCCGCCGCGAGATCGAGGGCGCGGCCCCGGCGGAGAAGGAGAAGCTCCGAACGAAGCTCATCGGCGAGTACCGCGCGGAGTTCCTGAACCCCTACCTCGCCGCGGAGCGCGGCTACCTGGACGACGTGATCGACCCGGCCGAGAGCCGATCGCGTCTCCTCCGGGGGCTCGCGCTCCTCGGGCCGAAGCGCGAGGACCGGCCGGGCCGCAAGCACGGGAACATCCCGCTCTGACAGGGGGACGGCGATGGTCGGGATCACCGAGACGGTCCTGAGGGACGGCCACCAGTCGCTCATCGCGACCCGGATGCGGACCCGGCACATGCTGCCGGCCGCCGAGCAGCTCGACGCCATCGGCTACCGCTCCCTCGAGGTCTGGGGCGGCGCCACCTTCGACGTCTGCCTGCGGTTCCTCCACGAGGACCCGTGGGAGCGGCTCCGCGAGCTCAAGAAGCGGATGCCGAGGACGCCGCTCCAGATGCTCCTCCGGGGCCAGAACCTGGTGGGGTACCGTCACTACGCCGACGACATGGTGGACCGGTTCGTCGCGCGGTCGGCCCGGGAGGGGATCGACATCTTCCGGGTCTTCGACGCGCTCAACGACCCCCGGAACATGGCCCCCGCGATCCGGGCGGTGAAACGGGCCGGCGCCCGGGCGCAGGGGACGATCTGCTACACCGAGTCCCCGGTCCACACGCTCTCGAGCTTCGTCGCCCTGGGCCGCACCCTCGCCGAGATGGGCGCCGACGAGCTGTGCGTGAAGGACATGGGCGGCTTCATGCCGCCCGGCGCCGGCGGCGAGCTCGTCCGGGCGCTCCGGCGGGAGGTCGGGCTCCCCGTGGTCGTCCACACCCACTCCTCGAGCGGCTTCTCCGCGATGACCTGCCTCGCCGTCACCGACGCCGGGGCGGCGGCGATCGACACCGCGCTCGCGCCGTTCGCGGGGGGCACGTCGCAGCCGCCCACCGAGACCCTGGTGGGAGCGCTCCGCGGCGGCGCGCACGACCCGAAGCTCGACCTGGGGGCGCTCACGGAACTCTCGGAGTACTTCCGGAAGGTGCTCGACCACTATGCCGGGCTGCTCAACGTCCGCTCGCTCCAGACCGACCCGGGGATCCTCCTCCACCAGATCCCCGGCGGCATGCTCTCGAACCTCCTCCAGCAGCTCAAGGACCAGGACGCCTCGGACCGGCTCGGGGAGGTGCTCCACGAGGTGCCGAGGGTGCGGTCCGATCTGGGGTTCCCCCCGCTCGTGACGCCGACGAGCCAGATCGTGGGGGTCCAGGCGGTCGTGAACGTCCTCGTCGGCGAGCGGTACCGGCAGATCACCCGCGAGGTCCAGGAGTACGTGCGGGGCCACTACGGGAAGCCCCCCGGACCGTTGGACCCCGACCTCACCCGCAAGGTCCTCGGGGAGGGCCATCCGCTCGAGGGCCGTCCGGCGGACCTCCTCGGCCCCGAGTACGAGCGGGCGCTCACGGAGGTCCGCGCCTTCGTGCCGGCGGCCGACGAGGCGGAGGCGCTCTCCTACGCCATGTTCCCCGAGGTGTACCGCAGCTACGTGGGCGCCCGGGACCGCGGGATCACCCCGGAGGTCCTGACGGCGGCCGCGCTCGGCATCCTGGGGGCGCTGCGGACCCCCGCGCCGCCGCCCCCCGCGCCCGCCCCGGCCGCCGGGGGGATCACCCCCGTCAGTCCCTGGGCGTTCCAGGGGCGGGTCGCCCTCGCGGAGGGCCGGAGGTGGAGCGGTGCTCCTCGAACTCGTCGTTGACGGGCGGTCGCAGACCGTCGAGGTGGACCTGGCCGCGAGCTCGGTCCTCCTGGGCGGCGTCTCCTACCCGTTCCGGGTCGTCGACCCGGACCGGGTGCCCGTCGAGATCGAGATCGCCGGCGAGCGGCTGGTCGTCGAGGGCTGGCCGCCCCATAACGAGACCCCGGTCGGCCGGGTCCTCGTGAACGGCGAGGTCGTGCGCGTCGAGCGGATCGCGCGGACCGCGGGCCCCCCGGGACCGACCGGCCCCCGGCCCCCCGCGCCGGCCCCCCGCGCCGGGGCCGCCCCGCCCGCCGATCCGGCCCCGGGCGGTGCGGGCACCGCGATCCGGCCCCCGATGCCCGGCAAGATCCTGGAGGTCCGCGTCAAGGTGGGCGAGGTGGTCGCTGCGGGCCAGGTGCTCCTCGTGCTCGAGGCGATGAAGATGAAGAACGAGATCGCGAGCCCCGCGGCCGGCACCGTGACCGAGGTCGCGGTCGCCCCCGGGGCGAGCGTCCGGGCCGCCGACGTCCTCCTGCGGATCGCTCCCGCGTAGGAGCGCCGGGTCCGCCGCGAAGGGGGACCGACCGGGGATCGCTCAGCCCGGCGGGGCGCCCTCGCCCCGCGCCGTGGGCTTCGGCTCCCCTTCCGCGCTCTCGAGGCCCGAGTCGATCCGGTCGGCCTCGATGACGGGGTCGTCGAACTCCCCCTCCTCGGTGAGCTCCGGGGCGGAAGAGTACGGCGGCTCCGCGACGGGTGGGACCGTGGCCGCGCCCGCCGCGCCGGGGGCGAGGGAGCGGCCCACCGACCCCGGGGCGGCCGGGACCGGCGGCTCGGCCAGGGGACGCTGGCTGTACTCATGGAGGTAGAGCCCGGCGAGGACCGCATCGAGGACGATCGCCCCGACGAGCGGGAGCACGGTCCGCAGGGTGTCCGCGAGGTAGATCCCGAGGACCAGGATGCCGCTCAGGAGCAACGTCGCGGCCCACAGCGGCCAACCCTCGAACGCCTTCACGCCGTCCGGGAGCGGCTCCTAGGCCAAATCCGTGGCGCCGGGGGGCGGCCACGGGGCCGCCCCGGCGCGTTATATCATCCGGCCGTGCACGACGGACGATGGACCCCGCGCCCCCCCCGCTCACCGAGCTCGACGAGTACCGGTGGGAGATCCCCACCGGGGCGGTCCCGGGGATGCGGGTCCCGGGCATCCTCTTCTCGAGCCGCGCGCTCCTCGGAGCGGTCGAGCACGACCCGTCGCTCCAGCAGCTCGCCAACGTGGCGACCCTCCCCGGCATCCAGCGCTCCGCCTACGCGATGCCGGACATCCACTTCGGCTACGGCTTCCCCGTCGGGGGCGTCGCCGCCTTCGACGTGCGGGAGGGGGTGGTCTCCCCGGGCGGCATCGGCTACGACATCAACTGCGGCGTCCGACTCCTCCGGACCCGGCTCGGGCGCGCCGAGGTCGTGGCGCGGCTCAAGCCGCTCATCGAGGCGCTCTACCGCGAGGTGCCGAGCGGCGTCGGTTCCAAGGGCGGGCTCACGCTCAGCTCGGGGGAGATCGACGAGGTGCTGGCGGGCGGCGCCGCCTGGGCGGTCGGCCGGGGGTTCGGGCGGCCGGAGGACCTGGTGTACCAGGAAGAGGAGGGCCGGATGGCCCGGGCCGAACCGAAGCGGGTGAGCGAGAACGCCCGCCGCCGCGGGGCGCGCCAGCTCGGGACGCTCGGCAGCGGGAACCACTTCCTCGAGGTCCAGGTGGTCGACGAGATCTTCCACCCCGAGTTCGCCTCCGTGCTCGGGCTCGAGCCCGACCAGGTCGTCGTCATGCTGCACACCGGCTCCCGCGGGCTCGGCCACCAGGTGGCCACCGACTACATCCAGAGGATGGACGCCCGATTGGCCCGGGAGGGCACGAAGCTCGTCGACCGGCAGCTCTCCTGCGCGCCCATCGCCTCCGCCGAGGGGCAGGAGTACCTGGAGGCGATGAGCGCCGGGGCCAACTTCGCCTGGGCGAACCGCCAGCTCATCACCGAGGGGGTCCGCCGGGCCTTCCGGTCCATCTTCCCCGGCCCGGAGTCCGGGCACGACGTCGAGGTGATCTACGACGTCGCCCACAACATGGCCAAGGAGGAGTCGCACCGGGTCGACGACGCGGGCCCGCAGCGGCTCCTCGTCCACCGCAAGGGGGCGACCCGCGCCTTCCCGGCGGGCTTCGAGGAGGTGCCGGCGGCCTACCGGCGGTTCGGCCAGCCGGTCCTGATCCCGGGCGACATGGGCACGGCGAGCTACGTCCTCGTGGGCCTCCCCACCGCGATCGAGCGCTCCTTCGGCTCCTCCTGCCACGGCGCGGGCCGGCGGCTGAGCCGGACCGCGGCCAGCCGGCAGTTCCGCTACGACGACGTGACCCGGAAGCTCTCCGAGCAGGGGATCATCGTGCGCTCCGCGTCCCGGGAGGGCGTGACCGAGGAGGCGCCCGGGGCCTACAAGGACGTGGAGGAGGTCGTGCGCGTCGCCGAGGGCGCCGGGCTGACCCGCCGCGTGGCCCGGCTCCGTCCGCTCGGGGTCGTCAAGGGCTAGCCGGGGGACCGGTCGGCGGGGCCCTCCCCGCCGCGGGGCGAGCCCCCGCGACGGGGGTCGCGGGCGACGGGGCCGGGCGGTCCGGGGGCCGCCGGCCGCGCTCGTAGATCACGGCCGCCGCCGCGGCCGCGAGCCCCACCGCGATCCCGACGGCGAGCAGCGCCACGGCCGCGGGGGCCGGCGAGGTGGTGGGCCCGACCGTGATCGTGACCTGCACCTCCGCGATCCCGGTGTAGTAGGGCCCGGTCGCCTCCGCGGCCATCGGGTGGGGGCCCACGAACGGTGGGACGCTGAGACGGAAGGTCGAGGCGACGCCGGGCACGAGCCCGCCCAGGCCGAAGCCGTAGAGCGGGGCCGGCGTGCCCGACTCGAGGAGATAGAGCGAGATCGGGACCGGGCCGGTCGCGCAGGGGGGCCGGCTAAAGTTCCCGCAGCTCGGGATCGCCGTCACCGTCGCGGTGAAGCTGCTCCCGCCCACCATCGAGCTCGGCGCGAGAGCGAGGTCGACCGTCACGTGCGTGATCGCGTAGGTCGTGAGGGAGGTCGCGGCCGAGGCGTTCTCCCCGAGGCTGTCGAGCGCCGTCGCGGTCACGTTCGCCAAGCCCGGCGTGGTCGAGTTGAAGGTGGCGTTCCCTCCTTGGGCGACCGAACCGTCGGGGAGCCGCCAGGTGATGTGGACGGGGGGGACGCCGCCCCGGACCGTGGCATTCAGGTGGAACTCGCACGGGGCGACGCAGCTCGAGTTGGCCGCCGCGATCGCGAGCTGGAGCGGCGGGATGACGCTCCCGTTCACCCGGACCGCCTGGCTGTAGGTCCACGTTTCGCCGGAGAGGTCGGTGATGGTGGCGCGGACGGTGTAGTTGCCCGGGGCCAGGTAGGCGTGCGCCCCGCTCCCGCCCGCGAGGGTCGTGCCGTCCCCGAACTCCCACCGGATCTGGAGGCCCGGCATCCCGGAGGCCGCCACCGCGCTCGTCCAGCGGAACGGCGTGGTGCCGGTCCGGGCCCCGGGCGTGGGGGCGACCCGGAGCGCGCTCCCGCGCAGGGCGAAGATCGCGGGGAGGGTGAGCGACTGGGTGCGGAAGTTCCCCGCGGAGTCCCGGGCGTCGAGCGCCACCGTGAGGTTGCACGCCGTGAACGTCGGGCATCCCGCGCTCGAGAGGGTGGTCGCGAGATCCGCCCCGAAGCCGGAGCTCCCGTCGGAGAGGTTCCACTCGAAGGCGTACCCTCCCGCCCCGCCGAACCCGGTCGCGTTGAAGAACGAGGTCGTCCCGAGCGCCCCCTCGGTGGCGGGCGTGATCGTCGCGCCGATCCCGAGCGGGACCGTCGGCGACGAAGCGTAGACGTCGATGAGGAACGCCTCGCTCGCGTTCCCGCCGCCCGCGTCGCTCGCGTGCGCCGTCGCGAGGTACTCGCCGGGTCGCGTGTAGGTGTGGGTGACCCGGGCGCCCGTGCTCACGTTGCCATCGCCGAAGCTCCAGGCGGTCCGGTTCGCGTCGGGGAGGTGCCCGCCCGAGAGGTACGCGGTGAAGGTCACGGCGAGCGGGGCCCCGCCGCCGAGGGCCGAGGCCGTGAAGCGGCCCACGAGCGCCGGGAAGAGCGTCACGTTGAGCGTCCGGGTGGTCCGGTTGCCCAGGCTGTCGTTCGCGTAGAGGACGAGCGTCTCGGGCCCCTGGGTCCGGAAGATCCCGCACTGGCAGAGCGTCGCGTACGCGTCGGGGGCGTAGAGCCAGGTGGTGAGCGGGGGCTGCCCGCCCGAGGCGTTCCAGACCAGCGGCAGGTCCCCCGGCAGGTCCGCCGCGGTGACCGCCGAGCCGAGGCTCGCGTGGAGGGGGGGACCGGAGGCGCAGACCGGGCGGGCGCCCCCGCCGACCGCGATGGCGACCGGCAGGGAGCCCCCGCCGTTCTGGGGCGCGCCGGAGTCGTTCACCGTCGCCACGGCGCAGAAGCCCCCGGCGAACCCGAAGGTGTGCCGGGCGACGAAGGAGCTCGCCCCGGTGAGCGCGGGGATCGAGTACGTGCCGTCCCCGAACCAGAGCTGGTAGGAGAACGGGGCCGTGCCGCCGGTGTCGTTGGCCCAGAAGGTCACCGTCCCCCCGACGGGGACCGTGGCCGCGCTGGCGCGGAGCGAGAGGGGCAGGACCCGGCCGTGGCCGACGACGATGACGAGGGGGGCGGCCACGGTCGAGTTCGCGGCGTGGTCGAAGACTACGACGGTCGCGACGTACACGCCCGGGATCTCGTAGGTGTGCGCGGAGGAGCGCGCGGAGGCCATCGTCGCGTTGCCGTCGCCGAAGGAGAAATCGTAGCTGGAGTACGGGGCGACCCCCCCGGTCGCGACCGCCCCGAAGGTGACGGTGAGCGGTGCCGGCCCGGCGGTGCGGTTCGCGGTGAGCGCGACGAAGAGGGTCGTCGGGCGGATCGTGGGCCGGGCGAGGAGCGGCAGGAGCACGGCGACCCGCGGGGTCCCGATGCCGGTGACGGCGTCCCAGCCGGTCCCGGCGGGCCACCCGTTCGAGCCGGCGGTGATGTCGTGGAAGGCGGTGGCATAGGAGCCGCCCCGGAGGACCGTATAGAGCGAGGGGTTGAGGAAGCCGAGGGCGCCGTGGGCGTACTGGGCGCCGATCGCCGCGAACCCGGCCCACACCGGCGTCGCGAGGCTGGTACCCAGCACCGCCGTCTCCGAGCCCCGGTAGAAGATCGCGGCCGACGTGGCGGAGTTGAGGGCGACGTCCGGGACCCCCCGCTCGCCGTTCGCCGGGAGGCCCGGTCCCGCCTGCCAGACCGGCCGGGGGAACGGCGCGTAGCCGCCCCCGCTCCCCCCGCCGTTGTTGCAGCCGCCGGGCGACGCGCCGCTCGAGTTGCCGCTCCAGGCGACCTCCCTCGACCAGGCGCCCGTGCTCGAGTTGACCGTGAGCTGCGTGCCCCCGACGCCCGTCGTCCACGGGTCGGAGGCCGGGTAGTTCGTCGAGACGCCGGACGTTCCGCCGGCCGCGCCGCAGTCCCCGCTCGCGGCGAAGACCGAGATGCCCAGCGCCGCGGCGGCCACGAGCACCGGATGCAGGAGGGCGTAGCTGCCGTCGCTCGAGGCGTTGCACGCGCTCGGGCACGGCGCGACGGCGGCGTTGTAGATGCCCACGTCCGGCTCGCCCCAGCTCATCGAGAGGACGTTGATGTGGGCCGAGGTGACGAGCCAGTTGACCGCGCCGTAGAGGCCGGCGTTCGAGTACGGCGAGAAGGCGAAGGTGATCGACGCGCCCGGCGCGGACGCACGCGCCCACTGGAGATCCAGCGCCTCCTCGAACCCCCAGCCGTCCGACGGGGTCGTATTGTACTGGTTGCCCGCGGGGAGGGGGTAGGCGAAGTCGACGTTGCCGCCCGGCAGCGAGAAGTTCGAGGTGAAGGTGCCGAAGTCCCGGGCGAGCTGGGGCTGAGGCTCCGCGCTGTCGTAGGGGTCGGCGACGCCGATGCGGTAGCCGGTCCCGTTCGTCCCGGCGTGGAGCAGCGACTGGTAGTCGTAGGCGATCGGGTAGACGCACGGGGTGAGGACCGCGGGGTTGATCGTGCACGCGGAGGAGGCGCTCGGCCCCCCGGTCCCCGCGGGGATCGGCGTCCCGGGCGCGACCGAGGGACGGATCTGCGTCTCGTTGCCGAGCCCGAGCACGCCGGTCCACGGCACAAGGGCCGGAAGCGTGGCCGGCGTCGGGTGACTGTAGAACGTCCGGTCGCCCGAACGGTACTCCTCGAACCGGGTGTGGAAGGCGGCGGCCACCCGAGCCTCCGGGCCGCCCACGACGAGGAGGAAGCCCGTGGGGGGCCCCGCGACCGTGAGCCCGAACCCCGAGAAGTAATCCCGGGCCCGGGCGAACGCGGCGGGTCCCGGTCCGAAGTCGCGGTTGAGCTCCGCCGGTGTCAGGAACTGGCGGTACTCCGGCGACCCGGGTGCGCTCACCGCGGCCGCGATGGCGGTCAGCGACGAGAGGTTCGACGGGGCGAGCCCCACGGCCACCTGGACCGGGGTGCTCGACGGCAGGGCGCCGAGCGTCGCCACGCCGGGGGCGGGCGCAAAGGCCGGGGCGACCTGGATCACGGCCCCGGCGGCCTTCGAGGGCCCGCTCCCCCCGCGGGCCCCGCCGGCATGTCCCGGGGTCGGGGCGAGGGGGATCGGGCTCGCGGTGAGCAGCAGGGCGAGGACGAGGACGAGCAGGACCGGTCCCCGCCAGCTCACGAGCGACCTTCGTGCGCTCCCGGCCTCGGGCATCGACGCACCATTCATGGAGGGACCTCACCATAAGCCATCACTCCCGGCACCGTGCGCCCGCCCCGGAAGCAGCTTTAACCGCCGGCGCGGCTGCCAGCGACGGACCCACCGAACGTGAGCCTCTCCCTCCCCGAGACCATCGGCATCATCCTCGCCGTCATCGCCGCCTACTTCGGCGCGGTGATCTACCTGCAGCGCACCGGCCGGATCGGGCCGGAGAAGGCGCTCACCCTGTTCGGGCCGGCGCTCATGCTCAAGACGACCCACGGCCGGGCCTGGCTCGACCGGACGGGCCGGTTCCGCCGGTTCTGGTCGGTGGTCGGCGACGTGGGCGTGCTGCTCGCCGGGCTCGCGATGGTCATCATCGTCGTCCTCCTGATCTGGGAGGGGATCCTGGTCACCCAGATCCCCGCCTCCGCCTCCCTCTCGCCCTCGGAGGCGCTCGGGATCCCGGGCATCAATCCGATCATCCCGCTCGGCTACGGCCTGGTCGCGCTCATCGTCGGGATCGTCCTCCACGAGCTCGCCCACGGCATCCTCGCCCGCTCGCAGCAGGTCGGCGTGAAGAGCCTGGGGATCCTCTGGTTCGTGATCCCCGTCGGCGCCTTCGTCGAGCAGGACGAGGCGGAGATGACGCAGGCCTCGCGACGTCGAAGGACCCGGATCGCCGCCGCGGGGGTGCTCGCGAACTTCGTGCTGGCCGTCTTCTTCTTCGCGCTGATGGCGGGCGCCGTCGGCTCGACCGTCCACACCAACGCGAACGGGGTCGGCATCGCCGTGGTGGAGCCCAACACCCCCGCGGCGAACATCTCGCTCGCGGCGGGGGACATCGTCCTGTCCATCAACGGGACCCGGACCACGACGAACACCGCCTTCGAGAACGCGCTCGCCAACACGACCCCGGGCGAGGTGGTGCCGATCACCTACTACCAGGCCTCCACCGGTCGGACGGTCTCGACGACCGCGACCCTCGCGAAGAGCCCGTACTACACCAAGCCGCGCGGCTTCCTCGGCGTGGGCCCCTCCTACCTGACCCCGAACGAGCTGCTCCAGGAGCTGAGCTTCCCGGTCGGGAGCCAGTTCGGGCCGCTCGCGGGCTTCGTCCTGTGGATCGACCTCCCGCTCGCCCAGCTCGAGCCGGTCGCGGGGGTCTCCGCCAGCTTCTTCCACCTCTCCGGGCCGCTCGCCGCCCTCGGCGTGGGGGGCTTCTGGATCCTCGCGAACCTCCTCTTCTGGCTCGCCTGGATGAACCTCCTCCTCGGCCTGTCGAACGCGCTGCCCCTGATCCCGCTCGACGGCGGGCTCCTCTTCCGCGACTTCGCCGCCGGTCTCATCGGACGGGTGAAGCGCGGGTGGGATTCCGCCCGGCTCGACGACGTCGCCGGACGTCTCACCGTGCTCTCCTCGGTCATCATCGTCGCCCTGATCGCATGGCTCTTCGTGGCGCCCCGGATCTGAGCGGGACCGGCCTCTACGCCGAGTACCCCTTCCTGCCCGGAGCGGAGGCGCTCGCCGAGGAGCTCGCCGCCTCGCTCCGCGTCCTGCTCGAGGACCCGAGCCTCGAACGTGCCCGGGAGCTCGGGCGGGCCCGGGTCCTGGCCTCGGTCGAGGACCCCCGGGCGAGCGTCGCCCTCGAAGAGCTCGCGCACGCCTCCGCGGGCGAGCGGTTCCTCTCCTTCCAGTACGCCCGGGTCCTCCTCGGCGCGACCGGCACGCCCGCCCCGCAGCGGAGGTGGGCGGTCGCGGAGTCGAAACGGGCCTGGGGGCGGCTCAAGGAGGCGCCCGTGGAGGAGCTCCTGACGGTCGCCCGCCGGCTCGGCCACGACTTCGGCACCGAGGGCGACGAGGTCACGATCCCGCTCGTCGACTACCTGCGGCTCGCGACCCCGATCCGGGAGGGCGACTTCCGGCTCGGTCACCAGCGGCTCGCGCAGGGGCACGTCCGGGTCGACCGGGCCCGCGGGGCCCGGCTCCTCGAGGAGGGGATCCGGCGGCAGCTCTCGGTCCCGCTCCCGCTCGACCCCGAGGTGCGGCAGCGGCTCGCGGAGACCGAATCGGAGCTCCTCGAGGAGGTCCGGCGGCGGACCCCGGCGCCCGTCGCCCGGCCGCGGTTCCGGGGCGGCGCGCTCGCGGCGGCCGCCTTTCCGCCGTGCATCCGGAAGATGCGGAGGACGCTGGAGGAGGGCGAGAACCTCTCCCACGCGGGCCGGTTCGCGCTCGCGGCGTTCCTCCATCGCGTCGGGGCGGACCCCGAGACCATCGTCGACGCCTTCCGGGGGGCTCCGGACTTCGACGAGGGGATCACCCGCTACCAGGTGGAGCACATCACCCGCCACGACGAGGGTCAGGGCTACACGCCGCCGGAGTGCGCGACGCTCCGGAGCCACGGGCTCTGCGTCCGGGAGGGCGACCCCACCGCCCCGGACCCCACCGACCGGGTCCGGGACGAGATCTGCTTCCGACCGAGCCTCACCCATCCGCTCGAGTACTACCGGATCCGCTCGGGGCCATCGCGCCCGGCGGCCCCGGGGGGAGCGCCCGATACGTCTGGCGCGCCCGGGCGAACGCCGTCCACTGACCGGCGGCGATGAAGTAGAGGAAGACCAGGTCGAGGACCGTGAAGGTCCCGCCGAGGGCGTGGATCCGTACGAGCGGGGCGTCCGGGGCCCACGGCCACGGCAGCGCCAGGTCGAAGAGGAGGAGGCAGCCCAGCGTCAGGAGCAGGAGCCGGTCGGCCCGCGACAGGAGGCCGCGGTAGAGCCGCCCCTGGCCCACCGCCTGCGCCTGCGTGCCCATGTAGCTCGTGAGCAGGAGGCTCGCGAGCGCGAGCAGGGCGAGGATCGGGTTCGCGTAGCCGCTCACCGCGATCCCCACGACCAGGACGAGGTCGGCGTAGCGGTCGAAGACGTGGTCGAGGAAGTCGCCCCGGAGCGACTCGCGCCGGGTGCGCCGGGCCACCTCGCCGTCCAGGACGTCGAAGACGCCCCCGAGGAAGATGAGGACCCCCACGGGGAGGAAGAGGTAGACGGTGCTCCACCGCACGAGCGCCGCGAGGAGCGCCGCCGCCACGGTGAGCGCGAGCGAGAGGACGCTCAGGCGGTCCGGCTCCCAGCCCAGGAAGGGGCGGACCATCCGGTCCAGGTACGGTCCGACCCGGCGCCGGTACCCCTCGAGGACCATGGTGCGCCTAGGGTGCCTCACGCAAAAGGGTAACCGCACGGCCTCGGGGTGGGTCGGGTCCCGGCGGGGGCGGAGCCGGGGCTCACCGGGCGGGGAGGGCCCTTGCCCGACCTCGTCCCCGCCGGGAGCGCGAGCTCGCGCGGGTCCGTTCGAGGTAGTCGGTCACGGCGGGGTCCGAGAGCCAGTCGACGGGGGGCGACCGGGGCCGCCGCCCACGGGAACGGACCGCGCGCACGAGCTCCCGGGCGACCTGCCGGGGCGTGCGGCCGGTGGTGTCGATCTCGAGGACCCGGCGGCGGAGCGCACGGCACTCGGTCAGGATCACATCGACCGCCTCGCTCGCCACGTTCTCGGCCCGGTCGTACCCCGTGCCCCGCCGGGCCCGGGCGAGCCGGCGCGCGAGCTCGATCGGGTGGCACCGCAGGAGGACCACCGTCCGCACCGGCAGGAGGTGCGCGAGATGTCCGACGAGGAGGTGATGCTCCGACCCCGAGCGCCGCCATCGGCGGGAGGTCGCGGGCAGGTCCACCACGACCCCGCTCCGGCCCCGGCGCCGACCGGTCCCGAGCTCGAGCGCGAGGGCGCCGACCTCGATCGGCGCCCAGGAGGAGGGGAGGTGCCGGGCGACCGAGCTCTTGCCGGTCCCGGGCGTCCCGGTCAGCCCGACGGGGAACCGGGCAGGCGTGCGACGGTTGCGCTTCATGGACGAAGGTTCATAAAGAGCCCCTATTATGAACGCCCGCCCTCGACGAGGGGGTACCGCCCAACGGCGAGGCATTAGCCATGCACCCAATCCAGGATTTGGCGCGCCCGGCGACGTACCGTGCTCCATCGGCCGCCGGGCCCACCTTCGGCGCGATCGCGCTGGTGCTCATCATGGTGGGGAGCGGCTTCCTCGTCCTCGCCCCCACGGGCGTGGCCCATGCCGCCGGCGCGGCCCCGGTCGGCACGGTCGTGCTACCTCCCCCGGGGCTCGAGTCCGGGCCCCAGATGCAGAAGGGCGGCTTCCTCACCTCGCCCACCTCCTCCGCGACGGCCGCGATGAAGAACGCGACCATCTTAGGCGTCACCCCGCCGCTCCAGTCCACCTCCTTCACGATCGGATTCGCCCTCCAGAACGCGAGCGAGCTCGCCCGGGTCATCTCCGAGCAGAGCGCCCCGGGATCGCCGATGTTCCACCAGTGGCTCTCCCTCGGCCAGGAGCAGAAGATGTTCGCCCCGAACCCGGTGGTCGTGCAGAACACGATCAACTACTACACCTCGATGGGATTCACCGTCACGAGCCGGGGGCTCCTCTCGGTCGGGTTCAGCGGGAGCGCGGCCGAGGCCAACGCCGCGTTCAAGACCAACCTCGTTCAGGTCCGTTTCACCAACGGCACGATGGCGACGGAGAACCAGCAGCCGCTGTCGGTGCCCGCCGCGTTCGCGAGCGCGGTGCTCAGCGTGAACGGGCTCAACACCTACTCCCAGTACCAGGTCCAGCACTTCCTGAACCCGTCGCTGGTCCAGGCGCTCGCGCCGGGCAGCCACGCGAACATCCCCGCCGCCGCCCTCGCGGACGCGAACGCCGCGCCCGCGAGCTCGGTCGGGCCGTGGGTCAACCTCACGGACTTCTACAACTACTCGAACCACGCCTTCGGCTGGGCGTACTACTACGAGGCCATCGCGAGCCACTACCGCGCGCTCACGACGCTCTCGCCGGGGGCGCTCAACTACCTCTACGACGCCCTGCCGCTCATCAACGCCGGCTACAACGGGAACTCGACGGGCACGCCGATCAACATCGCGATCGTGATGGCCGGCGGGATCAACCCCGACGACATGCGCACCTACGGCCAGATGGTGTGGAACAACCCGAACAACATCCTGAGCCGCCTCACCGCGCTCCCGGTCGACGGCTCCTTCGGCCTCAACGGGACGCTGTTCTACACCGACGGCGCGAGCAACGAGATGGCGCTCGACATCGAGTACTCGAGCACCATGGCCCCGGGCGCGCACATCACCGCGGTCTACGGTCCGGGGCTGTACAACAACGTCCTCGATGACGACTACGCGGCCCTCGAGAGCCTGACCACCGCCCCCAACATCGTCTCGAACTCCTACGGCGGCGGCGAGGACCTGTTCGGCTCGATCTACGGCTACAGCTGGGACAACTACTACACGGTCCACAACTACATCATGCTCCTCACCGCGCGCGGCACCTCGGTCCTCGCCTCGAGCGGGGACGGCGGCGGCTTCGACAGCACGAGCGGCATGCTCGCGGGGAGCTCGCCCGCGACGGACCCCTACGTCCTCTCGGTGAACGGGATCCGCACCACGGCCCAGAACGGCAACGGCCAGCCCTGGCCGCTCCCGAACATCGGCTACACCAACATCACGGCGCCCTTCTTCCCGACCAGCAACGTCGAGTTCCGGGTGAGCCACGCGACGGGCACCCTGCCGACGCGCTTCTGGTACACTCCCTACGAGAACTACACGCTCACGAGCCTCCCGCCGGCCGCGAGCGGCGGCTTCGGGATCAGCTCCCGGTTCAACCAGAGCTGGTGGCAGCACGGCCCGTTCATGCCGAACATCGGCCGCTCGCTCGGCAGCGGGGTCGCGGCCGAGGCGGACTTCAACCAGTCGATCTTCTTCGACGGGGTCTGGGAGTTCGGCTACGGCGGCACGAGCTTCGCCTGCCCCACGACGGCCGGCATGTTCGCCCTCATCGAGAGCTACCTCACGGCCCAGGGGTTCGTCGCCCCCGGGCAGAGGACCACCTACCTCGGCGAGCTCAACCAGATCACCACCTGGGTCGGGAACGCCTACTACAACGGCAACCTGACGCTCGTCCCGTACGACGACGTCACGAACGGCACGAGCTACTGGGGCAACGTCGGGGTGACCAACGGGTGGTCCTGGCCGACGGGCGGCCTCTTCCCCCACAACGCGAGCGGCGCGACGTACGGTGACACCGGGGTCGGCTGGGACTTCCCGACCGGCTGGGGCGTCATCAACGTGGCCAACTTTGCCCGGGACCTGAGCACCCTGATGTCGCTCCCGGGCCAGTTCACGACCGTGACCCAGACCGGGCTGAGCTGGGACCCGTCGGCGTGGGGCAACCTCGCGCGGAACAACACCTACACCTTCCACGTCAACGCCTCTGCGGCGCTCCAGGGGACCAACCCGCACGTGACGCTGGTCTTCACCGACTCCTCGGGCCTCCCCCACGCCTGGCAGCCGACCCTCACCGCCGTGTCGTTGGGGCCCGGCTACGAATTCACGATCAACACCGCGAACGCCCCCTTCGACAGCCCGGGCTACCTCTACTTCGAGTTCGGCAATTCCGCGAACCGGACCCTCGGGTGGACCTACGACTGGATCGCCCAGGACATCTCCGCGACCGGGCAGCTCAACGTCACCGTGGTCTCCCCCGGCACCTCCTCGATCCCCGGCGGATCGACGGTCTTCAACTCCTGGCTCGGATGGATTCCCGGCGTCTACACCTACCCGAACGTCTTCGGCCTGCCGTATCCCAACACCTTCTCGGTGCTGGTCACGGACAACGGACGGAGCGTCTACAACGCCGAGGTCACCGCCACGATCCCGACGGTGGCCGACATCGCCTGGCAGGGCTCGACAGCCGCGCAGCGGACCGCCTACCGGGGCCAGCTGGGCTCCGCGATCCCCACCCCGATCATCTCCCAGAGCTTCTCGAACCTGACCGGCATCGCCCTCGTGCAGACGCTGAACGTGATCAAGCCCACCCCCGTCTTCATCAACGTCACCTACGGGCCGCTCACGGCGAGCACCCGGTACACCATCGCGCCCATGCCGAACGTCCAGGCGGTGGACAACAACCAGGGGAACTGGTCGTCCAACGACATGGTACGGTTCCTGCTGAACTACTACCACCTCCCCACCACCCAGCAGTACCAGAACGCCTTCGTGCCGAACTCGGCGAACCAGACCGGCTACTACTCGATTCTGTACGGCTGGCAGGGCGAGATGATGAAGCTCAAGGTCAACGACTACACCGGCGCGCCCATCTCGAACGCGCAGGTCTGGCTCGGCAACTACGGCGCGGGCCACGTGACGCGGTTCACCGACTACCAGGAGCAGGGCGGAGCCGTCGGGATCACCAACACCTCGGGCACCGCGAACGTCACCGATTCGACCGGCAACACCGAACTCTACATCCCGGACAACATGACCGCCCCGTTCGGGTTCACCTTCAACGGGGGCCCCTACGCGGGGAAGTTCGCCGGTCTCGACATGGTCTCGGTGAACATCCCCGGCCAGACGAACCGGACCTACAGCTACACCGAGTCCTGCTTCCCGCCGTTCGTGACCAACTATGCGGTCCCGCCGCCGCCGTACCACTGCATGTACAACAGCTCCTTCGCGCGCAACTATTCGTCGACGCCCGTGGTCGTCTTCCCCGACCCCATCAACACCTTCACCCAGACCCAGCAGGGGGCCGCACGGGACTTCTTCTCGAACGGGGCGTCGATCGGCTGGCACGTCAACGTGAGCCTTCCGAACAACGACCCGTGGATCGTCACCTTCGGGACCAACTGGAACCCGGGCACCGAGCACATCGTCTCGGTCCAGGCCTACGTCGACGGCCAGCCGGCCGGGAACCTCACGCCCAGTGCGATGAACGTCCAGAACTGGATCGATGCCGGCAACCTCTCGGGCAACTACACGCCCGGCATCCACACGCTGCTCGTGGTCGTGAAGGACTCGATGGGCCACATCTTCACCCAGCGGCACATCTTCATCGTCGGGTCGGTGAGCTACACCGACTTCTCGCCGAGCAACGTCTACTCGCTCATGCCCTTCGACCTGAACTGGACCGTCAACATCCCGGCCGCCCAGTTCTCCAACAAGACGTTCAACACCTCCCTCGAGATCCGGTACGTGGCGAGCGGCTGCGGCGGTCCGATCTTCCCCTGCCCGATGGTGGTGAACCTCTCGCTGCCCATCCACCCCTACAACGTCACCTTCAGCCAGAACATCAACCGCAGCCTGCTGCAGAAGGACGGCTTCTACTCGGGGGCGGAGGATCTGCCGCCGGGCCAGTACCAGCTCATCGTCTGGCTCAACGCGAACCATAGCGGGAGCATCCAGGAGATGGTCCCGACCTACCTGGTCTTCGACCCGCTGACCGCCCAGATCGACGGGCCCGGGCCGAGCGCCCAGGTGCCGCTCGGCAACCTCACGATCTCCTACAGCTACTCCGCCCAGTACCTGGAGAACGCCCAGCTCTACGTGTACGCCAAGGGCAATCCGACCCCGGTCTTCCAGGCCGGCGCGCTCGTGCCCGGCATCGGCGGACGGGGCGGTTCGGCCACGTGGACCGCGGTCCAGCAGGGCCCGTACCACATCGTCCTCAACCTGACGACCCCGTACACCACGGGCAACTACTCGGTCGGCGAGTGGATCAACGTCACGTCGGCCGGCGCCGGCGTCTACATCAACACGACCGCGAACACGCCCCTCTTCGGGAACGCGGTCATGACCGCGACCGTGCTCACCCTCGTCGGCGCGCTCGTCGGGCTCGTCCTCGGGCTCTACCTCGCGGGCTCGCTCCGACCGGGTCGCACGAACGGCCGCAGCGTCCCGTCAGGCGTGCGGGGCTCGGCGAAGCCGTGGGAGTCCGCGGGCGGAGCCACCGCCGCCGCACCGGCGACCGGTCCCGCGGGGGAGAACGTCTGCTCCATCTGCCACGAGAAGTTCGAGACCGCCTTCGCGCTCACCCAGCATGCGAAGATATCGCACGGGATCGAGGAGTAGCGCGGGCAGGAAGCTCCTTCCCGGAACCTACAGGAACCCGGGGCGGACGCGGCCCGCTCCCCCTGACGTAAAACCGGGCCCGAGGCCGCGGCCTTCTCTTCGGGTCGTGTTCCGAGAAATTTAAGTAGCGTAAGACGTCCCGGAGCGCATGCTTCGGTCTGTCTCGGCAACCGGGAGACTCTTGGCCGCCGCCGTGTTGATCACGATCCTGGCCATCGGGGCCATGTTCGGGGCCGCGCTCCTCGTCCCCGCCTCGGGCCACGGCGTGGCAGCGGCTCCGTCCGGGGTCCGGCTCGCGACCGCGGTCCACCCGGGCGCCGCGACGATCACCCTCAACTTCACCAACACCCTGCCGAGCCCGGCGACGGTGCCGGTGACGCTCGACTACACCCTGAACTACTCCGCGCTCACGAGCACGCAGTCGGTCGCGGTCGCGATCACCTTCATCGCGAACGGCACCACGTTCGAGACCAACGCGGGCCCGACCGCCCTCGGCGCCAACACCATCACCCTGAACTACGGGGCGCTCGCGGGCGAGGCCGCCCTGCCCGAGACGAACTGGAACTTCACGGCGGTCGCGTCGATCACCGACACGTCCGCGACGTCGAACCCGGTGGCGAGCTCGACCGCGTGGCTCCTCGCCCCCACGGCGTCGGTCCTGAACCCGACGGTGGCCATCACCAGCAACATCCCCGTCTACGCCACGCTGCCCATCACGGTGAACTTCACCGTCGGGATCGCCGGCAACTCCGGGGTCACCCCGTCCGCGGCCAACGAGACCGTGGGGGTCAACTTCGAGTACCAGCAGGGCACCTGCCTGGTGATCGATCCCATCACGGGCGCCTGCGACCTCTGGCAGCCCGTCGTGGTCCTGAACCAGTCGGTGACGTACAGCGCCTCCGGGAGCTACAACTTCACCTTCACCTCGGGGATGCTCACCATCGCGTCGTTCTCGAGCGGCGTCCTGCCGACCGGGATCTACCAGGTCGATGCCTGGGCGAACGTGATGTCCTCGACGAACGCGTCGCTGCAGTCCCGCCAGGTCTCGTCGATCGGCACGTTCCGGTTCTCCGCGAACACCCCGAGCGGCACGATCATCTCGCCGTCGAACCGGACCACGGGGCTCGTGGCCGGCACGAACATCACGGTCGCGGTGAGCTACTCCTCGGACTACCTGGCCGGCGCGAACCTCTACTTCATCGACGAGGCCACGAAGCAGATCACCTACACGGCGGGCGTCTTCGCCCCGGGGAACGGCGGTCACGGGGCCGTGGCCAACTGGGTGCCGGGCAACGCGGGCGTGTACACGATCCAGCTGTCGCTGTCGTTCATCGACAACTACACCGCACCGTACACCTACAACGAAACGAACGTCACCATCTCCGCGGGGGCGCCGGCGGGCGGGAACACCGCCTACGTGAACACCACGAACTGGGTGAACGCCTCGTTCATCCCCGGTGTCAGCCCGGCGGTCGGCGGGGCGCTCCTCCTGGTGATCGGTCTGATCGTCGGGATGATCGTCGCCGCGGTCCTGGGCCGGATGATGTGGAACCGCCCGGCGAGCCAGCCCGCGCAGGCGTGGAGCTCCTCGAAGTCCACCACGACCACCCCGACGACCGGGACGAGCGAGTGCTCGGTCTGCCACCAGACGTTCCCCACGTCGGCGGAGCTCGTGGAGCACCAGAAGTCGGCCCACGGGATGTAGGGCGGGCGACCGCCCCCGGGCCAACTCCTTCCCTTCTTCTATCCCGAGGTCCCGGGGGACCCCGCTAGGCGTAGCGGAGCGTGGGGAACTCGCTCCGCCAGGCGAGCACCTCGTCGGCGACCGCTTCCCGGCCCACCCCCGCCCGGACGAGGAGGTCGGCGAGCCGCGGCATCGCCTCGGGGAGGAGCCCGAGCCGGGTGATCTCGGCGGTCCCGAGCCGGCCCACGAGATCGGCGATCAGCCGCTGGGACTCCCACCGCCGGGCGAGCAGCCCCGGCCGCAGGCCGTGCGTCGTTCGGAGCGCCTCCCGGTCCAGGTGGAGCTGGTGCGACCGCGTGAAGCCGTGCTCCGAGCCCAGGACCGGGAGCCCCCGCTCGTTCAGCGCCGCGGCGAGCGCCCGGGCGCTCCCGACGACGCCCCGGGCGTACTCGGCCCCCCACCGCTCGAGCTCCAGGAGGGTCTGGGCCAGCGCGGCGATGCGGTGCCAGTGCGCGTTGTCGAAGACCCTCCAGACGAGCGCGGGCTCGATCTGCCCAAAGAGGTCCTCGCGGTCGGTGAAGAGGATCCCGCCCTGGGGGCCGGGGAAGGACTTGTGGGTGCTGCCGAAGACCACGTCGGCCCCCTCCCGGAGGGGGTCCTGGAACTCGCCCCCCGCCACGAGGCCGAGGACGTGGGAGGCGTCGTACAGGACGAGCGCGTCCACCGCGTGCGCCGCCTCCGCGATGGCCTGGAGCGGGTAGGGGAAGAGCACGAAGCTCTGGCCGAGGACGACCGCGGCCGGCCGCTCGCGCCGGATCTCTTCGAGGAGGGGTCCCTCGGGCGCCGGCCGATCCGGCCCGGGCACCGGCAGCGGCCGGGAGGTGTAGCCGAGGATGGCGGGCAGGAACCCCGGAGCGTAGCCATCGTAGCCGCCAAGCTCGGCGGGGACGGCGAGCACCTTCGAGCCCCGGGGCAGGAGGGGGGCGAGCGCGCTCATGGCGGCGATGTGGCCCGAAAGGGGGCGCGTGGTGGCGTGCTTCGCCCGGAACAGGCGCCGGGCCGCCGCGTCGGCCAGGAGCTCGATCGCATCGGCGTAGCGGGTGCCGGCGTAGGAGTTGTCGATCCGCTCCCCGTGGAACTCCGTGTCGAGCGGCAGGGTGTAGCGGCCGGCGAGGTCGCTCGCGAGGTAGGATCGGGCGCGGGGCGAGATCGCGTTCTCGCTGGGAAGGAGGTTCAGGCACTCGGTCCCGCGCCACCGGTCGTGGTCGCGGACGAGCTCGGCGAGCCGCTCCTCCTCAGTGGGAGGCGGGGCCATGGTGACCGGAGAGCTCGGCGTGGAGCGCGCCGTAGTCCCGCGCGATCTTCCGCCGCTCCTGGGCCCCGCACCGCAGGCAGACGAGCCCGCTCCCCTTCGGCGAGAGGGTGAGGAGGGCGTGGCAGCTCTGGCAGCGCGCCGCGATGACGCCGAACGTGGGCGGGGCGGTGGTGAGCTTCACCGACGGGCGGCCCTGGAGGATCTTCGCGAGCACGATGTCGCCGACGCCGAACTCGGTCGCGAGCGTCTCGGTGTAGCCCTCCCGGGCCTTCGAGATGTGGATCGTGCCCTCGGGCGCCCCGGGGACCGACCGGTTCGTCGCCGCGGAGGCCAGGATCGTCAGGATGGCCATCGCGCTCTTGATCTCGTCCACGCGGGCGTAGACGAGGTCGCCCTCCCCGAGCCGGGGGATGGCGTTCAGGGCGAGGACGGAGACGGCCCGCGCCTGGTGGTCCACGTGGCGGTGGCCGAAGAGGGCGGCGTAGACCCGCCCGTTGTCCTCGTAGGTCCCGGGACCGGGGACGAACTCCTCCGCGGTGCCGATGACGTCGCCCGGGAGGACCAGTTCGCTCGCGTCGTGACGGTGTTCGCTCATGGGGTGGGGACCGGCCCGAGGACCCAGAGGTCGACGGCGAGCGCGACCCGGGGCTTCCGGTGGTGCCGGAAGGTGAGCGGGAGCGTCCACCGGATCGGCCGGGTCTCGGCGATCGGTACGGTGCGCTCGACGCAGCTGCGCGCTATAAAGGTTCGGGACTCCGCGAGGGCGAAGGCGTAGGTGCGCCGCCGGGCGCAGCGGAGGGCGGCCGCCCAGAAGGGGCGGTCGGCCCCGCGCCGCTGGGCCCCGAAGGGCGGGTTCATCACCACGGTGTCGACCACCGTGTCGAACCGGTCGACGGGGCCCGCCACGGCCTCGATCGTGACGCCGGCGCGCTCGGCGTTGCGGAGCGCCACCGCGAGCGCGCGGGGATCCTCCTCGACGGCCAGGACCCGCCGGGCGCCGAGGAGCGCCGCCCCGATGGCGAGCCGTCCCGTGCCCGCGCCCAGGTCGGCGACCACCCGGTCCACGAGGTCGTCGCGCGCCTCGGCGGAGAGCAGGAGGTCCGCCGCGGCCTCCGAGGGGGTGATCACCTGCTCCCTCCGAGGGTCGGGATCGGGGAACCCCTCGACCGCCTCGAGTCGCTTCAGGAGCTCCGAACGCCGCACGCCGGACCGATCCTCCTCCCGACGGTCGGGATGCGGGGGGGTGGATCCGGAGTGCCCGGCGGTTCAAGTCTCCTGCGACCAGGATCGACGCCCGAACCCTGCGCTCGTCCATCTCGAACCCGCACCGGGTCCCGGTCGGTTGGCCATCGCGGAGCGTGGCCTGACGGAGCCCCCCACCATCGGCTCACCGGAGACGTTCCGCCGTCGGGCCGAGCGACGGGTCGGGCCTGGAACCGGTGGGGCCCGACCACCGCGTCGCTTGGGGACCTCGACCTCCGGGAAGGCCCCCGGCCCTCCGGACCGAGAGCGACGCTCCGCGGCGCGGAACGTCCGCTCGCCGGACGCCGAAGGGAGTCGTCGGGAGGGGGAATCGAGGCGGCGGTATCGATGGCGGCATCGGTCACGGCTTCCACGCAGTTCGGAGTTCTCGCACCGCGGCCTCCGCGGTCCTCGAATCGATTCGGCCCGAAGGCAGGCCCCGAAGTGTCCGTCGACCCGGCCGAGGAAGGGCTCCCTGCTGGGTCTCGAGGATCGGGATCGTCTGGGCCCCTTGGACCTGGTACCGTTCGCGACGCTCCTTCGGGAGGGAGATCTGCCCCTTGGGGCTGACCACGGCGGTCCTCGTCATGCGCCCACCGAATCCGTACCCGAGCCGATATCGCCGGCTGGAAGTAAAGGGACCGCACCCGAGCCCCGACGGTCGGGGGCCGCTCGTGGCCGTGGGGTCCCCGGGTCCGCGCCGGTGGGTCGTGGCACAAGTCGTATGAAGTGCGACAGGGTCCCACGGAAAAGCGAGGGACTCCGGCTTGACGACATTGCACTCCGCGCTGGCCTGGGTGGGGCCCAGCCGGAAGGACTGCCATGTCCTGATCTGGGGCGTCTCGGACCGCCCCGGCCGGAGCTCACCGCGGCGTTCCCCGCGGGGCCCGGCTCCCATCCATCCGGAGGCGATGGACTCCGCCGCGCTGCGGCTCGCGGTCGACGGGTACTCGCGGACCATCGGAGTCGAGTTCCCCGCGGGCCGGGCGGGACCGGTGACGCTGGTCCTCCCGACGGACTCCGGTGGGCCCCAATCCCGCCTCCGGGCCCGGGCGACCCCGGGCCCACCCCCGGCGGCGGAAGCCCTGGCGCCGTGGAGGGTCCCCGCGCTCCGGGTGGCGTACGAGGAGCTGATCCCGTGGCTCGCAGCGCTCCCGGCGGGCGAGGAACCGACGAGCCTCCCGAGGCTGGCCGGGGACCTTCGGTATCTCTCGCACGTCGCCAAGTTCGTGCTGTTCCTGCTCCTGCGGCGAAAGATCGTCCCGACCGTGGTCGACGGGAGCTCGGGCGCCCTCGAGGCACGCTGGCGCGCCGCGCTGACGACCGACGAGGAGCTTGCCGAGGGCGAGCGCCTGAAGGGACTCGTCCCCCCCTCGCTGCTCGCGGCGGGACCGGAGTCGGTATCCCCCGGCCCCGGCTCCCTCATCCGCAGCCTCCTCGACGTCGGCGTCGACGGCCTCGCACGACGGTGGCTGGGCTCGGGCCCGCCGCCGCCCCGGCGGGACCTGCCGGAGGGCCGCTGGGCCTCGGCGCTGGCGAACTGGGATCCGGGGGTCACGATCGCGCGATCGGAGCGCGCGGAGCTGCGGCGCGGCATCGAGGCGTGGACCGGCCAGCCGGTCGACGAACCCGTCCGGTACCGGGCCTGCCTGCGGCTCGACCCGCCCCCCCGGGCGGAGCCCTCGGAGCCGGACGGACCCATCACGCTCCTCGATGCCCCCGAGGGTCGCTGGCAGCTGCTCGCGTTCCTGCAAGCGCGCGACGACCCGACGGAGCTCATTCCCGCGGAGGATGTGCTGCGGGACCCCGCGTGCGTGCCGGAGCGCGCCGGGCGGGACCCGGCGACGGTCGCCGAACACTTCCTCCGGGAGCTTCGCCAGGCCGGTCGGATCTATCCGCCGATCGCCCGCCTCCTCGACCAACGGTTCCCCGCGAGCCTGGAGCTCACCACGGCCGAGGCCTATGCGTTCCTGCGAACGGGGGGACCTCTCCTCTCCGAGTGCGGCATCGGCATCCTGGCCCCGCCGTGGTGGGCCGAGCGCCGCGCCTCGTTCGGGGTACGCGTCGCCGCGCGACCGACGGAGGGCGCCGGGGGGTTGTTCGGGCTCGAATCGTTGCTCGCCTACGACCTCGTCATCGCCCTCGGCGAACACCCGCTGTCGGCCGAAGAGCTCGACCGGCTCGCGGCGCTCAAGGTTCCCCTCGTCCGGCACCGGGGCCAGTGGGTCGAGATCCGGCCCGAGGATGTCCAGGCGGCGCTCCGCGCGCTGCGCCAGCGGCGCCCCGAGCGCCGGACGCTCCGCGAGCTCTTGGCCGCCGACATCGAGGGTCGGCTCGATGGGCTGCCCATCCTCGGGGTGGTGCCGTCCAAGGAGCTCGGCGAGTTCTGGTCGGCGCTCCGCGGTGAGGCGCGGTTCGAGCTGCTCGAGCCGCCGCAGGACCTCTGCGCGGAGCTCCGGCCGTACCAGGGCCGCGGATTCTCGTGGCTCGCCTTCTGGCGTCGGCTCGGAATGGGGGCCTGCCTCGCCGACGATATGGGGCTGGGCAAGACGCTCCAGTGCCTCGCGGTCCTGCTCGCGGCCCGGCGCCCGGAGGGTCCTCTCGCCCCGGCGCTCCTCGTCTGCCCGACGAGCGTCGTCGAGAACTGGCGGCGCGAGTCCGCCCGCTTCACGCCCTCCCTCGCCGTGCGGGTCCACCACGGAGAGGACCGAGCCCGCCGGCCGGCCCAGCTGGCGGCCCGGTACCGGCGGGCGGACCTCGTGATCACGAGCTATGCCCTCCTGTGGCGCGACGCCGAGCTCCTGCGGTCGCGCCCGTGGGACACCGTCATCCTCGACGAGGCGCAGAACATCAAGAACCCGCTCGCGAAGGTGAGCCGGGCCGCCTGCGGCCTCCTCGCCCGCCACCGCGTGGCGCTCACCGGAACGCCGATCGAGAACCGCCTGAGTGAGCTCTGGAGCATCATGGAGTTCCTCAATCCCGGGTTCCTCGGGCCGCTCGGCACGTTCGAGAGCCGCTTCGCGACCCCCATCGAACGGTACTCGGACGGCGCGGCGGCCCGCACCCTCCAGCGACTCGTCCGCCCGTTCATCCTGCGGCGGCTCAAGTCCGACCCCGAGGTCGCGCCGGACCTTCCGGTCAAGATCGAGCAGCGGACCGATTGCCCCCTCACCCCGGAGCAGGCTTCCCTCTACGAGGCCACGGTCCGCGAGATGATGGGGCGGATCGAGGCGACGGAAGGGATGGGCCGACGCGCGATGGTCCTCCGGCTCCTCACCCGGTTGAAGCAGCTGTGCGACCACCCCGCGCTCCTCCTCCGGGACCGCAGCCGCGTGCCGGGCCGATCCGGGAAGCTCGCGCGGCTCGAGGAGCTCCTCGAGGAGGCGCTCGGCGAGGGCGACTCCGCGCTCATCTTCACCCAGTGGCGGGAGATGGGCGAGATGCTCCGTCGACGGCTCGCCGAGCGCTTCGGCTGCCCCGTCGGATTCTTCCACGGCGGCCTGTCGGTGCCGGAACGGGAGCAGGTCCTCGGCGAGTTCCGTGCCGCGTCCGGACCGCGGCTCCTCGTGCTGACGCTCAAGGCCGGCGGGTCGGGCCTCAACCTCACCGAGGCGACGCGCGTCTTCCACTTCGACCGTTGGTGGAACCCGGCGGTGGAGAACCAGGCGACGGACCGGGCGTACCGGATCGGGCAGCGTGCGCGCGTCATGGTCCACAAGTTCGTCGTTCCCGGGACGATCGAGGATCGCATCGACGAGATGCTGACGCAGAAGACCGGGCTCGCCGAGTCGGTCCTCGCGAGGGGCGAAGCGGGCCTCACCGAACTCTCGACCGCCGAGCTCCGGGAGCTCTTTGCGCTGCGCCGCGAGGGCCCCGACTCGGGCCCGCTCCCGGGCGGCCCCGCTCCGGTGCCCGCGGAGGTGACCTGAGATGCGCAGGTCCTCGCACACGTTCGACCCCTTCGGCGGGGCCCGGGACCGCCCGTACCCGCGTCCCCGCCGGACCGCCGACGGTCTGCAGGCCCGCAGCCGCCGGGGTGACTTTGCCCGGACCTGGTGGGGACATCGCTGGATCGAGGCGCTCGAGCGTCGTGGATGGGCGGAGCGGCTGGCGAGGGGCCGCACCTACGCCCGGGCGGGTCAGGTCCTCGGGCTGCGCGTGGCCCCCGGGCGGGTGGAGGCGCGGGTCCAGGGCTCCCGTGCGGCGGCCTACCGGGTATGGATCGCGGTCCGGCCCATCCCCGAGGCCCGGTGGACCCGCATCCTCGGAAGGCTGGGCGCGCGGGCCGAGGTGGCCGCCGCGCTCCTCTCCGGGGAGCTGCCGGAATCGGTCGAGGCCACCTTCCAGTCCGCCGGGACCTCCCTGCTCCCCGCCCCGGAGCAGGACCTCGAAGCGGACTGTTCGTGCCCCGACTGGGCAAACCCGTGCAAGCACATCGCTGCCGTCCACTACCTGCTCGCGGAGTCGATGGACCGGGACCCGTTCGTCCTCCTCGCCCTACGGGGCCGGCCCCGGGCCGCGGTCCTTGCCGCGCTCCGCCCCCGCCGGGCCGGACGACCACCACGGGCGGAGCGCGGGAGGCCGGCGGCCCGGACGGACGGTCCGGGCGAGGCCCCGCGGCCCGCCGCGCCCCGGCCCTCGTTCTGGGGCGACGATTCCTTCCTCCGGCACCTCACCATTCCCCCGGTCCAGCCCTCGACCGTGCCGGACGCGGTACTGCGCCGGCTCGGCGAGCCCGCCTTCCTGCGGGGAACCCCCGAGGTCCTGGAGTTCCTTCGGTCGTCGTACGAGCGGATCGAGGCGCGCGCGCGGACCGAGGTCTTCGAGCGGCACGACGTGCTCGAGGGGGCCCCCGCGGAGGAGCCCCGCGAGCCGGAGGAGCCGGATCCCGGTGCGCCCCCGTCCGGGCCCCCCCCGCGGGCGCGGCCGAACGAGGGTCGAGCGTTGTGAGCTCTCGGACCGGGGGGGCGACCATGGGGCGTTCGGAGGACCGGCAGCGGCTCCTGATGGAGCCCGACTCCGGGGCGGCGCCGAAGGAGGTCCTGGCGGGTGCCGACCTCCGGCCGCTGCCCCGTCTCGAGGTCGTCCGGAGCACCCGGGGCTTTGCCCGGCTCTTCGACGGGACCACCCGCGCGCGGATCGTGTCGTACGTCGCCCACGCCACGGACCTCCTCGACCTCTTCGACGGGCAGGGGATCGGGCACGTCGACCTCATCCTGGGGGAGAGCATCGAGCAATTCCGCTCGAGCCTCGATCTCGCGCGGCTCGATCGGATCGTCGGTCGGCTCGAGGACGGGTCGCTCGCCCTCTACGTGCCGAGGAAGACGATCCACAGCAAGCTCTACCTGCTGGATCGTCCCGGCGGGCTCCGGGTCCTCCACGGGAGCCGGAACCTCTACCCGTCCGGTTCGTGGGACTCCGTGGCGGTCTACGACCTGCCCGCGGGCCATCCCCTGGGAGCGGCGTTCGTCCAGCACTTCGAAGAGCACCGCCACGGCTGCGAGCCGTACCTCGGGGATCTCGCCGGACAGGTCGGCCGGGAGCCTGCGCGTCGGCGGGAACTGCTCGAGGCGTGGGTCCAGCGGGCGGCACCGGCCGATGCGGTGACGGGGCCGGCGCCGCTCCTGCGGGAGGCGACCCAGCGGGCCCTGCTCGATCCCTCGGCCGAGCTCCTGACCATCGCCCTTCCCGACGCTCCCGTGGCCCAGAAGTCGCTCGAGGGGTACCTCGCCGAGCTCCGTCCCTCGGTCCGAGGGGGGGAACTGGTCGTCCCGATGCCGGAGTACCTCCGGCTGGTCGAGCGCCGGGTCCGCTACCCCCTCCTCGGCGTCGATCCCCGGGCCCGGGAGGTCCGGCTCATTCTGGGCGGGACCGCCCGGCCCCGCAGCGCACCGCTCCCCGCGGACCGGGGGACGGTGGGCCGTGCGCTCCACCACCTCGAGCGGTACGTGGAGATGGCGACCGAGGAGGTCGCGAGCCCCTGGGATCTCGACGTCCACATCGCCGCGACGACCGAGGCGCTGCTGTACTTCCTCGCGGCGCCGTTCTTCCACGAACACATGAAGCAGCGCCGGGCGCGCGTCGGGCTCGTCGATCGGCGGGGCCCGCCGTTCCTCGTCATTTACGGACGTTCCTCCAACGGTAAGTCGACCTTCCTGCAGTTCGCCCTCAAGCTGCTCGCCGGCGAGGCCGTGGCGCCCCTTCCGGGCCGGGAGTTCAAGGAGTCGACCCTCGAGCGGGTCCGGGCCCACGGGACCGTGTTCCCCCTCGTCTTCGACGACATCCCGTCGGTGACCGACCGCAAGTTCGAGGAGGTGGTCAAGACCTACTGGGAGAAGCGATGGCAGGAGGAGGCGCCCGTCCCGGCGCTCGTCTTCTCGACGAACCTGCCGACGCTCCGCGACTGGGCCCGGACGCGGGTCAAGCGCGTGGTGTTCCCGGTCTACTTCCACGCACGGCCGGAGCGGAAGGAGGCGCTGCACCAGCTGCTCCTCGAGGAGAACCCGATCTTTCCCTGGTTCGCGCATCGGTACCTCGAGCGGCTCGCGGGCCGGCCCGCACTGAGCGCGGACGACCTGGCGCTGGCCCGGTCGGTCATGCTCGAACTGTACGCCTACGCCGGCCGGGCCCCGCCGGCCTGGTTCCCCCGGGAGCCCTTCGAGGCACGGTTCGACGTCGGTCGGCTCGACTGGCACGACCTCGTCCACAGCCTGCGCAAGGCGGCAGTGCACTCGGAAGGGTCGCGGGTACGCGTCGAGTTCACGCCCGATCTCCAGCCGTCGGAGGTGGCGCATTACGAGAGTCTGCTTCCGCTCGACCTCAACAAGGACCGGCGCGGTCACACGCTGCTGATCTACGCCCCGGAGCGGTTCCTCCGATGGCTCGACGCCCCCCGCCCGGCGCCCGACTCCCCCTCGGGATCGGTCCCGGGGGCGCCCCCGGCCGCCGGACGTCGCTGGGCGGAACGGATCCGACGTACCTTCACGCGGGTCCGGCGACCTCCGGGGGATCGGGCCTGATTCGCACGGGCGCTCGGGCGGGCGACCTCCGGCCGAATGGATCGCCACCGACGCGCACGCGACGATCCTCCGCACGGCGGTGTTGCGGTGGATCGGGTCGGAGCGGACCGGGAAGCGGAAATGCCCCGAGAGGAGCCTCGCGGCGGCGCGGCATCCCCTCGAGACGCTGGCGGGGGTGAGGTCCGGGACGGGGAACCCGACCCGGAAGTGGCCGATGAAACCGACCGAGGAGCTGAAGGAGATGCTCTCCGCCCTCGGAGCTACTCGATACCGGTCATCGTCCGCAGGGGTCGCGGAATCCAGGTCCGAGCACTCCGGAGTGCTTCAGACATACTGTTGGTCGGACGTGCAGTAGTATCGACCGTACTGCGCGACCCACGTGGTGGGCTTACCGCATCGAGGGCAGGCCGGCGCCGTTCCAGGGGCTGCCGGAGCGGCCGGGGAGGGCGCGGGCGCGCCCGGCCCCGCAGCCGATGGGGCCATCGGTGTGACGTACGTCTGAAACTCCTGGACCGGCACCTTCTCGCGCGTGAAGTAGTAGACGATCGCGATGGGCCAACAGACGATCACGAGCAGGATGAGCAGCCAGAGTTTGTACTTGCGCTTGTACTTGAGAGGTCCACCGACCATCTGGGTCTGCACCACTATCCCTCAGGTCACCGCCATGTGCTCAGGTTAATCATACTTTCTTCTGCCCACCGACGCCTTCAAGAGGATGCCCGCGCGCACCCTCCGGGAGCGGCCGTGGGCGATTCGAGCTGGCGGTACCTCCTCTCGCACCATCCGTCCTCTCGCTACTCGAGGACCCTCCGGATCGCTTTTCGCCGCACGTTCGTACATCTCTGCGCACGATGTACGGGCCAGGTGGCCGGGGCCATCGCCTACCTCGCGACCTTCCTCACGGTACTTTCGAGCCCTGCGCTGCTGCCGAACCTCTCCTTCGAGTTCGTGGTGGCCCTCCTGCCGGCCCCCGCGGCCATCGATTGGTTCACCCAGGCGATCGGGAGGCGCGAGTCCAACAATTCCCTCCGGATCGTCTCGGGCGCCCTCCTGGGATTCGCCGGGATGGACTTCCTGATGCTTCTGCTCACCCAGCATTGGATCCTGGGCGTCGGAGCGCTCCTCGTGGTCGCGATCTACCTGATCGCGCTCATGGGCGGGGTGCACTGGAGCGGCGCGATCGAGCGGATCGTCCGGGAGCATTTTCCGGAGACCGTGTCCGAGTGAGCTCCCGGCGTCCTCGGCCCGCGGGCCGGGGACCGCGCGGGAGGACCCGGGGAAGCGATCCCCCGCTCGGGCCGTGCGCGACCGCAGGACTGCGGGGAGCCGGATTTGAACCGGCGAACGCCTGCGCGGCAGGATCTCTTCGGGGGACCTCGGCGGTCCGCCGTTTAAGTCCTGCGCCGTTACCGGGCTTGGCTATCCCCGCGCCGTGCTACCGGGCCGGCGCCGGGGCGGCCGCGGGCGCGGGGCCCGCCGGCGCTGCGGAGGCCGGGGCACGGGGCGCCGTCTTCTTCATCGAGACCCGCTTCGGGAAGAACCTCAGCAGGACGACGTCATTGACGGCGGAGACCCACCGGTAGGGGATGTTGATCGGACGCGATTCCTCCACTAAGAGCCCGCTGGGTTCGCTGACGTAGAGGCCATCGATCTTCGATCCGTCCACGTCCACGACCAGGTTGTCCACTTCCCCCAGGAGGCGTCCGTCGGGAGTGTACACCTGTCGGCCCACGAGCTCCGTCGTCTCCACCAGCATCGGCGCGATCTCCGACGGCACGACCGCGGCTCCCCCTTTTAGGCCTTTGGATGGACCGGTCGGGGTCTCGAGTCCAAGAATTAGTTCCCTTCCTGGCCCGACCGTCGGACACCCAGGCCTCGAGTGGAAAGAGGGGGTCCA
>DAHUZZ010000018.1 GCA_027314915.1 Thermoplasmata archaeon | reverse complement strand
TGAGTGTCGGAACCAAGAGGACGTTGACCCCCGAGGACGAGATGAACGCCGCGTGGGCGAGCCGAGAGGGTCGGTAAAGTCGTTCGAGCGCTCGCGAGTGCTTGCCCAGTGCTGGCGAGTGCTGGGTCGAGTGCTCGGTTCAGCGCTGAGCGTTGAAGCCGCAGCGACCAGGCTTAACTCAACCAGTCAGTGATGACCTTTCGGGCATAAGTTGGGTCGGGCCAGTGGGGCTCGGTCAGGATCGCGCGTCCCTGCTCTGAATTGACGACCCAAGGCCCGCCGCGGGCGGGGGTTCCAGTTTTCGCCTTCAGGACGAGGTAGCCCTTCTCGTACTGCAAGCGCGACGGCACGAGTTCAGTCCAAGGTATCGTCGTCGCGTTCCCCTTCCGCACGAATGCAACACCCGCAGCGGAAACACCCACCGCCTCGACGTCGACCCGGTTGCCGAGAGCGGTGAACGACGCGTAGACGAGGACTTTCTGCCCCGCCGTCGGAATCTTGGATGTGGCAATCCACCTGACCTCCGAATCTGTCGGAAGGGCCGTCCCTACCATCACCCGAGCAGAGCTTCGCTTCTCATAACGGGCGCGAGGTCCGACGCTACCGAAGCTTCTCGGCAACCTTCCCGTAGAGCCTGAGCGGCTTCCCCTCCGCCGCCCTCTTGCGAATGTAGTGCCAGGTCGTCTTGGAGATTCCCGCGGCCTTCCGCTCGGCCAACGTCAGCGAGGCGACCCGCTCCTTGAGGTCGGACCCAACGTACCCCGCCTCGTCAGCCGCGAACGGGTAGGCGAAGTCGAGCGGCAGCTTTGGCGCGGTCAGGTGCCTCGCCAGCTTCCTCGCCGTCTCCGATACCAGCGTCTCGAACGAGTAGTTCCTCCCTCCGACCGCGACCTTGCGGTTCATATTCGCCGAGAAGCGGTCGATGAGGGCCTTCGCGGCCGAAGGTCGGAGCCTGACGTGGTAGTTCTCGGTGACGATGAAGTCCTTCTTGCGGTCGAGCTTGCCGTCCCGTAGGACCTCGATAACGGAGAGGTCGACCAGCCAGCGGAACGGTTCTTGGAGATCGTAGGCGAGGGGCAGTTTGGACGGCGCGACCTCATGGAGGAACCCGATCTCCGGCAGTAGCCCGACCGAGACAATGGCCGACCGGCATGTGGATTCCAAGAGCGAGTAGCCGTAGTTGAGCAGGGCATTGGTCGGGTCCGCCGCCGAGTTGTTCCACGACCGCTGGGGCGAGCGGCGAGAGACGAAGCCCGACTTGGGCCAGAGGGACTCGACCGCCCTCGCGAACTCCTTCCAGTAGGCTTGGGCGACCCGTGCCTCGTAGACCCGGAGGTCGTTGAGGGAAGTCCCCTGCGGGCTGTCGACCTCCTCTCGAACGGGGTCGGGGCTAACGGGTAGGGTCTCCGAGAGGCGCTCGGCCAGCGAAACCGTCTTCGCGATCTTCTCCCGGATGAACTCTCGTGCGATCTTGAGGCGCCGGTCGGGGTCTCCGTAGGCTTCCACTTGAGCGACCCGTAGTGCTCCGTTCGATGGGCCTCGGGGAAGGATCGTAGAAAGCACCGTCCCGTTCCAGCGGAGCAGCGTGACGGGCAGGTCGTGGATTGCGAGGAACCGGAGCGCCTCGAAACTGACCGACCCTGTCAGGGAGTCGACAACGACCGAGTCGAAGGGGAGCTGCTGGGGGCGGTAGGCCTCCCTGCGGCCTTCCGACCGCCAGTCGATCTCAAGGGTGCGGCCGTTCACGCGGAGGGAGGTGCCGAAGCCCGAGAGGAGGAGGGGGCGCATATGCTAACAACTGATAGCATACTCCCATATGTACTCTCCCGGCCTCTACGGAATCGTGCCCAAGGCAACCTTCTCCGTAGCAGGATGGAAATGCCTCCGTTGCGGACACAAATGGGTCCCGAGGATGGCGAGGGAGCCAAAGCGATGCCCGGGCTGTAAGAGCCCTTACTGGAACTCTCCTCGCCGCAGGCGGCCGACGAGCCCTGCTCGGTCGCGATCCGAATACTCGGAGGCCTGGAAGTCGTGAATCAAACACAATCTCCCGCGGTCGAGCAGCTCTTCCGACGGTACTCGGACAAGAGCGAAGACGATTCGTTTCTCCGAAATGAGGCCCAGATTCGTGGAAGTCTCGTGGCACCCTTCTTCCGAGACGCCTTGGGCTGGCCCATCGAGGACCCGGACGAATTCCGCTTTGAGGCGCCGATAGCGGGGAAGCGGGCCGACATAGTGGCCTGTCTCGGGGGAATCGCCCAATTCGTTATCGAGGTGAAATCGCTGAGACACGACATCTTCGACAACGCGGAATACTATCGGCAGGCGATTCAGTACGCCGATGGTATGGAGAAGCAATACGCGATCTTGACGAACTTTCGGGAGTGGGTCCTATTGCGGACCGACTTCGAGGCGAGAAACCAGAATTGGCTGTCTCTGGAAGCTGCTCGATACACGCTGGACGAGTTGCGCCACAACCTCGGACTGCTCAGGCTCTTTCACCGCGACGTATGGAAGGGAGATCGTCATGAATTGCAGACGCTCGACCTCAAATTCCAGCAGAGCTACCGCCGCCGGAAACCGGTGGACGAGCGGCTCTTGGAGCTGTTTGTTTCCTGGAGAACGTCTTGTCTTTCCTGGCTCAAGAAGAATCGAAGACCTGTCTTTGAAGCGCAGAGCCCACTCGCTGTCGAGGAAGAAGTCCAGCGCTACTTGGACCGAATCGTTTTCATCACGAGTTGCGAAGACCGTGAAATCGAGGATCGGCGTCTTCGACAGTTCATTGGACTCTATGCTAGCTCGCTTCGTATCGAGGGCCACGCTGTCACGAAGGGGATAAGAGACATCTTTGCCCACTATTATTCGCGCTACGACAGCGACCTCTTCGACAGGGGACTCGCTGATCAGTTCCAGTTCGACGACTCGATTACCTATGGCATCCTCCGCGACATCAAGGCGCCTGCGCACGACCTGCCATTTGACTTCAGCTTCATCGCACCCGATATCCTAGGAAAGACTTACGAGAATTTCATCGGCCACCTCATTCGGGGCCGGGCCCAACTCGAAGAGGTGGCGGACGCCCGGAAGCGGAAACAGGAGGGCATATTCTACACCCCCCAATGGGTAGTCGACCAGATCGTATCCCGCGCAGTAAGACCGCACCTCGCGGGCAAGGGCCTCGCCGAATTACGAGAGGTCCGAATCTTGGACCCGGCCTGCGGATCGGGCACCTTTCTTGTCGCAGCGTTTCGAGAGCTCCTCAGGCATGGCCGAGCCGCAGCAGGGCGAGAATTGAGTTACGACGAACGAAGGAAGCTCTTCCTGAGCTGCATCTACGGCGTGGACAAGGATGACCGTGCCTGTGACATCGCCAAACTGAACGTTTCCCTCTTGATGGCTGAGAAAGGCAGACTCCTCCCCAGCCTCTCACAGAATATTCGGTGCGCAGACAGTCTGATTGGTCGTGAAGTCGCAGGCTACGCGAAAGCCGGCAGGTGGGAGACGCGCTTCCCGGAGGTCTTCAAGCGCGTGAATCCCGGGTTCGACGTAATCATCGGGAATCCGCCTTACCTCAGTGCTAAAGACTTCGAGGACGGTGCGAAATACGAGGATGTGCTACGACAGGAATTCGGTCAGGTCAAGGATCTCTACTACCTGTTCCTACGCCTCAACGATCGCCTCATTCGTGAAGGGGGAACTTGGAGCTTCATTGTTCCAGACACGTTCTTCACGTTGTCCCACTACAGGGACGTCCGGGAGCTTCTTAGGTCCCGTTACCAAACGGTTGCAATCGACCTGAGCCCGAACGTCTTCCCCGACGCCTATGTCTTCAACGCGATTGTAGTGGCTTCAAGGGTCTCCACCGGCCCTGGCAAGTTGGAGGTTGGCTATCTCGCGAAGGAATCCACCGGCGCAATCGAGACTAGGCCTCTCTCCTATTCCGAAATTTCGACATTTCCGAAGATGCCCATCTTCCTTCCGACACCTGTCTATGAATCCGTTGATAAGCGATTCCTCAGGGAGTCAGGAAAGCTTTCGCGCGAATTTGAGCGCGAGCTAACCACGTCCAGCGCATACCGTCGCGGCAAAGACCGTATCCAACGCCACGCCGCCATGCTTCGCCCCGGCGATGTGACGTTACTGGGAATCATCGCCGAGGGATCGCAGGGACTCGTGACAGGAAACAACAGCAGATACCTCGGCACGCTGCCGGTTTCTGCGGCCGAACGCGAAGGTATCTGGGAGCAGTTCCTTAGTAAACTCGGGGACCACTCACGAGACAGCGAGTCGCGAGCCTACTCCCCCAGGGTGGCCGAGCAACTTTACGAGCGAGCGGAGGAGCTGAAGCGACGGCGCAAGGAACCCACTCTGTTCGGCAAGAAGTTCCTCTACAGGATCGTCGATCAGGCCCAAGTCACGGATTTCAACTCTCTATCTGAGAAGCAGAAACTAAACGGGATTGCCCCGGGTGGCAAGAAATGGGTCCTCTACTTCCGCGGGAACGAGCAAGGAGACGTGTGGCGAGTCCGGAACCCCGAGTACATCGAGTGGACTACGACCTCGGTTGAAGAGCTCAAGGGTGGAGAAGTGACTAACTCTCGGTGGCAGGGTGCGGAGTACTTCTCTGAGACAGGATTCGGCTGGGTCGATTACTTCGACCAGCGCATCAAGGGGTTCTACATCGACCCAACGGTGTATGGCAAGAACGTCGTGAAGTTTCATTCAGAGTTCCTGCCCGATGAGTACATCCTCGGACTGCTAAACTCGTCCTTCGTGTCGTACTACGTGAAACGGTACATCACCAATACTCGGACTCTGCAAGTAAACGACGGCAAGCTCATTCCCATTGTCGTGAGCGATAGCCGAACCACCGCAAGTGTCGTCGAGCTGGTGAAGGCCATCCTCCGGCTCAAGGATGAGTCATTTCAGAGCCGGGATGACCGTGAAACATCCCGAATCATGGCGCACCTGGGTGAGAAAGAACGAGAGCTAGACTATCTCGTCCTGCACATCTACGGGTTGGATCCCGCCCGCGACGCGAATTCCATCGCCGACATTCGGGGAACAGAGTCCCCGCCGCTGCTCGCGGCCAATCCGGGAGTGTAGGCGTTACCCCGGTTCGCGAATGCGAGGGGTATAAGATCGGAATTGGTGAAGGTCGCGGCGAACCTCGGAAGACAGGTCAGTAGAGGGGAATGAATGGGTCGTGTCCGGAGAGCCCCGAGTCGGAGCCATGAGAGCGCGACGGTGGGCGCAGTCGCAGAGGCCACCCTCCTCACCCTGTTACTCTCGTCCGGTTTTGAGGTGTACTCCCCCGTGATAGACGTCGGTAGCGACTTCCTGGCAGTCAATCCAAAGGGATTCGACCTCCGGATTCAGTGTAAGGGTAGGGGAGCTGACAAGCAATGGCTCTGGGATATTCGTAAGGACCAGCTCGATCAGAGACATCCCCCGACTCACTTCTACTTCATCCACGGAGCCCCGAACACAGATGATTCCTGGCTCGTTCCTTCGGACGTAGTTAAGCAGGTTTGGACCCCGCTCAAGCCGAAACCTGGAACTTACCGCGTTCATCTGACTGAGAAGACAAGGCGCACCTTCCAGCCGTTCCGGAAAGATGCGGGGATCAGAGAGGCACGGTCTTGGCAGCCGCTCCGCTAGGATGAATCCCAGTCACGGAGCAGTCCTCCGGATTAGGCCCGAGCCTACCGCGGGAAGAGGGGGGTAGTGCAATTTTCGGGCAATTGGTAATACCCCCGGGGCGTAATGGGCCGGGACGGATTCGAACCGCCGATCTCCGCGTTGTAAGCGCGGAATCCTAACCGCTAGACCACCGGCCCTGAGGGGCCACGCTGCTCGAACGTCAAGTCGCTGTCGGTGCGGCGGCAGGCGGCGCGTGGGCGCGGTGGCGCACCCGGACCGCGAGCCCCCGGGGCAGCTCGGTCATGAGCGGCCCCGGCAGCTCCGCCTCCCCGACGCCTACGAGCCGGCCCTCCTGGGTCAGAAGCACGGCGTCGCCGGTCCGGATGGAACGGTCGGCAGAGACGATCCCCGGAGTGAAGAGGTCCCCGCCGAGACGGACCTGGGGGTCCACGACCACCGTCAGGGGGCAGGTACCAAGGACCCGGGTCCCCCCGGCGACCGTGAGGTGGAACAGGCCACGATCCTCCTTCCAGATCGCGAGGTCGGTCCCGGTGCCATCGACCAACCGCTGGAACCATGGGCGGCCGTGCAACCGTACGGTGGGGCGGAAGAGCGCTTCCGCCGCGGGGGGTCCGAACTGGACCGCGGCCACGGCGGCAAGTTCCTCGCGGACGACCCGAAGCGGTCCCCCTTCGACGGGTTCGAGGGCCTCCAACTGGCGGGCGGCCTCCTCCCGGAGCCCGGCGAGCGCGCCCCTCGACCCGCCGGAGGCGCCCGGGGCCGTCCATGTCACCGGGAGCTCCGAGGGCAGCACGGGTCGGATGAAGTCGTACTCGGCAGGATCGAGGTGCACGAGCGCCGAGCGGTACCGCCCCGTGGCGAAGAGGTGCCGGAGCGCGGAGTTCACCGCGCCGCGCTCCGCCTCATCCCAGGCTCCGGTCACCGGGATGTCGTAGGCGTTCGCCGGCGGGGTGTCCTCGAGCTCCCGGGGAACGACCCCGAGCGGGCTCGTGATCGAGACCGTGTGCAGCCGGGCGAGGTTCGGGAGCTCCCGGAGCGCCTGGTGGATCCGGCGGTGGCTCGGGGAGTTGCGGTAGGGCTTGGTCTTCGAGCAGGGGACGAGGAGCAGGACCTGCTTCGAGGGGGGCGGAGCATACCGCTCGAGGAGGCGGCGGCGGAACCGTGCCGCCTCGGGGCGACGGAACGCATCGCGGAGGACGTAGTTCGAGGTCCGGGAGGCGGTGACGGGGGCCCGCTCCTCGAGGAGATCCCCCAGGTGCTCGTCCGAGTACCGGAGGAGCTCCGCGAGCAGCGGCTCGGCGGTCATCCGGCCCTCCACGAGCTCCCGGAGCCGACCGGTGCGCACCGCGGCTCGGACCCGGGCGAGCTCGAGCGCGTACATCTCGATCGCGTGCGAGGGGAGATCCGGGTTCGCCTCGATGCATCCGACACAGCGGCAGGCCCGCTCGGCCCGGAACTCCGCGCCCTCGACCGTGCCCTGGTCGGGGTCGAGGTAGGTTCCCTCGGCGGCGGCCCAGAGCCCTGCGGTGGAGTCGAGGAGGTCCACGCCGGCGTAGACGAGGAAGGCGATCCGGTGGGGCAGCGCGGTGCGCGGAGCCCAGAGGAGCGGCGCCGCGCCGAGCCGGCGGCGAAGTTCCCCGATCGCCCGTACGAAGGGCTCGCCCTCCGCGAAGAGGGTCCGGGCGTTCCCGAGCACGATCCCCTTCGGTCGCGCCTCGCGCAGCCGATCCCACTCCGCGGGCTCGATCGGCCAGTGAAGGAACCAGAAGTCGGAGCCGACCGGGGCGATCGCCCCCGGGCGCGCCGAGCTCTCCGGGGCATGGACCGGGAACACGAACGAGGTCGATGCGCCGGCGCCTTCCACCGTCGCGTGCCGCGCGAGGGGGCCGGGCTCCGAGGGGGCCGAGACCAGCCGGAGCGACGCGGAGGGGAGCGGCGGGCTCGGAAGCCGTCCGGCGCTCCAGAGCAGGGTGGGCAGTACGGTCGGGAGGCCGCCCACCTCCCCCGCACCGAGCAGGGCGAGACCCTCCCGATGCTCGACCGTCCGCACGGCGGCTTTCCCCCGCCGCGCGAGGGGGTGCGGGGGATGGCGCTTTCGGTGGGGAGCGGCTACCCGGGTTCCTCGGCCCGGGCCGGTGCCTTGGCGCGCCGGCCCCGGCCGGAGGGCGTCGGGTTCGGGAAGAACGCCTCCCAGGCCGCCACGAGCGCCTCGCGGTGGTCGGCGCCCACCTCGCCGCGGCCCCGCTTCCCGAGGATCGGGTCCTGGCTGTCCCGCACGCTCCGCAGGAACTCCGCCGGGCTCTCGCTCGCCTTCTCGAAGCCGTACAGGATGAGCTGCCGAAGGAAGCTCGACCGGCCGCGCCAGCCGATGCGGCGGCGGACCATGGGGTTCAGGTGCCGTTTCGCCATCCGCCAGACCTCGTTGGTCGTCTTGTAGTCCCGGGCGGAGAGCCCGATCATGACCTGCGGCATCGATCCGCGACGAAGAATCGGCGCTTTAAGAGCAAATCGTAGTGTACACGATAGAAACGGCCCGCCGTTTTCGATGTTGCGGGCCGCCGGAGCGGGTAGGACGGCGGGGGTTTCCTCCCGAAGCGGGCCCCGGATCCCCTCTCAGAGGAAGAGCCCCGCGAGGATGCCGGCAAGATAGACTCCGCTCAACAGGAAGTGCCGCCGGAAGGCGCCCCGCGTCGCGCTCGGGGCACGCCGCAGCTCGAGATCGGTCGCGAGGGCGACCGCGCCCATCGCGACCAGGGCGAGATCGTACCCCGGGGCGAGCCCCAGGGCCCATCCGAAGACCGCGAGCAGCGCGAGGGCGGTCCCGTGGAGGACCGGCAGGAGGTCCAGGCTGGCCGGGACCCCGATCCGGAGCGGGAGCGACCGGAGCCCCAGCGCCCGGTCCGCTTCGAGGTCCCCGAGGCTGTGGATCGTCTCGAAGGCGGTCCCCCACAGCAGCATCCCGAAGACCGCCCAGAGGACCGACGGCTCGAGCGTGCCCTGGACGGCGATGAACACCGCCCCCGGGGTGATCGCTTCGACGAACCCGAGGAACGGCGTCGTGAGGACCGTGTAGCGCTTGGTGTAGGAGTAGCCGAAGATGATCGCCAGGGCGACGAAGCTCAAGGCGAACGCGAGCGGACCGAGCAGGTAGGCGGCCGCGACGAGGAGGAGCCCGTTCAGGGCCGCGAAGCCGAGCGCGAACCTGGGCGAGTAGCGGCCCGTGACGAGCGCGCGGTCCTGCGTGCGGGGGTTCGCCCGGTCGTACTCGAGATCCGCCCAGCGGTTGAAGCTGTGGCCCGCGTTGCGCGCCGCCACGAAGGCGATCACGATGAGGAGGACCGGCCACGGGGAGGGAAGCCCGTGGGCCGCGGCGAAGAGGAAGGCGATCGCGAAGGGCAGGTTGAGGCCCAGGTTCTGGATCTCGAGGTAGCGGGCGAGCTCCGACCCGGCGCTCCGCCGAGGCGGAGCGGTCACGAGCGCCGGGTCCCGAACAGCCGGGCGAGCACCGGGTCCTGTGCCACGAGCCCGTCGATCCGGGCCACGACCCCCGCGTCCATGCGGATCTCCTCCGGCCACGGCCGGGGGAACCCCTCCTCGGGCGTCTTCTTCGTCGCGTCGATGCCGACCTTGCTGCCCAGGTTGGGGATCGGGTTCGAGATCGAGAGCTGATCGACGGGGCCCTGGGAGAACTCGAAGTCCCGGCCGGGGTCGGCCTGCATGCCGACCCGGTAGAGCACCTCCCTCAGATCGTGCGGGTCCACGTCGTGGTCGACGATGACGAGGTAGCGGGTGAACATCATCTGCCCGAGCCCCCAGAGGGCGTGCATCACCTTGCGGGCGTGGAAGGGGTAGGACTTCCGGATCGCGACGATCGCGACGTTGATGAAGATCCCCTCGAGCGGGAGCTCCATGTCGACGATCTCGGGCAGGACGAGCTTCACGACCGGCAGGAAGACGCGCTCCACCGCCTTGCCCAGGATGGCGTCCTCGGTCGGGGGCCGACCGGTGACGGTGCTGAGGTAGATCGGATCGGCCCGGTGGGTGACCCGGGTGACGTGGAAGACCGGGAACTCCTCCGGCGCGGAGTAGTAGCCCGTGTGGTCGCCGAACGGGCCCTCCACGTGCCGCTCGGCCGGGTCGACGTACCCCTCGAGGACGATCTCCGCCTGGGCGGGCAGCTCGAGGTCGCAGCTCCGCGCCCGGACGAGCTCGAGGGGCTCGCCGGCGAGGAGCCCGCCGAACACGAAGTTCGAGATCCCCTCCGGTACGGGCGAGAGCCCGGCGAAGATCGACACCGGATCGGCGCCGAGGACGGCGACGACCGGCATCCTCTCGCCCCGCGCCGCCCACTTCCGGTAGTTGCTCGCCCCGATCCGGTGGACCTGGATGTGCATGCCCAGCGTGTCGGGGCCGTACTGCTGCAGCCGGTAGATGCCGGTGTGGGACTCCCCGGTCTCGGGATTCGAGGTGATGACGATGGGGAAGGTGATCGTCCGGCCGCCGTCGCCCGGCCAGCAGGTCAGGATCGGGAGCTGGTCCAGGTCGACCTTCGGATCCTCGACCTCCTGGCAGGGGGCCGAGCGGACCCGCTTGGGGGCGAGCGATCGGAGCGTCTCCAGGCTGCGGAGCGTCCCGCTCAGGTCCCGGAGCGCGCCCGCGATCCCCGCCGGGGGGCGGAGGTGGACGAGGGCGCCGATCTTCGCCGCGGCCGCCTCCACCTGCTCGACGCCCAGCGCCTTCGCGATCCGTCGCGAGGAGCCGAGCAGGTTCATCGCGACCGGCATCCGGCTCCCCCGGACGTTCTCGAAGAGGAGGGCGGGGCCGTCGCGACGGACGACCCGTTGCGTGATCTCCGTGATCTCGAGCCGCGGGTCGACCGGGGACCGGACCCGGAGGAGGTCCCCACCCTGCTCGAGCTCGTCGAGGAAGCCCCGGAGCGACCGCGCGGGCATCCCGCCCGGCACGCCGGGGACCGTATTTAAAGCGGGACCGGCCCGCAAGGGTTCATATCGGAACCTCGGCTCGGCGCCCCCGATGCTGACGGTGACGCTTGAGTTCCGGACCGAGGACCTGACGGCCCTCGGCATCCTGCCGGAACGGCTGTTCGCCCACTTCGAGCAGGTCGAGCTGCTCGAGACGCTGCGGCTCGAGCGGGGGTGGCGGCTCCAGCTCCTGCGGGTCCGTCACCGCGGACCGCTCCGGTCCGACGAGGAGCTCGAGCGGGAGTCCCGGGAGATCCGGCGGCAGTACGGCCTCCAGAGCTTCGAGGTCGTCGGCCGGGACCCGCGGCGGCGCGAGTACGTGCTGCTCGTCCGGCAGCGGAACCCCGAGGCGCTCGAGCGGTTCCTCTCGCTCGCCGGCAGCCGCATCAGCCCGACCGCCCCGTTCCGGATCGACGAGCGGTCGGTGCGCGCCTCCTTCCACGGGGAGGCGCGGCCGCTCCGGAAGGTGCTCGACCGGCTGCGGCACGAGGGCCTCGAGTTCCGGATGGTGCGTTCCTCGACCCGGCCCTACGGCTCGGAGGGGAAGGACCGGGAGCTGACCGATCGCCAGCGGGCGGTGCTCGCGCGGGCCTGGGCGCTCGGCTACTACGTGGTCCCCCGCCGGATCACGCTCACCCGGCTCGCCGGCCTCACCGGCCAGAGCCCCCCGGCCCTCGGCAAGATGATCCGGCGTGCGGAGGGGACGCTCGTCATGCAGTACCTCGCCTCCCGCGCCATCCCCGGTTCCGAGGACGGGCCGGCGGGTGCCGGCCGGGCCTCCGGGCTCTAAAGCGGGGGAGGCGTTGCCGGCCCGATGGACGAACGCTCCTTCGTCGTGATCGTCGAGCGGCTGCCCGAGTTCCCCGAGGTGCCGCTCCCCCGGCGGGCCACCCCCGGCTCCGCCTGCTTCGATGTCCATGCCGCGGAAGCGGTCGTGCTGCGGCGGGGCACGGTGAGCCGGGTCCGCACCGGGCTGAGGATGCGCTGCCCTCCGAACACCTTCCTCGAGATGCGGCCGCGGAGCGGCCTCGCGACGCAAGGGGTGCTCATGGCCAACGCGCCCGGGACGATCGACCACGACTACTCCGGCGAGGTCCAGGTCCCCCTGACCTACCTCTTCGATGGCGAGTTCGCCCTCCGCGCGGGGGACCGGATCGGCCAGGTGCGGCTGGTCGCCGAGGAGAGCACCCGGTTCGAGGTCGGCAAGGTGACCGTCGTCGAGGGGAGGAACGGCGGCTTCGGGAGCACCGGCCGGTAGGGTCGCCCCGCGATGTCGCCCGGAGCTCAGGGCCCCCGGGAACCGGAGTGGTCGGAGATCCGTCGCGATCGGCGCCGGGGCGCCTACCCGCTCGCCGAGGAGGCGCTCCGCGAGCTCCGTCGGGCGGCCCCGGGCCCCGGGCATCGGGTCCCGCGCTCCGCGCTCCGCCGTTGGTCGCTCGGCCTCGCCCGGGCCCAACCGACCATGGGGCCCCTCCTCCGCCTGGCGGACGAGCTCGCGGCGCTCGGGAGCGGGACCGCCGGGGTGGCCGGCCCGAGCCTTCGGCGATGGGTGGAGCGGTGGGAGCGCCGGATCGCCCGGGAGCAGCGGGGGGTGGTCGCAACGGCCCGCCGCGAGCTCACGGGGTACCGAGCGGTCCTCACGCTGAGCGCGAGCTCGGTCCTCCGTCGGGCGGTCCTCGAACGCTCGCGCGTCCGGCCCGTGATCCGGGTCACGATCCTTCGCAGCCGCCCGGGCCGCGAGGCGCTCGAGCTGGCCCGCGCGCTCCGGGCGGGGGGGGTACCGGTCCGGGTCGTGGCCGACCGCGCCCGTGCGCGGGCCGTGCGCAGCGCGGAGATCGTCCTCGTGGGAGCGGATGCTATCTACCGTGACGGCAGCCTGCTGCACAAGCTCGGGACCCGTCCCCTCGCCGAGCTCGCCGGCCGCGGGGGGATCCCCTTCGTCGTGCTCACGGGGGGCTCGAAGCGGCTCGCGCGGCCCGCGCCCCGGCGGATCCCGCGACCGGGATGGTTCGACCGCACGCCGGCGCGGATGATCAGCGCCTACTGGACCGACGCCGGCGTGGAGAAGCGGCCCCGCGGAGCCCCGCGGCCGCCTACGGGGGCGCGTCCGGGAACTCGCTGAGCACCGTCTGGACCGACGCGCGGGATCGAGGAGCGCCGGTCTCCACGGGGGCCCCGCCCCCGCGCTCGCGCTCGACCCGCTCGAGCATCTCCTGCATCCGACGCTCCTTGGCGAGCGCGGCGCGGTACATGCCCTCGTCCCGGGTCCCCTCGGCGATGAGGACGAGGGCGCGCCCGGTCCGGGCCCGCCCGGTGCGGCCGCGGCGCTGGATGGTCCGGATCTCGTCCGGCACCGGCTCGTACAGCACCACCAGGTCGGTCGACGGGATGTCGAGGCCCTCCTCGGCGACGGAGGTGGCCACGAGGCAGTTGACCTCGCCGCGACGGAACCGGTCCAGGATCCCGGCCTGCTCCTTCTGGCTCATCCCGCCGTCGGCGCCCCGGCTCGACTGCCCGACGAACCGGACGGCGCGGAGCCGCGGGTCGCCCCGTTGCTCGATCTCGTGGACGAGCTTCTCCGCGGTCTGCCGGTACTGCGTGAACAGGATGACGCGGGCCTCGGGGTTCCGCGCCATCTCGTCGGAGACGATGGCCACGGCGCGGGCGATCTTGGGATGCTCGAGGGTGACCCGGTCGAGCTCCCGGAGCACGGTCGCGACGTCCGGGTCCCCGAGGAATCCCCGGACGGCGGGCGACCGGCGCGCGCCGTCCCCTTCGGACTGGCGGGCGAGGTACTGCCGGAGCCCCTCGATGCCCTGCGTCTCGGCGAGCTCGACCGCGTGGTTCCCCTTCATCGCGATGGCCTGCGCCGTCCGGGCCGCCCAGACCGCGCCCGGCGCCGCCTCGCCCCGGTGGCGCGCGGCGGCGATCTGGCGATCGAGGTTCTGGCCGATCGCGAGCAGCTCCCGCCGGGAGATCTCGCCCGGGGGCGCGACGCCGAGCCGCCGAAGCTCCTCGAGCCGTCGTGCGACCGCGGTCCGGAGGAGGATCCCCAGCCGCTGGACCTCGACGGGGAGCGCGACCTTGACCGGCTCCACCTGGATCGAGTGGGTGTAGGGAAGCACGTCCGGATCGCTCGCCGAGCGGTGCTCGATGCGCCGGATCCCGAGGTTCGACGCCACCTCCCGGACCCGTTCGATCCGGGCCCCGGGCGACGCGGTCATCGCGAGGATGCGGGTGCCCCGGTCCTGGAAGCTCCGGCCGATCGCCACGTAGGCGTAGTCGCCGACGGCGCGGTGGGCCTCGTCGAAGACGACGAGCGAGACCCGGTCGAGCGGGAAGCCGCCCTTGAGCAGGTCGTTCGCGACGACCTGCGGCGTGGCGACGATCACCTGGGGGGGCCGGACGAGCTCCGCCCGTCGCCCGGGCGCGATCGCCCCGGTGAGCACCACCGGTTCCGGGGAGAACAGGAACTCGACGATGCTCCGGGCGTGCTGGTCCACGAGCGGCCGGGTCGGGGCGAGCACCAGGACGGAGTCGCTGGGCCGCTCGAGCAGGGCCTCCGCGATCACCCGGATCGCGATCGCGGTCTTCCCGAGGCCGGTCGGGAGGACCACGAGGGTGTTGTCGCGGATCGCCCGACGGGCGATGTCGGCCTGGTAGGTCCGGTCCTCGAGCGCTCCGGGCCGGATGCGCGGATGTTCGACGGTCGGCACCCTGCGCCCCGCCGACGGAGGGCCGCCTTCAGTTTAAGTGTCGCGCCGCGTGGCGGCGATGATGCCCTCCCTGCCCGAGGTGGTGCTCCTGCTCGCCCTCGGCCTGATCGCGCTCCTCTTCCAGGGCGCCGCGATCTACCTGGCGCTGCGGGTCCCGAAGGTCGGGGGGGCCGACGGCCCGGCCGCGACGGGGCCGCTCCCCACGGTCTCGGTGATCGTGGCGGCCCGGAACGAGGAGGAGGACCTCGGGCCGGCGCTCGACAGCCTGCTCGCGCAGGAGTATCCGGGGCTCGAGATCATCGTCGTGGATGGCCGCTCCACGGACCGGACCCGCGAGGTCGCGCGGGCCCGGGGGCCGCGCGTGAAGCTCGTGGAGGAGCCCCCGCTGCCGCCGGGATGGGTCGGGAAGAACTGGGGCTGCTCGCTCGGCGCGGAGGCCGCGAGCGGGGAGCTGCTCTTGTTCACGGACGCGGACGTGGTCCACCGCCCCGGGTCCGTTCGGTCCGCGGTGCTCCATCTCCTCCGGGAGCGCGCCGACCTCGTCACCCTGATCCCCCGGACCGAGACCCGCGGCGTCTGGGAACGGGTCGTGCTGCCGTTCCACATCCAGATGGTGCTCACCTACTTCCGGGCGCCGAGGATCAACCGGGACACCTCGCGCGCCGCGGCCGCGACGGGACAGTTCCTCCTCACGACGCGGAGCGCCTACGCGCGGGTGGGGGGCCACGCGGCGGTCCGCGAGTTCGTCCTCGAGGACGTCCGGCTCGCCCAGCTCTACCGGGCGGCCGGCCTCAAGCTCCGGATCGGATGGGCCCCCGAGCTCCTGAGCACCCGGATGTACCGGGACCGGGCGGAGATGTTCGAGGGACTGCTCAAGAACATCCACGGCACCGAGTACCGCCTCGCCCGCCAGGTCGGCTTCCTCGCCGGGCTCGTGGGGTTCTTCTGGCTCCCGCTCGGCCTCCTCCCCTTCGGGCTCGCGGTGGGGTCCCTCCCCCTCGTCGCGATGGGGGCCCTCCTCTGGATCGCCCTCTTCGGCAAGCACGTCGGGTTCACCCGCGCCGTGAAGGTCCCGGCGGGCTACGGCCTCCTCTTCCCGGTGGCCGTCGGGTACTATGTCCTGCTCGTCGCCGCGTCCATCCGGCGCGGCGAGTCGGACGCGCCCATCGAGTGGAAGGGCCGTTCCTACGCCGTGACGCGCTGAGGGGCCCGTTCGACGGAACGGTTATCCCGCGGCCGGTCGTCGACCGCGCCGGACGTACATGTCGGCGGGGAGCGCGGCGAACTACGAGCTCTACATCGGCGGGAAGGAGACGGGCGGCTCGACGGGCGCGCGCCGGACGCTCCTCAATCCGGCGAGCAACGAACCGCTCGCCTCGGTGGCCGTCGCCTCGCGCGAGGACGCCCGGCGGGCCATGGAGACCGCCCAGGAGGCCTTCGACCGGTCCGGGTGGGCCGGGGAGGACGGCGCCCGCCGGACCAAGGCGCTCTTCCGGCTCGCCCAGAAGCTCGAGGAGCAGGCGGACGCGTTCGCCGAGCTCGAGTCGCTCAACCAGGGCAAGACGCTCCGGGAGGCGAAGGGGGACATCCTCTTCGTGGTCCGGACCCTCGAGTACACGGCGGGGCTCGCCGACAAGCTCGAGGGCGAGACCATCCCCGTGCCCGGCCCGCGGCTCGACTACACGCTGCGCGAGCCGCTCGGCGTCACCGTCCACATCGCGCCCTGGAACTTCCCCCTCGTCCTCGCCATGCGGTCGGTCGCGCCGGCGCTCGCCGCGGGCAACGCGGTCGTCCTCAAGCCGGCGACCCTCACCCCCCTGAGCGCGCTCCGGATGGCCGCGCTCGCCCAGGTCGCCGGGATCCCCGACGGGATCTTCAACGTCGTCGTGGGGGCCGGCCCCGAGGTCGGCGAGGCGCTCCTCGGCGACCCCCGGTGCCGCAGCGTCTCCTTCACGGGCAGCGTCGAGGTCGGGCACCGGATCTCCGAGCTCGCCGCCGCCCGGCGCGTCCCGCTCACCCTCGAGCTCGGGGGCAAGGGCCCGGTGATCGTCTTCCCCGACGCCGACCTGGAGCGCGCGGCGAAGAGCGTCATCTGGGGGATCTTCGGCAACGCCGGCCAGATGTGCTGGGCCGGCTCCCGGCTCCTCGTCCACCGCTCCCTCCACCTGGCGTTCGTCGAGCAGGTCGCCCGGATCGCGGCGAAGCTCAAGGTCGGGGCCGGCACGGAGCCCGGCGTGGAGATGGGCCCGCTCGTCTCGCGGGAGCAGAAGGAACGGGTGCTCGGCTACGTCGAGGGGGCCCGGAGCGAGGGCGCCCGCGTCGTGACCGGCGGCGCCCCCTATCCGGAGGGCCCGCTCGCCCGGGGCAACTTCCTGCCGCCCACGGTGCTCGACGGCGTGGCCCCCGACTCCCGGGTGGTCCGGGAGGAGATCTTCGGGCCGGTGCTCTCGGTGCTCCCCTTCGACGGGCTCGACGACGCGCTCCGGCTCGCGAACGCGACCGAGTTCGGCCTCCTCGGCTCGGTCTGGACCCGCGACCTCGCCGTCGCCCACCAGGTGGCCCGCCGGCTCGAGTGCGGGATGGTCATGATCAACGACCCCCCGGCCTCCTTCCCGCAGTCGCCGTTCGCCGGCGTGAAGGAGAGCGGGATCGGCTCCGAGCAGGGGCGCGCCTCGGTCGAGTTCTACACCCGGCGGAAGAACGTCGTGGTCAACATCGGGCTGCCCCGGACGAAGGGCTGAACCGGCGTTCGTACGAAGGGGGGATGACCTCCCCCGGCACGGTCGGGCGATGCCGGACCCCCCGCCCGGCGGATGGGGCACCTGCCCCACCTGCGGCGACGCGACGCCCCCCGGGGTGGTGAGCTGCCCCTCGTGCGGCAAGTCCTTCGCCCAGCTGCCGGCCCGGGGCGTCCGCTGGAAGCTGCGCCGGCTCAAGCTCCACAAGGGGCTCCGGATGCTCCTCGTCGTCGGGGTCTCGCTCGGGCTCATCGCCACGATGGCCTACGCGCTCTACACCGGCCCGCCGGTGGCGGCGGACCCGCTCACCCACATCTGGGGGCTCCACGTCGGGCCGGGGAACTACACCTACTTCTCCGGGGCGGTGACCGGGGGCGACTACATCGTCGGCAACTTCACGGTCCTGAACCCGCCCGGGGCGGTGCTGACGGAGGAGGTGTTCAACAGCACCGAGTTCCTCCTCTTCCACGACGGGGCGCCCGCGACGCCGGCGGCGATCCCCGTCACCTCGACCTCCGCGCTGGTCGACTTCTCGGCCATCGTGACGGACACCTACTACTTCGTCTGGCTGAACCAGTACCCCGCGTCGAGCCACCTGGACGTCACGGTGTACGTCTCGACGCAGTACATGTCGAACGTCGTGATGGAGTGAGCCGGCTCCTCCGGCGGCCCGGCGCTACGCCGCGGGGGTCGCGGACCCGGCGTGGCGGCGCAGGTAGGCCGGCGGGACGTGGTCGGCCAGGAAGACGGTCTTCCCGGCCTGCATGATCACGATCCCCTCGGACCGGGCGCCCTTCGTGTCGATGGTGAGGATGACCGGCTCCGGGGTCCGGACGGCCCCGGCCGCCCGCGCGTCCTCCGCGGTCCGCGAGAGGTGGACCTTCCGACGGTCCGTGGGCTTGAGCCCGACCTCGAGGACGATCGACGCCTCGTCGGCGGTGACCGGGAAGTAGAGCTCGTCGGGGATGTTCTCGGTCGGGAGGTCGAGCGCGACCTCGACCGTGTGGCCGTAGGTCGCGCGGATCCGGTCGTCGCGCACCTCGTAGCGGCCCTTGGGGTCGCTCTGCGCGATGGCCACCAGGTGGTGCGCGCGGAGCCAGTGGTAGCCCCGGTGCTGGCTCGAGATGGCCTTCACGAGGGCCGGGAGGGAGATCCAGCCGTGCTCGTCGATGGTGAGCCCGTACTTCTCCGGGAAGTGCCGCAGGACCCCGGTCATGACGCGGCCCAGGTGATCGAGCTCCCGGTCGTTCATCAGGAACCGGCCGGGCTGGGCGCAGACCGGGCAGGTCTCCTGGCGGAAGTAGCCGTGCTGGAGGCACTCCTTGAGCATCCGGGTTTCCCCCGCTCTCACGCCTTGATCTTCTCGGCCTTCTTGTCGAAGCCCTGGAGGATGTCGCCGTAGAGGTCGGCCAGGTCCTTGAGGACCCGCTTGAGGACCTGCTGCGGCTTCTCGCCCTTGGTCTTGAGGTAGAGGGCGGGGCGGTCGAGGAAGGCATGGCCGAGGAAGTACCGCGCCTCGACGACCTTCTCCTCCTGCTGGAGGAGCTCGACGAGCGGGATCAGGAGCGTCTCCTCGCCCTTCGGCACCTCGATCCGGAGGGAGTCGGATTCCTTCTCCACCACGTGGATGTCCATGGGTAGCGGGCTGCCCACCTCGGTTCGGTTCTTAACGGTGGCGGCAACGGGGAGGGTCCCGTCCGGCCGCCGGCGGGGGCGCCGGCCCGGCGACGGGCGGCCCGGCCGCTCCGTCCCGCCATGGCTATATTCGGGGTCCCCTCGGTCGGCCGCGGAGCGCTCGTGCGGGTCCTCGTGGTCGGCGGCGGAGCCCGGGAGCATGCGCTCGCCGAGGCGCTGAGCCGCGCCGGATCCGAGGTCTACGCGATCTCCGCGCAGCCCAATCCGGGGCTCGCCCGGGTGTCGAAGCGCTGGATCGGGGGCCGGCCGGAGGACCCGACGGCCGTCGCGGCGGCCGCCCGGGCCCGGCGGATCAAGCTCGCGGTCATCGGTCCCGAGGCTCCGCTCGCCGCCGGCGTCGCGGATGCGCTGAGGGCCGAGGAGATCCCCGTGGTCGGCCCCTCCCGGTCCGCCGCCCGGATCGAGAGCTCGAAGCGGTTCTGCCGGGAGCTGCTCGCGCGGTACCACGTCCCCGGCCAGCCCCGGGTGGTCGCGGTGGACTCCGGGCCGGGGCTCGCCGCGGCGATCGCAGAGATCGGCGCTCCGTTCGTGCTGAAGCCGGTCGGCCTGACCGCCGGCAAGGGGGTCCTCGTCCAGGGCCGGGACTTCGCGGAGGCCGAGGAGGGGCTCCTCGCGGCCCGCCGGCTCCTCGCCTCGCCCGCCGGGGCCCAGGGGCTGCTCGTCGAGGAACGGCTCGAGGGCGAGGAGTTCAGCCTCATGGCCCTCGTCACCGACTCCGGGATCTACCCCCTGCCCGCGGTCCAGGACTACAAGCGGGCGCTGGAGGGCGACGGGGGCGCCAACACCGGGGGGATGGGCGCCTACAGCCAGCGGGACCACCTCCTCCCCTTCCTTTCCGCCGAGCACCGCGAGGCCGCCCTGGAGGTGCTGGTGAGGACGGTGGCCGCCCTGCGCGCCGAGGGGCTCTCCTACCGCGGCGTCCTCTACGGCGGCTTCATGCTCACCGCCGGGGGCCCGAAGCTCCTCGAGTTCAACGCCCGGTTCGGCGATCCCGAGTCGCTCAACGTGCTCTCGCTCTACGAGCCCGGGCAGTTCGAGCAGCTGATGTACGGGGTCGCGACCGGATCGGTCGATCGCGACCTGGTCCGGTTCCGGCTGCGGGCCAGCGTCGTGAAGTACGTCGTCCCGAACGGCTACGGGGGCGCGCCGGAGCTCGGGGCGGTCGTCGAGTTCGACGCCCCGTCGATCGAGGACGCGGGCGTCCGGCTGTACTTCGGGGCGGTGGAGTCGATCGGGCCGGGGCAGGTGCGGCTCTCCTCGAGCCGCGGGCTCGCCCTCGTGGGCGAGGCGAGCGCCATCTGGGAGGCCGGCGCGCGGGTCGAGGTCGCGCTCCGGTCCGTCCGGGGCCGCTTCTACGTCCGGCACGACATCGCCACGAAGGAGGACCTCACGCGGCGCACCGAGCATCTCCGCGGCCTCCTCGCGCCGGGCGCGAAACCCTCGCCGCTGCCGCTGAGCGTGGCCGCCCCGAACGCGCCCCCCTCGAGCGCGGGCACCGCGGCCCAGGTGCTCTAGCGCCGGTCGCCGCCCCCGGCCCGCGGTGGCGACGGTAAATACTCTCCGACGGCTGAAGTACAGGATGTTCTGCCCCAAGTGCAAGCGTCTGATGCGCCCGGACAAGGGCGCCGGTTCGTGGGTCTGCGCCTCCTGCGGGACGAAGGTGAAGATGGGCGAGGGCAAGGAGGTCGGACGTTCCGCGGCCACCGGCCAGAAGATGGCCGTCGTCGAGGAGAAGGTCGCCGCGACGCTCCCGACCGCCGACGAGGAGTGCCCCAAGTGCGGGAACCCGAAGGCCTACTGGGTGCTCCGCCAGACCCGCGGGGCCGACGAGCCCGAGACCCGGATCTTCGAGTGCACGAAGTGCGGCCACAAGTGGCGTGAGTACCAGTGACGGAGATCGTCCCGGTCGCGCGGGCCTTCGAGCCGGCGGGGCTGGGCCAGGAGCTCTCCGTCCGCGGCTGGGTCCTGCGGTCGCGCTCCTCGGGGGGGATCCTCTTCCTCCAGCTCCGGGACCGGACCGGGACGCTCCAGATCACGGCCCGCCGCGACGCCCTCGGCGAGCCCGCGTTCGCCGCCGCCGAGCACGTCCAGATCGAGGGCGCGGTGCGCGTCCGAGGGACGGTCGCGGAGGATCGGCGCGCGCCCGGCGGCCGGGAGCTCCGGGCCGAGGAGATCACGGTGATCGACGCGGGCGCCCCCTTCCCCATCTTCCAGGACCAGACCGAGGAGTTCCTCCTCGACCAGCGCCACCTCGCGGTCCGCTCGCAGGAGCACGTCGCGATGTGGCGGCTCAAGGCCTCCCTGCTCCGGGCGTTCCGCCGCTTCTTCGACGCGGAGGAGGTGCTCGAGGTGACCCCGCCCATCCTGACCGGCAACGCGGCCGAGGGCGGGGCCGAGGCGTTCCGCTTCGACTATTTCGGCCGGCCGGGCTACCTCTCCCAGACGGCGCAGCTCTACCTGGAAGCGCTCCTCGCCCCCAACGAGCGGGTCTACGCCCTCACGCCCTCCTTCCGGGCGGAGAAGTCGCGCACGCCGCGGCACCTGACCGAGTTCATGCACCTCGAGGTCGAGCTCGCCTGGTGCGACCTGGACGGCCTGACCGACTTCATCGAGCGGATGCTCGTGAGCGTGCTCCACGAGATCGCCGAGCGCTCCGGCCGGGAGCTCGAGCTCCTGGGGCGACCGCCCTCGGAGCTGCTCTCGATCGTCGCCCCGTTCCCGAAGATCAGCTACGAGTCGGCCGTCGACCGGCTGAGGTCGCAGGGGTTCGACTTCGCCTGGGGCCGCGACCTGGGCACCGCCGAGGAGCGCGCGCTCACCCTGGAATCGAGATCCCCGCTCTTCATCACCCGGTACCCCCGCGAGACCAAGGCGTTCTACATGCTGCAGAGCCCCGACGACCCGAGGACCGTCGAGGCCACCGACCTCCTGGGACCCGAGGGGTACGGCGAGATCGTCGGCGCGAGCTGCCGCGAGACCAGCATCGAGCGGCTCACCGAGCAGCTGCGCGCCCGGGGCGTGGACCCCGCCGAGTACGACTGGTACCTCGACCTGCGGCGGCACGGCAACGTGCCCCACGCCGGCTTCGGCATCGGCATCGAGCGGCTCCTGAGGTTCGTGACCCGGCGCGAGCACATCCGCGACACGACCCCGTTCCCGCGCACCCCGTCGCGCCACACCCCGTAGGGCGCGCCCGGGCCGCCGGGTCCTAAGCAGCAAGGCTCAAGTCGGCGGACCCGGTCGTGCTCGCCGTTGGGCGGGGGCACGACGGTCGTGGGCACGGAGAACCAGGTCGAGAAGGTCGAGCGCCGCGCCGAACGACCCGCGACCGAGGGCGCCGCGAAGCCCCCCGAGGTCAAGGAGGCCCCGCCGCTCCTCATCGGCCGGCTCACCCACGAGGACGTGCCCGACGTCGTCGCGCTCTTCCGGAAGGTCTGGGAGCCCTACCACGCGGGGTTCCCTCCGGAGGTCCAGCGCGAGTGGCAGCCCACGCCGCTCGAGTTCACGAGCGGCATGGAGGGGGTCACCTACTTCGCCGCGAAGCGCGGCAACCGGCTCATCGGCATCGTGGGCTGCCGGATGGGCGCGGGCGCCTGCCAGCTCATCAATCTCTGCGTCGATGCCGAGGAGCGCCGCCACGGCATCGCGACGGCGCTGCTCGCGGCGGCCCACGGCTGGGCGCAGCACGCGAACGCCCGCTCCCTCTTCGTCGACGTCCTGGTACGGTTCCAGGAGGCGCTCGCGCTCTTCAAGGCCTCCGGCTTCAAGGAGGCCGGGACGCTGCGGAAGCACTTCTGGGGCGAGGACGTCCGGATCTACGAGAAGATCCTCTAGGGCCGGACCCCCGAACGTCGGCTGACGTCGCAAACCTTCGGGGAGGGGCTCCGCCCTCCTCGGCGGGGGACCGCGGAGGCCCGTTCCCGCCCCAGGAGGGACGCTTCGGGGTGCTTCGCCGGGAGGCCGCGACCACCGCGAGCACCACGCCGAGGGCGAGGACGACGACGAGGCCGGTCCGGAGCAGGGGGCGGTCCTCGAGGGCCGCCCAGAGCTGGCCGAACGGCCCGGCGGGCGCCGGCGGAGCGGGGGTGGACGGGACCCCGAGGAGGTCCACGCCGTCGGTGCTGACGTGGATCGTGAAGTTGACGACGTAGTCCGCCGCCGTCTCGGTAACGCTCGGGTTCAGGAGCTCCGCCCCGTGGAGGAAGACCGTGGGGACGAACCCGGCGGGGACGTCGGACCGGGGTACGATGAGCGTCGCGTTCGTGACGGTACCGCTGGGCCCGGTGGCGTTGAAGGAGAGGAGGTAGGCGCTCTGGTCGTCGTCGGTCCCGACGGTCAGGTTGCCGAGCTGGCCGATCGACAGAGCGCCCCGGAGGCCGAGGGGGGCGATGTCCCGGCAGCCCGAGAGGGAGCTCGGCCGTGTCGTCGCGTTCGCGCCACCGATCGACCGCGTCACCCCGACGTGGCCTTGGAGCGTCCGGTGGACGACGTGGAGGGGCACCGTGATGTTCGCGCACCCGACGGGGAACAGTCCTCGGGAGGGGAGCGGGCGGTCGTAGGGCAGGTCGAGGGTGGCCAGGTTCGCGAGGAAGGAGTCGTTCAAGGTGAGCGACCCGAGGAAGTGGGTCCCCGCATCGAGGGTCACCGTCGCCCCGTTCAGGTCCTCTGCCCACGCGCCGGACCCGGGGGAGATCGATACGATGTCCCCCCCGTCAGGTACTCGGACCGGTTCGACGAAGGGGCCGCGACGGTCACGTTCGATGCGCCCGGGCGGGGCCAGGCACCGTCGAAGGCCGCGGCCGCCGCCCCCGAGACCCCCCCGATCCTCTCGGAGACGATGCCCCGCGGGAGGTCCGAAGGATAGACCCCCGTGACGGTCACGTTCCAGGTGGTCCCCTTCAGTCCGGCCGAGAGCCCCACGCCCCGCGGGGCGGCGCGCACCGGGGCCACCTGGTAGAGGTAGACTCCCTCCCCCGAGACCGGGACCGAGATCGTCGCACCGGTCCCGGAGGCGGTCTGCCGGGCGGGGAGCGAGGGATCGAGGCCGGGCACCAGCTGGGTCACGTTCACCCACCAGCTCCGACCCGGAGGAAGCTTCGACTCGTGGAAGGTGGCCTCCAGATGCGTGCCCGACGTCGCCGGCGCGAAGGCGACCGTCGTCAGCTCGAAGGTCCCGACGCAGGGCACGTCCAGGGCGCTGCACGCGGTCGACCACGGGAGCGTGGTGGGGCCCGGGATGCTGTTGCCGCTCAGGTCGCAGAGGAGGCAGAGGGGGGTCGAGCTGCTGGACCCGATCTCCAGCGGGATCCGCTGGAGCTGGAGCCCCCCGTACCCAAAGGGTAGGCCCGCGGGGACCTGGGACGAAACGCGCGTGGCGACGTCCGCGAGCCAACCGTCCCCCTCGAGATAGAGCCCTTCGCGGTCCGACGGCACCGGCGCTCCGAATCCGAAGCCCAGCTGGGGGTTCCCGAAATCGACCGGGTCGACCGCGTACGTTCGTGACGGGGTCGTCGCCCCGCATTCGGTGAAGTGGACGGGGAACGACCCGTCGAAGACCCCGAGCCAGCCGGCGGAGGTGGTGGTGAGGTGGAAGGAGAACCCCCCCGCCCCGTCCATGTCCCAGCAGGTATCGGAGAGGTCCCCGAAGGAGCCGTTCAACCGGATCGTGCCCGACCACTGGCCCGTGGGGGGCGGCGAGATCCAGCCCGGTACGCCGGCCAGCTCCGGGGAAGTGGAGTTCCCGGCGGCGCCCGACGCGCCCGCCGGTCGGCCGGCGGATGCGGATCCGGCCGGCGAGGAGCGCACCCGGGAGACGAAGAGAAGCATCGGCAGCCACGCCGAGGGGTTCGCGGGTCGGCGCCGTCGTGGGGCGAGCGGGCGCTCCGGGTCCCTACCGCAACCGATCGGCGACCCGCGTGCGCCTACTTCGTCCCATCTTTTCCGACCGGAGCCCGCGTCCCCACGGCGCAAGGGGTCCCCCCGGCCCGGGTCCACCGGCGGACGGAGTGGCGACTACCGCTCCCCCTTCCGTAGGAGCGCGACCCGGTTCCCGGTAACGGGCCTAGTCGCCGGGCGGGCGCGGTCCGCTGGCCATCGAGCTCACCCGGCGCAGGCTGCGGAGGGCGTCCTCGGGGCGGCCCCGGGCCAGCGCGCGGGCGGCGCGGGCGAGCTGCTCCGCGTCGGCATCGACCTTGAGCCCGTCGCGCCGGCTCTTGAGGAGCTGGTCGCCGAGCGAGCGCACCAGTCCGGGGATCTCCCGCTCGAGCTCCGCCACGGCGGCGGTGTGGAGCTCGCGGAGCCGCTGCTTGAAGGCGGCGAGCTTGCCGCGCTCGAGCTCGCGCTCGAGCTCCGGCCCGAGCTGGTCCGGGTCATCGGGCGCCGGCAGGGCGAGCGCCTGCATGTCCCGCAGGAGGGACAGCAGCCGCTCGAGGTCCTCGCGCGCCTGGTCGAGGTGCCGCTCCTTGAGCGCCACGACGCGGTCGACCCGCTGGTAGATCGCGAGCGCCCGCGCGACCTCGCCGCCCTTGGCGGCATGGACCGCGTCCGCGATCTCCTCGCGCTCGAGCCGGCTGTCGACGGAGTAGGCCTCGAGCCGGCGGAGCCGGCCCTGCGTCCGGCTCCTCCAGGCCTCCAGCGCGGCCACGATCCGCTGCTGGGCGATCCGCTCGATCCCCCGGAGCACGTCGAGCCAGCCCTCGACCTCCTCCCCGGACCGGACGTACCGTTCGGCCCACGCGGGCAATCCGGGGAGATCGAGCCCCAGGCTGCGGGCGGCCACCGCCCACTGCTTGAGCCGGCCCAGCCGCGCCTCGACCTCCTCGCTCCGGGGATGCACGGGCGCCGCCGGGGCGTGGGGGGGCGTCGGACCGGGCGCGGCGCGCGCGGGCGCACCGATCGGCGCATCGCAGACCGGGCAGCGCGGGGCCCCCGCGGGGACCGTCCCGCCGCAGGCGGTGCAGCGGCGCGAACCGTCCGTCACGGAGGATCCCCGACCGGGGTGATGCAGGGGGTGAGATTTGAACTCACGAACTCCTACGAGACCAGGACCTCAACCTGGCGCCTTTGACCAAGCTGGGCCACCCCTGCGCGGCGGGCGTTGGGACGGGTTGGTCCGCATAACCTTTGCTCCGGAAATGCTCGCTCGACACAGGACTGCGCTAGAAGGGAGAGACGTCCCGAAAAAAGCCTTTTATGGCCCCGCTCTCGCAACCGGGGATGGCGTCACGGCCCCGGAGCGATCCGGTCCTCGGGAATACGGTCTACATCGGCACCAAGCCCACCATGACCTACGTCTTTGAGGTCGTGGCGCAGCTCAACAGCGGCCCGGGGCCGGTCATCGTGAAGGCCCGCGGGAACGCCATCGGGAAGGCGGTCGACGTGGTCGAGGTCGTGCGGCGGAGGTTCCTGGAGGGGCAGGTGAAGCTCGGCTCGATCGGCCTCGACACCGAACGGCTCGTGAACCGCGACGGCCGCGAGGCGAACGTCTCCTCGATCTCGATCCCGCTCGAGCGGACCGGGCCCCCCGTCCCCGCCGTGCGGCCGCCCGCCCCTAGGAACGAGCCGAAGGCGGCCCCGCCGGGCGCCTGAGGATGTAGGTCCCGGCCCAGAGGTCGCCGATCCGTGCGCGATCGGCACGGAGCGACATCAGGCCGCAGGTGATCCCGCCCACGAAGAGCACGCTGCCCACCGCGAGCAGGGCCAGCACGGTGGCGGCGAGCCCGGAGAGGCCGAAGAGGACGGTCGTCGGCCCCCCGTGGTCGGCGAAGAGGACCATGGCGACGCCGAGGAGCTCGGCCACGAGGGTGAGGGGGATCAGCCGGGGGGCGTTCCGTACGAGGAGCGGCACCGGGCCGGGGCGTCCGAACGCCCGGGTCCTCACCTCGAGCCCGAAGAGCCGCTTGCCCGGCGTGGTGCCCGTACGGACCTCGCTGACCAGGAAGTAGAGGAAGCCGTAGGCGGAGTAGGCGAAGATCGCGGTGTTGTACGGCACGCCCGAAAGGACCTCGACCGCGCTGCCCGGGAGGGTCACGGCCAGGACCGCCCACACCACGACCGCCGGGACGGAGACGATCGTGAGGTCGACCAGGAAGGCGAGGGCCCGCTGGCGGACCGTGCCGAAGAACCGCCGGGTCACCTCGGTCGCGGCGAGGAGCAGCTGGTAGGCGGCGAAGAGCGCGCGGTCGGCGTCCCGCGGGCCGGGGTCGGGGCTCGAGGCGAGCGCGCGGAGGTTCAGGTGGTCGGTCGTGAGCCACGGGTGCACGTCGAGCCCGCTCCAGGGATCCCCCTCGGGGGGCGGGCCGGACAGTCCCCGGAGCTGCCGGAGCCGGTCGACGGCGAGGTCGGTCGCCCGGGCGGCGCCGGCGATCGTCGCCCGGGGCCCGGCGGAGGAGCGGCCGAGGAGCGCGGCCCGGAACTCCTGGGTCGGGCCGACCGTCGACGGCAGGGGCGGCACGGGGGCGTCGCGGGACCGGGCGGAGCCGGCTCGCAGATAGTAGGCCGGCACCGCAAGCGCGAGCGCGAGGAGCCCGCTCAGGTAGACCAGGTCGAGGATGCCGGCGCCCCCGATCGAGAGGAGCCCCGGGGGGCCGGCGTAGAGCGGGGGCTGGTGGAGGATGTCGGCGCCGACCAGGACGCCCACCGTCGCGGAGGCGTAGCCGAAGGCGATCGCGGCGAGGGGCGGGAGCCCGAGGAGCGGGCGGGAGAGCAGCACGGCGAGCAGCCCGACCGCGAACGGTGCGAGCAAATACTCCGGGAACGCCGAGAGGATCCCCACGCCGGGCACCGCCTCGGTGGTAGCGTAGGTGGCGAGGAGCGCGACGGTGGCCAGGACGGCGTAGCCGAGCGCCGGGTCCCCCCATCCGCTCGTCCGCCCCCGCGTGCGGGGGTCGAGGACGGCGTAGGCGCCGGCGAGGACCGTCCCGGCGAGGAGGAACGGCGCCAGCGCGGGGGGTGGGGCGACCGGCGTGGACCACGACGGAGCGGCGGGGAAGGAGAACGAGGAGGCCCCGAATCCCGCCGCGCCGGGGCCGGCGGGGATCAGGACCAGGCCGAAGAGGAGAACGGCGATCACGGCGACGATCGCGATCGCCCGGCCCACGCTCGCGAACCCCGTTCGGCCGAGGAGCCGGGCGGGCAGGAGGACGCTGAGGGCGAGGGGGATCGCGGCGCCCCCCAGGTTGATGGCGAGGACGCTGCCGTTCCAGCCGAAGAACGGCGCGTTGGCGAGCGAGGCCAGGAACGCGGCCGGCAGGAGGAGCCAGAAGACCTTCCGGCCGAACCCCGCGGCGTGGGCGGTGGGCTCGTCCTCCCAGGCCCAGGCGAAGAGGAGGAGCCATAGCAGCGCCGGCGTCGCCACGGCGACGACCGTGCCGAGGATGTCGGAGCCGAGCACCAGGGGATCGACCACGGCCTAGGGGGGCGCCCCGGGGCGCGCGGCCCGGGAGTCCCGACGGAGCGTCCACGGGGGGCCGGGGCCTAAAGGTTTTCAGGGAGGGCTCGGTGCTTCCTCGGATGGCTTCGGTGCGGATCGAGCGGGACTCCCTGGGACCGCGGGAGGTGCCGGCCGACGCCTACTACGGGATCCAGAGCCTGCGCGCGCGGGAGAACTTCCCCGTCAGCGGCCTCCGGAGCTCCCGGTACCTGATCCGGTCCTACGGTCTGCTCAAGCGGGCCTGCGCCGAGGCGAACGTCGCCCGGGGGGCGCTCGACCCGGCCCTCGGCGACGCGATCGTCCGGGCGGCGCAGGAGGTCTCCGAGGGCCGCTTCGATGACCAGTTCGTGGTCGACGTCTTCCAGGCCGGCGCGGGGACCTCGCTCCACATGAACGTGAACGAGATCCTCGCGAACCGGGCGCTCGAGCTCACCGGCCGCCCGCGCGGGGAGTACGGGACCCTCAGCCCGAACGATCACGTGAACCGGGGCCAGTCGACGAACGACACCTTCCCCTCCGCGACCCAGGTGGCGACGATCCTCGCGCTGCGGTCGGTGCGCTCGGCCACCGAGACGCTCGCGGCCGCGCTCGAGGCCAAGGGGACGGAGTTCGCGAAGCTCCCCAAGGCCGGGCGGACGCATCTCAAGGACGCGATGCCCGTGACGCTCGGCGGCGAGCTCGCCGCCTACGCGCAGGCGCTCCGGAGGACGCTCGAGCTGCTGCCGCCCGTCGAGACGTCGCTCGCGGAGCTCCCGCTCGGGGGGAGCGCCGTCGGGACCGGCATCAACACCGTCCCGGGCTTCCGGGCCCTCGCGGTGGAGCGTTTCGCGCAGCTCACGGGACTTCCCCTGACCGCCGCCCGGGACCCGCTCGAGACGATGCAGAGCCGCGCCCCCCTCGCCGCCGCTTCGGGCTGGCTGCGCGGGCTCGCGCTCGAGCTCATCCGGATCGCGAACGACCTGAGGCTCCTCTCGAGCGGGCCGGCGACGGGCTTCGACGAGATCCGGCTGCCGGAGATCCAGCCCGGTTCGTCGATCATGCCGGCGAAGGTGAACCCCTCCGCGGCGGAGTGCCTCGACATGGTCGCCTTCCACGTCGTCGGGGCGGACGCCGCGAACGCGCTCGCCGTCCAGGCCGGCCAGCTCGAGATCAACGTGATGATGCCGCTCAGCGCCTTCGAGCTCCTCTTCTCGTGCGAGATCCTCGCGAACTACCTGCCGGTCTTCGCCCGGAGCTGCGTGGAGGGGATCCGCGCGAACCCGGCGGCGCTCGAGCGCTACCTCCTCGCGTCGACGGCGCTCGCCACCATCCTCACGCCGAAGCTGGGCTACCTCAAGGTGGCCGAGGTCATCCACGACTCCGATCGGCTCCAGGTGCCCGTCCGGGAGCTCCTCGTCCAGCGCGGGCTCCTCTCCGCCGCCGAGGCGGAGGAGCTCCTCGGGGCCGCCGCGCTGCTCCAGCTCGCCGAGCCGGTGCGCTAGGAGAACGGGGACCGCACGCTACGCATGGCCCGAACCGGGAACGGCGGGACGCCCCTGCCGACGATCGAGCAGGTGGCCGGGACGCTCGGCAGCGAGATCACCACCGAGTACCGCCGCGCCGTCGAGGTGCTCGGCCGCGTGGGGCTCACGCTGTACGAGGCCCGGGCCTACATCGCGCTCGTGGCCCGGGGCGTGGGGGACGCCGCGACGATCGCCCACGCGGCCGGGATCCCCCGGACGAGCTCCTACAAGGTCCTCGAGTCGCTCGTCGGGAAGAAGTATGCCACGCCGACGGGCGGCAAGCCGGTCCTCTACCAGCCGAAGCCCCCGCTCGACGTCGCGGAGGAGCTCAAGACCGCCATCGGGGAGGTCTTCGAGAAGCTGAACCTCCTCCACACGCTCGTCGCCGAGCACGGCGAGCCGCAGCTGGTCTACCTGCTCAGCGGGCGGGAGAAGGTGCTCGCGAAGATCGGCGAGATCCTGGACTCCTCCGCGAAGAGCTTCATCCTCACCACGCCCCAGATCGGCGAGATCCGGGAGGAGCTCGGGAAGAAGATCGCCCACGCCGTCAAGCGCGGCGTGCAGGTCACCTTCATCACCGCGCCGCTCCAGCGGGTCCCGGAGGGGGTCACCTACGTGGGCCGGCCGAACCTCCTCGCCACCGAGGTCCTCGCCGACGGGGCCCACGCCCTCATGGCGGCGCCCACCTTCGAGGCGTGCGGCTTCACCGACAACCCGATCCTGGTGAACCACCTCCAGCAGTTCCTGGACGTGATCCTCGAGAAGGGCTCGGTCGCGCCGAAGGCCCCGAGCTGAACCCGCGGGCCCCATGTGTCCCCGGACGGGCCCCGTCGATCGGCTGCGGGAGCGGGCCCGCGCCGCCTGGGGCGACGAGGAGGCGCGCGCCCTTCCGCGCCGATACGTCCGGTGGGGCCAGGTGGCGATCGTCCCGCTGCCGGAGCGGCTCCGGGACCGGTTCCCCGATCTCGGCGGCTGGTACGCCGACGCGCTCCGGGTCCGCACGGTCCTCCGCCCCCGCGGACCCGTGACGGGCGAGGACCGGGTGCCCGACCTCGAGACGATCCACGGCGGCCCGACCGAGACCGAGGTCCTCGAGCACGGGACGCGGTACCGGTTCGACGCCGCGCGCCTCCTCTTCTCCCGGGGGAACACGTCCGAGCGGGCCCGGCTCGCCCGCGAGGTCCGTCCCGGCGAGCAGGTGATCGACCTCTTCGCGGGGATCGGGTACTTCGCCCTGCCGATCGCCCGGAGCTCGCCGTCGGTGCACGTCACCGCCGTGGAGCGGAACCCGACCGCCTTCCGGTACCTCGTCGAGAACATCCATCGGAACGGGCTCGACGGGCGGGTGACCGCCGTGCTGGGGGACAACCGGGAGGTCGAGCTGCCCCACCCCGTCGACCGCGTCGTCCTCGGCTTCCTTCCCTCCGCCGTGCCGTGGGCCGGACGGGCGGCCGGGCTGCTCGGGCCGGCCGGGGGCACGGTCCACGTCCACCTCGTGGCGGACGCGGCGGGGGGGATCCCGGAGGCCGAGGCCGCGGTGCGGTCCGCCTTCGGCCGGCACCGTGCGGAGGTGGACGGGACGCGCTCGCGGGTGGTCAAGGCCTACGGACCGGGCCGGGTCCACGTCGTCGTCGACGCCCGCCTGAGGCCGACCGGCGGCGCGTGACCCGCCGCGCGTCCGGCCCGACCTCGGGAGGCCCCCTGCTCCGACGGTCTCCTCGTCCCACCGGTCGTCCGGCCGCGGGTGGATCGCGCACCTCCCCCGGTGGCGCGGGTCGTTGGGGGTGGTGAGGGATCGGAGGACGCCCACCCCGATGAGGCGCCGTTCGGGGTCGTCGATGTCGGGGAGCGTCCCCCCGTACCCGAACGCGACCGGGCCGCCCGTCCGGAGCTCCTCGGCGACGAGCTGGACCTGGACCATCGGGGGGACGGAGGAGCTCCTCCAGGGGGCGGCGCTCCGCCGCCGCGGCCGCCGACGGCGGGGCCCGGCCGCTACGCGGCCCGGGGGGCGGGGGGACGCAGCGCGTCGACGGCGATCGGGAACGCTTCCGCGAACCGTTCGATGTCCGAGGCCGGGTTCGAGAACGAGGCCCGGATGAAGTTCGCACCGTGCGCGGGCGAGAGATAGTTGCCGGCCCGGAGGAAGACACCGTGCCGGAGGAGCAGCTCCTTCTGGAGCTCCTCGGGGCGGATCCGGGCCTCCTCGAGGTCGATCACGAACATGTTCGCCTGGGAGGGGAAGACCGGCAGCCGGGTCCCCGGGGTCTGGCCGATGACCGACCGGATCCGGTCCTGGTTGGCCCGGGTCTGCGCCTGGACCGCGGGGAACCACGAGGACTTCGTCCGCAGGAGCGCGATGGCGGCCCGCTGGGCGAGGATGTTGACGCCGAGATCGTTGGTGTTGTAGCGATTGACCCGGTCCGCGAGCTCCTTGGGGGCGAGGAGGCCGCCGAGCCGGAGCCCCGCGAGGCCGCAGTTCTTCGAGACCGACCAGACGGTCAGGGTCTCGTCCGGCGCGAACTCGGCCGCGAGGGTATGCTGCTCGGCGAAGTCGCGGTAGGTGACGTCGTTGAGGAGGAGGAGGTGCCGGTCGTGGGCGATCTCGGCGAGGGCGCGGACCTCCTCCCGGGGGTACCCGCTGCCGAGCGGGTTCAGCGGATCGATGAGGAGGATCATCCGGGTCTTCGGACCGACGGCCTCGTTCACCCGGTCGGCGGTGAGCCGGTAGGGCGGGCGGTAGATGTCGAGGTTGTCGGTCGTCGCGCCGGCGAGCTCGACGAACTTGTGGATGATCAGGTAGGACGGGTCCGAGGCGATCACGTGGTCGCCGGATGAAAGGAGCGCCCGGGTCAGCATGTAGAGCGACTCGGTGCCGCCCGACGTGACGAGGCAGCTCGTGCCGGGCCGGGCCCCGAAGTCGGCGAGCACGAGCTCCTTGAGCTCGGGGTGGCCCGGAGCGTAGGGGTACCCCTCGTAGACCCGCTCGCCGAGCGCCGCCTCCACCGCGTTCCGGACGATCTCCGGCGGGACCAGGTGGTTCGTGTTCTGGCTCATCCAGACGACCCGGTCGCGGTGCTGGTGGGCGTAGGCGAAGGCGTCGAACGCCGGGGAGGGGGCAGCGGACATCGGGGGCCGCGAGGGGGGCCTCGGTCTATAGCTCCTTCTTCTCCGCCCGCTCGGGCGCACGACCTCGGGCGCGCGTTCCCCTCGGCGGGGACCGGGCCGCGCGGGGGGACGCGCGGGGGCGGACGGCCGGGGACGCGGACCCCGGGCGAGGACCGTCCGCGAGCTCCGGGGCGCCCTCTCCGCGGGACCGCCCCGGGGCGGGTCCTAGGGCGGTGCCGAGGGCGCGGTGCCGAGGTAGGTCGTGACGATGCCCATCGACTGCGGGCACGCTTCCGTCCGGAGGAAGCCCGCCGCGGTCATCCGGGCGAGCATCCCGGCCCGGTCGGGGAGGTACCGGAGCGAGTCGGGGAGGTACCGGTAGGGCCCGGCGCTCCGGGCGGCCGCGCCCATCCACGGCACGACGTGGTCGAAGTAGGAGTGGAAGAGGGAGGCGATCCAGCGGCTCGAGGGCTCCGTGATCTCGAGCGTGACCACGGTGCCGCCGGGCGCGAGGATGCGCCGGAACTCCTCGAAGGCGCGCCCGAGGTCCGGCAGGTTCCGCGCCACGAACGCGGAGAGGACGAGGTCGAAGCTGCCGGCGGCGAAGGGCAGCCGGAGCGCGTCGCCCCGGACGTAGCGGATCCTCCGGGCGGTGGCGGGCTCGACCGACCGGCGCTGGGCGTTCCGGAGCATGGCGGAGGTGAAGTCCGCGCCGACCCCCTCGCTCGAGGGCAGGTGCCGGGCCGAGAGCACCGTCAGGTCGCCCGGCCCGCACCCGACGTCGAGGAACCGCCGCACCGGCCGGCCCCCGCGGTACCGGTCCACGGTCCAGAGGGCGCGGGGACGCCAGAGGAAGTCCTGCCCGAGGGAGGCGAGGTGGTCGAACCAGTCGTACCGGTCGGCGATGTGCGTGAACATCGCCTGCACGTCCCGCTCGAAACCCGGCGCGCCGCGGTCGGGGTACGGCGAGCCATCGGGGGCGCGCCGGTTCATGGAGGATCCGTTTCCGGGCTCTTCCCCGGGGGTCCCGGGAGCGACCGTTCGAGCTCCGCCGCCTCCTTGAGGAGCTCGGCCTTGAGCTCGCCGAGCCCGGCCTTGCGGGCGGCGAGGAGCAGCTCCCGCGCTTCCGCGGGCGCTCCCCGGAGCCCGGCGAGCCGGGCCGACCGGAAGAGCATCTCGGCCACCTCGCCCTCGAACCGGAGCTGCCGGGCGAGCGCGAGCGCCTCCCGGTAGGACCCCGCGGCTTGGGAGAGCTCCCCCTCGGCCTCGTGGATCATCCCCTCGAGCATGCGGAGCTGCTGCTCGGCGAACTGGTCCCCGAGCGGGCCCAGCATCTCCCGGGCGCGCGCGAGCGACGCGCGCGCCTCGGGGATCCGCTTCCGCTCGACATGGAACTGGGTCTGGTTCATCCGGCAGTAGCCGATCCAGATGTGCGAGTGGGACCGCTCGGCGAACTCGGTGGCGCGTGAGAGCGCCTCCTCCCCACGGTCGAACCGGTCGGTGTTGTGGTAGAGGAGCGCCATGTTCATCGCGACGCGGGCCTGTGCCGCGTAGTCGCGGCTGTCGGAAAAGAGCCCCCCCGCGGTCTCGTACAGCCGGAGCGCCTCCTCGGCGCGGTCCATCCCCCGGCTCACCAGCGTGTTGGCGAGATCGATGAGCGCGTGGCCCCGTTCCCAGGGGTCGTCCTCCGCCTCGGCGAGCGCGATCTCCTCCCGCTGGTGCTCCTCCGCCTCGGGGAGGTCGCCGTTCCGCCAGTAGGCGATCCCGAGGACCCGGTGCGCCACGAGGAGCCCCCGGCGGTTGCCGGCCCGGTCCAGGATGGCGTAGGCCTCCTGCGCGAGCGCGAGGGCGTTCACGAACTCCCCGCGGTCGGACCGGGTCCGCGCGAGCCAGAGGAGCGCGAGGGCGAGCTCGGACGTGAGGTTCGGGTGGGCCCGGGCCCGCTCGACCGCCGCGTTCAGGGCCTCCTCCGATTCGCGGAGCTGCTCGTTCTCCCCGAGCAGGCGGCCGAGCTCGACCATGAGGTGGAGCTCCGCCGACGGATCCGGGTCCGGCTGGCGCCGCAGGCTCTCGAGCGCGCGTTCCAGGTGGACGACCGCCGAGTCGTGGGCGAAGGTCCGGCTCGCGAGCTCCGCGGCGCGCCGGTTGTACTGGAGGGAGGGCGCGTCCTCCCGGGCGAGGTAGAACTGGCGGGCGAGCTCGAAGACGGAGGCGGCCTCGGTGCTCCCGCGGGCCTCGAGCGCGCGGGCGACCTTGCGGTGGAGGATCCTCCGCCGCGTCTCGGTGAGCTGGGCGTAGGCCTCGGCCCGGATCCGCTCGCTCACGAACTCGTAGACCTCGCCGCCCTTCTCCCGGAAGAGCGTGGCGTGGACGAGCCGGTCGACGCTCTCGGCGAGCCGCTCCTCCTCCTTCCCGCCCGCGGCGACCGCGAGCGTGGCGAAATCGAACTCCTTCCCAAGGACCGTCGCGTAGACGAGGACCCGCCGGTCCGCCTCGGAGAGTCCGCGCACCCTCCCGCGGAGGATCTCGTCGAGGTCCTGCGGGGTGCCGGTGGGGGCGACCCCTCCGGTCCCGAGGCCCATCGAGCCCCGGACCACGTACTCGACGAAGAGGGGGTTGCCGTCGGTCTGGGTGTACCAGCGCATGACCGCCTCGCGGCCCGGGTCGCGGCCCTTGAGGATCCAGCGGGCGTACTCGACGACCTCCGGCTCGGTCATCGGGCGGACCGTGAGCCGGGTCGTCCGGTCGCCCGTCAGGAGCCGCTCCATGAGGTGGGCGGTCCGGGCGGGCGACTCCTCGGTCGGGACGACCGTGGCGAGGAGGGCGATCCGGGTGCGGCCGAGCCGCTGCGTGAACTGCTCGAGGAACTCGATCGACGGATCGTCCGCGAAGTGGAGGTCATCGATCGCGAGGAGGAGCGGGCGCGACCGGGCGAGGTCGGAGAAGAAGTCGTTGAGCCGGTCGTAGAGCGTGGTCCGGCTCTCCTCGACGCGCGCCGGCGGACCGGCCAGGTAGGTCAGGAGGTGGTCCGCCTCGTCCTCCACCGTCCCGCCGGGCAGTTCCGAGCCGCGCGCGTCGGTGGCGTACGGGGCGAGGAAGAGCGACAGGAGGGAGGGATCCTCGGCGCCCGCGACCGGTGCCTCGCCCTCCTCGCGGTGGAGCGACCGGATCAGGTCCTGGACGAGCGCGAACGGCTGGGGCAGGTCGGAGGGGAGCGCCCGGCCGGTGACGACCCGGAACCCCCGCTGCCCGGCGTCCCGGACGACCTGGCGCAGGAGGGTGCTCTTGCCGACCCCGCCCTCGCCCACCAGGAGGACGAACTGGCCGGACCCCTTGACCGCCTCCTCGAGGGTCCGGAGCGCCGCGTCGTGGATCTCGCTGCGCCCGAAGAGCGGCACCGCGCGGTCCCCACGGATCGGCTCGGGGCCCGGGACGACCGAGGTCACGCCCTACGGAGGCGCGCGTGGATTCTTATATCCCCCGCCCGCCGCGTCGGGGGCCGTGCCGGCGGCGGGCCGCGGATCGTCGACCTCGAGCAGGCGGCCGAGCTCGGCATAGGCCGGGGCGAGCGGGGGGAGGAGCTTCGTCAGGTCCTGGCGGCCGGCGGCGCGGTAGGCCTCCCGGGCCGCGGCGAGGTCGCGGGTCTTGTAGTAGAGCCGGGCGAGCCGGAACTTCGCCTCGGCGCTCTCCGAGAGGAGCGACTGGGCCCGGGCAAGGTCGTCCGCCTCGCGGAACGCCTGCTCCGCGTCCTCCCACGCGCCGCGCTTCTCGGCGATCATCCCCCGGCTCAGCGCCACGCCGACCCGGGCCTGGGGCTCGCCCACCCGTTCCAGGAGCCGGACCGCCTGGCGGTGGTCCCGCTCGGCCTCCTCCGGCTGGCCGAGGGCCAGGTGGTGCTCCGTGCCCAGGAGCAGCGTCCGGAGGATCCACGGCGGGGCGGAGATCCGCTCCGCCCGTTCGCGGGCCTGCCGAAGGTAGTCGAGCGCCTGGAGCGGATCGGTCCGTCCGACGCTCACCGCCAGGTTCGCGAGCGCCCGCACGGTCCCGAGCTCGTCGCCGGCCCCCGAGAGGATCTCGACCGCCCGTCGGAACCAGAGCTTCCCGTCCTCGCTGACCTCGGGGCCCAGGTTCGTGAAGGCGATGGCGATGTCCGTGCAGCATTCGCCGAGGGCCCCGCGGTCGTCGACCCGCTGCAGGAGGTCGAGGGCGATCATGGCCTCGTCGAGCTGGGTCGCGTACTCCCCGGTCTGGGCCGCGAGCCGACCCCGGATCCGGTGCGCCTCGGCCTGGCCCTTGAGGTCCCCGGCGCCCTGGGCCAGACCGAACGCCTCGTCGCACAGCTGGAGGGTCCGGGCCGGCTGGCCCGAGCTCAAGGCCAGGTGCGCGAGGGCGAGCAGGATCCGGGCCCGGACGGGCGCGTCCGCCGGGGGCGTCCCCTGGAGCGCGTGCAGGTAGGAGATCTCGGAGGCTTCGAGGCGGCCCAGCGACCGCTGGAGGTCGCCGAGCTCCTCGTCGATCTGCGCGAGCTCCGCCGTGTGCTCCCCGGGCAGCGACCGGAGGTCGCGGCGCGCCCGCTCCAGGTGGTGCACCGCCGTCTCGAGGTGATGGCCCCGACGGGCCTGCTGGCCGGCCCGGCGGTTGTAGCCCCAGGCCTTCTCCGGGCGGCGCCCGAGGAAGTAGTGCCGTCCGAGCTCCACGACCACCTCCGGCGCGGGGTCGGGGTTCCTCCGCTCCATCGCCTGCGCGATCCGGCCGTGGATCACCCGGAGCCGGCTCTCGGTCAACGACTGGTAGATCCGGGCGCGGAACGTCTCGTCGGCGAAGGCGAACCGGTCGCCTCCGGGCCGCTCCCGGAGCGCCCCCCGGGCGATCATCCGCTCGATCCGTTCGCTGAGCCGCTCGGTCTCGCTCTCGAGCGACTCGGCCAGGAGGTCGAAGTCGAACTCGGTCCCCAGCGCGCTCGCGTAGGCCAGCGACCGGAAGTCCTCCGGCTCGAGGTCCTCGGGATCGATCCCCGCCGGAGGCGAGCGTCCCGTGTCCGGCCCCGGCGCCTCCATCCGCGGTCCGAAATGCGCGGCCCGGCGGTTTAAACCCGCGCCCGGTGCCCCTCGGTACCCCCCCGCCGACCCCGGCCCCGAGGAGCTCGGGGGGTCTCCGCTCCCTCGGGTTTCGGCCCGGACGGGGCGAGGTCCCCCGTTCCGCCGTCGCGGCGGCCCCCCCTCAAGTTTAAAGTAGGTCCCCGACTGGGCCGGCACCGTGAGCTATTCGGGCGGCTATCCGGAGGACGAGGGGGGCGCCCGGACCGTCCTCGAGCTCCCCCTCCACCGCCAGCTCGTCTTCTTCGCCTTCGCGGCGCTCGTGATCCTCGGCGTCGTCTTCTACCTCTGGTGGGGGCTCTCCTTCGGGGTGTGGATCGACAACGGCGTCTACGCGGTCGTGATCACGCTGCTCCTGTTCGGGCTCGCCGGCATGTGGCTCATGGCGCCGAACCCGCCGTCCCCGCCCCCGCCGCCCGAGCACTCGACCTAGGGCGGTCCGCGCTCCCGGGCGGCCGGGCCCGGCCCCGGTGCCGCCGCGGCTACAGCGGTCGTCCCGCGACCGCCCACACGGTGCCGCCGCTCCGGCGGCAGGCCACGCACGGCCCGGGCGCCCCCAACGGGAGCGGCGGATCGCCGACGATCGTCCCGAGGAGCGCCCCGTCGATGGCCCGCTCCACGTCGTGCCCGCACGCCTCCTCGCCGCACCACGCGATGAGGCGCACCTTCTCCGAGCCGGTGAGCTCCTCGAGCGTGGCGGCGGTCGCGTAGCTCGCCCGGAACCGCTCCTCGGCGGCGGCGTAGAGCCGCCGGTCGAACTCCCCCAGGAGGCCGAGGATGCGGTCCTCGATCCCCACGGGGCCGATGGGCACCTTCGTGCCGAGCCGGTCGACCGCGGTCGCGCTCTGTTCCGCGCTCTCGCGTCCCCCGATCTCGAGCCGCAGGGGGGCGCCCCGGGCTTCCCAGCGGTAGTACTTGGCGCCGGGCCGGTCCTCGGAGGCGTCGATCTCGACCCGGAGCCCGCGCCCGCGCAGCCGTCCGGCGAGCTCCTCCGTCCACGGCCGGGGGTCGGGTCCCATCTTCGAGGGGATCGGGACGATGACGACCTGGTACGGGGCGACCTCGGGAGGGAAGACGATCCCCTTGCCGTCCCCGTGGACGGCGACGAGGGCGCCCAGGAGACGCTCGGAGAGGCCGAAGGTCGTCTGGTGCACGAGGCGGCTCGTCCCGTCGGGGCCCTCGTACCGGATGTTGTACGGCCCGGAGAAGTTCTCCCGGTAGTGGTGGATGCTCCCGAGCTGGATCGTCTGCGCTCCGCTGACGGGCGCGTCGAGCGCGATCGAGTAGAACGCCCCCGCGAACTTGTCCCACTCGGGGCGCCGCACGGCGAGGTAGGGGAGGCCGAGCCGCCGCGCCATCCGGGCGAAGGCGCCCAGATTGGACTCGACCCGGGCCGTCGCGTGCCCCTCGTCCACCTGGCAGGTGTGCTCCTCGAAGAAGTGGATCTCCCGGACCCTCAGGAACGGCCGGGTCGTCTTGGTCTCGTACCGGAACGTGTTGACGATCTGGTAGACGTTGAGCGGCAGGTCCTGGTGGGACCGGATCCAGAGCGCGAACATGGGGTACATCGCGGTCTCGCTCGTCGGCCGGAGGACGAGCGGGATGTCGAGCTCCGTCGCGCCGCCGCGGGTCACCCAGTAGACCTGCGCGTCGAAGCCCTTGATGTGCTCCTTCTCCTTCTGGAACTCCGTCTGGGGGATCAGGGTCGGGAACTCGACCGGCTTCGAGCCGGTCGCCTCGATCTCCTCGATGAGGATCCGGTCGAGCTGCCGCCGCGCGAGGAAGCCGTAGGGGGTCCAGACGTTCATCCCCTTGACCGGGTAGCGCTTGTCCGTGAGCTGCGCGAGTTCCAGCACCTCGAGGTACCACTCGATGAAGGAGCGATGCTTGTCCGGAAGCGCGGGCATGGGCCTCCGTCCGGACGGGCCCCGCCTATAAGCTCGCGCCGGGCCCGGGGGCGTCCGGGCGGAGGCGGCCCGGGCGGGCCGGCCCCGCCACGGAAGGTAGGGGGGTAGTACCAGCTATGTAGCCTCCGCTCGGAGGCTCGACCTTTCGCTCGGTCCTTGGGAGAGTTTCCAGCAGTCAGCTGACCTCCGATCGGCACCGGCTCGCCCCGCCTCCAGCTATTTGCGCCCGGAGCGCACGAAGACATTCGCGGCGGCGAACCCCAGAGCGACGTCCTGCACTCAATTGCACGCGACCGCCTGTCGAGACGTCGCAGGTACTACCTTGCAGCTCGGCCGCTCTGGAGCGTGAGGGAGATACGGAGTCTTCCGTTTGAGGATTGCGAAAACGACACGTAGCAGCGCGTGGGCCGCGGCCACCGCCCCCCGCGCCGCTCCTTTGCGCCGAGCGATGCGGCGCCCGACCTTCGACACAAGACCCGTTCGAACCCTTTGGCGGGCCGGGTAGGAGGGAGCCGTTGCCAGCTCCCGCCCCCTCCAGAGCCGGACTTGCAGTTTGCCCGCATCCG
>DAHUZZ010000017.1 GCA_027314915.1 Thermoplasmata archaeon | reverse complement strand
ACGCCAGCCGCATGATCCTCGCCGGTGGGGAGTTCCCCACGGAGACAACGGCGCTCGCGATCCGCACCCTGCAGGCGGCCCTTCGACGGGCCGCCGAGTGGGGGCTCGAGGTGCGGGAGGTCAACACCGACCGAGGGACCCAGTTCTTCGCGAGCCCCTCGGCGCTGGGGACTCGAAGCCGGCATCCGTTCCCGGAGTTCCTGACCTCGAAGAGGATCCGCCACGTCCTCAGTCGGGTGAACCATCCCCAGACGAACGGGAAGCTCGAGCGGCTCTGGCGGGAGTATGATCGTCATCGGTGGCGGTATGCCACCCTCGACGAGTTCATCGACTGGCACAACGACCAGATCCACGACTCGCTCTGGGTGGAGCTCTTCGAGACCCCTCGCGAGGCATGGCAGCGAAAGATGCCGCCGGAGGTCCAGCTCGGCCAGTTCCTCCGCCGGGTGGAGGGCATACCATGAGCCTCCCCCCACACCCCCCTCCTTCAAAGAGGGGAACTAATAACCGGACTCTACAGTGCGGCGGACGGCGTCTCGGGCGGAGCGATCGTATCCCCCGGGGCCCACCGGTCCGGGCGCCGGACCGCAGGGACGATCCCGAGCCCGCTCCGCCCGGCGGGCGCGCGGAGTTCTGGCGCGTCCGTCGTGTGGGCCCGGTCCGGCGGCGCGCCGCCTCCGCTCCTCCCGCTCGGCGCGGGGGGGCGTCGGCATGGGCGAGGAGCCGGGCGACCTTGAGCGGCTCGGGCCACCCTCCCTCCGGGGTCGTGCGCGCCAGCAGCCGACGGGCCTCGGCCCCGCCGCACCCCACCTGGGAGACGTAGCGGAGACCGGCCGCCGTACGGTACGGGGTCAGGCGGTGGGCCCGCACCCTCCGCCACCGCGCCCGGAAGGTGTCCGGGAAGTAGGCGCGGAGCGCGGCGCGGATCGCCGGATAGTCCGGACGACGGCGCGTGATGGAGATGACGGGCCGGCCGGTGCGACGGTACAGCGCATCGACGTCGACCAGGTTGAAGCCCGCGTAGGCGATGCCATCGAGGAGGATGGCCCGCGGACCGGCCCGGAAGCCGGGGCCGCGGAGCATCTCCACGATCGCCGCGGTCACGTCGAGGCCGTCGACCCGGATCCGCCGCAGCGCCATCGCGGTGACCTCGCCGGGGGTGACGTAGACGATCCCCGCGAGCCGCGCGTAGCGGTTCCGGCGCGTGAAGGGGCCGTCGTCGAAGGCCGCCACGCGCACGTGCGGCTTCTGGAGGGCCCGCGCTAGCTTGATGGGCGGGGCGCCGTCTCGTCGGGCGGGATGTTCGGCCCGCCCGTGACGCTGCGGTGCACGCGGTGCGGCCACTTCTTCGGGGTCCCGACGCCCCTCACGGTCGTCCCGGCGTGGGTCCCGTGTCCGCACTGCCAGCAGCCGGCGCCGGTGCTCGCGCCGCGCGAGCCGGCCCCGCTCTTCACGTGGGAGGCGTTCCCGCACCTTTACCCCTCCGTCCGGCTCCCCGCCCCGCCGTCCCCCCGGGTGGGCCGGATCGGGGCGATCCTGCTCGTGGTGGTGGCCGCGCTCCTCCTCGCCGGCGCGGCGGGCTACCTGATCCAGGGGGCGAGCGCGCTCCCGAACCATCCCTACCGGGTCGCGGGACGCGTGATGGCGGCGAACCCGAACGGCACCGCCTCGGTGCCGCTCGCCGGGGCGGTCGTGGCGCTCCGCGGCGAGAACGGGTTCCGCGCGAGCACGGTCACCGACCCGGCCGGCCGGTTCGACTTCACGGGGGTCCCCTCCGGGGGGATCTCGATCAACGTCACCGCGCCCGCCTACGCGCCGGTCACGGTCGTCATCTTCGCCGACCCGGTCTACTCGAGCCCGACCGGGCATCCGACCAACCTCACCGTGGACGTCTCCCCCGGCGCCGCCAGCGCGGGCTCGACGCTCGAGGAGAGCCCCTTCCCCGACCTCGAGCAGTTCGTCGCCACGGTCTGGAGCGGGACCTCGATCCTCGTCCTGGGCGCCGTCGTCGCCCTCGTGGGGGCCGCGCGCGCCTACCGGCGGGACCGACCGGCGTGGGGGGCCGCCGGCGGGGTCGCGGGCCTGATCGCGCCGGCCGGGCTCTACCTGCTCGGCCTCCTCGGGCTCTTCCCGCTCCTCGACGTCCTGATGGTGCTCGTCGCGGTACTCGGGGGGGTCGCCGCGGTGGTGCTCGCCTACCGGCTCACCGCGATCTCCCTGCCGATGCCGCCCGACTGAGGCGGCCGGGTCGAACGGATCTACACCTCGCGGGAGGCGCGCGCCGGGGCGCTCCGTCCCCGGCTCTCGAGCGGCCGGCGGGTGCGGTACCCGCCGTTGAGCGGGTGCCAGTGGCCCACCTCCGACTCGCCGCGCTGCCAGCAGAGGAAGACGACGTCGCCCCCGAGGCGGCTGTAGAAGTCGACGAGGCCGGTCTCGAGGTCCTTGATCTCGATCCCCTCCTCCCGGAGCTTGAGCACCTCGCCCTCGAGCCGCTCGCCGAGCCGCTTCCACTCGTCGTCGAGCCGAAGCTTGAGCTCGCGGTCGGGATTGTCCTTCGCGTCCGCCTCCTTGCCCCAGAACCGGGCGAGCCGCTCGAGCTCGTCGTGGACCTTGGTCAGGCGCACGACCCACGCCTTGAGCTGCGGGAGGAGCTCGCGCAGGAGGTCGAGCCGCTCGTTCGCCTCGCTGACCGTCCAGAGCCGCGCGGGCGAGGACCGACGCCCGCGTCCTCCGCGGTTCGTCTCCGCCATCGGGGGCTGTAGGGTCGGCGGACTATTTACCGTCCATCGCCGACGGGCGGCGCTAGCTGCCCGGCCCCGCCGCGCCGTCGAGCGGAACGCGCTCCACGCGCCAGCCCCGCTCGGCGTAGGCGCGCTCCACCTCGCCCGCGTGCTCGGCTCCGCGGACCTCGAGCTCCACCTCCACCGCGACCTCCCTCGGGCCCCGGCCCGGGGACTCGCGGTCGTGGAGGATGTGCCGCACGTTCGCCCCCGCGCCGGCGGCGACGGCGAGGAACTCGGTGAGCTGCCCCGGGAGGTCCTTGAGGGGGGACCGGAACCGCAGGAGCCGGCCCTCGGCGGCCAGCCCGATGAAGAGGACCCGGTCGAGGAGGAAGGGGTCGATGTTCCCTCCGCTCACGACGAGCACCGTCGGGCCGTCCCGGAGGAGCTCGGGGTGCTCGAGGAGGACGGCGAGCGGCGTGGCCCCGGCGCCCTCGGCGAGCAGCTTCGCCTCCTCGAGCAGCAGGAAGACCGCGCGCGCGATCGCGCGGTCGTCGACGGCGAAGGCGCGGCAGCCGACCGCCTTCAGGATCGCGAGCGGGAGGTCGCCGACGTGGCGGGTCGCGAGCCCGTCCGCGAACGTGTTCGGCCGGGGGCCGAGGACGATCCGGCCCTGCTCGAGCGCCGCGCGCAGCGTGTCCGCGCCGGCCGGCTGGACGGCGACGATCTCGACCTCCGGGCGGTGACCCGCGAACGCGGAGGCGATCCCGGCCAGGAGGCCGCCGCCCCCGACGCCGGCGATGACCCGGCGGACCCCGGGCAGGTCCTCCGCGATCTCGAGCCCGACGGTCCCCTGGCCGGCGATGACGAACCGGTCGTCGAACGGCGGGACGTAGACGAGGCCCTCCTCCACGCCGCGCCGCACCGCCTCGTCGTGCGCCTCGTCGTAGTCGGCGCCCTGGAGGATCACGCGCGCGCCGAGGGCGCGCGTCGCGCTCACCTTGAGCGGCGAGGCCGTGCGCGCCATCACGATCGTCGCCGGGATGCCACGCGCCCGGGCCGCCCAGGCGACCCCCTGCGCGTGGTTGCCGGCGGACGCGGCGATGACGCCGGCCTTCGCCTCGCTCTCGGTGAGCTGGGCGATCCGGTTGAGCGCCCCGCGGAGCTTGAACGAGCCCGTACGCTGGAGGTTCTCGAGCTTGAGGTAGAGCGGCCCGTCGGGGAGTCCGGGGAACCGCGGCGCCTCGACGAGCGGGGTGCGCCGCACGACGCCGTCGACGACCTTGCGCGCGGCGAGGACGTCGTCCCGCGTCACCGGCAACGGGCCCGTTTCCGACGGCACGCGGGCGCATCCGGTCGCGCGGATAATGGTTCTCGCCCGCTCGTGCGGGGACGCGCCCGTCCCGGGGCCCCGGGGCCGGTCCGGGCCCGTTTTTCGACGGCCCGGCGCCGCGTCGGCGGAGCGTCCTCGTCGGTATTATATACCACACGTTTCTCCCCGACCCCCACCCAAGGAGAGGATATCCCGGAACTATGGCGCGACGGCACCGCCCCCGCCGGGGTTCCCTCGGATTCTCGCCCCGGAAACGCTCGGTCCGACCGGTCCCGAGGATCCGTTCCTGGCCGAAGGGCCCGAAGAACGCCGCGCTGGAGGGGTTCGCCGGCTACAAGGTCGGCATGACCCACGCCTTCATCGTCGATTACCGGAAGCGCTCCACGACCGCCGGCCAGGAGGTCGCCGTGCCGGTCACCGTCGTGGAGGTCCCGCCCATCAGGGTCCTCGCGGCCCGGCTCTACCAGAGCGGTCCCTACGGGCGCCGCGTCGTCGCCGAGGTCTGGGGCGAGGGCGCCGACGGCCACGTGGACGGCCGCATCCCCGAGCATCCCCCGAGCCCGCCCGAGGCGCGGGAGAGGTTCCTTTCCGCCGAGGGCGACGAGGTGCGCGTGATCCTGCACACCCAGCCGCACCTGATCACCGGCGTCCCCTCGAAGACGCCGGATATCTTCGAGGTCCGCGTCGCCGGCGAGAAGCTCCCGGAGCGGCGGACCTACGCCATCGGCCTCCTCGGGAAGGAGGTCCCCGCCGAGCAGTTCGCGAAGGAGGGGGAGTTCCTGGACCTGATCGGCGTCACCAAGGGCAAGGGGTTCCAGGGCCACATCAAGCGCTGGGGCGTGAAGCTCCAGCCGCACAAGAACTCGAAGCACCGCCGGATGATCGGCACGCTCGGTCCCCACAACCCGAGCTTCGTGACCTATCGCATCCCGCAGGCCGGCCAGACCGGGTACCATCGCCGCACGGTCTACAACCTCCGCGTCCTCAAGGTCGTCCGCGACCCGAGGAGCGATCCCGTCACCCCGCTCGGAGGCTTCCTCCACTACGGGGAGGTCCGGTCGACGTGCCTCCTCTTCCACGGTTCGCTGCCGGGGCCGGCGAAGCGGCTGCTCCGGTTCCGGCTCCCGATCCGAAGCCAGGTGACGGCGGTCGAGAAGGTGGACCTCCGCTACCTCTCCGTCCACTCGAAGCAAGGAGCATGAGTTCGTCGTCGTCGCCGGGGAAGGCCCCGGCCCAGGCCGCGGAGCATGCGCCGGTGCACCACCGGGTCCACGTCCGGACCCTCAAGGGAACCGAGGGCGCCGCGCTGCAGCTGCCGGCGGCCTTCTCGACGCCGATCCGGCCGGACCTCATCCGCCGGGCCGTCGTGGCCGCCCAGGCGAACCGGCGCCAGCCCCACTCGACCTCCCCGACCGCCGGCATGCGGCACTCCGTCGAATGGTCCGGCAAGGGCCAGGGCGTGTCGCGGACGCCCCGGCTCATGAGCTCGATGCGGGGTGCCCAGGCGCCCAACACCGTCGGGGGCCGGAGGGCGCATCCGCCCCGGACCGAGACCATCTGGGCGAAGAAGATCAATCTCAAGGAGCGGAGGCTCGCCTTCCGCTCGGCGCTCGCGGCCACCCGGGAGGTCGGGCTCGCCCGCGCCCGTGGGCACCACGTCCCCGAGGAGCTCCACCTGCCGGTCGTGCTCGAGGACCCCGCCGAGAAGGTGGAGTCCGCCGCCGAGGCCCGGCGTCTGCTCGCCGCGCTCCACCTCTGGGAGGACGTCGAGCGGGCCCGGGACGGCGTGCACGTCCGGGCCGGCCGGGGCAAGCGGCGCGGCCGCTACCGGCGCGAGCCGAAGAGCCTGCTCATCGTCACGAGCGCGCCCGGCCGGGCCCGTGGCTTCAAGAACCTCTCCGGCGTCGACGTGGTGGCGCTCAACCGCCTCGGGACCGAGGACCTGGCCCCGGGCGGCACGCCGGGCCGGCTCACGATCTTCTCGCAGTCCGCGATCGAGTCGCTCCGCGCCCGTCTGGAGGCCGAGAGCGCATGACCCAGCTCCAGCACCGCATCATCCTCCACGCCTACGTGACCGAGAAGGCGATGGACGAGATGGAGCGGCAGAACAAGCTCGAGTTCGTCGTCGACCGCCGCGCCTCGCGGATCCAGATCAAGCGCGCCATCGAGGAGATCTACAACTGCAAGGTGGCGAAGGTCAACACGAAGATCGTCCCCGTCGGCAAGATCGCGACGGTCAAGTTCAAGCCCGAGTACTCGGCGGAGGACATCGGCAGCCGGGCCGGGGTGTTCTGATGGGAAAGCGCATCATCTCCCGTCGCCGCGGCGCCGGGACCGGCCCCTACCGCTCGCCGAGCCACCGCCACCACGGCGCGATCCTGCATCCCTCGGCCTCGCTCCGCGGGGAGGGCACCGTGCTCGCGATCCAGCAGGCGCCCGGCCGCAGCGCCCCCATCGCGGAGATCCGCGCGCCGGACGGCGAGCGGCTGAGGATCATCGCCCCGGCGGGGCTCGCCACCGGCGACAAGCTCGCGATCAACCACGGCCTCGTCGACCGCGGGTCGCTCCTTCCGCTCGGCGAGATCCCCGACGGGACCCTCGTCTCGAACCTCGAGGTCCATCCGTTCGACGGGGGCCGGCTCGTCCGCGCCGCCGGCACGAGCGCGCTCGTGGTCGCGCACACGGGCCGCGAGGTCACGGTGCAGCTGCCGAGCGGGTCGTTCAAGCAGTTCCTTGCCTCCTGCCGCGCCCAGGTCGGCACCATCGCCGGCGGCGGACGCGGCGAGCGGCCGTTCACCAAGGCCGGCAAGAAGGTGCACGCCTACCGCAGCCTCGCGAAGGCCCCCTTCAAGGTCCGCGGGGTCGCGATGAACCCCGTGAACCATCCGTTCGGGGGCGGGGCGCACCAGCACGTCGGCCGCCCGAGCACCGTGTCCTCCGGGACGTGGCCCGGCGCCAAGGTGGGACGGTTCGGCCCGAAGAAGCGAAAGAAGCTCCGGACCGGGGGGGGCTAGGACCGATCCATGCCGAAGGCCAGGAAGACCAGGAAGATCGAGACCCGCCGGAAGAAGGAGTATGCGCTCCGTGGCCACACGCTGGAGCAGCTCCAGGCGCTGAGCCTGCCCGACCTGGGCAAGCTGCTGGGCGCCCGGGCCCGCCGGTCGATCCGGCGCGGCTTCAACACCGAGACCCAGACCTTCTACGAGAAGATCCAGGCCAACCCCAAGGGCACCGTCCTCAAGACCCACGTCCGGGACGCGCTGATCCTCCCGGTCCACGTCGGCCAGCGGGTCAGCGTCCACAACGGCAAGGAGTTCAAGGAGTTCGAGGTGCGGCCCGAGATGATCGGCCACTACTACGGTGAGTTCAGCCTGACCCGCAGGTTCGAGAAGCACTCCGGACCCGGCGTCGGCGCCACGCGGTCGTCGAAGTTCATGCCGCTCAAGTGAGGTCGGAGGTCGGTACGATGCGAGGTTACACCTACACCGGAGACACCCGGACGAGCGTCGCCCGGGCCCGGGGGTTCGAGCTCCCGATGTCCCCGAAGAAGACCTACGAGGTCCTGAACGCGATCCGGGGCCGACCGCTCGACGAGGCCCGCGACTTCCTCGAGAATGTCGTGGCCCTCAAGCAGGCGGTCAAGTTCCGCCGGTACAACCAGGAGACGGCGCACAAGAAGGGGATCGGCCCGGGCCGGTACCCGAAGAAGGTCGCGCGCTCGGTACTCCAGGTCCTCCAGAACGCGGAGGCCAACGCCGAGTACGAGGGGCTCGACACCGACCAGCTCTACATCTTCGTCGCCGCCTCCTCGCGCGGGAGGATCCGCCAGGCGAGCATGCCGCGCGCCCACGGGCGCGCCACCGCCTGGAACGAGCAGACCACCAGCGTCGAGATCGTGCTGCGCGAGCGCGAGGAGGAGTGACCATGTCGAGCGAGCGGAAGGTGATCCAGGAGGCGACCCGCCGGGTCCTCCTCAAGGACTACCTGGTCCAGGAGAGCGCGCGCGCCGGCTTCGGCGGACTCGACATCCAGCGGACCCCGATGGGGACCCGCGTGACCCTCATCTGCGAGCGGCCCGGTATCCTCATCGGCCGCCGCGGCGAGCTCATCAAGCAGCTGACCCAGGACATCCAGAACCGGTTCCAGCTCGACAACCCGCAGATCGAGGTCCAGGAGGAGCGGCAGCCGGCCCTCAACGCCCAGCTCATGGCCGAGAAGCTCGCCGCCACGCTCGAGCGCGGCTGGCACTTCCGGCGCGCGGGGCACTCCACCGTGCGGCGCATCATGGAGAGCGGCGCGCGGGGCTGCCAGGTGATCCTCTCCGGGAAGCTCACCGGCGAGCGGCACCGCACGGAGCGGTTCAAGGCGGGGATGATCAAGTACTGCGGCGAGGCGGCCCGGAACCAGATCCAGAAGGGCTTCTACCCCGCACGGCTCAAGCCCGGGGTCATCGGCGTGAACGTCTGGATCATGCGCCCGACGGCGCGCATGCCCGACGAGATCCGGATCAAGGGCGCCTCCGAGCTGCCGAAGCCGCCCGTCGTGCTCCCCACCGAGGACGTCGCGCCGGAGACCCCGCCGGCGGGAGCGTCGTAGATGGCGCTCCTCCGGATGAAGGACCTCCGGGCGCTCACCGACGAGGAGCTCCGGCGGAAGATCGAGGAGATCGAGAACGACCTCCTGCGCGAGCGCGGCATCGCCGCCATGGGCGGCGCGCCCCCGAGCCCCGGCCGGATGCGGGCGCTCCGCACGAACGTCGCCCGGGCCCTGACCGTCCTCAACGAGCGGAGGATCGCCGCGCGCGCCGCCCCGGTCCGCGCGACGACGCCGGCCCCGACCGCCGCCCGCCGCCGCGCCCCCGCGAGCGCCTAGGAGGGTCGGGATGTCGGACGCGGTGCGACCGGACCCGGCGTTCGAGGGGGAGATCCTCGGCGCGCCGGTGACGATCGCCCACGGCCCCGGGCTCGCGCGCACGCCGCTCCGCGGCACCCTCGTCGACGAGACGCTCGAGACCTTCCTCGTCCGGCTCGCGGACAGCGAGCGCGTCCTCCGGGTCCCGAAGGTCGGGCTCGAAGGGACGATCCTCCTCGGCGGAAAGGAGTTACCGTTAAGAGGCGACGCCCTACGCGTCCGTCCCGAAGACCGCACGAAGCGCTTGGCGTGGCGCGGTCGACGGAGCCATCCATGACCGCGTCATCGCAGAGCAGGGCCCGGGCGCGCCGGGCACGGGACATCGGCCTCGATGTCCGCGCCCCCCGCGGAACGTGCGACGACCGGCACTGTCCGTTCCACGGCCGGCTCTCGGTCCGGGGACAGGTCCTCGAGGGCACGATCGTCTCGTCCTCGATGCAGCGGACCGCCGTCGTCGAGCGCACGCTCCTCCACTACATCCCCAAGTACGAGCGGTACGAGAAGCGGCGCCGCCGCTACCTCGCCCACCACCCTCCGTGCCTCGAGATCCCGCTCGGCCACCGGGTCCGGATCGCCGAGACGCGGCCGCTCTCGAAGACCGTGAGCTACTGCATCGTCCAGGACCTGGGCGAGGCGGCCCGCCGGATCTCCGGCGAAGAGAGCCGCCCCACGACCCCGGCCCCCGACGAGGAGGAGGGCGCATGAAGGGTCTCGCCGGCCGACGCGGCCGCGGACTGCCCAAGGGCGCACGCCTGGACTGCGTCGACAACACCGGCGCGAAGGTCGTCGAGATCATCGCCGTCCGGAACTGGCACGGGACGCATCGGCGCTACCCGCGCGCCGGGATCGCGGACCTGGTGATCGTCTCCGTGAAGAAGGGGACGCCGGAGATGCGGCGCCAGGTGCTGCACGCGGTCATCGTCCGTTCCCGCTCGGCGATCCGGCGGGCCGACGGCACCCGGCTCCTCTTCGAGGACAACGCCGCGGTCATCACGACCGAGACCGGCGAGATCAAGGGCTCGCAGATCAAGGGCCCCGTCGCCAAGGAGGCGGCGGAGCGGTGGCCGAGGATCGCCGCCGCCTCGTCGATCATCGTCTAGGAGGGAGGAAGGAAGGACGATGCCGACCCCACTCTCGAGCCTCCCGCGGAAGCAGCGCAAGGCGGCCTTCAGCGCCCACAACTTCGCCCGGCGCCGATTCCTCACCGTGCCGCTCTCGAAAGAGCTGAGGACCCGGTACGGCCGACGCCAGCTGCCGGTGCGCAAGGGCGACACGGTCCGCGTGGTCTCGGGCAGCTACGAGGGACAGGAGGAGCGGGTCGCGCAGATCAACACCCGGGACCGTACCGTGACCCTCGACAACATCACGCTCAAGAAGGCCGACCAGAAGCTCAAGCCCCTCCCGGTCCGCCCGAACCACCTGCTCCTCACGAAGCTCAACCTCTCCGACGCCTGGCGCCGCCGTACCCTCAAGGCGATCGAGGAGCCGAGCGTCGACGAGACCGAGCCCGGGGCGGCGGACGCGGCGCCCGCCGAGGCGCCGTCCCCGCCGGAGACGCCCACCGAGCCCGCGCCCAAGCGGGCGCGCGCGCGGCCCGCCCCCAAGCCGGCCGCCGACGCCCCGTCCACCCCGAAGGAGGGGACATGACGCGGAGGCTCAAGCGACGGGCCGCCCCGCGTGCCTGGCAGGTCCCTCGGAAGGGCACGAAGTGGATCCAGCGGGTCGCCCCCGGCCCGCACGCCCAGGACCAGTCCATCCCGCTCGTGATGGTCCTCCGGGACCTCAAGCACCTTGCCCGGACCGCCCGCGAGGCGCGCCGGATCCTCCGCGAGGGCTCGGTCCGCGTCGACGGCAAGGTCGTCCACGACCCGGCGCGGGGCGTCGGGCTCATGGACACCATCAGCTTCGCCGCCCCGCTCGACGAGCATTTCCGGGTCCTCAAGGACCCCCGGGGGAAGCTCGTGCTCGTCTCGATCCCCGCCGGCGAGGCCACGATCAAGCTCGGCCGGGTCCGGAGGAAGACGGCGGTCCGCGGGGGCCGCATCCAGGTGACGCTCCACGACGGCCGCAACCTCCTCCTGCCCGCGAAGGGCGGCTGGAAGGTCGGCGACTCGCTCAAGCTCCAGCTCCCCGAGCAGAAGGTCACGGGCCACCTGCCGCTCCAGCCGGGGCAGCTCGCCTACGTCGCCGGCGGCTCCCACGTCGGGCAGCTCGCCCGGGTCGAGCGGGTCGAGGTCCGCAACTCCCCGCAACCGAACCGGGTCCACTTCGCGGAGGGGTTCTCCACCACGAAGGAGTACGTCTTCATCGTCGGCACCGACGCGCCGCAGATCACGCTGCCGGAGGGCCTCGCCCGATGAGCGCGAGCCCGGCGCCGCCCGCGCCCGCCCCGCCGCCCACCGGCGAGCACCCCCTGCGGTCCCTTCGGGTCGTGAAGGTGGTGGTGAACGCCGGGGTCGGCGAGTCCGGCGAGCCCCGCACGAAGGCCGAGAAGGTCCTCCAGATGGTCACCCACCAGAAGCCGCTCGCGACCCGCTCCCGCGCGACCAACCGGGACTGGGGCATCCGCCAGGGCCAGGAGATCGGCGCGAAGGTCACGCTGCGCGGCGCCCGGGCGCGCGAGTTCCTGGACCGGGCCCTCGACGCCCGGGACCGCCAGCTGGACCCGGACTCGATCGACCGGCACGGCAACTTCTCCTTCGGCCTCGCCGACTACACCGACTTCGCCGGGATGAAGTACGATCCGGCGATCGGCATCCACGGCATGGACGTCTGCGTGGAGCTCGGACGGCCCGGCTGGCGGGTCCGGGACCGTGCGCGGGCCCACCGGCCGCTCGCGCCGAGCCTCCGGGTGACCCGGGACGAGGCGCGGCGCTACCTCGAGACCGAGCTCAAGATCAAGTTCCTGGAGTGAGGGGGAGAGCGCGATGAAGCCGAAGAAGAGCTTTGGACGGAAGATCGGCTGCTACCGGTGCGACCGGAAGCGCGGGATCGTCCGCCGTCACGGCCTCCACGTCTGTCGCCAGTGCTTCCGCGAGGTCGCCTGGGACCTGGGCTTCAGGAAGTACGACTGAAGGAGTCTCTCGATGCGGCACGATCTTCTCAACGACACGCTGGTCGCTCTCCGACACGCCGACCAGCAGGGGCAGGAGACCATCCGGCTCGCCCCGACGAGCCATCTCGTGGGCGAGGTGCTCCGGATCTTCCGGGAGCACCAGTACATCGAGGAGTTCACCTTCGTGCCGAACGGCCGCGGCGGAGCCTACGAGGTGAAGCTCGCGCGCCGGATCAACTCCTGCGGCGTCATCAAGCCCCGCGTGGCGGTCCGCGGCCGCGCGCTCGAACGCTACGAGGCGCGCTTCCTGCCCGCCCAGGACTTCGGCATCCTCGTCCTCTCGACGAACCAGGGCGTCATGGGCCACGCGAAGGCGCGCGAGCTCAAGATCGGGGGGAAGCTGCTCGCCTATGTCTACTGACCTCCCCGCCGCCCTGCGCGACCGGCTCGACGTCCCCCTGCCGGAGGGCGTGAGCGTCCGGCTCGAGGGGCGCCTCCTCAAGGTCAAGGGACCGCTCGGCGAGCTCGCGCGCGACGCGCCCGTCGAGGCGATCGAGTTCTCCCCGAAGAAGGGGAGCGTCTCGCTGAAGCTCAAGCTGCCCCCGAACCGGAAGAAGTCGCGCGCCCTGCTCAACACCTGGGAGCGGCACCTGATGAACCTCATCGCGGGGACCACCCACGGCTTCGAGGCGCGGCTCAAGAGCGTCGCCGCCCACTTCCCGATGAAGCTCCAGGTGAAGGACCGGGAGCTGCTCATCGAGAACTTCCTGGGCGAGAAGTACCCCCGCACGGCGGCCCTCGTCGACGGGGTCTCCGCCGAGGTCGAAGGGGAGTTCGTCGTCCTCCGCGGCAACGACATCGAGCGCGTGGGGCGGTGCGCCGCCACCATCGAGCGGACCACCCACATCCGGGACTACGATCCGCGCGTCTTCCAGGACGGCATCTACATCGTCGAGCGCGCCCACCCGCGGGGGAGCTGATGGCCGCGAAGGAGGAGACGGCGGCCGCCCCGGTCCCGGAGGAGGAGCGCACCGAACCCGAGACGGTGGAGCGCGAGGCGGGAGCGGGCGAGGAGCCCGCCGCCGAGCCCTCGACCCCCGCCGCCACGCCCCGGAAATCCCACGGCCGGGAGAAGAAGCGCACCGCCGAGACGGCGGTCCGGGCCGCTGCCAAGAAGGCGAAGGGCGCCCCCAAGGCCCCGAACCGGCCGACGCTCGAGCCGGAGCTCCAGCGGCTCCTTGCCGAGCGGAGGCTCCAGTCCTCGCGCCGTCCCCTCTTCGTCCGCCAGCAGGCGCACCGCTACTACGCCATCGGCCGCTGGGGGACCTGGCGGCGGCCCCGGGGGCTGCAGTCGAAGCAGCGGCGCCACTACGGCTACCGGCCCACGGTCGTCTCGGTGGGCTTCGGTTCCCCGCGGAGGACCCGGGGGCTCACGCCCACCGGCTTCGAACCGGTGATCGTCCGCACCCCGAAGGAGATCGAGGCGCTCGTGCCCGAGCGCCAGGCGGTGGTCATCGCCCGCACCGTCGGGACCCGCAAGCGCCTTCTGCTCGAGGAGGTCGCGCGGAAGCGCGGGCTCCACGTGCTCAATCCGTTGCTGCACGAGCGGGGAGGCTCCTAGATCATGCCGGACCTTGCGAACCAGCGACGGCTCGCCGCCGCCCTCCTCAAGGTGGGCGAGGGGCGGGTCTGGATGGACCCCGCGAGCCAGGAGGACCTCGCCGATGCGGTCACCCGCCAGGACATCCGCGGGGCGATCAAGGCCCGCGTCATCCGGGCGAAGCGGATCCGCGGCGTGAGCCGGGCCCGCGCCCGGGCCTACGCGGAGGAGAAGCTCCGCGGCCGCCACTCCGGCGCCGGGTCGCGCCGCGGGAGCCCGCGCGCGCGGCTCTCGAAGAAGGAGCGCTGGATGCGCCGCATCCGGGCCCAGCGCGACCTCCTGCGCGAGCTCCGCGAGGGCCGGAAGATCCCCGTCAAGGTGTACCGGGAGTTCTACCGGCGCGCGAAGGGCGGGATGTTCCGCTCCCGCGCGCACCTCGTGATCAACCTGAAGCTCGCGGGCCACCTCCCCGAGGGGGCCCCGAAATGAGCCGGGGCCCGCGCTACCGGGTCCACTTCCGGCGCCGCCGCGAAGGGGTCACCGACTACCGGCAGCGGCTCCGGCTCCTCCTCTCCGATGAGCCGCGGGCGGTCGTCCGGGTCTCGAACACCCGGGTCTTCGTGAGCCTCACGGTCTTCGACCCGGTCGGCGACCGGGTCGTCGCCGCGGCCAGCTCGGGCGAGCTCGAGCAGATCGGCTTCCCGTCGGCGAGCCTCCGGTCCACCCCCGCCGCCTACCTGACCGGCTACCTGGCCGGTCTCCGGGCCAAGGAGGGCGGGGCGACCTCGGCGGTCCTCGACGCGGGGCTACGGCATCCCACCCCCGGCGGCCGGGTCGTCTCCGCGCTCAAGGGGCTCCTGGATTCGGGCATGACGATCCCCCACGGCGACCCCAAGGGCTTCCCCTCGGCCGACCGGCTCAACGGCAAGCACCTGAGGAAGCCGCTCGACACGCCGCTCGAGGCCTACAAGGGCAAGCTCGGCGGGATCGCCCCGCGCGGAGGGTCGGCGTGAGCGCCTCGACCCAACCGCCGTCCTCGCGCTTCGGCGGTCCCCCCGGTCCGGCCCCCCCGCCGCCGTGGGTGCCGCGGACCGAGCTCGGGAGGAAGGTCCACTCCGGCGAGATCACCACCATGTCGCAGGCGCTGAGGAGCGGTCTCCCGCTCCGGGAGTCGCCGATCGTCGATGCGCTCCTGCCGGGGCTCCACGACGAGGTGCTCGACGTGAACATGGTCCAGCGGATGACCGACTCCGGCCGCCGGTTCAAGTTCGCCGTGACGGTCGTGGTGGGGAACGGCGACGGCTTCGTCGGCCTCGGCCGGGCCAAGGGCAAGGAGGTCGGCCCGACGATCCGCCGGGCCATCGACCGCGCCAAGCTCCACATGGTGGAAGTGCTCCGGGGATGCGGCAGCTGGGAGTGCGGCTGCGGCCGGTCCCACACCGTCCCGTTCGCGATCCGGGGCCGCAGCGGCAGCGTCGTCGTCTCGCTCCGGCCGGCCCCGCGCGGCGTCGGCCTCGCGGTCGGCGACGTCGTGAAGCCGATCCTCCGGTTCGCCGGCATCACCGACGCCTGGGGCTACACCGATGGTCACACCAAGACCACGGTGAACTACGCCCAGTCCGCCTTCCTCGCGCTCGAGTCGCTGAGCGGGCTCAAGGTGCCCGACGCCGATGCCGAGCGGCTCAAGATCGTACGGGGCAGCATCGGGGTCTCGATCCTTCCTCCCAAGGAGGAGATGCCCCCCGGTGCCCGCGGAGGGCCGGGCGGGCGCGGCGGGCGTCGGGGACCCGGTGGCCGTGGGCGCGGGCCGCCCCGCGGTGGACCGGGCCGTGGGCCTCCGCGCGGCGGGCCGCCCCGCAGTGGGCCGCCCCGCAGCGGGCCGCGGCCGCCCCCTCCGGGAGGACCGAGGTAGTACCATGGCGTGGATGATCATCCGGGTCCGGGGCACGATCCACTCGCGGAGCGACATCTCGGCGACCCTCGACCATCTGCACCTCACCCGGGCGAACCACGCGACGATCGTCCCGGAACGGAACGACTACAAGGGGATGCTCTCGAGCGTGCAGGGCTACGTGACCTGGGGCGAGGCGGAGCCGGAGACGGTGACCGCGCTCCTCAAGAGCCGGGGCGAGACCCTCGAGGGGGAGCCGCCGGCCGCGGAGCTCACCCGCGAGGTGCTCGAGAAGGGGCTCGCGCGGGCCGGTGGCATCCGCCCGCTCTTCAGGCTGCACCCCCCGACGGGCGGCTGGCGCTCGACGAAGAAGCCGTACTCGCTCGGCGGCTCGCTCGGCTACCGCGGGCGTGCCATCAACGACCTCGCGAAGAAGATGCTGTAACGGAGGACAGGACGAGGATGCCGAGCCGGACCCGGAAGTTCCGAGGACAGAGGACCCACGGCCGCGGGATCAAGGCCGGCCGCGGCGCCGGCAAGCAGGGCGGCCGCGGGAACGCGGGGCTGCACAAGTACAAGTTCAAGTCGATGCTGATCTACGCGCCCGACCACTTCGGCCGGCACGGCTTCAAGCGCCCGCCCGAGATCGTCGAGCGGCCGCTGGCCATCAACGTCGGCGCGCTCGCCGACTGGGCGGTGCGGCTCCGGGCGGCGAGCGCCCTCACGGAGAGCGCGGGCACGTTCACCGCCGACCTCTCCCGGGTCGGGATCGACCGGCTGCTGGGCGGCGGCACCCCCCGCGGGACGTGGCGGGTCTACGTGGCCCACGCGAGCGACCACGCCCGCGAGAAGGTCGAGGTCCTGAAGCAGCCGCCGACCGCGTCGGGCTGAGCGGAAGCTCGCCCCGCTACGCAGAGTATATAATCGGCGCACCGGGTGGTCGGAGGGCGATGGCGGCCGACGAGGAGGTACCGCGGGACTGGCGGTGGGTGTTCCCCATCGTCATCGTGGGCGCGATCGTCCTCATCCTGTACTGGTTCTGGGGCACCCCCACCCTCCTCTCCTTCACGCTGACGGCCCTCGGGCTCGGCGCGGTCCTCTACCTCGTCCTCCTCGGGCTCTCCTACGACGGGCCCAAGTCGAAGCTGTACGGGCTCAAGCCGATCACCTCGCGGATGCCCGCCATCTCCCAGCCGGTCGGCCACGTGCACTTCCGGCGCAAGATGTTCTGGGTGATCACGGTCCTGCTCCTCTACTTCCTGCTCACGAACATCTTCCTCTACGGCGTGGACCAGGCGACGGTCATCGACCTCTTCCAGAGCTACCGCGCGATCCTCGCGGGTGCGCAGGGGACGCTCATGCACCTGGGGATCGGCCCCATCGTCACGGGGTCGATCATCATGCAGCTCTTCACCGGCGCCAAGATCATCAACCTCGACCTCACCGACGACGAGGACAAGGGGACCTACCAGGGGGTCCAGAAGGTCGTCGTCATCGCCATGATCTTCGTCGAGGCGATCCCGCAGGTCTTCGGCTACCTCACGCCGTCGAGCTCGGTCGTCGGGGGCCTCAACTCGTTCTCCCCCCACAACGGGCTCTTCCTGGCCCAGATGATCATCATCGTCCAGCTGGTCTTCGGCAGCTACCTGGTCTTCCTGATGGACGAGGTGGTGAGCAAGTGGGGGATCGGGAGCGGCATCTCCCTCTTCATCGCCGCGGGCGTGAGCCAGCAGATCATCCAGGGGACCATCAACTGGATCCCGCAGAACCCGTCGCTGGCCGTCTCGGCCGGCAACCCGCCCTCGGGCACCATCCCGAAGACGCTCTGGTTCCTGACCAACTACAACGCCCAGCAGCTCGCGGGCGGGGGATGGGAGCAGATCCTCCTCCACGCCCCGAACCCGGTGATCGCGCTCGCCGGCACCGCCGTCATCTTCTTCATGGTCGCCTGGACGGAGTCGACCCGGATCGAGCTTCCGCTCTCGCACGCGGAGGCGCGGGGCGCCCGGGGCCGCTACCCGCTGCGGTTGATCTACGCGAGCAACATCCCGGTCATCCTGATGGCGGCGCTGCTCGCCAACGTCTCGATGTTCTCGATCCTGCTCTGGACCAATCCCACGCTGGCCCACTTCCCGCTCATCGGGCACCAGTGGTGGATCGGGTCGTACCCGACCGCCACGCAGGCCCAGGCGATGGGGGTGACGCAAACGACCCCGCTCACCGGCGGGGCGTACTACCTCGCCACGGTCCAGGGCATCGAACAGTGGCTCCTGCCGCTGCTCAATCCCGCGCAGTACGGCAGCCTGCTCGTCGGGCACACCTGGTGGCAGGACCTCGCGCACGTCCTGATCTACTTCGGCGTGATGGTGGGCGGCTCCATCCTCTTCGCGAAGTTCTGGATCCAGACGACCAACATGGGCCCGGAGGCCGTCGCCCGGCAGATCGAGGCGAGCGGCATGCAGATCCCCGGGTTCCGGCGCGAGCCGAGGGTCCTGCGCCGCGTGCTCGCGCGCTACATCCCCGTGATCACCGTCATCAGCGGCGCGGCCGTCGGCGCGCTCGCCGCCGGGGCGGACCTGATCGGCACCGTCGGCAACGCGAGCGGGACCGGCGTGCTGCTCACGGTGGGGATCATCATCAACTTCTACGAGGCCATGGGGCGCGAGCAGCTCATGGAGATGAACCCGCTGCTCCGCAGGTTCCTCGGAGGCGAATAGGCCATGGCGGACGCGGCCGAGAAGCCGCTCCCCTCGACCCCCGCGACCGACGCGTCGGAGGAGGCCGAGGAGGAGGCGGAGGAGAAGGAGCTCGACGCCGAGATCGACCAGGAGGACGCCCGGCCGCGGCCGGCGACCCCGGGGTTCCGGCTCTCGACCTTCCTCTACACCTTCCTCTTCCTGCTCGGGATCATCATGCTCTTCGACACCGGGACCCGCTACTCGGTGGCGCAGGGGTTCGGGCTCCTCCTGGGCCCCCTCATCGGCTTCAACGGCCACGACCCCCTGTTCACGATGTTCCTCGCCGCCGCCTTCGAGATGGCGCTGACGGCGGTCGCCTACAACTACACGACCGACTGGGTCAAGGCGGCGAAGGTCCAGAAGTGGTCGGCGGCGCTCCGCAAGGTCTCCATGGCGGCGATGCGCTCGGGCAAGAAGGACCGGATCGACGCGCTCCAGCCGCACAATCTCACCCTCCAGCGGCTCTCCACCGAGGTGACCTTCGCCCAGCTCAAGGGGATGGCCATCACCTGGTTCCTGGTCATCGCGCTGTACAGCTGGATCTACCTCTTCCTCGCGAACCCCGCCGGCTTCCAGGTGGGCGTCCACGCCACCTGCAACCCGATCACGACGATCGTGGGCTGCGGCAGCGTCCTCACGCCCGTCGGGAACGGGCAGATCGACCTCCTCCACTCCATCATCGGACCGATCCAGGTCTGGTTCCTGGTCTTCAGCCTGTACACGGTCCCCCTCTCGCTCTTCTTCCGCCGGCTCCTCAAGCACTACTCCCTCAAGCGGGAGCTCGACCGTCTCGACGCCACGGCCCTCCCGTCGGGAGACGCCGCGGCGTGATCGACCGGGTCGTCGCGCTGGGGGGTCCCCCCGGCAGCGGCAAGACCACGGCGGCCCGGCGGCTCGCGGAGGAGATGGGGCTTGCCCTCGTGAGCGCGGGGGAGCGGTTCCGCGCCGAGGCGGCCCGGAAGGGTCTCGAGCTCGTCGAGTTCTCGCGGTACGCCGAAGGGCACCCCGAGGTGGACCGGGAGCTCGACCGCGCCATGGCCGACTCCGCCGCGCCCGGGCGGCTCCTCGAGGGCCGGGTCCAGGGACCGCTGCTCCGTCGCCGGGGGATCCCCGTGTACTACCTCGCCGTCACCGCGAACCCCGAGACCCGCGCGGGCCGGATCGCCCGGCGGGACGGGGTGAGCGTCGCGGTGGCCGGCGAGAAGATGCGGGCCCGGGAGGCGAGCGAGCGGCAGCGGTACCGCGACCTCTACGGGCTCGACCTCGAGCGCGAGCGGCCGGACCTCCTCGTCGACTCCTCCGACCAGAGCCCCGAGGAGGTGGTGGCGATCCTCCGCCGCTTCCTCGAGGAGCAGGGAGCGCGAAGTGCCCGCTGAACCGGCGACCGGGGCGCCGTTCCCCCCCGAGATCGACTCCCGGATCCGGGAGGGTGCCTTCCTGCTCGTCGACAAGCCCCGGGGGCCGAGCTCCCACCAGGTCACGGCCTGGGCCCGGGACCTCCTCCGCCAGAAGCTCGCGGGCCACGCCGGGACGCTCGACCCGCACGTCTCCGGGCTCCTCTGGATCGGCGTCGGTCCCTCCCTCAAGCTCCTGCCGCTCCTCCTCGCCTTCCCGAAGCGGTACGTCGGGGTGGTCACCTTCCACGCGCCGGTCGCGCGGCCCGACCTCGACCGGGTCCTCGGGGAGTTCACCGGCCCGATCTTCCAGACGCCCCCGGTCCGGTCGGCGGTGAAGCGCCGCCGGCGGGTGCGGACGATCCACCGGCTCGAGCTCCTCGAGTTCGCCCCGCCGAACGCGCTCCTCGACACCGTCGTCGACTCGGGCACCTACGTGCGGAGCCTCGCGGTCGATCTGGGGGACGCCCTCGGGGTCGGCGGGCACCTCGCGGAACTGCGCCGGATCGGCACCGGGCCGTTCACCGACGCACAGGCGGTCTCCCTCGCGGCCCTCGCCGACGCGGCCCACGAGGCCGAGGAGGGCCGGCCGGGGCCGCTCCTCGGGCTGTTGCATCCGATGAAGGAGGTCTGGCAGGAGTTCCCCCGGATCACGCTCCGGGCCAGCGCGGCCTCGGCCATCGCCCACGGGGCCGACCTGGCCCCGGGCGGGATCCTCTCCGTCGAGGGGAAGTTCGGCCGGGGCGACCCGGTCGTGCTCCTCTCGGGATCGGGGGAGATCCTCGCCCTCGGCACCGCGCTCCGGGACTCCGACCACCTTCCGGGTCCGGGCTGGGCGGTCGATGCCTCGCGCGTCCTGGTGGACAGCGCGCGGTACGCCCGCGACTGGCGGAAGGGACCCCCGCCCGGGTGAGCGCCGGGCCCCCGGGGGACCGTGGCCCTACGTGGGGCCGGCGACCCGGACCAGGGTCTCGGTGCCCTTGATGCCGGGGATCTTGCGGATCCGGTGCATCACCACGTCGAGCGCCTGGTTGATGTGCGGCGCCTGGACCTTGACGATCAGGTCGAAGGGTCCCGTCACCGCCTGGACCTCGGCGACCTCGGGGATGGCCTCCACCTTGCGGAGCACCTCCTCGAGACGGCCGACCTCGGTCAGCACGAGCAGGTAGACCGACTCCATGGACCCGGCGACCGGCCGTCCAGCGCCGGCGGGGGAGATGAAGCTAGCCCCCGGGGGGACGGGACCCCCCATCGCCCGCCTCCGCCCGACAAAAGGTTATGGCGGCGCGACCCCCGGCCGGGGGGCCATGGCGCTCATCGTCCGGGACTCGCTCGTCGGCGAGCGCCACGCCCTCGAGCCGCCCGCGCCGGGCCAGCCGCTCACGATGTACATCTGCGGGCCGACGGTGTACGCGCCCTCCCACGTGGGCCACGGGCGGACCTACGCCTACTTCGACATCGTCCGGCGGGTCCTCCACGACCGGGGGGTGCGGACCGACGTGGTCCGGAACATCACCGACTACGAGGACAAGGTCTCCTGGCGCGCGAAGGAGCTCGGCCTCTCCTGGCGCGAGCTCGCCCGCCGGGAGGAGCGGAGGTTCCACCACGACATGCACGCCCTCCGGGTCCTGCCGGTGGACCACGAGCCGCACGCGAGCGACTACGTCCCCCGGATGATCGACGTCGCCCGGCGGCTCGAGCGGACGGGCCGGGTCGAACGCCGGGACGACGGGTGGTTCTACTGCCCGCCGCCCCCCTCCGGACGGAACTTCGCGGTGGGGGACGACTTCCGGGCGCACATCGTCCCCGAGCCGGGCCAGGACCCGGGCCCGGGGGAGGACGGGGCGCGGGAGATCCTCCTCTGGAGGAACCAGGAGCCCCCGCTCGCGCGGTGGACGAGCCCCTGGGGCCGCGGCGCCCCGGGCTGGCACCTCGAGTGCTACGCCATGGCGGACCGTTACCTGGGCATCCCCGTGGGCTTCCACGGGGGCGGGACCGACCTGATCTTCCCCCACCACTACGCCGAGAACGAGATCGCGCTCGCCCTCGATGGCTCGCTCTTCTCCCGGCGGTTCCTGCACACGGGGTTCGTGACCCAGCTCCACCGGAAGATGTCGAAGTCCCGGGGCAACCTGGTGCCGCTCGGCGAGGCGATCCGCGCCTACGGCCCCGACGCGCTGCGGTGGCACCTCCTCGACCCCCCCTACAACAGCCGCCTCGAGTGGAGCGAGCCGGCGGCGGAGAAGGCGGCGGCGGAGTGGTCGGAGGTCCGGTCGCGCCTCGCGGCGGTCGTCGAGCCCGGCGCGGGCGGCCCGCTCGCGGTGAAGCGGCTCGAGGGGCTCGCGGAGCTGGTCCGCGACCGCATCGAGGATGGGCTCGCGGTGCACGAGGCCTACGACGAGATCCGGGCCTACGCCGCGGGGGTCGGCGCCGCCGCGTCCGCCCACCTCGGCCGGGGCGAGTCGGCGCGGGGCCGACGGGCGCTTCGGCGGATCGAGGCCCTGCTGGGGCTCTCCATCCTCCCCATCCCCGAGTAGACGCCGCCGGGGGCCCGGCTCACGCCGGGGGCGGCGGCGGGGGTTTCGACCGCGGGAGGGCGCCGTCGCCGCCGCTCGGCGTCCTCGACGGAGCGAGCCGCCGCAGGGCGTGGGCGAGGCCGAGGCAGAAGAGCCCGGTCGCCGCGGTGACCGGCCCCACCGGATCGGGGCTCCCCGCGGACCCGGTCGCGCAGGTGCAGATCGTCCCCGGCGGGCCGTGGCCGGGCACGGGCGAGGCGTTCAGGACGGGGTAGGCCACGGTGATCCCGAGGCCGAGGAGGAGCCGCGCGAGGCCGGGTGCGTACCACCCGCGGCTCGGCACGCGGGCCGATCGGCCCCCACGGTTCAAGGTGGCGTCGGGGGGGCGTCCGCTCAGAGGTCGCGGCGGTCGACGATGATGCTGAGCCCGTTCCCGCCGCCCATGCAGAGGGTGGCGAGGCCGAGCTTCCCCTTGGAACGGAGGAGCTCGTGGAGCAGCGTCACGACGATGCGGGCCCCGCTCGTCCCGATCGGGTGCCCGAGCGCGATGGCGCCCCCGTGGACGTTGAACTGCTCCTCGGTGAAGCCGAACGCCTGCTGGACGGCGAGCGAGGCGGAGGCGAACGCCTCGTTGTGCTCGACGCGGTCGAAGTCGGAGGGCTTGAACCCGGTCCGCTTGAGATGGGCCTTCACCGTCGGGATCGGGGCCTCCATGACGTCCTCGGGCGCGACGCCCGAGACCGCGGTGCTGTGGATCCAGGCGAGCGGGGCGATCCCGCGTCGGCGCGCCTCCTCCTCGGAGGCCAGGACCAGGGCCGCGGCGCCGTCGGAGAGCTGGGAGGAGTTGCCCGCCGTCAGGATCCCGTCGGGCCGAAAGGAGGGCCGGAGACGGGCCAGCCCCTCCATCGTGGTGTCGCCCCGGGGTCCCTCGTCGACCGCGAGCCCCTCGCGGGTCGCCGTGAGCTCGCCCGGCACGGGCACGGTCTCGCGCGCGAAGATCCCGGAGCTGATGGCGCGGGAGGCGGCGCGGTGGCTCCGGACCCCGAAGCGGTCGACGTCCTCCCGGGTGAGGTGGAGCTTCTTCGCGACCCGCTCCCCGGTCAACCCCATGTGCTCGTGCTCCCCGTAGGCGTCGGTCAGGGCGTCGCGGAGCATCGCGTCCTCGAAGCTCTCGGACCCGTACTTGAGGCCCCACCGCGCGCGGGACCCCACGAGGTAGGGGGCGCTCGTCATGCTCTCCATCCCCCCCGCGAGGAGGAGGTCGAAGTCGCCCGCGCGGATCTCGGCGGAGGCAAGGTGGAGCGCCTTCATGCTCGAGCCGCAGACCATGTTGATCGTCGTGGCGCCGGAGGTGTCCGGCACGCCCACCGCGCGCAGCACCTGCCGGGCGGGGTTCTGGCCCACGCCGGCCTGGATGCCGTGCCCGAAGAGCACCTCGGGGACCTCGGTGGGGGGGACGTGCGCGCGGACGAGCGCCTCCCGCGCGGCGACGGCCCCGAGGACCGGCGCGGGGGTCTGCTTGAGCCGTCCCCCGAACTTCCCGATGGGCGTGCGGACCGCGGAAAGGATCGCGACCCGGGGGGCGGGGGAGCCGCTCACGGGCCCGAGGACCCGGCTTAGGATTAAGAGGCTTGGGGGCGCCGGAGCCTAGTCCTCTTCGACGCGCGGCGCGAGGAGGAACCGGCCCTCGCCGCGTCCCTGGGCGAGCGCGAACTCGATCTTGAGCGGGTACTCGTTGCCGATGTGGAGGGTCGCCTCCTCGGAGGAGGTGATCGACTTCACCATGCTCGAGAAGAAGTCGAGCGGGTACATGCTCCGCACCGCCTCCTTGACCTCGAGCTTCGGGAGGCTCTCCTTGGTGAGGTGGAGGTCGACGCGGTCGGTCTCCCCCTCGGAGTGCATCGTGAAGCCGGAGGGCTCCAGGATGAGCGTGACGTGGTCGCTGATGCTCTCGCTGCCGCGGATCCCCTGCCGCAGCTCCTCCATCGTGACCGTGACGGCGCCCGGGGGCGAGACGTTCGGGATCTTGGGGTCGGTGATCCCGGCCGGGTCGACGACCGCCATGTGGCGGGTCACCTTCCCGACGCTGATGACGAGCCGGTTCTTCCCGCCGTCGTACTGGAGGTCCAGGACGTCGCCGGGCTTCGAGAGCCTCAGCACCTCCTTGATCTTCTCGACGTCGACCCCGATCTCGGTGGGCTCGCCCGTGAACTCCTCGAAGACGGAGCTCTTGAGCTTCATCACCAGCATCGCCACGTGGGACGGGTCGACCGCCTTGACCTCGATCCCGTCCTTCGAGACGGAGAGCTTCGCCTCCGAGACGAGGGTCGAGATGACCTCCACCGCCTCGCGGAGCACCTCCATCTTGATCTTGGCCTTGAACATCCGAACGACCTGCGGCCTTGACCCAGCCCCCGTCCATAAAACTTGCGGGAAGGCGGAGGGGCGAACGACCTATCCGTCGGCGAGAATCCGCCCGTCGGGATGACCGAGCTGCTGTACCTGGCCGGGACAGGGTCCGGCTACCTCCGGGAGTTCGCCGCCCGGGTGACCGCGCTCCCGCCGGGGGGCGTCGTGCTCGACCGGACCCTCTTCTACGCGGTCGGCGGCGGCCAGCCGGCCGACCACGGCGTGCTGCGGCGCGGGGACGGGACCGAGTGGAAGGTGGTCGACGTGGCGAGATCGGGCACGGCCGTCGTCCACCGGCTCGACCGCCACGCGCTCCAGCGCGCCCTGCCGCGGATCGGCGAGGAGCTGACCGGGACGATCGACTGGGGGCGCCGCTTCGACCACATGCGCTGCCACACCGCGCAGCACCTGCTGAGCGCCCGCATCTTTTCCCGGACCGGCCTCCGGACGCGGCACGCGGAGTTCGGGAAGGGCGAGGGCCGCATCGAGCTCGACGGGCCCTGGCCCGGAGCGTCCCCGTTCGGGGAGGCCCGGGCGGACTTCGACGAGTGGGTCCGCGCGGGGCGACCGGTCACCATCCGGTTCCTGTCCCGGGCCGAGTACGACCGGGATCCCGCGGCGCGCTCCGGCCTCGTGCCGCTCCCCCCCCACGTGGACCCGGTCCGGGTGATCGAGATCGAGGGGCTGGACCGGTGCCCCTGCGGCGGGACGCATCTCCGGTCCACGGGGGAGATCGGGCCGGTCGAGCTCCTCCCGCCGGTCGCCCGCCCGGACGGGACCGCGGAGCTCAGATTCCACCTCGGGAGGGGCGCGCCGCCCACTCCGACCGGGTGATCCCGTAGACCCGGACATCGTGCCACCGGCCGTGGTGGAAGAGCGCGGCCCGGAGGAGCCCCTCCTGGCGGAAGCCGAGCCCCTCGACGAGGCGGGCCGACGGGACGTTCTCGTCGTCGCAGGTGGCGCCGATGCGCTCCACGGTGAGGGTGCGGAAGAGCTCGGTGACGAGGAGCCCGACCGCCTCCCGACCGAAGCCCTGGCCCCGGGCGGCGGGGTCCCCGAGGACGTACCAGACCTCGACGATGGAGAGGACCGGGTGGGCGGTGTAGTGGCCCACCATCCCGATGGAACGGCCGTCCGATCGCCGCTCGACGATGTACCGCGCGGCCAGCGAGGCGGGATCGCCGGGGGCCGCCGCGAGCTCGCCGAGGAGGTCCTCGTAGCTCGTGGCGGAGAACCGGTCGTACGGCGCGACCCGGTCGGGGTCGTTGTACCAGTCGTAGAGGAGCGTATGGTCCTCGCGGGTGGGGGGCCGGAGCCGGACCTTCGCCCCCTCGAGCGCCGGGCCGGGGCCGGCGCCGCCCATTTAGCTCTCGCCGTCCCGCCGGTCGGAGGTGAGGACGCCGCGGAGGTTGAAGTAGGACCGGCTGTCGTTCGCGAGCGGGATCTCCCCCTCCATCGGGATCTCCTCGGGCGGCGCGGCCGGGCCCCCCTCCTGGAGATCGGTCGCCTTCTTGTGGCCGCTCGGGGTCAGCGAGTAGACGAGCTTCGGCTCGCTGTAGCCGATCACGTACTGCACCCGCCGGTAGATGCAGTGGCTCATCTCGAGGTTGCGGAGCGTCTGCCGGATCACGGCCGCATCGACCCCGGGGAAGGAGCGCAGGATCCCGAACTCGGTGGTCCACTGGTCCGCCTCGAAGCGGACCTGGTGGCCCCGGTGACCGAGCAGGTGCAGGAGGATCTCCCGCTCGAGGATGCCGGGGTCGTTCCCGTCCATGGCCCCCGCCTACGTGATCGTCGTGATCTCGTAGGAGACGTGGAGACCCTTGAGCCGCCCGTGGAGGGTGGTGATGAGCTGGAGCACCTCGTCGAAGGGGGCCCGCTCCTTCCACTTGTACACGAAGTCGTGCATCCCCATCGATTCCTCGAAGCCCAGATCCTTCATCACGCGAAGGACCTCGGCCGGTCCGGCGCCCTCCGAGTCGAAGATCATCCTGACGTAGGTCCGCATAGGCCCGCTCCCGCGTGGGGCAGACCCGCGCGGCCGCCGTCGTTATGGGGGGTGTATCCTCTTAAATATGCTCCCTCGAGTGCGGAGCGCTTCTCCGATGGCCGGGAAGGGCGACGCGGCGCGGGCGGTGGTCACGGGCGGCGCGGGCGCCATCGGCAGCCTCCTGGTCGGCTCCCTCCTGCGCTCCGGCGCGGAGGTCACCGTCGTCGACAACCTCTCCTCGGGCCGGCTCGAGAACCTGGGCGAGCTCCGCCACCACCCGAGGTTCCGGTTCGTCGAGGCCGACCTCCTGAGACCGGAGATGATCCGGCCCTCGTTCGAGGGCGCGACCGAGGTCTGGCATCTTGCGGCGAACCCGGACATCCGCCGCGGCACCGAGGACCCGCGGCTCGACCTCGAGCAGGGGACCCTCGCGACCTTCCATGTCCTCGAGGCGATGCGGGCCCACGGCGTGAAGAGGATCCGCTTCTCCTCCTCGAGCGTCGTCTACGGGTTCCCCGAGAAGTTCCCCACGCCGGAGGATTACGGCCCGCTCCTCCCGCAGTCGCAGTACGCGGCCGGGAAGCTCGGCTCCGAGGCGCTCATCTCGGCGTTCGCCCACTCCTACGGGATGCAGGGGATCCTCTACCGGTTCGCGAACATCATCGGGCCGGGGATGACCCACGGTGTCCTCTACGACTTCTTCATGAAGCTGAAGCGGGATCCCCGGCGGCTCGAGGTGCTCGGGGACGGCCGCCAGGCCAAGGGGTACCTCCTCGCGGACGACTGCGTGGAGGGGATGCGGTTCGTCGCCGACCGGATGACGGCGCCGGTCGATGCGTTCAACCTGGGGCCCGTCGACCGGATCCCGGTCTCGGAGATCGCGAAGAAGGTGGTCGAGGCCCACGGCGGCACGGCCCGGATCGAGTACACGGGCGGCGAGCGCGGGTGGGTGGGCGACGTGCCCCAGCAGCTGCTCGCCACCGAGAAGGTCCGGGCGTTGGGCTGGAGCCCCCGGCACACCTCCGCGGAGGCGGTGGACCGCGCGATCCGCTACCTCGCGGACGAGTTCGGCCCCTGATGGCCGCGCCCGCACCGCCCGGGTTCCGGCCCATCGACCCCGGGACCGTGACGGTCATCGTGACGGTCCTGAAGGACCCCCGCGTCGCCCGGACGCTCCAGAGCCTGCTCGAGCAGCATCGCCCGGCCGACGAGGTGCTGGTGGACGACGGCGGGATCACGGACACCGTCGCGCGCATCACCGCCGAGTACTCCTCCCGGGATCCTCGGATCCGGAGGCTCGACGCTCCCGGCAACATCCCGGAGAGCCGCAACATCGCGCTCCGGGTGGCCCGGGGCGAGTTCATCGCCTTCCTGGACGCCGACGAGGTCGCCCCGCCGGGGTGGCTCGAGGCCCTGGTGCGACCGTTCTCCGACGCGAAGGTCGGGTTCACGGGCGGTCCCACGCCGGCGACGCCGGAGTCGCTCCGGAGCGTCGGGGCGCGGTACTACGACGGGTACCTGCGGCGGTTCTACGACCGGATCGCCCGGTACCGGCCCCACGCCCTCCCCATGGGCAACTCCGCCTGGCGGGCGCGGATCTTCCGGGAGGTCGGCCTCCTCGACACCACGCTCGACCGGCGCGCGGCGAGCGAGGACCAGGAGATTGCGGTGCGCACGCTCGCGGCCGGGTGGAAGGGCGTCTACGTGCCGGAGGCGTTCGTCGGCCACGACTTCTCCGACATCTCGACCCGGGGGCTCCTCCGCAAGCAGCGCATCTACGCGGAGGGAGGGTACGTGGTCTGGCGCCGCCGCGGGACCACCTACGAGGCGACGCCGGCCCGGGTGCTGCCCTACCTGCTGGGACCGGCCCTCCTCCTCCTGGGCGCCCTCCTTGCGATCCCGGCGCTCACCCGGTCCCTCGGCGGGGTCCTCCTCGCCGCCGGCGCGATCGAGCTGCTGCTCCTCGCGGTGGTCCTGACGGTTCAGGGTCTCCGGGAGGACCGGACCTACCCGGGGCTCAAGTTCCGGGCGCTCGAGATCCTCCGCCGCTGGGCGACGCTCTACGGGGCGTTCCGGGGCTTCCTCCACTACGGATGGAGCGGCCGTCGGAGCCCCGGGGTGGCAAAGCCTTAAACCGCCCCCCGTTTCGGCGGCGGCATGTCCGCTCCCAGCTCTCCCACGGGCGCCGCGCACGCCCGATCCCACGAGCTCGTCGAGCTCGACTACGAGCTGTGGGCCGATGCCCCGAACGGCGGCTCGGAGCTCATCGACACCACCCGGGAGGAGGTCGCCTCCAAGGCGGGCCTCAAGACCCCCGAGGGCCACACGATGGGCCCCCGCGCGCACCAGATCGGCGGCGAGTACTTCCCCTCCGGCATCGAGAACGCCCTCTCCCAGGCGGAGGTCGGGAAGGAGTTCCAACGGGAGTTCCCGCCCGCCGAGGCGTTCGGCGAGCGCGACCCGAAGCTCATCGAGCTGTTCTCCATGCACGAGATCTCGCGGCTCCCCGAGATGCGCCGCGACGACGCCGAGCTCAACGTCGGGACGGTGCTCACGGTGAACGGCCGGCGCGGCCGGGTCGTGAGCCTGACGGCGGCCCGGGTCCGGGTGGACTTCAACCCCCCGCTCGCGGGGCGGAAGGTCACCGGGACGTTCAAGATCCTCAAGGAGATCCGCGATCCGGCCGACCAGGTCCGGGGGATCCTCGACATCCAGTACGGCCGCGGGAAGGAGTTCGGGGTCGAGGTCAAGGGCCACCACGTCGCGATCACCGTCCCGGACCGCTCCAAGTTCGACTTCGCGTGGATGGCCGCGAAGCCCCGCATCATCGAACGGATCCGGAGCGCGCTCAAGCCCGCGGGCATCCGGCTCATCGAGGAGTACACGACCCCGGCCGCCAAGGAGAAGGAACCCGCGGCGGAGCTGCCCGCCGAGAACGGCTCAGGCCCGGCGAAGTCCGAGGGCACGACCGCCCACGGGCACGCGGCGCAGCACCCGCCGGCGCCCGCCAAGGATCCGCCGCCGAGCGCGTAGCGCTCCGGCGCGTAGCCCCCCCGGGATCGGGGGCCGCCGTGGAGAGCGGGCCGGCCGTCGGATCGGCCGGATCCCGCTCCCGCCCGTTCAGTTCGTCGGGGCCGTCTTCTGCGTAGCGGCCGGGCTGCGGAGCGCCCGCTCGACCAGCGCGGCGAGGATCCCGCCGACGATGGGCGCGACCCAGAAGAGCCAGGACTGGACGAGCGCCCAGTGGTCGGTGGTCCAGTAGAGGGAGACCAGCGCCGGCGAGAAGGACCGGATCGGGTTCATCGAGGCCCCGTCCACGGGGATCGCGACGAGGTTGCCGACGAACAGCGCGAAACCGATCGCGGCCGGCGCGAGGGACTTGACCACGCCCTCGGCCCGGGTCGCGAGCTGGATGACCATGATGAAGACGAAGGTGATCGCCACCTCGATCAGGAAGACCGAGGCGAGCGAGAAGCTGCCCGGCGCCCCGCTCATCTGGTAGGACTGCGAGCCGAGCGCGGCCGCCTGCGCGGCCGACTGGATCGACCCGGTGCCGCTCGGACCGCCGAGGACGATGCCCAGGACCACGAGCATCCCCAGGACCCCGCCGATGATCTGGGCGACGATGTAGGGGACCACGTCCCGGGCGGGGAACCGCCCCGAGAGGGCGAGCGAAATGGTGACGGCCGGGTTGTAGTGGCCGCCCGAGTACTCGCCCAGGGCATAGATCAGCGCGGCGAGACCGAAGCCGAAGGCCGTCGAGACCAGGACCACGCGGGCCAGCGACTCGAAGACACCTCCCGTCAGGGAGAAGACCGCGGCGCCGCCCCCGAAGAGGAGGAGCCCGAACGATCCCAGGAGTTCGCCCAAGTACCGCCGTCCGCTGCCGCCAAGTGCCTCGGCCATCGCGGCCGTACCTGGGTCTAAGGATAAAGTATGGTGTCGAAGGGGACCCCGGCCTCCGGCGCGGAAAATCGAGGGCCCGAGGCGAAGAGGCCCCCGTCCCGCCCTGCGCGGGGAGCCCGAGGGGCCGTGGGAGCTCGAAGTACGAACCGGGGGAGTAAAGGGGGCGGCGGCTCGGGTTCACCGCGCATGGCCGTCGCGGCACCTTCACCCTCGACCGGTGCCGACCGGTCCCCGCGTCGCACGTTCGTTTACGGGATCTTCGTCCTCGGGGTCATCATCACCGTCGTGGTCGGCTACCTCGGCGTCGTCGGCGCCCTGGGCGGTGGGATCGCGGGCACGCGGTCGGGCGGCGTCGGGCCGACCCCGCCCCTCTCGAGCTGCCAGGGTCATGGTGCGCTCGGCCACTTCGACTTCTCGATCGTCGCCGACGCCAGGGGCGCCCGCAGTTTCAATGCCACGAGCCCTGGGCCCTGCTTCGCGGTCGCGGCCGGGAGCACCGTGAGCATGAACTTCTCGGTGGCCCCGGGCACGAACCACACCGAGAGCTGGGCGCTGATCCCCTCGACCGGCCCCGTCGGACAGCCTCCCGCGTTCGCCGGCGCGGGGTGGTCGAACTCCACCGCGACGACCGGGATCCCGCAGGGAGCGAACTACACCTTCCACTTCGCCGCCACGACGCCCGGAAGCTACCGCTACGTCTCGCAGGTGCCCGGCGACGCCGAGCTCGGCCTCTGGGGCCCGTTCAATGTCACGGCCTCCCCCCTGACGCTGGCCCCGGAGGGAACTTCCCATCCCGCCGCCTCCGATCCCCCCGGCCCCTCCGCGATTCCGCTCCTCCCTCCGGTCCTCCGGGCCGTTCACGTTCCATGACCGCGAACCCGCAGCGCGCCCCAACGCCGCCGGATCCCGAGGGTGAGGTAGGCAGCTACGCCGGATGGTACATCGGCGGAGCGGTCATCGTCGTGGTCCTCGCCGTCGGGATCGGGCTCTGGTTCGTCTACCACCCCTAGTCCGACGGGGTCCCGGCGCCGCCCCGGCACTCGGGGTAGCGGTAGAGGAAGATGCGCCGCTCGCCGTCGACCCGGGCGGGGTTCCACCCGGGGACCGGATGCCAGTGGCTCACCACCCGCGTCCCGGGGGCGAGCTGGGACTCGAAGATGGGACGGAGCCGGCGCATCGCGTCCGGCCAGAGGAACGCGGCCACCACGGTGGCCGGGCGGTAGTCCGACCGGAAGATGTTCTCCCACCGGACCTCGATCCGGGACCGCGCGGGGCTTAGCCACCGGCGGAGCCGCAGGACGAGGACACGGATCGGCTCGATCTCGATGCCCACCACGCGCGCCCGGCGCTCCTCCGCGGCCCGGAGGAGGATCGCCCCGGTGCCCGCGCCGGGGTCGAGCAGGAGATCGGTGGGGCCGACCTCGGCGAGCTCGAGCATCCGGGCCACGACGCTCGGGAAGCTCGGCTGGTAGCCCGCCCCGCACAGGAACGAGCCGTAGACGAAGTAGACCACCACCACCACGACGGCGACGAGGGCGACCGAGAGCCACGCGAACGGGATCATCGGACGCTACGCGCGCCGCGCGATCTCCGTGAAGACCCGGTCCGCGGCCGCGTGGGGATCGATCCGGCGGCGGAGGACCTCGTCGACGAGCGCCCGGAGCTTCGGGTCCTCGGCCAGCGTCGCCTCGAGGCGGCGGTCGAAGCGTTCGCGGACCAGGTCGCCGATCTCGGCGCGGACCCGGTCCCGCTCCCCGTCGGCCCGGCGCCCGTCGGAGTCCAGGAACCGCTCGTGCGAAAGGACCGCCTCCCAGAGCTCGGGGATCCCCTGGGGTCCGATCGCCGACGTCGTGACCACCGGTGGCCGCCACCGTCCCCCCTCCTCGGGCGAGAGGGAGGCCATGTCGGCGAGGTACCGCGCCGCGCCGTCCGCGCCGGGGAGGTCGGACTTGTTCACGCAGAAGACGTCCGCGATCTCGAAGAGGCCGGCCTTGAGGCTCTGGACCTCGTCGCCCAGGTGGGGCACGAGCACCACGACGCTCGTGGAGGCGACCCGGCGGATCTCGACGTCGACCTGGCCGCTCCCGACGGTCTCCACGAGCACGAGGTCCATCCCGTAGGCGTCGAGGAGCCGGGCGACCTCCCGGGTCGCCGACGCGATGCCGCCGGCGTAGCCGCGGCTCGCCATGGAGCGGAAGAAGACGCCGTCGTCCCCGGCCTCCCGGTCGATCCGGATCCGGTCGCCGAGCACCGAGCCGCCCGAGAACGGGCTCGAGGGGTCGATGGCGATCACCCCGACCTTCTGGCCCATTCCGCGCAGGTGGCGCAGGAGGGCGTTCACAAGGGAGGACTTCCCGACCCCGAGCGGCCCGGCGATGCCGATGACCCGGGCGTGGCCCGTGTGGGGATAGAGGGCCCGGAGGACGGGCTCCACCCTCCGGTCGCGGTTCTCGACCTGGCTGATGAGACGCGCGAGGCTCCTCCGGTCGTGGTCGAGGACGGCCCGTGCCGCCGGGGGGAGGCTCGGCGCGCGGCTCATGCGCGGTGGCGCGCGATCGAACGGGCGGTCTCCACGATCTCCGTCAGGCTCGCCCCGGGCCCGAAGATCGCCTTCACGCCGGCCCGGCGGAGCCGCTTCGCGTCCTCGTCGGGGATGATCCCGCCGGCGAAGACCGGGACGTCGGCGGCCTCGCGCTGCTTGAGCAGCTTTAAGACCCGCGGGAAGAGGACCATGTGGGCGCCGGAGAGGATCGACAGCCCGATCAGGTCGACGTCCTCCTCGATGGCGCTCTCGACGATCGCCTCCGGCGTCTGGCGCAGCCCGGCGTAGATGACCTCCATGCCGGCGTCGCGGAGCGCCCGCGCCACCACCTTCGCGCCCCGGTCGTGGCCGTCCAGGCCGGGCTTCGCGATCAGGACCCGGATGGGGGGCGCCTTCGGGCTTCCTCGCGGCATCTTCGTCGGGGGAAATGGAGCGCGGCGCGATGAAAAGCGTTCCGCCCGATCGGCCCGCGCCGCCCCTCAGAGGAGCGCGGCCAGATCGAAGACGATGTTCCCGACGAGGAGGGCGGCGACCCCTCCCAGGGCCAGGAGCACGACGAACGGCAGCTGGGGGGTCACCGTCACCATCGTGATCCCGCGCGCGGTGAGCTCCGCCTGCTGGCGGCGCCGCAGCTCCCGGTCCTCCTCGCTCGTCGCCACGTCCTCGGGATCCCCCGGCAGCGCCGGGTCGCGGACCCAGACGAACTCCTCGGGAAGCCGGGCGACCGGGAGCCGGTAGCTCGTGAACCCCGAGGGGAACTCGAAGGTGCCCTGCCGGAGGTTCCGGATCGCGAGGGCGAGGGGCACGGCCGCGGCCAGGATGGCCGCGTCCATCAGCAGGTCGAGCGAGAACGGGTAGAATTCGAGGATCGTGCGGGCGTTCTGCGGGACCGGCACGAGCGGGAGCGCGAAGAGCGGGACGAGGAGTCCGGCGACCATCACCGCCTTCGCGTCGGCCCCCCCGTAGAGCACGCCCATCTCGAAGAGGGCGCGGGCAAGGAGCACGGTGATCACGACGGCCACGACCGTGACCGGGACCGCCTGGGGTCCGACCCCGTAGGTCAGCGCCGCGTAGCCCACCCCGCCGAGCACGACGAGGTAGGTCGCCCCCTCGAGGACGAAGGGGGCGTTCGCGTTCCACCGTTCGATCGGCCGGTCCCACGGGAAGACGTGCTCGAGGACGAAGAGGGAGGCGAGGAGCCACATCGCGAGCGGGAGCCGCTCGGAGGTGCCGAGGGCGATCGCGCCCAGCACCGTGCCTCCGACGCCGAGCAGCTGCCAGACATGGTCGGAGACCTCGCGACGCACCCAGTCCTCCCACGCCGCATAGCCCAGCCCGCCGACGAGCAGGACGGGCAGGGCGATGAGGGCCGCCTCGGCCGGATTCACGTCCGGCTTCGCCGAGGGCCCGGGGGGGAAAAAGAAGTCGCCCTCGGGCGGGCCCGACGACGGCGGCCGCGCGCCGCTCCCCCGCTTAAATACGGTGCGGCCCGTGACCCGCGCTTCGGAGGATCCTGGGCGTGGACGTCGGCACGGTCCCGGCCGAATCGGTCTGGTCCGAAGGGGACTTCTCCCGGATCTCCGGCGGGGTCGTCCTGGTCGGCGAGCTCCTCTGCGAGAGCGCCGAGCTCCGGGCGCTCGAGCGGGTCCTGGACGTCGGGTGCGCGAACGGCAACCTGGCGCTCTCGGCGGCCCGGCGCCGCTGCACCGTCGTGGGCGTGGACCCGGTGCCGAAGCTGCTCGACCACGCCCGACGCCGCGCCGAGGCGGAGGGGCTCAAGATCGACCTCCGGGAGGGTCGCGCCGAAGCGCTCGCCTTCCCGGACGGGTCGTTCGACGCCGTCGTCTCCTCCTTCGGGGTGGCCTTCGCCTCCGACGCCGAGGCGGCCGCCCGGGAGATGGCCCGCGTCTGCCGCCTGGGGGGTCGGATCGCGCTCGCGAACTGGACGGAGCGCGGCTCGGTCGGCGAGACGTTCCGCGCGATCCGGGACCCGCTCCGAGCGGTCGGGATCGACTTCGATCCGCTCCAGTGGGCCGACCCCGACCTCGTCGCCCGCTGGCTGGGGGAGGAGTTCCGGGTGCGGCGGGTGGAACGGCTGACCTCCCGCCTGCGCTCGGACTCGGTCGAGATCAACGTGGCGGGGCTCGAACGTTTCCTGCCCCCGGTGACCGCCGCCTTCCGCAGCCTCGATACGCCGGGCCGGGAGCGGCTCCGGGCCGAGCTCACCCGGATCGTGCGGGAGCGCAACACGGCTCGGGACGGGACGGTCCTGCTCGACAGCGAGTACGTCGAACTCGTCGCCGAGAAGACGGCGGCGCGGCAAGCTATTTAAACGACGCCCAACTGGGCCGCGAGCTACCCGATGGTCGAGTTCAAGCTCGTGGTCTCCGAGGGGGCCACTTCCTACGCCAAATCGGTCGCCGAACCGCAGGCGGCCGGGTTCCTCGGCAAGCGGATCGGCGAGTCGGTGGGCGGGGATCTCCTCGGCCTGACCGGCTACACCCTCAAGATCACCGGCGGGACCGACCGCAGCGGCTTCCCGCTTCGCCAGGACCTGCCGGGGAGCCGGCAGACGAGGCTGTTCGTCGGGGATGGCTTCGGGTTCCACGCTCCCCGGGACGGCATGCGCCGCCGAAGGACCTTCCGAGGAGGGGCCGTGAGCGAGGACACCGTCCAGATCAACCTCACGGTCGAGCAGAAGGGCTCGAAACCCCTCGCGGAGCTCCTCGCGGCGAAATGAAGGCCCCGCGGCAGCCCGAGGCGAACATCGGCCTGGTCGGCCACGTCGACCACGGGAAGACCACCCTCACCCAGGCGCTCACCGGCGAGTGGACCGACCGGCACTCGGAGGAGCTCAAGCGCGGCATCTCCATCAAGCTCGGCTACGCCGATGCGGCGTTCTACCAGTGCCCGAACGGCCACTACGGCACCCTCGAGAAGTGCGCCAGCTGCGGCGAGGAGGGGAAGTTCCTCCGCGCGGTCTCCTTCGTCGATGCGCCGGGTCACGAGACGCTCATGGCCACGATGCTCTCCGGCGCGGCGCTCATGGACGGGGCGCTCCTCCTGGTCGCCGCGAACGAGCACGTTCCCCAGCCGCAGACCCGGGAGCACCTGTACGCCCTCGACATCATCGGGGTCCACAAGGTGGTGGTCGTCCAGAACAAGATCGACCTCCTGCCCGACGAGCAGGCGCTCGCGAACTACCAGGAGATCCGGACGTTCCTCAAGGGCTCGCCCATCGAGTCCGCGCCCATCGTGCCCATCTCGGCGAACCACCGGGTGAACATCGATGCCCTCATCGAGACGATCGAGCGGACGATCCCCACGCCGAAGCGGGACCCCGCGAAGGCGCCGCTCATGTACGTGGCCCGCTCCTTCGACATCAACCGGCCCGGCACCCGTCCGACGGGGCTCCGCGGCGGCGTCCTGGGCGGCTCGCTGCTCCAGGGGAAGCTCACCGTCGGGGAGGAGATCGAGATCCGCCCCGGCATCGGGGGGGCGGCGGCCGCGATCGGGGAGTCGGTCCGCACGAAGATCACCGCCCTCGTCTCCGGGGGGAACGAGCTCGACGAGCTCCAGCCGGGCGGGCTCGCCGCCATCGGGACGACGCTCGACCCGGCGCTCACCAAGTCGGATGCCCTCGGCGGCCGGCTCGTGGGCACGCCGGGCACGCTCCCGCCCGTGACCCAGAAGATCCGGGTCAAGGCGACGCTGCTGGACCGGGTCATCGGGGCGCAGCGGGACATCAAGGTCGAGAAGGTCCACACGAGCGAGGTGCTCGCCCTCACCGTCGGGACGACCATCGCGCCGGGCAAGGTCACGAGCGCCCGCGGGGACGAGATCGAGCTCGCCCTCGGCCGGCCCGTCACCGTCTTTCCCGGCAGCCGGGTCGCGATCTCCCGCCGCCTCAATGCCTGGCGGCTCATCGGCTACGGCATCGTGCAGGACGGGGGAGGCCGATGAGGCCCGAGCTCATGGAGATCCTCTGCTGCCCGGTCTGCCGGGGCACGCTGACCCTGGAGGCCACCGAGAAGCAGGGCACGGAGATCGTGAGCGGCACGCTCTCCTGCCCGAAGTGTCCCGCGACGTATCCGATCGAGGACGGGATCCCGGACCTCCTGCCACCGGACGAGCGGGACTGAATCGGCCCCCGGACCCCAGGCTCGATCATCGCCCCGAACATCGTCCCCGAACGGACGGGGCCGGACCCCGCCGTCTGGGGCGCAGCCTCCCGGAACCCGGACCGTGGGTCGGGCGGCGGTGGAACTCCCCCGCGCGGGCCGCCACGGGGGGCGGAGCGCGGGGCGGCTACCCCGCATAGAAGTAGTACAGGAAGAGCGCCGCGAAGAGCAGCCCGGCCAGCAGGATCGAGGGGATCAGCCAGGCGATCCGACCCCGCGAGCGCGCTTCGATCGAGCTCGCCACCGTGACCATCGGGATCGCGAAGGTGAGCCAGTAGCCGCCCAGGATGACCCGGTACAGCGCGAGCGACGTCGCATTGGCGCGGGGATCCTCCATCACGAGGATCGCGGTCAGCATCACGCCGAAGATCAGGAAGACCAGGTCGATGCCGGCCGCCTCGAAGTACCCCTCGAACCCGCGCCGATGGTTCGGGTACCGCGTAGAGAGATACCAGAGCATGAGGCCGAAGAGCCCGAGCAGGATCACGAGGACGTAGAACGCCGGCGTCTCCAGCGTGATCGCGTGCGACCCGCGACCGGGGAACGGCGGGAGGGCCATCGCGCCTAGGGGCTCCAGAGAAGGGCCCGGGCCGGTCCTCCGTCCCCGTCGGCGATCCGCAGCGGCAGGCACCGGAGCTCATACGCTCCCTCCGGCACCCCCGAGAGCCTCAACCCCTCGAGGATGAGCGCCCCCCCGCCGAGCAGGGTGTGATGGACGGGGAACTTCCCGGTCGAATCCCGCTCGATCGAGAGCGCATCGAGCCCCACCAGCCCCACGCGCCGCCGCACGAGCTCCTCCGCGGCGGTATCGTCCAGCGCGACGTAGTCCTCGAAGAACGCCTCGGACCGGTCCCATCGCTCCGAGTTGCGGGTCCGGAACAGCACCCGCTCGGTGCCAGCCGGGATACGTCCGACTTGGATCCCATCCACCACGGTCGCCTCCGGGGGGAGCACGACGACGCGGGCCGGTCCGTTGAACCGGACCGGGTCGAGCCGGTCCACGCCGACCGCGCCCGGGATGAAATGCCGGGGCGGGTCGAGGTGCGTCCCCGTGTGGGAGCTCATCGCGAGCGAGGAGAGGTCGTAGGCATCTCCGCGATCCAGCCTCCGGACCGGCGTCACCTGGACCGCGGGATCCCCCGGGAAGCCGGGCATGCGGTCGCGGATGGGGAAGGAGATGTCCCACGTCGGCATGCGGTCGCCGGAATACGATTCTGGCAGACGTTAAAGCCGTGGCCCTGTACCCGAACGGATGGTGAGCCTCGCCGTCGCACCGCTCCTCCTCGCCTTCGTGATCACGGTCGTGGAGATGACCGAGGTCGTCGCCCTCATCTTCGCCCTCCGGAGCGACTCCGGAGGGGTGCGGCACGGGGTCCTCGGCGCGGTCGCCGGCACCTCGGCCGTCGCCCTCGTGGCGGTGGGCGCCGGGGCCGCGCTGCTCCGGGTCCCGCCGGAGCTCCTCCTGGGAGCAGCCGCGATCGCGCTGCTGGGCTTCGGGGTCTTCCTGTTCCGGAGCACCCTGCGCAGCTACCGCCGCGCCCGGGCCCCGGCCCCGGCGCCCTCGGGGCCGGCCGCCTCGAACGAGCGCGCGGTCCAGTTCGGGAGCGGCTTCACGTTCGGGGCCATCGAGGCCACCGAGACGGTGATCGTCCTGCTCTCCATCACCGCCGCCGGGGAGGGAGCGTCGGCCGTCGCGGGCGCGCTCGCCGGCGGCCTCGTCCTGGTCCTCGCGGCGCTCCTCGTCCACGAGCGGATCCGCCGGATCAAGGTCCCGACGCTCAAGCTGTTCGCGACGTCGCTCCTGTTCACGTATGCGACCTTCCTCGCCGGGGAGGCGCTCGGCCTCGCGTGGCCGTTCGGCGACCTCTTCCTGCTCCCCCTGTTCGTGGTGGCGTTCTTCCTGGTCGCGGGCGCCATCGGGTACCTCCTCGGTCCCCTGGCCGGCCCGGTCCAGACCAAGGGTTAAGGGAGGCCGGGAGGGTCGTTCCGCCAGCCATGCGTTCGCGTCGGCACTCCGCAGATGAGGAGGAAGCCCCGGACCCCGACCCCGAGGGGGAGGACCCGGAAGAGGGGTTCGAGGAGGTGCGGCCGCGCGCCCACGGCCGGCACCGTGGTCGGGCGGCTCGCCCCCGGACCGCGGCCGAACGGGACGCGGTCTTGCCGTGGGACCTGGCCGCCGACGAAGCGGCCGCCGGCAAGGATTGGCGGGGCCGGCCCAAGAAGCCGGTCTACTGGCGGGCGCGCGACAGCCTCTGGTTCGAGCCGCTCGTCGCGCTGATGATCGTCCTCCTCCTCGTCGTGGGCCTGTGGGCCTACACCCAGAACTGGCCGCCGCTCTACGTCGTCGAGTCCGACAGCATGCAGCACGGCTCCAACGACGTGGTCGGGCTGATCAACACCGGGGACCTCGTCCTGGCCCAGAAGATCGACCCGAACTCGGTGACCACCTACGTCGTCGGGGCGCAGACCGGCTACTCGACCTACGGTGAGTACGGCGACGTCATCCTGTACCATCCGAACGGCGTCACCGATGTGACGCCCGTCATCCATCGGGCCATCATCTTCCTCACCTACGACGGAGCGGGCCTGTGGTCGTTCCCCTCCCTCGATGGGCTCACCTGCTCCACGAACCCCCATCCCGCGAACGGCGAGCCGACCTACAGCGTCACCGGCGGGACGAGCTCCTGCTCGACCTCCGCGGTCTCCGGGACCCTCACGCTCTACAACATCGGCTGGGAGGGTGCACGGGTCGAGGTGCCGCTCTCGAGCATGGGGAGCTCGTCCGGGTTCCTCACGATGGGGGACAACAATCTCATCCCCGGCCACCCCCCGCTGGGCGAGCCGGACCAGACCTACGGCATCAGCGCGTTGGTCCAGCCGGGCTGGGTCCTCGGCGTCGCGCGGGGCATGATCCCATGGTTCGGGGCGCTCAAGCTCATGCTCCAGGGCCAGACGTCCATGGTCCCCTCCCAGTCCTGGGAGCTCATGGGATTCACGGTCGCGGCCTTCCTCCTCGCTGCGCTGGGCCTCCACCTGGCGCTCCGCCGCCGCGAGGAGCGCGAGGAGGAGGGGGAGGGGGGCGACGAAGAGAGGCGGGGCGGGTGGTTCCGGGGAGTCTTTGGCCCCGGAGAAACCGAGGGGGAGGACACCCAGGACTCCGGGGGAGATTCTGAAGGAGGGCACCCCCCGAAGAAAGTGCGACCGATCCCGAGGGGGCAACTTCTGGCCCACTCGAAGGCCCCCAGGGGCGGCCGACCACGCCCCAAGGTACGCAGGCCCCCTGTGAAACGGGAACATGGCCGGAACGACGGTTCGGACGATCCCCGAATCGTATCCCGGTAGCCGAGGCTCTTCCGGGTGTAGGGTGGGTCCTCG
>DAHUZZ010000016.1 GCA_027314915.1 Thermoplasmata archaeon | reverse complement strand
AGAGAACCTCCTGCCGGAACTCGGTCGAGCGGTCCGGGACCCCGGATTCCACCCACCCGAAAGCCGGAAGACCCCGAAATCCAACGTCGAAGTCAGGCGGGGGCGCGAAAAGACAGGCTGGCCGGGGCGCTCCCGGGGGATCCCGGGCCACGGGCGCTCAGCTCGACCGGGCGGAGTCGAGGAGGTAGCGGCCCACGAGCCGCACCCCGAAGCCGGTCGCGCCGAGCGGATGGTAGGCCGGGACCCACTTGAGGGTCGCCTTGCGGGCCCACGAGGGCCCCGCGACGTCGAGGTGCGCCCACGAGGTCCCGCCCACGAAGTTCTCGAGGAACGCCGCGCCCAGGAGGGTGCCCGCGTAGCGGGGCTCGACGTGGTTCCGCACGTCGGCGATGTCGCTGCGGACCATGTCGCGGTGCGGGTCGGTGAGCGGGAGGGGCCAGAGCGGCTCGCCGACCGCCTGCCCGGCGATCTGGAGGTTCCGGGCCAGCGCGTCGTCGTTCCCGAGGACCGCGCCGATGTTCTCGCCCAGCGCCACCACCACCGCGCCCGTGAGCGTCGCGAGGTCGATCACCTCGTCCGGGCGGTACTTCTCGACGGCGTAGGCGAGCGCGTCGGAGAGGACGACCCGACCCTCGGCATCGGTGTCGGTGACCTCGATGGTCTTCCCGTTGAAGGTGCGGACGACGTCGCTCGGCCGGTACGCGGAGCCGCCGGGCAGGTTCTCCGCGCAGGCCATCACGCCGATGACCTTCGGCGGGACCTTGAGGAGCGCCGCGGCCCGGACGATCCCGAGCACGGCGCAGGCGCCGGACTTGTCGAACTTCATCTCCGCCATGTTGAGCGCGGGCTTGATCGAGATGCCGCCCGAGTCGAAGGTGATGCCCTTGCCGACCACGGCGACCGTCTTCCCGCTCCGGGCCCCGCCCGGGTACTCCAGGACGACCATCCGGGGCGGGTGGACGCTCCCGCTGCCGACGGCGAGGATCCCGCCGCAGTGCATCTCCTCGAGCCGGTGCTCGTCGAAGACGGTGACCTTGATGCCCAGCTCCTTGCCGAGCCGCTGCGCCTCGCCGGCGAGCCACTCGGGCGTCGCCTCGTTGGGCGGGGTGTTCGCGAGGTCCCGGGTGAAGAGCGCGGAGTCCACCAGGATGAGCTCCTGGTCGAGCGACTTCTTGAGCGCCCCTTCGGTGCGCCCGAGATCGTCGCCCAGCGCGAGGGTGACCTCCTCGACCGCCCCCTCGGTGCTCGACTTGTAGCGGAGGTACTCGTACCCCCCGAGCGCCGCGCCGCTCGCGATCGCGCGGACCGCCGCCTCGGCGTCGATCCCCTCGGAGAGGAAGCTGCCGACCCGGAAGGCGAGCGTCCGGACGCCCCGTCCCTTGAGCTTCTGGACGGCGTTCGCCGCCGCCTCGCGGATCGTGTCGGAACGGAGCGGGCGCCGGCCCAGCCCCGCGACGAGGACCCGGCCCTTCCCGTCGGGCCGGAAGAGGCTCGTGAGCTCTTTGGCGCGGCCCCGGATCTCCCGGCCGTCCCAGGCCCGGGTGAGGAGCCCGCCGAGCAGCTTGTCCTCGGCCGCGAGGCTCCTCGGGAGCGCGTCCTCCTTCTCGGAGCGCTCGAAGAGCCCGCTCACCGAGGCGTCGTAGGAGCCGGCGGTCGCCTCGCGGCGGTCGAGGCCGATCTTCATGGCCCGGTACCGGGTTAACGCGAGCCGAATTCGGGCCGGATCTTCTGCCGGTCGACCCGGATGCCGTGCGGGGTCACGATGAGCAGGTTCTTCGACACGCCGCAGACGTCCCCGCCGACGTCCTTCGCGACGTTCTTCAGATCGATGCTCATCCGGCGGACCGCGACCTGGTCGTTCGCGATCGAGGTGTAGTCCAGGAAGACGATGTCCCCCTGGTAGACGAGCTTCGTCGCCTCGTGGAGGTCATCGAACCGGACGATCTCGGCGAGCCGGACGACGGAGCGGGCGCCGGCGAGGCCGGCCTCCTCCTCGAAGCCCATCGCCCCGAGATCGAGGAAGGAGCCCTCTTCGAGCGTCTCGTCGCCGTGGTGCCGCCGGAGGATGCCGCGCTTGCCCAACATGATCTTCGGAGCCTCGTCCTCATGCGAAGGAGCGGGGGTCGGTTCTTAAGACTACCGTTCGACCCGTCCGGAATCTTCGTCGGAGGAGCCGCTCCGGGCCCGGGCGGGGCCGGTCCGCGGCTCCGCCGCCCCGGGGGACGGGGGCGGCCGGGGGACCCGGAGGCAGTAGGTGACCCGGTAGATGTCCCGGCCGTCCTTGCGGCTGAACAGGGTCGGGGACTCGGAGAGCGTCGCGCGGAGCCGGCCCTTGAGCCAGCGCGCGAGCGCGCGCGCCGCGACGGTGTCCACGAGGTAGAAGTCCCAGCCCTCCGGGCGGGCCTCCTCCCACGAGAGCGCCTTCCGCCACTCGCTCCGGGCGTCGGCGAGCTCCCGGTCCCAGAGCCGGTGGAGCCGGGGCCGGTCGTCGTGGTGCCGTCCCACGGGGCGGCCCTCGGGGCCCCGGAGCTGGATGATCGCGGTGTAGTAGTGCCCGCTCTTCCGGCTGCATTCGGGGCAGGTGCGGTGCTCCAGGTGCACCTGGAACTCGACGGCCGTGGCGCGTTCGAGGCCTCGGAACCGCGCGTGGACGACCGCCCGCATGTCCCGTACGAGCGGGTTCGCGCCGACCTCCTCCCACTCGACCCGCCGGATCCCGACCTCCTCGAGCGGCCGCAGGAGCGGGAGGAGGTCCTCGGGGGTCAGGAGGGTCGGGGCGCCCGCCCGCTCCCAGTGCCGTCCGACCTCCCGGGCCCCGCAGGTGGGGCACAGCACGACCGTCGGGTAGTCGACGACCCCGACGAGCGGGTGGTGCTTCACGAAGCAGTCGGCGCACTCGCCGTCCACGACGGGGCGGTCGGACCGCCCGCACACCACGCAGAACTCCGCGCCGGCGGAGATGGGCGCCTCCGCCGTCACGAGCCCACCATGGTGAAGATCTCGGCGTGCGGGATGCCGCCCAGGGTGCCGCAGCCTCCCTCGCGGATGTATCCTTCCTCCTGGGCCACCCGGCAGACCTCGACCCCGAGGAGGTTCGCGATCGTGGCCTTGCGCAGCGCCCAGACGAACTCCTCGCGGCCCACCCTCCGCTCGCCGTAGAACTGCGCGCTGACCTTCACGCACCGTCCCCGGGAGCCGACCGGGATCTCCCGCTCGAGCAGCTCGGCGTCGCAGGCCGCGAGGACCACCTCGGCCCGGACGCGGTGGAGCCGCATCACGATGGTCGGCGGACGGGCCTCGGGTGCCATCGCCGAGGTACCCTCGGCAGGGATTATCAGGCCTTCCGGGGTCGCCCCCCCTAGAATCGGATGAGCTGCCAGACGCCGGGCCGCTGCTCGAAGACCTCGCCCTGGTTGCGGTAGGTCGTGAACAGGCTGTCGGCCCGGGCCGGGGTGATCCCCCGCCGTTCCGCCTCGGCCCGGACCTCCTCGAGCGTGAAGCCGCCGGAGCGGTCCTGAAGCGCGCGCATGATCTCCATGAGCAGCTCGGCGCGCTCCCGCTGGCTGTGGGTGACCCCCGTGGTCACGGTGTCGATGTCGAGCTTTCCGTCGGCGGTGGCGACCCGCCGGAGGAACCCTTCCATGATCCGGGTCGCCCGCTGGGCGTCGGTGACGGTGACCACCGGGCTCAGCCGGGCCCGCGCCGAGGCCTCGCTGAGCCGCACCAGCGCCTCGAGCTGGCGCGCGGTGATCGGCACGGGCGAGTCCGGCTTCTCCCCCTGCTTCCGCACCTCGACGTAGTAGTCCTCGATGTGCGCGAGCGCCGCGTCGGAGAGGACCGGGCGGAGGTTCCGCCGGGCCCAGGAGATGTACTTCCGGAGGAAGTCCGGCGAGAAGGGGGCGTTCCCGGCGCCGCCCGGCAGGTCCTCCACGACGGCGGCGTTCCGGGACTCGCTCTCCTGGTGCGACTGGAGGATCCGGTGGGAGAGCGAGCGGTCGCGCTCGGAGTCGGGCCGGTCCTGGATCGAGTAGATGACGTCGAACCGCGAGAGGAGCGTGGGCGGGAGATCGATCTGCTCGGAGATGGTCCGCTCCTTCGTGAAGCGGCCGAACTTGGGGTTCGCCGCGGCGAGCACGGGGCACCGGGCGTTCAGGGTCGCGGTGATCCCGGCCTTGGCGACCGAGACGGTCTGCTGCTCGAGCGCCTCGTGCATCGCCGAGCGGTCCTCGGGGGTCATCTTGTCGAGCTCGTCCACGACGGCGATCCCGCCGTCGGCCAGCACGAGCATCCCCGCCTCGAGCACCCAGCGGCCGCCGCCGAAGTCGTCCTTGACGGCGGCGGCCGTGAGCCCCGCGGCGGTGGCGCCCTTGCCGCTCGTGTAGACGCCCCGCGGGGCCACGTCCGCGATGTAGCGGAGCAGCTGGCTCTTCGCCGTCCCCGGGTCCCCCACGAGGAGGATGTGGATGTCGCCCCGGATCCGGACCCCGTCGGCGTGCCGCTTCTCGACCCCGCCGAAGAGCTGGAGGCCGATCGCCTCCTTCTCCTCCTCCATCCCCTTGATCGTCGGGGCGAGGGAGAGGACGATGCGGTCCATGACGTTGGGGTCGCCCTCGAAGGAGCGGATCTGCCGCTCCTCCTCCTCGGTGATGGGGATCTCGTCGTACTCCCGCTTCTGGAACTCGAGGGAGTTGCCGACGAGGAGGAGATCGAAGGTGGTGCTCCGCAGGAGCCCCGTGCGGGCGGCGGTCGCCCGCTGGAGCCCCTTGAGCACGCCGTTCACGATCACCCGGTTGCCCGGGATGAGCCGGCCGGCGAGGTCCTCGGTCAGGAGGACGGTGAGCCCCTGGGGGTGCGCCCCGCCCTTGAGCTTCTCGGGGTTCTCCTGGATCTCGACGCGCTGGCTGTCGATGTAGGTCGAGTGCTCCGGGACCAGCCGGAACCGGGTCCGGTTCGCCGGCTTGCCGCACTGGGTGCACTCGATCGGCTCCTGGAAGACCGGGCTCCACAACTCCTGGAGCTCGTGGACCTCCTGCTTGCAGGCGAGGCACAGGAACGCGGCGTCCCGGATCTGGGGCCGGACCTCCGTCGCCTTGCGGACGATGGCGTCGAGCGCGAGGAACTTCCCGAGGTCGGTCTCCCGGATCCCCCGGATCGTCCGGTGCGCGGTGACGGGCAGCTCGGTGATGCGGAGCCGCAGCTCGTCCGCCTCGGCGCCCGGGACCGGCAGGAGCTCCTTGAGCGCCCGGCGGCCCGTCTCGAGGAGGTTCTCCGGCGCGGCGAGGAGGTGGTCGGCGAGCGAGGCGTCGACCGATTCGAGGCCCGGGAAGGGGAGCACGACCGACCGCTCCTCGGGGAACCGGTCCATCGTCTCGAGCGCCTTCGGCCGGAGCCCGGCCTCCTCGAGCGCCTGGAGCCACCGGCCCTGGAGCTCGGCCGGTGAGGGGAGGGGGCGCTCGGCCGCGACCATCCGACGGTCCCCCCTACGGCTCGAGCCGGTACCGGTCGCGCGGGAAGAGCCGCGCCTCCCGGATGTTGCCGAGCTCGGCCAGGACGGTCACGAGCCGGTCGATGCCGAACCCCCAGCCGCCGTGGGTGGGCATGCCGAACCGGAACGCCTCCAGGTAGCCGGCGAAGCGGGCGGGGTCGAGCCCCGCGCTCCTCAGGTTCTGCTCGAGCGCACCGAGACGGTGCTCTCGGGGGCCCCCGCTCGCGAGCTCGAGCCCGCGGTACTCGAGGTCGAAGTAACCGGTGAGCGTGGGATCGCTCGCGAGCCGCTGGGCGTAGAAGGTGCTGCGCTTGACCCGGTCCGGGAAGTCGGTGATGAAGTAGAAGGGGTTCCTCCGCTCGGGCACGAGGATCTCGCCGAGCTTCTTCTCCTCCTCGGTCGAGAGGTCCTCCTCGCGCCCGGACTGCCCGAGCCGCTCCTGGCACTCCCGGAAGCTCACCCGGGGGAACGGTGTCACCACCTCGGGGAGCCCCTCCACGAGCGGGTTGCCCTCGGCCCGGAGCCGCCGGCCCGCCGTCGCGAGCGCGTCCCGCACGACCTCCTCCAGCATCCGCCGGAGGTCCTCCGCGCCGTCGATGTACGCCATCTCGGCGTCCATGCTCGAGAACTCGGTGATGTGCCGGACGGTGTCCGAGGGCTCGGCCCGGAACGCCGGGGCGATCTCGAAGACGCGCTCGAAGCCCGCGCTCATCAGCATCTGCTTGTAGAGCTGGGGGCTCTGGGCGAGGTAGGCCTGTCCGTCGTAGTAGGCGACCGAGAAGAGCGTCGCGCCGCCCTCCGCCCCCTCGCGGATGAGCTTGGGCGTCTCGACCTCGAGGAAGCCCCGGGCGGTGTAGGCCTGGCGGAACCCCTCGAGGAGCGCGGCGCGCAGCTCGAAGACGCGCCGCACCTCGGGCTTCCGCAGGTCCAGGACCCGGTGGTCGAGCCGCGTGTTGAGGTCGGCGCCCACCTTGTCGACGACGCCCAGCGGCAGCGGGACCTCCGCGGGCGAGACCACCGTGAGGACGGTGGGGGAGAGCTCGCGCCCGGCGTTGGCCCGGGGCGCCGAGCGGACCGTCCCCTCGACCTCGACGAGGGACTCCCGGGGCGTCGCGGCGAACTGGTCGAAGAGCTCCGCCGGCGTGGTCCCCTTCTTGAGGGTGACCTGGGTCACGCCCGAGCGGTCCCGGACCAGCGCGAAGGCGATCCCGCCCAGGGCCCGGAACTCCTGCAGGTGGCCGCCGATGCGGACCGTGGCGCCGTCGGCGCCGACGAGCTCACGCGCGAGCCGGCGTGGCGGCGACAGGGGGAGCCACCTCCTGGCGGGCGAGGGCGGCCCGGACGAGCGCGAGGTACAGGGGGTGCGGTGCCTCCGGCCGGGAGAGGAACTCCGGATGGTACTGGACCCCGAGGAAGAACGGATGGTCGGCGAGCTCGAGCACCTCGACCCGGCCGTCGGGGGCGCGACCGGTGACCCTGAGGCCGTGGGCGGCGAACCGTTCGAGGTAGGCGGGGTTGATCTCGTAGCGGTGCCGGTGCCGCTCCCAGATCTCCTCCCGGCCGTAGATGCCGGCGACCTTCGACCCCGGGGTCAGCTCGACCTTCTGCGCCCCGAGCCGCATCGTGCCGCCCAGATCGCTCACGGCCTTCTGCTGCTCGAGCAGGCCGACGACCGGGTCCGGGGAGTGCGGGTCGACCTCGGTGGTGTTGGCGCCGACGATCCCGAGCTCGTGCCGGGCGAACTCGACGGCCGCCATCTGGAACCCGTAGCAGACCCCGAGGTAGGGGATCTTCTGGCTCCGGGCGAGCTCGATCGCGAGCATCTTGCCCTCGACGCCCCGGGACCCGAAGCCGCCGGGCACCACGAGGGCGTCGGAACGGCGGAGCCGCCCGAGCGCGACCGGGTTCCGGGGGAGGTCCTCCGCGTCGTACCACTGGAGGTCGATGGTGCAGCCGAGCCTCCCCTGGACGTGGTGGAGCGCCTCGATGTGGGAGAGGTAGGCGTCGTGGAGGTCCGTGTACTTCCCCACGATCCCCACCTCGAGGTGGCCCCGCTGCGAGCGGTAGGTGCTCAGGAACTCCTTCCAGGCCGTGTAGTCGGGCTCCCGCTCGGGGAGCCCCAGGAGCTTGACGAGGAGCGCGCCCACGCCCTGCGCCTCGAGGACGAGGGGCACCTCGTAGATCACCGGCTGGTCGGGGATCGAGATCACCGCCTCGGGCGGGACGTCGCAGAAGAGGGAGATCTTCGCCTTGATGTCCGGCGCGAGCGGCGCCGAGCCCCGCGCCATGATCATGTTGGGCCGGATGCCGATCGCCCGGAGCTCCCGGACCGAGTGCTGCGTCGGCTTGGTCTTCGCCTCGCCGACCGGACCCACGAACGGCACGAGCGTCGTGTGGACGAACGCCATGTGCCCCTCGCCGAGCTCGTAGGAGAGCTCGCGCAGCGCCTCGAGGAAGGGCATGGACTCGATGTCGCCGACGGTGCCGCCCACCTCGACGAGGACCACCTCGGCGCCCGAGGCGAGCGCCACCTCGCGGATCGTCCGCTTGATCTCGCCGGTGACGTGGGGGATGATCTGGACGGTGTTGCCGAGGTACTCGCCCCGGCGCTCGCGCTCGATGACGGCGCGGTAGATCTTCCCCGTGGTGAGGTTGTGCGCGCCGTGGAGGCTCTGGCCCAGGAACCGCTCGTAGTTGCCGAGGTCGAGGTCCGCCTCGGTGCCGTCGTCCAGCACGAAGACCTCCCCGTGCTGGTAGGGGTTCATGGTGCCCGCGTCGACGTTCAGGTACGGGTCGATCTTGACGATCGTGACCCCGATGTTCCTCGCCTTGAGCAGCCGTCCCAGCGAGGAGGTGGTGATGCCCTTTCCGAGGCCGGAGATAACGCCTCCGCTCACCACGATGACCTTCATGGACAAACCTCCGCGCGGGTACCTCGGCGGAACCTTAAAGCCTGCGCCGGCGGGCGAGCGATGCCCGGTCCTTCCGGCCGTTTTTCGACGCGATCCGGGCCCGCCCTAGGCCCGGCCGGTCGACGTGAGCGGACGCTTGCACTTGCGGCAGTTCGTGATCCACGACTCGTTCACGGTCCCGCAGTAGGAGCAGGTCTGGGAGGGGCGGGCGCCCGCGACCGGCCCGGTGCGCGCGGCCGGCTGGTCCGCGGAGGCCGGCATGAAGCGGGAGGGGGGCTCGGGGGGCGGCGGGCGCACCCCGACGGGCTCCGGCATGGGTGCGTCGGCGGTCTCGGGCGTGATCGGGGCGGGCACGACGTAGGGCGAGGCCGGGGCGGCGGGCGCCACGGGCTCGCTGCTCTCCGCATACTCGACCGGGCGCGCCGTCCGGGCCTTCGCCCGCGCCCCGAGGAGCGCGACGACGACGCCGAGCACGACGAGCACGATCCCGATGACCATGCCGTAGGTGATCCCGGAGGCGGTGTAGTCCAGGCTCAGGGGCGGGCCGGAGTTGAGCACGACCGCATACTGCGTGCCCGGGGAGATGCTGGCCGACAGCGAACCGCTCGCGCCGGTGCCCGTCGCGAGGGCGCTGCTCGAGACCACGCTGCAGGCGGAGTTCGAGCAGGTCGTGAGCTCGAGCTGGGTCGAGGCGGTCCCGCCGCTCCAGCTCAGGGTGAGCGTCGAGGACCCGACGCCGGAGGCCGTGATCTCGAGGACCGAGCCCTGGGTCAGCGTGACCGACTGCGACGCCCCCCCGAGGACATAGCTCACACCGAGCAGGAGCACGCCGAGCACGACCAACACCACGCCGACGATCAGGATCCCGCGTCGCATCGACGGCCCGACAAGGCCCCGCGGGAAAAGCCTTCGCACCGGACCGGCGGGGCGCTCAGGCGCCCGGGCCGACCCGCGAACCCGAGGCGTCCCGGTGCCAACGGCCGAACTCGGGGAGCGCGAGGAGCTCCTCCGAGCGGAAGACGGGGCCGTCGGTGCAGACGTGGTACGGCCCGAGCGCGCAGGCGTCGCACATCCCGAGCGCGCACTTCATGTGCCGCTCGACGGAGCAGAAGACCGGGGTCCCCGAGGGCCGGGCCGCCTCCGCGACCTTCCGCATCATGACCTCCGGGCCGCAGGTCCAGACCGCGTCGAAACGGTCGGAGGCGAGCAGCTCGGACGCGACCTCGGTCACGAAGCCGTGGTGGCCCCGGCTGCCGTCGTCGGTCGAGACCCGGAGCTCCTTCGCGAGGGGGCGGAGCCGGTCGGAAAAGAGGATCTCCGGAGCGGTGGTCGCCCCGAGCGCGAAGCTCACCTCCGAGCCTCCGGCGTGCGCGGCCTCCGCGGCGGGGGCGAGCACCGCGGTGCCCGAGCCGCCGCCCACGACGAGGACCCGACGCGGGGAGAGGTCGAAGGCGCCACCGTACGGGCCCCGGATGCCCACGGGGGTCCCCGGGGCGATTCCGAGAAGGTGGCCGCTCGTGTCGCCCATCCGCTTCACCGTGACCCCCTTGCGCGGCCCCGTGTAGGAGAGGGACATCGGGAGCTCGTCGTCCCCCGGGACCCAGATCATCACGAACTGACCGGGTCGCGCCACGGTCGGATCGTCGAATCGGAGCGTCACCGTGGAGGGGGTCTCGACGACCCGCTCCTCGATCCGGCAGACCCGGCGCACGCGGGTCGAAACGGAGCGGAGATTATGGGGTTTGGGAACCGGCGGGCGGCTTCTCGGGCCCGATCCGGGGGTCCCGGGAAGAGATGCACCGCACCCCCCCGAAGGGTCGGGCCACCCCAGGTGACCGGTCGGCTACCCCTCCCCGTGGCCCCGTCGATCGCGTCCCCACCCGCCGCACGGACCCGTCCACGAGGTCGGCCGGGCCGCGGGCGACTCGGCGGGGCGCGGTCCGGCCGGGCCCGACCCGTGCGCTGCCCGCTCGTTTCGCCCGGGTGCCCGCCGCCCGAGTCGGGTCCCGCGGGGGAGCAGGCCCCCGGTGCCGCGGCTCGAAGCGCCCCGTCGCCACGCCGTCCCGCCGGATCCGCCGGAGCACCCGGACCGGCGGCGGCGCCGGCGGTCGCCCGTGGAGGACCATGCGGTCGATCCACAGCGTGGTCGGCGGTTCGATGTCGGCCTGCCAGAGCATCGCCTCGATCTCCCCCAGGTGCAGCAGGTGCTCCGTCGTACACTGGGTGAGCGCCTGCTCGCGGGCGAGCCGGATCGGGTGGCCCAGCCGCACCCAGGCGACCTCCTGCCCCAGCGCCCGCTCGTTGTCCCACACCCCGAAGCGCTCCTCGGCGAGGGCGGCCACGCTCCGCAGCCGCTCCCGTACCTCATCGAAGGTGCGGTAGCGCCGCCGAGAGACCTGCTCGGAGACGTAGGGCCAGACGGTGGCCTTCCCTTCGCAGAACTGGGTGACGTGGTGCTCCTCGACGTAGGCGAGGTGCAGGAAGAGGTTCCGGAACGATCCCAGGCTCACGCCGCGGTCCTTGGCGAACCCCGTCCAGCCGAGCGTGGCCGAGGCCTCGAAGAAGTCGGAACGGAGGGCGTGGACGTACCGGAGCAGGTCGAGGACCGTGGTCCGCATCGGGAACGGCCGACGGCGGCGGGCCGTTTAGTGGTTGGGCCGTCCGGGGGAGGGAGGGGCCGGGACCGTGGGGCGGTGGGCCCGGCCCACCGTGTCCGAGACGCTCGGGTAGCCGAGCCGATCGAGCAGGAGGCCGAGCTCGCCGGGCAACCGGCCGAACAGCCCGATCCCCTCGAAGGCGACGGCGGTCCCGATCTGCACCGCGGACGCGCCGGCGAGGAGGTACTCGAGGGCGTCCCGGGCGGAGACGATCCCCCCGACCCCCACGATGGGGATCCGGACCTTCTCGGCGATCTTCCAGACGCAGGCGAGGCCGACGGGCTTGATCGCGGGCCCGCTCAGCCCGCCGGTGCCATGGGCCAGGACCGGGCGCCCGAGCTCGGGGTCGATCGCGAGCCCGCGGACGGTGTTGATGGCCGTGATCGCATCCGCGCCGGCCGCCTCGGCGGCGAGGGCGATCTCGGCGGGGTCGGCGGTGTTCGGGGTGATCTTCACCCAGACGGGGAGCTTCACCGCCTGCTTCACGGCGTGGGTGATCTCGCCGACCAGCGCGGGATCCTGGCCGATCTCCGAGCCGAGCCCCTCGGCGTGCGGGCAGCTCAGGTTCAGCTCGAGGCCGAGGACGCCCGTGCGCGCCATCGCCACCGCGAGCTCGGAGAACTCGCGGGCGTCCTGGCCGAAGATGCTCCCGAGGAGCGGCACGCCCGCTTCCCGGGCGATCGCGATCTCCCTCGGATACTGCCGGATCCCCGGGTTCGGGAGCCCCATCGCGTTGAGGAGCCCCCAGCGCCCGTACTCCTCGATCGTCGGGTTCGGGTAGCCGGGGCGGGGCTCGGCCCCGATCGACTTCGTGACCGCGCCGCCGGCCCCGGCCCGCCACGCACCGAGGAGCGACTCGCCGCTCTCCCCCCAGACGCCGGAGGCGAGGAGGAACGGATTCCGGAACGAGAGGGTCCCGACCCGGGACGTCAGCACCGCCACGGAGGTTCCGACGGGCAATTCGAATATATCGGTATGGAACTGCGGAGCCGATGAAGCTGGAGCGGCTCACCGACGCCGCCCGGGCGGCCCTGGAGGCGGCGTTCCAGCGCGCCCAGGAGCTCCGCCAGTCGGCGGTGGAGCCCGAGCATCTCCTGGCCGCGCTCCTCGCGGAGGAGACGGGCTCCGCCGCGGCCCTCCTCAAGGGCATGAACGCCCCCCTCGAGCGGATCGACGCCCAGCTCGCCGAGCACCTCGCCGGGCTGCCGAAGGTCGACCACGTCGCCCCGAGCGACCTCTACCTCTCCCGGAACCTCTCGAAGGCCCTCGACGAGGCGGAGGCCGTGGCGGCGCGCCGCAAGGACCGGTACACCTCGGCGGACCACCTCCTCCTGGGCCTCCTCGCGACCCCGGGCCCCGCCCGCACCCTGCTCGAGGAGGCGGGGGTGACGGCCAAGGGGGTCGAGGCCCAGATCAAGGCGGTGCGCGGCCCGGAGAAGCGGGTCGAGAGCCGGTCGGAGGAGTCGGCCGGGCAGGCGCTCGCGAAGTACGCCCGCGACCTGACCGCGCTCGCCCGGGAGCACAAGCTCGACCCCGTCATCGGCCGGGACGAGGAGATCCGGCGCGTCCTCCAGATCCTCTCCCGCCGCACGAAGAACAACCCGGTCCTCATCGGCGACCCCGGCGTGGGGAAGACGGCCATCGCCGAGGGGCTCGCGAGCCGGATCGCCTCCGGGGACGTCCCGGAGTCGCTCAAGGACAAGCGGGTCGTGGCCCTCGACCTGGGCTCGCTCCTCGCCGGCGCGAAGTTCCGGGGCGAGTTCGAGGAGCGGCTCAAGGGCGTCCTCAAGGAGGTGGAGGGCTCCGAGGGGAAGGTGGTCCTCTTCATCGACGAGCTGCACACGCTGGTCCACGCGGGAGCGACCGAGGGCGGCGCCCTCGACGCCTCGAACCTCCTCAAGCCGGCGCTCGCGCGGGGCACGCTCCACGCCATCGGGGCCACGACGATCCAGGAGTACCGGAAGTACATCGAGAAGGACGCGGCGCTCGAGCGGCGGTTCCAGCCGGTCCTCGTCACCGAGCCCTCCGTCGAGGACACCATCTCCATCCTGCGGGGGCTCAAGGACCGCTACGAGCTCCACCACGGCGTCCGGATCCACGACGCGGCGCTGGTGGCGGCGGCCACCCTGAGCGCCCGGTACATCCCGGACCGCCACCTGCCGGACAAGGCCATCGACGCGATCGACGAGGCCGCCTCGATGGTCCGGCTCGCCCTCGATTCCCGCCCGCCCGAGCTCGACCAGCTCTCCCGGCGGATCCGCCAGCTCGAGATCGAGCGCACCGCCCTCAAGCGCGAGAGCGATCCCGCCTCCAAGGAACGGCTCAAGAAGCTCGAGCGCGAGCTCGCGAACCTCAAGGAGGAGGAGTCCGGGCTCCTCGCCCGGTGGCAGCAGGAGAAGGGCGCGGTCGAGAAGGTCCGCGAGGTGCGCCGGCGGCTCGACGAGGCGAAGAACCAGGCCGAGGAGGCCGAGCGGCGGGGCGACCTCGAGGCGGCCGCCCGGTACCGCTACGGCACCCTCCCCGAGCTCCAGGCCGAGCTCCAGGCGAAGACCGCCGGGCTCGCGCCCGCCGGCGGCGGGCTCCTCCGCGAGGAGGTCGGCGAGGAGGACGTCGCCGAGGTGATCGGGAAGTGGAGCGGGGTCCCGGTCTCCCGGATGCTCGAGGGCGAGCGGACCCGGCTCCTCCACCTCGAGGACGAGCTCCACCACCGGGTCGTCGGGCAGGACGAGGCGGTCGTGACCGTGGCCCGGGCGATCCGTCGCTCCCGCTCGGGGCTCGCCGACCCGAACCGCCCGCTCGGCGTCTTCCTCTTCCTGGGCCCGACCGGCGTGGGCAAGACGGAGCTCGCCAAGGCGATCGCCGACGTCCTCTTCCACACCGATCGCGCGCTCGTGCGGATCGACATGAGCGAGTACATGGAGAAGCACACCGTGGCCCGGCTCCTCGGTGCGCCGCCCGGCTACGTCGGGTACGAGGAGGGCGGCCAGCTCACCGAGGCGGTCCGCACCCACCCCTACACCGTGGTCCTCTTCGACGAGATCGAGAAGGCCCACCCGGACGTCGTGAACGTCCTCCTGCAGCTCTTCGACGAGGGCCGGCTCACCGACGGCCAGGGCCGGACCGTCGACTTCCGCCACGCCATCGTGATCATGACCAGCAACCTCGGCACCGAGCAGATCGCGGCCGCCGCGACCCCCGAGGAGCGGCGCCGGGTCGCCGACGGCGCGCTCCGGGCCCACTTCCGGCCGGAGCTGCTCAACCGCATCGACGACGTGGTCGTCTTCCAGCCGCTCACCGAGGAGGAGATCCGGCGGATCGTGGACCTGCGGCTCGCCGACGTGGAGGCGCGGCTCAAGGAGCGCCGGATCCGGATCCGGGCGACGGAGGAGGCGCGCACCCTCCTCGCCCACGAGGGGTTCGATCCCGCCTTCGGCGCCCGTCCCCTCAAGCGGGTCGTCCAGAAGCTCGTCGTGGACCCGCTCACGCTCCAGCTCCTCGAGGGCGGGGTCAAGGACGGGCAGACCCTGACGCTCCGGGTCGAGAAGGGCGCCCTCGCGATCGCGGCCGGGCGTTCCACGCCCCCCGATCGAGGTGACGTGATCGACCGATGAGCCGCTCCGTCACCCTCGCCGTCGTGGGCGCCCGCGAGATCGCCAAGGACCTCGCGAAGAAGAGCACCCAGAGCGACATCACGCTCTTCCACCTGGTCCAGGGCGACCGGGCGCTGAGCTTCGTCGAGCCGACGCAGTACCCGGAGAAGTACCCGCCCCTCCTCTACGCGCTCGCGCTCAGCGACCGCGCGCTCTTCGTCGTACCGGCGCTCGACCGCTCCACCGCCGAGACCGCGGCCACCCTGGACCTCTTCGACCTCCCCGTCGAGGTCCTGCACGGTCCGGCCGTGGGTCCCGAGGAGCTGGCCCGGGCCTTCCGCGGCCTCCGGATCGCGAGCGCCCCCGTGCGGCCGTTCGACCTCGTCCGGCTCCGGGAGGAGCTCGGGAGCGTCGAACGCCCCGCCCAGGAGGGCCCCCCCATCGTCGTCCTCGACCACTCCTTCCCGGTGAAGGGCGTCGGGACCGTCGCCCTCGGGTTCGTCCGCCAGGGTACGCTGACCGCGCACGCGACGCTGCGGCTCTACCCCACCGAGCGGAGCGTCGAGGTCCGCTCGATCCAGGTCCACGACGTGGACGTCCAGGAGGCCTCGGGCGGCGAGCGGGTGGGTCTCGCCCTCAAGGGCATCGAGGTCGACGAGCTGAGCCGGGGCCAGCTGCTCGCCCCCGACGGGACCCTCACGGTGGGGACCCAGCTCGCCGGCGCGAGGGGAAGGCTCTGCCCGTACTACCGCGGCGACCTCCGGGTCGGTGCGCAGCTCCAGGCCCTGGTCGGAAGCCAGCTGGTCCCCGCGGGGGTCATCGCGCGGGAGGGCGACACGATCCGCGTGGAGACCGATCGTCCGGTGGCCTGGAAGCGGGGGGATGCGTTCCGCCTGGCGGACCTCTCGGCCCCCGCCGGGCCCCGGGCCGTCGGGGCCTGGACCCTCTGACGGGCGACGGCCCGTGCCCCCGGGGAGGATCGACCGAAGGCGCGGACGCGCCGCATCCCGGACCGGACGAGCTCAGGCGAACATCGTGACCGACTCCTTGCGGAGCTCCTCCTCGCCGACCACCTTCTCGATGGCCCGCTCGAAGTCGGAGAGCGTCACGTGGTCGCGCTCCTCGCGGATCGCCCACATGCCCGCCTCGGTGCAGACCGCCTTGATGTCGGCCCCGGTCGCGCCCTCGCAGCGCCCCGCCAGGAGCTCGAAGTCGATGGTCTCCTTGATCGACATGCCGCGGGAATGGATCTTGAAGATCTCCGAGCGGCCCTGGTCGGTGGGGACCGGGATCTCGATGATCCGGTCGAAGCGACCCGGGCGCAGCAGGGCTTCGTCCAGGATGTCCGGGCGGTTCGTCGCCGCCACGATCTTCACGTTGCTCAGCGGCTCGAAACCGTCCATCTCGGCGAGCAGCTGCATGAGGGTGCGCTGGACCTCGCGGTCGCCGCTCGTGGCCACCTCGAGCCGCTTCGCCCCGATGGAGTCGACCTCGTCGATGAAGATGATCGTCGGCGCCTTCTCCCGGGCCAGCTCGAAGAGCTCGCGGACGAGCCGGGCCCCCTCGCCGATGTACTTCTGGACGAGCTCGCTGCCGACGAGCCGGACGAAGGTGGCATGGGTGTGGTGCGCGACCGCCTTGGCGATCATCGTCTTGCCGGTCCCCGGCGGGCCGATGAGCAGCACGCCCTTGGGCGGGTCGACGCCCACCTTGCGGTAGAGCTCGGAGCGGAGCAGCGGGAACTCGACCGCCTCGCGGATCTCCCGGATCTGCTCGGTGAGCCCCCCGATGTCGGTGTAGCTCACCCCCGGCTTGTCGAGCACCTCGCTCGCGGTGACGAGCGGGTCCAGCGACGCGGGGAGCACGCCCATCACGGCGAGCGTCTGCTTGTTGAGCGCGACCCGGGACCCGATCGTGATCTTCTCGTGGTCGACGGTCTCCGCGGAGTTCACCACGAAGTCCGGACCGGTCGAGGACTTGACCACGACCCGGCCGTCCGTGAGGATGTCCCGGACGCTGCCGACGATGAGCGGAGGGTAGCGGAGCCGGTCGAGCTCCGTCTTGAGACGCTTGACCTCCCGCTGGAGACGGAGGATCTCCGCCTCCATGTAGTGCCGCTCGCTCTCGACCCGCTTGATCGCCTCGGTGAGCTGGCTGTTCCGGAGCTCCAGGAAGTTGAGACGGTCGAACCCTTCCGTGGGGGCGCCGGTAACGTCGCCTTCGGTCATTGAGCGGTGCGATGTCCCCGCGACAAGCCCGGTCGCAGGCTCCTGGCTCTGATTAGTCGTGGCACCTTATAAGGGGTAGCTTGCGGACCGTTGCGGTGAGTCCGTAGAAGCAACCTCCGGGGCGCGGGTTCTGCGCCGTTACCCTAATCTGGCCTCCCCCGCCGTGCCCGGGCGGTGCGGCAGGGCGGTCGGCCGGAGCAGGTGGCCGCGGTCGCGTTCGCCCCCGGTCACATCACGGTCCTCTTCTCCCCGGAGACCCGGGCGCGCGATCCCCGGGCCCGCGGCTCCGTGGGGGCCGGCATCGTCCTCCGCGAGGGGGTCCGCGCGCAGGCGACGTGGACCCCGGGGGCCCGCCGATCGATCGCCCTCCGGAGCACGCCCCGCCGTCCGCTGCCGATCTCGAGGGAGGCGGCGCGCCGGCTGGTCGGCCCCCGGAAGGGACGGCTCGAGGTCGAGCTCGTCCACGACCTTCCCATCGGGCAGGGGTTCGGCATGAGCGCCGCGGGCGCGCTCGCCACGGCCCTCGCGACCGCGAGGGTCCTCGGACGCGGTCGCCAGGAGGCCGTCGAGATCGCGCACCTGGCCGACCTGTTCGGCGGGGGCGGGCTCGGCGGGGTCAGCGCGATCCTGGGAGGGGGCCTCGAGGTCCGGCGGACGCCGGGGATCCCGCCCTGGGGGGAGGTCCGCCACTCCGCGTGGCGACGACCGGTCTACTTCGGTGTCGTGGGCTCGCCCCTCCCCTCCCCGCGGCTCCTCTCGGACCCGGGGTTCCTGCGCCGGGTCCGCGACGCGGCCCGGGCGGAGCTCGGATCGCTGACCGGCCGCCCGCGCGAGGACCGCCTCCTCGAGGCGGGCCGGCGCTTCTCGGATCGGCTCGGCCTCGGCTCCCCGAAGGTACAGCGGTATCTGACCCGGCTCCGTTCCGAAGGGTTCCTCGCCGGGCAGACCATGTTCGGGCAGGTCCTCTACGCCGTGCCACGGGACAGCGCCGAGGCAACGAGGCTCCAGCGGAGCCTGCGGGAGATGGGCCTCGGGGCGCGTCGGGTGGACCCGGGCCGCCGCGGCGCCTACGCGCGTCCCGCTCCCGGCCCGGGGACGGAGGCCCTCCGACGGGCCGACGACGGTAGGGTAAGGCTTTTGAACCGACGCCCGTCTCGCGGCGCCCCATGACGCGCAAGCCCGCCCGGATGTACCGGGAGATCGAGGGCCAGGTGTACACCCGGCGCGAGTACATGGGCGGGGTCCCGAACTGCCGGATCGCGCAGTTCGACGTCGGGAACCTGAAGGAGAGCTTCCCGCTGCAGCTTTCGTTGCACGTCGAACAGGCCGCCCAGGTCCGGGACATCGCGCTCGAGGCGGCGCGCATCAGCGCGGTCCGGGTGCTCGAGGCCTCCGCCCCCAACCAGTTCCACCTCAAGGTCCGACGGTACCCCCACCAGATCCTCCGCGAGCACAAGATGGCGACCGGGGCCGGCGCCGACCGTATCTCCGACGGGATGCGCCGCGCCTTCGGGAAGCCCGTCGGCCACGCCGTGCGCGCCCAGATCGGCGCCCCGCTCCTCACCGTCTACACGACGGTCGCGAACCTCGACATCGCGAAGGAGGCGTTGCGGAAGGCCTCCCACAAGCTGCCGGTCCCGACGCGCGTCGAGATCATCCGCCCGGTGGCGGCGGCGGCTTCGGCCCCGGCGTGACGTCGGGGCACCGCACGATCAGGACCGGACAGGTCACGTGGTGGAGCACCTCGTCCGAGGTGCTGCCGAGCAGCAGCCGCTTCGTCGTCGAGAGCCCGCGGGAGCCCATGATGAGCAGGTCCGTCGGGTGCTTCTCGAGGAACGCCACGAGCTCCTCCGCGATGTGGCCCTCCAGGCAGACGCCCGTGACGCCGGCGATCCCCTCCTTCTGGGCCCGCTCGACCGCCTTCGAGACGATCTGCTCGTAGTGCCGGACCTCTCCCTCGAGCACCTCGGTGGGGACCCACGGCTCGGTCGAGACGACGTAGGCGGTGAGCGGGGCGACCGCGACGACCGTCAGCTGGCCGCCGTACCTCTGCACGAAGTCGATCCCGTAGTCGAGGGCCCGCTCGGCGAAGCGCGAGCCGTCCACGGCCACGACGACCCGGCCCATCGGGATCGCGTCCATCCTTCCCTCGCGAAGCGGGGCCGCCTCTTGCCACTTTCGGCCGGCGCCCCAGCTCCCCGCGCGCCGGCCCGTCGAGCGGAGCCACTCGGTCCGCAAATTATAATGTCCGTACTCCCTGTCTCATCGGCGAGGACCTCATCGTGGCGCCCCTGTGCAGCAACTGCGGCGGCACCGAGTTCGTCTGGGCCGGGGAGCTGAAGACCGGCGGCCGGTTCGGGCAGGGCCCGCTCGCGCTCCGCAGCGGTGGGGAGCTCCCGCTGGGCACCCGGATCTGCCGGAGCTGCGGGCACGCGGACCTCTTCCTTCGGGATACGGCGATCCTGAGCAATCCGCATCACTGGCGGCCGAACGAGTTCGTACCGATCTCGAGCCCGGCGCGGGACCCTTCGAAATCCACCCCCCCGGCCCCGGTGGCGCCGACCGACGCGCCGGCCCGGGCGCCCGCGCCGTCCGACCCGGAGCCGGTGGAGCGGCCGATCTTCGTCGACGCCCTGTCCGCGACCCCCCCCGCGGAGCCGGCTCCCCCGTCCACCCCGAGCCCGGCTCCGAGCGGGTCCCCCCCGGCGAGCGGGAGCGGGGAAGCGCCCGCGGAGAGCGCGGTCGCCGCGAAGAAGCCCGCCCGACGACGCACGACCCGGGCGAAGAAGTCGACCGACGAGTAGCGATCCGTCCCGGGCCGCCCGAACGCGCCGGCCGGTCACACCCCGACGGCCGGGCGGGGCGCCGGCTCCGGATCCGCCATCCGAACGGGACCGACCTCGAGCTCGGGCTCCTCCACCGCCCGCCCCGGGCCTACGACGGGTGGGCCGGAGGATCCCGGAGCGGGGCGGCCTGGGACCTCGTCCAGCTTCCCGCCGGGGTGGTGATGGTCGCGCTCGACGAACGTACGGCCGAGGGGACCTTCGTGTCCAACGTCGCGAACTCCGTCGGGGTCATGGACACGGTCGCGGAGGTCTCCGGGGGCCGGTGGACGTTCCAGGACGGGCGGCTGCGCCGGTTCACCTACGACCGGGGAGCGACCGCGTTCGGGCAGAGCTACCGGCGGGCCGGCCCCGGGCGGGACCGGCCCGGGATGCTCTCCATCGGGCTCAACGAACACCTCGAGACCGCGCCGCTCCTCCTGGACCAGGCGCTCGGCACCCTCACCTTCCAGATCGGCCGGAACGTGACCCTGGGCGGGCGGAACCGGGTACCGTGGTGGGCCTGGCTCCTCCTGCGGGGCGCCGACCTCGAGGTCGATGGCCGCGGGATCGTGCGCGGGGGCCGGCTCGTGCGCTGACCGATCCGTCCTCCGGCCGGACCGGCGGGCCCGGGGGCCCGAGGAGGGACGGCCGAACGACCTAATACCCGGTCCGACCACCCGGCGGGCGGACATCGGATGGCCCCCCTTCTCAAAGCCGGATCGGACCTCCTCGAGCAGGGTCTGGACCTCGCGCGTCGCCGCGAGTACGACCGGGCCCGGGGGAAGTTCGACGACGCCGCCCGGAAGTACGCGAAGGAGGGCAACCTGCACGAGGCGAACCTGGCCCGTGCCTACGCCGCGCTCATGCTCTACCCGGCCCAGTTCTCGAACCCCGGATACCTCACGGGGCTCGCGGCGCTCCTCCGCAGCCTGATGGAGACGACGGAGCTCCGGCCGGGACCGCGCGGGATCTCCGCGCCGGAGCTCGCGGCCCAGGTCGAGCTCGCCGCGGCGGAGGTGAACACGCTCGGGCTCATGGAGTCGGGCGCCGGCGACCGCGCGGCGATCGCCCAGGGCGCCCAGGCGATCGCGGGCCAGTACCGGCAGCTCGGGAGCCAGCCGCTCTTCCTCCCCGAGACGTTCCACCAGATCTCGATCCCGGCGGACTCCCGGTTCCCCATGCTGATGGCGCTCTCCTTCGAGACCCTGGGCCGGGCGTTCGAGGCGACCGACCCGCTCCTCGCCGCCGAGAACTTCCAGACCGCGCAGCAGTACTGGACGCAGACGGGCGACGCCGCACGGGCCGGCGCCTCGGCGGCCCGCGTGGAGCGCCTCGCCTACCGGGCGAAGTGCTGGTTCTGCGGACGGGAGGGGATCGGGCACGGGATCCAGTTCGTCTCGATGCCCATCGACCTGGACGTGACCGGCCTCCAGGGGACCGGCCCCTCCCCGCTCCCTTCGCTCGACAGCTCGGGCCGCCGGCTGTTCGCGTGCCGGGGCTGCCATGCGGCGATCCGGGGGCTGGCGGACTCGCTCGCCGAGCAGCGCTCCGCCGAGGTCGAGGCCCGGCTCCTGGCGCGGATCCAGAACCTGGAGGCCCGCCTCCGCACCGTCGCCGCGCTCCGGGGGTGATGCGCGTGGCCTCCGCGCGCCGATCGGTCCCCCCCGAGGGCCGCGACCTGGCGGCCGGCGCGCTCGTGGAGTTCGGCCTGCGTTGCAACTCGTGCGGAGCGCCCTACCCGTCGGTGGGGGCGCAGGAGATCCTCACCTGCACCTACTGCGGGACCACCCAGCGGATGGTGGACGCCCGCCAGTTCCTGGACCACTTCACCGCCCAGGTGACCGCCTACCTGCGGCAGACCATCCCGCCGGGGGCCGAGGTCGGGGCGGGGGGGACCGTCGATGCGACGGCCCGGCTCGCCGCCTTCAACACGAGCGTGCGGCCGGGGCTCGCGGTCGAGAGCGATCAGTACCGGTTCGCCCTGTTCAACCTCCTCGCCGCCCCGTTCGCCGTCCTCCCCTTCCTGGCCCCGCGCCCTCCCCCGGCGCCGGTGAGCGCCGCGGCCATCTCCATGTTTGTCGCCAAGGTCCAGTCCGTGGGCCCGCTCGCGGTCGACGAGGCGAGCCGGGAGATGACCCTCCGCGCGACGGGGCTCGCCTCCGCCTACCAGTCCCTGATCGTCACCGCCGACCTGCTTCGGGGCACGAAGCCGGAGCGCTTCCATCTCGCGGCGGAGAACCTCACGAACGCGTCGGCGGCGGTCGGCAGCCTCCGGCGATGGGCGCCCGTCGCGGGTCGGCTGGAGGCGCTCGCCCTGCAGGCCCGGGCCGCCGACCAGGTCGCGGGCGGTCGCCCGGAGGAGGCCCGCCCGCTGCTCGGCTCGGCGGGCTCGAAGCTCGCCGAGGCGGGCGGGCTCCTTTCCGCGACCCCCGAGATCGGATTCATGTCGACGCCCGTGGAGCAGGAGCTGGCGCTCGTCCGCGCGCTCGGTTCGATGGCCGCGATCGTGTCGGACTCGGCGCCGGTGAGCCCCCACCCGCTCGTGTACCTCCAGCGACTGGGGGCCACCCTCGACGGGCTCGCGCAGGCGCTCCCGGGCGACTGGGGCGCCGGCTACCGCGCGCCGTTCCGGTGGGAGGAGATCCTGGCGCGGGCCTCCGAGGCCCGACGGGCGCAGGCCGGGCTCGGGGCGGTCCGATCCGTGGCCTACGGGGGCGGGATCCTGGTGCCGTTCTGGGAGGTCGAGCTGCCCTACAACTTCGAGACCGGGGTGCTGTGGACGAAGAAGGGCCGGGAGGTCTCGGAACGGCTGCTCATCGCCGCCACCTTCCCGACGGACCCCGCGAACCTGGCCGGCCCGGGCGTCTACCGGCCCCTCACCGACGTCTTCGCCCTGGGCCGGGGCGCGACCGGTTCCGGCCGGTTCTATGACCGGATGACCGGCAAGGAGCAGAAGATCTCCGAGAGCGGGAGCCTCGCGGCCCTGCTCCAGAGCGCCACCCCCACCTCGATCGCCGGTCGGCCCGCCGCGCCCCCGTTGACGTCGCGCCACGAGGCCCTGAAGCTCGTCCGGGCCTACCTCAACGAGGTGCGGGCCGCCCACCCGAAGCTGGCCGCGCAGCTCCGGACCAGTTCGCCCCGGGTCCTCGACCTGGTCTACGTGCCGTGCACGGTGCCCGGATCGCCCCCCGTTCCCGGCCTGGGGGCGCTCTCCCCGCTCTCGGTGGGGGATCCCCAGGCCCTCCTCGGCCTGGCCTCCTGATCGGGGCGGCGACCGTGGGGCCCGCCCTCCCACGGGACCCGGCGCTACCGGGTTCCCCCCGCACCGGTCGGGACCCCGGAGGCGCCGGGACCTCCGCCTCGCCGGAGGTACTCGAGGAGCTCCTCCGCGTGGAGGTCCGGCGGGAAGACGGGATAGAAGACCCGCTCGATCCGACCCCGGGCGGCGACCAGGGTGAGCCGCGTGTACAGCCGTCGACCCTGGAGCGGGAAGCTCACCCGGCGACCCTCGAACTCGACGACGGGCTCGGTGAGCCGGGCCACGAAGGTGGGGAGGCGGAGCGCTTCCCCCAGCGCGAAGGCCGAGTCGTTCAGCAGCTCGAAGGGCAGCCGAAGGCGCTCCCGGAGCTCGCGCTGCTGCCGCAGACCCTCCTCGGCCTCGAGCTGGCCCTGCCCGCTGATGCCGTACACCTCGCACCCCAGCTCCGAGATCTCGGGGAACGCCGCGCGAAAGCCCAGGTTCTCGATCGTGCACCCTCGGGCCCCCGGGATCGCGCTCCACTCGCCGGGGATGACGGCGGGAGGTGCGAGGGTGGCCGGATACAGGAAGAGGATGCACCCGCGCGACGCGGCGTCCGCGAGGTCCACCTCGCCGCCCGACGTGGCCCGCAGCCGGAGGCGCGGGACGGGAAGGCCCCGGAGATGGGCCGCCGCCCCGTCATCCGCGGGGCGCGGAAGACCCGCCGGCAGCGCGTGGAGGTCCGAATCCGTGGGGATCGCCGCTCGCTCCACGCCCACCGCCTCCGGATCCCCCGTCGGGCGGGCCGGGCGGTAGCCGCCGGTCGACCCTCCGTACGGGCGCGCCCAGCCCCCGCAGAGGTATAACCTCGGAGCGTTGCAATTCGCGCTTGCCTCTCTATCTCATCGCCCTGATCCTCTTCCTGTTCGCCCTCGCGGCGGGGTTCCTGGGCTCGCTCGCTGGACTGGGCGGCGGCGTCATCGTGGTCCCGGTCCTCGTCATCTTCTTCCAGGTCCCCTTCGTGGACGCCGTCGGGGCGAGCGCGGTCAGCGTGCTCGCGACCTCGGCGGCCACCGGCTCCGCCTACGTGAAGGACCGTCTCACCGACCTCCGGATCGGGATGTTCCTCGAGATCGCCACGGTGCCCGGGGCGCTCCTCGGCGCGATCCTCACCATCTTTCTCGAGCGGTCGAACCTGGAGCCGGTCCTCCTCGTCGCGCTCGGGGCGGTGCTCCTGTTCTCGGCCATCTCCAGCCTGGTCTCCCGGGACCGGGAACGGTGGTCCTCCACGACCAACGACCCGATCGCCCATCGGCTGGGGCTGACCGGGCACTACTTCGACCAGCATCTCCAGAAGGAGGTGGACTACGCGGCGGCCCGGACCCCTCCCGCGCTCGGGGTCATGTTCAGCGCCGGCCTGGTCTCGGGGCTCTTCGGCATCGGCAGCGGCGTGCTCAAGGTCCAGGCGCTCGAGCGCGCGCTCCGGCTGCCCATCAAGGTGGCCACGGCGACGAGCAACTTCATGATCGGGGTCACGGTCGCCGCCACCGCCGGGGTCCTGCTCTCCGCCGGCTACATCGACCCGGTCATCGCGGCGCCCGTGGCCCTGGGCACGGCGGCGGGCTCCCTCGTGGGCTCCTACATGTTCCCGGGCCTGAGCAACCGGGTCGTCTACTGGATCTTCCTCGCCATCCTGATCGCGCTCTCGGTCGAACTCGTCCTGCGCGGGGCCGGGCTTCCATGAGCGCTCCGGAGCCCGCGCCGCCCCACGCCCCAGTCCGCCGGCACGAGCTACCGGACGTCGCCTACGCCCGGATGGCCCTCGTCCTGCGGCTCGGCCTCGTAATCTCCGCGGTGATCCTCCTCGCCGGTCTCGCCGCCTTCCTCCTCGAGCATCCCTCGGAGATGCTCACGAAGCTCCTCTCCTCGAACCCCATCCAGCAGTACCTCGACCCCTTCCAGCTCGCTCGCGGGCTCCTCGCCGGGCACTCCCAGTCGCTGCTGACGATCGGGGTGGTGGTCCTGGTCCTCACCCCGATCTTCCGGGTCGCGACGGGGTGGTACTACTTCCTCAAGGACGGCGAGCGGGCCATGGCCGCGGTCACCTTCACGGTCCTCGTACTGCTCCTCCTGGGACTCCTCGTCCTGGGCCCGCTCCTCCGATAGCCCGGCGGCGGGCACGGGGGCGCGGCCTGGAGCGGGCCCCGGGGGGCGGAACCGGCGGTCCGGGGCACCGTACCGGGGATCACGGGGCGGGACCGGCGGGGACGTGGGCCGTGCCCGGCGCCGGTGGACCCACACCGCGGCGATGACGGCGCCCGCCACGGCGGCCGCGCTCCCGAGGGCGACGAGCCCGAGGTTCGATCGGACCCAGCCCAGGATCCCGCTCGGCGCCGTCGCCGAGACCGGCGCGGTCGGCGGGCTCGAGGCCTGCGGGCCGAAGGCGATGAGGCGGAAGACGTAGGAGGTCCCGGGCGTGAGGTTGCCCACCGTACCCCCGGTGGCCGCGCCGTTCATGGTCTCGTTGAACTCGGTCGGGTCGGAGGCCGGCCCGAAGAGGACCCGGTAGCCGTCCACGGAGCCGCCGCCCGAAGGCAGGCTCCACGAGAGGGTCGCCACGCCCCCGCGGATGCCCACCGCGAACCCGGAGGGCGCCGGTGGGGGGGCCATGGGCTGGAGGGGGGCCGGATAGACCGCCGTCGGGCCCGACGGGTTGCCGGTGGTGTTGAAGAGGAGAGGGGGCCGGGGCGCCTGCGAGAAGTCGAAGGCATCGAGGTAGAGGGGGGCGTTCGCGTCGCGCGCGGTGAGCGGCGCGAGCCCGAAGCGGTACTCCATGAAGCGGAGGACCGACTCGAAGTAGCCGAGCTGGGGGTCCACGTAGTCCTCCCGCGCGTAGGGGCTGATCACCAGGACCGGGACCCGGAAGCCGAGCCCGTACGCATCGATCTGGGGCGGGGCCACCTGGTCGTAGAACCCCCCGTACTCGTCCCAGCTCACGAAGATCGCCGTGGAGTTCCACTCCGGTCCCCGCTCGAGGGCATCGATCACGGAGGCCACCCAGGCCTCCCCGGTCGGCAGCTCGGCGATGGGATGGTCGGATTGGTTGAACGACGGGAGGACCCAGCTGAGCTGCGGCAGGTTCCCCGCGGCCGCATCGGCGAGCACCTGGTCCCGCGGGACGTAGTGGGCGTTGAGCGTCGGGTTGAGGTAGGTCTCGGCCTTGGCCACCCCGGGGTTCCAGTAGTTCCAGGCGAGCCCGTCCGCGAGCGACTGGTTGTAGCCGGCCCCGCCGTGCGGCACCGGCGTGTCGTAGTACTTCCAGCTGATGTTGCTCGTCAGGAGCTCGTCCGCGAAGGTGGGGGTCGCGTTCGACTCGTTCAGGTACTGCTGCTGGTACCCGTAGAGCCCGCGATGCGGCGCGCTCTGGTTCTGGACCTCTTGCCCCGGCCCGTACATGAGGTAGTACTCGGAGATCGGGGGCGCCTGCCCGGCGAACATGTACCAGTGGTTCGGGAGCGAGTAGCTCAGCGTGCTCGAGAAGAAGTTGTCCCCGAGAGCGTACTGCTCCGCCAGGTCCCAGTAGGTCGGGATCGTGCTCCCGTCGTAGTACCGGTAGGGAAGGGTCGAGTTCAGCTCGGCGGGGAACCATCCGTTCATCGACCCGTTGTTGTAGGCCCGGTGGGAGGAGGTCCAGGTGTGCAGCAGGTCGGTGGGTTGGGCGGTGGCCGGATCGACCACCGGGGACGGGGCGATGCACGGGCCGCTCGCCACCGCGGGGTCCCGCGGGATGCAGGTGCCGTTCGGGAGGCCCACGGAGGTGGTGGGACAGGAGGGCCCGGCGACCGGGCAGTAGGTCCCGAAGAGATTGTCGTAGGCGTGGTTCTCCTGCATGATGAAGACGATGTGCTGGATCGGGATCGCACCGGGCGACGGTGGGGGAGCGAAGACCGCCGACACCTCGGGGGCGATGCCCTCGGGGCGCGCCGAGCCCGCGACCACCGGGCGCACCTCCCCCGTGGGCGGGATCATCGGGAGCACCGGAACCACGAGGAGGAGCGCGACGCTGATCAGCGCCAGGGTCCGCACGCCGGGGACCGCGCCCCACGGCCCACGGCGCCCCCGCGGGCCCCCGACCGGCGGCGATCCTCTCGGTGTCATACCACGACGCCCGAGGTCCCCCCCGGGCGGCAGGTCCACCGCACCGACCGTTATCCTCGCGGACCTTAGGTCCGTCGCGACCGCAAACGGTCTACCGGCATGCTCAGGACGGCGAGCTCGAGCGGGGGCCCCGCTCGGGCGAGCGGGGGCTACCCGGGGGTCCCGGGGGGGCCCTTCTCGGGGATCGAGGGAGCGCGGCCGAGGTAGCGGCCGTTGGACGAGTACTGTAGCGCCACGATGGGCTTCGCCATCTTCTCCGCCGGCCCGGGGCTGCCCTTCCTCACCCCGAACACCGGGACGCTGGGGGGGTGGGAGATCGTCTCGTCCCGCCTGGTCCAGGCGGTGGGGGCCGCCTTCCTCTTCGCGAACTCGCCCGCGCTCCTGACCGACGCGTTCTCCGCGAAGGAGCGGGGTCTGGCGCTCGGCATCAATCAGGTGGCGTTCCTCGGAGGCTCGGTCGTGGGGCTCGTGCTGGGAGGGATCCTGGCCGCGGCCCCGACCTTCTCGGTCGTGGGGTACGCCGTGCCCGCGTGGCGGACCATCTTCCTCGTGAGCGTCCCCGTGGGGCTGTTCGGGACCGTCTGGGCGTGCCTCCGGCTGCACGAGGTGGCGACGATCCGCACGGGCCAGCGGGTCGATCTCGTGGGGAACGTCACCTTCGCGGTGGGGCTCACCGTCCTCCTGATCAGCATCACCTACGGTCTGCTCCCCTACGGGGGCCAGCCCATGGGTTGGTCGAACCCGTGGGTCTGGACGGGGACGGCCCTCGGGCTCGTGCTGCTCGGTCTCTTCCTCGTCGTCGGGACCCGGGTCGCCGACCCCATGTTCGACCTCGGTCCCTTCCGGGTCCGGGCGTTCGCGGTCGGGAACGCCGCGGCGTTCGTGGGGTCGGTGGCGCGGGGCGGCATGATGTTCATGATGATCATGTGGTTCCAGGGCATCTGGCTGCCCCTCCACGGCTACACCTTCTCGGAGACCCCGTTCTGGGCGGGGATCTACATGCTGCCCCTGCTCGCCGGGTTCTTCGTTGCGGGACCCCGGAGCGGACGAATCTCGGATCGGCACGGCGCGAAGTACCTGGCGAGCGCGGGGCTGGGCCTGGGGGCCGCCACGTTCTTGGCGATCGCCACGCTCCCCTACAATTTTGCCTGCTGGGAGATGGGCACGCTCCTCTTCCTTCAGGGGTGCGGCATGGGGATGTTCGCATCCCCGAACCAGGCCGCCATCCTGAACTCGGTCCCGCCCGAACGCCGGGGGGCGGCCGCGGGGATGACGACCACGCTGCAGAACACCGGCCAGCAGCTCTCCCTCGCCCTGTTCTTCACCATCGTGATCGTCGGCATCTCCGGGGGGCTGTCGTCCTCGGTCGGCGGCGCCCTGGCGGGGGCGGGGGTGCCCTCCGTGGACCTGCCCATCCTCTCGCACGCCCTGTCGCGCGATCCCACCGGGGCGATCTTCGGTGCCTTCCTGGGGATCAATCCGAGGGGACGGGTCCTCCTGCAGCTCGGACCCCACCTGCCGGTTCCGATCTCGGCCGCGGTCGCCCAGACCCTCACGTCCAAACCGGTCTTCCCGACGGCCATCGCCCCGGCCTTCCTGAACGGCGTACGCGAAGCGCTCATCGTCGCCGGAGCGCTGACCCTGATCGCCACCGTGGTCTCCATACTCCGGGGGGAACGGTACGTGCACGAGGAACGGTTCGCTCCCGGCCCGGCCGCACCGGCCCGGGCCCCGGTCCCCGGGGCCTCCCGCGACCCGCCGGTGGATCCCGCGACGGCGGTCGATCCCTCGCCGGCACCGACCTCGGCCGCGCCGGCGAAGGCCGAGCAGGAGGAGGCGTGACCGCTCCGTTCCGCCAGGTGGTGGCCGCGTACGACGCCTCGCCCCAGGCGGAGGATGCCCTCGACCGCGCCGTCGAGATGGCCCGGTCATGGTCCATCCCGCTCGTCTTGGTGGCCGTCTTCGAGCGGCCGTCCCTCCTCGTCCTGGGGCCGGCGCTGCCCATCCCTCCCGATCCGCTCGGGGACGAGCAGCAGAAGGCGCTGGGCGCCGCCCTGCAGCGCGCGGTCGACCAGGCGCGGAGCCGGGGCGCGTCGGAGGTCCGGGGCGTGCTCCGCGAGGGACATCCGTCGGAGGAGATCCTTCGATTTCTGGAGGGGGAGCACGCCGACCTCGTGGTGATGGGCTCCCGCGGGCGTTCTCCCGTGGGACGGCTCCTTCTCGGCAGCGTCTCCGATGCCGTCGTCCATCATGCTCGCTGCGCGGTGCTCATCGTTCGTCCCCTCGCCTGAGCGGGGAGCTCCGGCGCGTCGGAGGCCGGACCGGGGCTTCGACCCGTGGGCTGGCCGCTCGACCCGGGGGCGAGGGATCCTCGGGACCGGCACGAGCGGGGGCCAGTCCGGGGCCGGTGATCTCGAAGAAGGCGAATCCGTCCTCGGACCGGTAGTCGATCGTCGCGCCCGAGAGGAACGGGTCGCTCCCGGGATCGATGACGAACGGGAGGCCCTCGGCCGGGGAGACCACCTCGCCCCGGGACGCCGACCGAAGCCGCATCCGGGGGACCGGAGGGGTCCCCGGAACGACGGAGAGGTGGGCCACGTACCCTCGGGGCCGGATCCGGAGGAGCTCTTCGATCGCCTCCCTCGCGCGGGGCGTGAGGACGAGCGAGAGGTGGGGCTTCGGGGGCGCCGGGTCCGAGGGGGACGGACCGGGAGTAGGTGGGGGTCCGCTGGGGTTCATGGCCACCCCGCGGGCGGGCGGGTCGCCCTCACGGTGCGGCCGAAGGCCCGGCCCCCGATCGAGCCGCGAACGCCGTCGTCATGGGAAGAACGCCGACACGTCGCTCCTCCGTGCCGCCCAGAACGAGGATCGCTCGAGCCCGAGGACGACGAGGAGCGAGACCCCGAACCCGACGATGGCCGCGACGTTGAGCAGCCCCGCCCAGCTCCGAATCCCGGGCAGCACGGCGAGGTCGGCGTAGATCCGGAGCGCGAGCGAGGCGTGGAGGACCCCCAACGGGACATACAGGACCCGGTGGAAGGGGAGGGGTTGGCCGAGCACCGCCGGAAGGAGGACCGGTGCATGAGCGAAGACGAGCGAGAGCACGAATCCCAGGAAGATCGCGTGCAGCGCGGCATCGTAGGTGAGCCCGGGGAGAAGACCGCCCTGCCGAAGGATCAGGCCGGATCCGAACAGCAGCCACCCGTATCCCGGGAGCAGGGCGACCGCGGTGAACCTCGGGAGACCGGGTCGTCCGAGGTTCCGGTAGGCGATGTCGTGGACGAGCAGCCACACGGCGGTCAGCAGCCAACCCGAGGCGGTGACGAAGAGCCCGCCGGTGGGCCCCACGATCGAAACGAGACATCCGGCCACGGCGAGAGCCACCGGGACCGCGAAGGTCCATCGATCGAGTCGCGTCCGGTGCACGATCCGGCTCAGTTCGAGCCGCTCGGCGGCGATGAGCAGGATGAGGAAGCTTCCCCACCAGGGGATCAGGTAGGGGATGTCGAGTCCAGCGGCGCCGAGCAGGTCGCCTCCCACGAGGCATGCCGCGCCGACCACCATGACCGCGGTGTAGAGCGCCGGCTGCCGATGGAGGATCTCGATGAAGACCGCCGTGAGGACGATCGCCCCGAGGGTCACCAGGTCGAACGCCACGGCGGTCTCCCCGCTGATCCCGAACCAGATCGCTCCCGCGGCGGTCAGGACCGGCGCCAGGTAGAAGACCCGCCGCTTCAGCGCGACCGCGCGCTCGATACCGATGAGGCTCGCGAGGACCCCATTCACCATGAGCACGCCGTGGGCGGCCGGGAGCCACACCGTGAGCGAACCGATCGGCCAGCCGATGAGCTGGAGGCCGGCCCAGAGACCCAGGGCGAGGGCCAGGAGCGTGAGCCCCATGCCGAGGAACCGGAGCCGGGAGCGCATGCCGGCCGCTAGGGGCTACGAACCCGGAGCGTGAGCGGACCCGACACGGCCGTTCGCCGGAGACCCCGCGTCAAAGGACCGAGAGGCGCTCCGCGGGGGCGCCTTCCTTCCCGATGCGGACCCGCCAGGTCGACGGCCCTTTCTCCAGGTACTCCCACGAGAACTGGCCCGCGAGCTCCGCCTGGAACTGATAGAACAGCGGCTTCGGATCATGATCGTTCACGAGCACGAAGGATTCCCCGGGCGAGAGTCCCTCGAAACTGCCGAAGATGCGGGGGTGCCGCTCCGCGGGCCGTAGGCTGCGGACGTCGACCACCTGTTCCGAACCTCGCTCCGCCCCTGGGTGTGCCCCTGCCGTCATCCCATCCCCAGGTCCGGAGAGGTCCTCTCGTAGTCAACCGCGCGCCGAAACGTTTCGGAACCTGTCCTCAGGCCGCGTTCCCGCCTTCCTCGGCTCCCCGCCCGCAGCGGGGTCATCCCTCGGGGCCGGAGGTTCGCCGGCACGCCGGGTCTTCACGACCGCGATGCGGGAAATGGGAACCGCCGGACCCGGGGTCGAACCCCCGCGTTGGCTCCGGCGGGATGTAACCGCCAAGACCCGTTACCGCACCCGGTGGCACGATGGACGAGCGGCATCGGCCGTACTCGCAACCGGAGCCAGTTCCGGCTCAGGGCGGGCTACCGCGGAGCTTCTCTCGTCCAAGGGCCACCCCGTGTTTGCCGGCGCACGCCGTGAGGAAGATCTCGGCGCACGGGGCCGATCGCCGAACGTCCCTCCGGTGAGGTTGGACGTTACCCGGGAGGAGGACGCCCACTGGGTGGCGGCGAAGATACGGGACGCCGGTCGTGGGCTCCACGGCCGGGTGAACTGCGCGGGGCCTGGGAACGCCGGCCCCCTCGCGGAGATGACGGTCGGGGACCTTCACCACGTCATGGACGTGAACTTGGACGGTACGCACCGTATGCTCCGCTCGGCGTTCCCGTTGCTGGGGGAAGCCCGAGGTCGCGTGGTCAACCTCTCATCGATGGGGGGAGGGGGGGTTCCTCGTCGAACCCCTGCTGGGTCCGTACCACATCAGCAAGCACGCCGTCGAGGCCCACTCGGACGCGCTCCGGGAAGAACTGGCTCCGCTCGGAATCCGGGTGGTGACGATCTCGCCGGGGGCACTTCCAGACCAGGATCTTTGACCACGGGCTCCAGCAAGTCGGGGAGGTACTTCCGGCTCCTGGGTGGGTCGCCGGATGGCGTCGCATCGGGCTCTAGTTTAGCCCCCCACGCCCCCGCCCTATCCCTGTAGCCCCTTTCCGTGGAGCCGATGGGATTCTTCCCTCGGCACCCACCTGAGAGGGATGACGCGCCACAAACCCGAGTCCGAACTACGATACCACCGGAAGAGTCCGCGGCCCAACCACCTCGATCCCGGATCGATCGAGGAGAGCCGGACCCGTCTCCTCCCGACCGACACGATCCGCCAGATCGCGCGCGAGACCGGCTTCGTCGTGCGGGAACGCAAGATCGACCCCGTCGCCCTCCTCTGGACCCTCGTCCTCGACTTCGGGGTCCGGCTCCATCGGCTCCTCGAGGAACTTCGGGTCGCCTACGTCACGTCCTCCGAGCTCGAGGAGATCGCCTCTGCCTCCTATTACGTACGGTTCACCCCGAAGCTCTCCGAGTACCTCCGACGGTGCCTCGACGTGGCGATCCCGAACTTGCCCCAAGAGCCCGGGCGGGAGTTGGACCCGCGGCTCGGTGCGTTCGTCGTCGACGTGGTCATCAAGGACTCCAGCGTGGTCCGGCCCATGCCAGCCTCGCGACGAAGTTCCCGGCCACCCGCTCGCGCAAGGTCGCCGCCGGGGTCGAGGTCGACACGCTGGTGAGCGTCGCCGCGAACGGACCGAAGAGCGTCGCGCGGGTCGGCGAGCGGACCGCCGACGTGAAGTGCAGGTGGCCATGCGGAGTGCCCGCGAGGCGGTGAGGTTCCTACCAGCCAGTCAAGCGCCCCGAAAGGTGGGTTAAGGGCCCGGCGGATCCCTTTGGCCGCGGTCCAGTTCCGCCCGATCGCAACTGAATGGCCGCTGAGTTGGCCAGTCCGTGAGGGTCGGGCCCATCGGCACGCCCTCTCGTGAATGGTTGCCTCCCACCTTTCGCCTTGGCGGCGACGGTCCAAACCTCCGTCAGATTCCACCGTTCTTTGCTTGGCTTCCGCCTGGGTAGTAGAAGTAGCGGGGCATGGATTTGAACCATGGATCTACGGGTTATGAGCCCGTCGGGATTTCAGGACGGTCGGCATCCCCGGCCGTTTTCCTGACTACCCTACCCCGCTGCGGAGCGGGCCAGCAGGGCGGGCTATTTGAACGTTCATGCAACGCGCGGCCGCGCGACGGGCTCACACGCCCGAGGCGCCGAGCAGCAGTCCGATGCCGAACCCCGCGAGTCCGGCCAGGATGCCGATCGCGAGCAGCTGGAGCCCGCTCCGCCGGGGCGGCCCGACCGTGATCTTCGCCCCGTACCACCCGATGAGGTAGAGCGCGATCGCGCTCACGACGAGCGCGCTCATCGCCGCGAGGGGGACGTCCCGGATGATCACCAGGGGGACGAGCGGGATCAGCGAGCCGACGATGGTCGAGATGAACACCAGGAGGGCGCTCCGCCGCAGCTCGCCCGTCTCGATCGGCTGGAGCTTGAGCTCGTGGGCCATCATGAACTCGAGCCAGGCCTTCGGGTTCGAGGCGATCCGCTCGGTCAGATCGGAGGCCTCGTCCAGCGAGTAGCCCCACTCGCGGAAGACCTGCAGGACCTCCTTGCGCTCGATGTCGGGCACCTCGTGCATCTCCCGCAGCTCGCGCTCCCGTTCCGCGAGGTAGTGGTCGCGCCGGGCGAGGGAGGAGGTGTAGGCCACGGCACCCATCGAGACGGCCTCGGCGAAGGTGGCCGCCAGGCCTCCGACGAGGATCAGGTGGGCCGTGGCATGCGCGGCCGCAAGACCGAGCACGATGCCGAGCACATTGACCAGCCCGTCCTGCCATCCCAGGATGAAGTCCCCCAGGTCCCGGCGCCCCATGTGGGGCTCCGGGGGCACGGGGGACAGCGATTCCGTCCCAGGTCCCGCCGAACTCATCGCGTGATCCCGAGGGTCCACCAAACCTCCGCAGAAAACGGCTCCTCCAGCCCCGGGCCCTGCAGGTGCTCGAGTTCCGCGCCGAGCTACGGGTCGGCTCGCGGGCCCGGACGGCGGCTCCGGCGGGGGTGCTCTCCGACGAGGCCCCCGCCCTCGTAGCACGCCCCTCGGAGCGCCCCCGCAGGAGGAGGTCGGAACGCGCTCGATCGTCGAGGCGCGGCCCGGCGGATCGGCGCTCGATCGGCGCGCCCGGATCCTTCAGTCGACCGGCGGCCGATCCGACGTCGAAGGATCACGCCCGATCCGGACCCAGAGACCGTCGGGATCCCGCACCATCGCCGCCCAACCTCCCGTCGAAGCGGGGGTGAACCGGGTCGCCCGTCCCCCGTTGCGGAGCAGCCGGCGGTAGGCCCTCTCGAGGGCCCCCGGGCCGACGGAGAACTCGAGATGGTCGAGCTCGTCGCCCTTCCGGTACGGGACCGCGAACATGGATCCCTTCGGGTACCAATTGAGCTCCACCCGGCCCTTCGTTCGGGGGTCGTGCAGAAGGACGGCGAGCCCGCCGCCCCACGACCGGCAGTCCTCGCGCCGGACGACCTTCGACCCGAGCGCTCGGGTGTAGAACCTCACGGAGCGCTCGAGAGCGGAGACCCGGATCCCGATGTGACGGAACCGCACGCCGCATCGGATCACCGGGAGCTACTCAGTCCGACGCCCGCCCGCGAAGTGGCCCCGGGTCCGATCCCGCGGAGGTCGGCCTGCTCGCGCAGAACAGCCGGACGGAACCCACGGCGCGAAACCCGTGCTGCTTGAGGATGGGGCCGGAGGTGCCGACCCTCGCGATCCTGAGGGCGAGCGCGGCCCCCCGCCCGATGGCCTCCTGACTGCGGACCCGAACCAAATGACCGTACGTTCCGCGTCCCCGGAGGTCGGGGCGGACCCCCGCCCGCCACAAGCGCGCCACCTCTCCGACGATCTCAAGCCCGGCGCAACCGATCGGCGCCGCACCCCCCCAGGCCAGGAACCGGTCCGAGCGTCCCGCCTCCCGAAGGACCCGTTCGAAATCGGCCCGGAAGCCGGCCCGGGACTCCGAGGAAAAGGGGGGTTCTCCGGAGACCGATGAAGTGAGGTCCAGGAAGACGTCGAATTCGGCCCCCGTTCGGACTTCGCGGACCGTGACCCCCTCGGCCGACCCGAAGGGCGGAAACCGGGGGCCGCCGGCCGGTGCCGTCACGGAGCTCCCAGGCGAGGGCTTCCGCCTCGTCGGCGACCTGGTACCCCCTCCGCACGAGCCGACCCGGAAGGTCGTGCGGAGACGACCCGGCCAGGACCCGCACCGAGACGCCGGTACCTCCGAGGCGTTCCACCTCCACCCTCAGCTCGTCCAGGACGACCTCTGCCGACGGGCCGTCGCGGGCGTGGAGGCCGTAGGCGTAGGTCAGCTGGGAAGAGCCGGGCGTGACCGCGAGCTCGAAACCGTATCGGGCCAGCCGCTGGGATCCGGGAGGGATCCACCTCCAAGCGTCGACCGCCCTCCAGATCCGATCCTCCGTCCACCCGCTCACGAAGTTCCCCTGCGGCTAGGGCGTGGACCACGACGGGCCGCATGAACTCCCGGTCCCGAGGACCCCCCGGGCGACGAACCGCCGCACCGGGGGATCCTACGCACCGGTCTCGGGGGCGTGGTGGGGACCCGGCGTTCGACCTCTCGGCCTCGGCCCGCGAGAGGGCCCCGCGCGCCTAGCTGTAGGCGACGGTGAAGCTCGCTCCGCCCGATGCGAGTGAGGAGGGCTCGGCGAGCACCGGTCCGGTGCTGCTCCCGACCATCGTGATCGCCACGTCTGAGAAGCCGCTCGCGTCGATCGGGCCGGTCGTCCCGGAGATGGTCGCGGAGGCGGCGGTGAAGCCCGTGCTCCCGAAATTGGCCAGGGTGGAAAGCCGGCAGCTCGTGGCCGTGCAGAGCGCCGGGCGCTCGACGATCCACTCGGCCGAGCTCGCGAGAGCTCCGGACACCGCGGAGGAGGCGGTGTTCGCGCCCTGCCCGTTCACGGACAGCGACGCCGTGTAGACTCCGGAGGCGTAGGAGACGCTGGCCGACACGCTGTCACCGGGCGCGACGCTCTGCGACGAGAAGCTGACCATCGCCGCCGGGTAGAACTCGTACCACGCGGCGTAGGACGCGGCACCATGGTTGCACTCACCAAGGACCCCCGTCTGCTCGACGGTGGAACTCGAGTAGCCGTCGATGCCGACCCAGATCGCCACGTAGGTCGTCCCATGCTTTGGGCAGCTGAGGCTCGGGACGGTCCACGCGCCCGAGACCGAGGTCACTGCTCCGTTCGCCGCCGTGTCCGCCCAGCCGGCCCAGTTCGTGCTGCAGACCGAGCTGCTCGCCCCGCTGATCGTGGGGCAGGTGAATCCACCCCCGCCCCCGTGGCCGCCGCCCCCACCGTGGCCCGCCAGCTCGACGGAAGGAGCCCCGAACGGAGCCCATGAGAGGTTCGCGCCGGAAGGGATCGCGGCGGCGATCCCGGGGATCACGAATATCGCCACCAGCATCGCAGCACCCACAGCCACCCAGCGGCTCGTCGCGCTCATTTCGGTAACCGGGACTGGGTACGGGTACATAAATGCGGGGCCGGGCGAGCGTTCCTCGCGTGAGTTCGAGCTCCGGAAGCCCGGACGGAACTCCCCCGGTGCGCTTCCTACCGCTCGCGCCCGAGCGCACGAACGAAGAATTATGTGGGGGGCCACGATTCCGCGCCCCCATGGCCGTGACGAACGCCGCCGCGCAGAACATCCTCCAAGCCCTATCGCGGCAACCGAAGCTCCTGATGAAAATGCGGATCCTCTCCTTCGGAAAGAACTACGACGTGATGGATGAGCAGCAGCAGGTCCTCTGCCAGATCGGCCTCGACGCGTCCCAGAATGTCACCGGGAGCCTCGTCGGCAGCGCCGTCGGAGCGGTCGCGGGAGGCTTCATCGGCAAGATGGTCGCCCGCAACATGCAGTACACCTACACCGTGAAGGACCCCCAGGGGAATCTGGCCTACGAGATCCGGAAGGGGAAGGGGGCCTACACGGCCGAGTTCACCATCGTCGACCCGCTCGCGAACGCGCCGGTGGGGACGATCGGGATGAAGCGGAGCCTCCTCGGGGGGCTCAAGGCGGTGTGGCTGAACCCGCAGTCCCAGACCTACCTGTCGACGAAGGGGAACATCATCCGCCGCAAGTACCAGATCCTCGGTCCGGACGGTCGCCCGGTCGGCCACGTCCGGCACAAGATCTTGGCGATCCGGGATGTCTGGCAGCTCGAGCTCGATCCGAGCGTGAACCACCTCTACTCGGCCCTCTTCGCCGCGGTGCTGGACTTCGAAAAGAAGATGTGACGCTCGGGCCGGAGGACCCGACGGCCGGCGACCGGTTCAGGAGTAGGTGCCGCACCGGTAGCAGTAGGACCGGCCGTACTGCGGGACCCAGGTCAGCGGGTAGTGGCACGCCCCGCACGTGCCGGTGGGAGGCGGCGGCGGGGGCCCGGTAGGCAGGGCGCCCGGGCTCGGGGGGTAGGCCGGAACGACCGAGACCGTCGCGGGGCCGGTGAGGCGGTCGGTGGGGGCCGCCCAGGCCATCGCGAGGATCTGCGGCGCCGGAGCCGTCGCCCGTCCCTGCTTGAGGTAGGCGGCGAGGAAGAGAAGACCGACGATCCCGAACCCGAACGGCACTCCGAGCAGGCCCACGACCAGGGTCCACGGTTCGGCGCGCGCGTAGTCGTGGGCCCGGCTTGGAACGTAGGAGCCGAACCACGCTACCGCGACCAGAACGGCGCTGAGGGCGTATTGGACCTCCGCGAAGGGACCCAACGCTCCTCCGTAGGCGAGGAGCCCCGCCGCGAAGACGACCGTCAGGGTGACCTGGAGGATGAGGCCGATGAGGATCAGGTGGTTGGCCGTCTGACCGTCGGGGGAAGGCGTCGGAGCGGCGACCCCCGGGGAGAGCGGCTGCACCGACCGCCTCAGCCCGGACCTCCATCGTATCTCTTTCGGCCGCCCGACCCAGCGCTCGGCCCTGCGAGCCGGTACCGATCGAGCGGCCGGCCGCGGGCTCGAAGGTCCCTCCGTTTCCGCGGAAGGCCGACCCCTCGGCACCCTACATGACGTGGGCCGCGTCCGAGCCCTCGCGTGGACCTGGGCCCGAGCGGGTACAAGGCCGTCGCTCTCGGAGGCCGCGCCGGGATCGGCTTCGGGATCGCGAGGACGCTCGCCCATGATGGGGTGCACGTGAGCGTCTGCGCGAGGGACGAAGCTCGGCTCACGGACCCCGTCGAGAGGATCCGAACGGAGGGCGGAACGGCGTACGGCGTGGCGGCCGACGTGACCCGCCCGTCGGAGATTCACGAGGCCGTGGACCGCACGGCGAAGGAACTGGGGGGCTGGACCAGGTGGTGGCCTCCGTCGGGGGAGACGAGGGCGTGCCCTGGTTCATGAAGACCGCTTCCGAGGATTGGACCAAGGCCCTTCAGCTGAACGTCGTGCGTTCGACCGGTCTGACCCCTGCGTCGGCACGGTACCTTCGGGACACGGGTCGATCCTGCCGACCTCCTCTAGCACCGGCTGGCGACCCGGCCCGACCTCGTCGTAGGCCACGGCCAAGGCCGCCCTCGCCCACCTCGCGGAGGCCCCGGCCCAGGAACTACACCCCTACCGGATCCGGGGGAAACAGCTTGAGCTCCGGATCCACGGGAGATCCACCGGGGTGGGCCGAGTATCCGCCCGACCATGCGAAAGAGTTTGGGAGGTTCCTGAAGGACGACCTTCCGCCGGAACGCCGGGTGACGGTGGAGGAAGTCGCAAGCCCGGCCGCCTTCCTCCTCGGTCCGAAGGGAAGGGGAATCACCGGGGGCAACCTCGCCGTGGACGGGGGCCAGTACCGACCTCACGCGATCCGCTTCCCGCGCTCGGTGTAGGATCGAGGTCGTCCGGCTCGGCCATTCACCCCGATCGGCGCCGCCGGGTCGGTCTCCAGACGGCGTCGAAGGTCGTCCCGTTCGAACGGGCGGCTCGTTCGTGTGGGGAGTGCCCGGGACGCGCGGCTCGGCCGTTCAGAGCACCTCTCCCCCCGCGAAGGGGATCACGGTGCCGCACAGGAAGTTCGAGTCCTCGCTCGCCAGGAACGCCGCGAGCTTCGCCGGTTCCCACGGCTCCGCGAGCCGCCCGATGGGGACCCGCCGTTTCATCTTCTCCCGGAACTCGGGCGTCGCGATCTCTTCGTCGGTGAAGTAGCTGGGATTCTTGACCCCGTTCTGGGCGATCGCGTTGACCTGGATGTTGAAGGGGGCGACCTCCCGGCCCAACGCCTTCGTGAGGGTGATGATCGCCCCGCGGGCGGAACAGGAGGCGGTGTACGGCCCCGGTAGGGATCGATCCCTCCCTCCGCGGCGATGTGGATGATCTTGTCCCTGCGGGCGGGGATCATCCTTCGGAGGACGACCCGGGTCGTGCGGAACATCTCGGTGACGATCCGGAGGAACATCTCCTCCCACTCGGCATCCTCGATCGGGTGCAACGGCTTTCCGATATGGTTGGGCGCGTTGTTGTTGACCAGCACGTCGATCCGGCCGAATCGGTCGATCCGGCCGGCGACGCTGGATTCGGCGACCCCGGGCTTCGCGTAGCTCGCCTCGAGGATCGTCACGGGGGGCTCGCCGTCGGGCGGGCTGAGGTCGACTCCGTCCCGGACCAGCACGGGCTTCGCGAACTCGAAATCCGTGGTCTGCAGGACCAGGGCGGCACCCTGGCGTTGGAACTCGGCCGCGTCCGGAGCTCCCTGCAGAAGTCCGCAGTTGGTCACGGGCAGACCTTGCCGTGGAGGGGCCGGCGCGCGGGTTCGGGCCGAGCCGCCATGAGGCGGGCCACATCGCTCCGTCACCGTACGGTCTTGCGTTTCGGGGGACGATCGAGGGAGGGGCGAGTTCCTCCCACCGAACGAGCGCGTTCGGTGCCCGGGCGGGGCGGACACCTGCACGTCGGCCGCGCGCGCCGCAGGGGAGGCGCTCCGATAAAGCCCAGAACGGACTCTCCATGCTCGGGGCGGGGCGTTCATGGGACCCACCGAAGAGCTGCTGAAGGAGATCCTGGATGCGTTCAACCGTCACGACCTGGACGCCATCATGAGTTCCTTCGCGGAGGACTGTTCCCTGGACCTCCCGAGCGGCCCGGACCCCTGGGGCCAGCGATGGGTCGGAAAGGCGGACGTCCGGGCGGCGCTGGCCCGACGCTTCGAAGGACTTCCGGACGTTCACTACGGCGAGGATCGTCACGGGGTCGCCGGCGATCGGGGAGTCTCCGAGTGGCTGCTGACCGGCACCTCGCGGGACGGCGTGACGGTCCGAGCTCGAGGATGTGATCTTTGGGAGTTCCGGGAGCGCAAGGTGGTCCGGAAGGACTCGTACTGGAAGCGGGTCGAGAAGTGAACTGCTCCGCCGGGGGTGGGCCGCACGGGGAGCGTCGAGATCTGGGCCCGGCCCGGTAGTCCTCGCGACGGGATCGGCTGGGATCCCTGGCGAAGAAAGTGGGTCGTCTCCTGCCGCGCCCTTCCTCACGGCGGCGAGGCCAACCGCGCCCTCCTCGGATTGATCGCCGGCTGGCTGCGCCTCGATCCCGCCGAGCTGCGGTGGAGGAAGGCCGGCCGTTCCGCCGCGAAGGTCCTCGAGGTCCCGGGCCTGGCCGATCCCGAGATCGCCGAGCGGCTCCGCATGGCCGGTTCGGTCGGAGCTGGCCGACACCGCTCGTAGTCCCCCGGTCGGATCCGCTGGGCGGGACGAGGAAGGGGCGTTCCGGGTCGGCGCCGCTCCGGCGGAGGATCGTCCTGAAAATGAGACCGGATGAAGAGCCGCGGGAAGGCAAGGACGAAAAGTTCGTAGCCCTCTAGCCTCCGAACCGCAGGGCCGCAAGCTCACAGGTGCGTGATCGCTCGGGGTGGTATCTCTTGGCGCTCGGGACCGGAGGGAGGTTGACGGAACCGTCCTCCCGGACCTTTCCGTTCCTAGGGAAGGGGCTCAGCTGACGGCACCCGGACTTACTGGAGGCAGGAGGCCAAGTCAACGGCACTCTTGAGTCGCTCGTGGTTCCACCCGAAGGGTTGCCGAACAACTCAGAGGTCTACCGGGGGAACACGAAGGACGAGACGACCGTCGCCGGGACCATCGAGCGGCTGCGCACCGTCTTCCTAGGGCTCCGCCCCCCGGGGCGGCGCGCGGCGCCGGGACAGGACGAGGAGAACGACCGCCAGCGCCGCCGCGATCGCGAGGCCGGCGAGCGCCGCCTCGAACTCCCACATTGGGACGCTGTTGGCGGGGTTCGTCGAGGTGGGGACCGCGGGCGGCCCCGCCTGGACGAACGAGGAGGCGCGCACCATCGCTCCGTTGGTGTCGGTGACCCGGGCATCGGGGGAACACGATCCCGGGGTGGTCGGGACACCCCTATGTGAAGGTAGCTCGCCCCGACAAGAGTGGATGATCACATAACTCGCTCCAACTTCCTCGGCTTTCCGATCGGCGGGCAAACACCTGATCCGGGGTTCTTTCCCCACGATGGCTCTTCTACGCCCTATGCCCAGGGAGGTCTCCTCACGCACGTCACCGAGGTTCGCCCTCAGTGTACCCCCGAGGTTCCATCCCTTGGGGCCGATACGGTTGGTTCATCTTGAGCATCCAGTACATGACGCGCAGGAGCTTGGCGGCTCCCGCCGTCATGGCCGCGTGCTTCCCTCGACGGCGGACGATCCGCCGGTAGAACTTGCACGGTTGGCAGTCGTTCCTCGACGGACAGTGGCGCGCGTGCATCTGGAACGCCTCCTGAAGGACCCATCGTAGCTGGTGCGGACCGGCCTTCGTGATGGGACCGAGCCGCGTCACCGTGGCCGACTGGTGGATCGAGGGGGCGAGCCCGGCGTAGGACACCAGCGAACTGCTGTCGGGGAACCGGCCGACGTCTCCGATGAAGGCGACCACTGTGAGGGCAGTGTAGTAGCCGACTCCCGGAATGGTCGCGAGGAGCTTGGCCGGCGGGCTCTCCTCGAACTTCGGCTGGAGGAGCTCGTGGTTGTAGTCCTTGATCGTCTCCTCCACGACCTCGAGGATGTCCAGTTGGGCCGCGACCCGACGGTCGCTGCCGAGCCTCTCGCTCGCCCGCTCGCGGCCCTTCACCGTTCCCAGGGCTCCCTCCACATACGGCACGCCGGTCCGGATGTACTCGGCGTAGACCTGGTTCTTGAGAGCGGTCGAGATGCTTCGCAGCCCCTGGCGTGCTCGGACATCCTTCCGGAGGTCCCGCAGATCCTTGGGACCTACCCACGCCTCTGGGATCATGTCGGTCCTCAGGAGGTGCGCCAGGGTGGCCGAGTCGACTTTGTCGGTCTTCTTTTTCCCCTTGGCGATCGCCTTTACCTGAAGCGGGTTGGCCAGCACCGTACGGATTCCGAGAGACTGGAGCCTCTCGTAGACAAACTCCCAGACCGTGTTGGACTCGATGACGGCCTTACTGCCCGAGAACCGCCGGAAGTACTCGTCGAGGTGCGCGAGGTCGGTGGGCACCTTCGCCCGGTCGACGATTGCACCGGTCTCGTCCATCACGGTGGTCTGACAGAACGCCTTGTGGATGTCCACTCCGAGGTACATGGGGTCTCCCCGCCTCGCCCAACCGGCGAGCTACCTTCAGCATGTCATCCACGTCAGTGGCCCCGAGCCCATCGTCGCTCCGAGATCATGGGTCGA
>DAHUZZ010000015.1 GCA_027314915.1 Thermoplasmata archaeon | reverse complement strand
ACTCCGGGCCGCCTGGCCGGGCCGGCCCGGGGTCACCCCCGCTACCTCCCCGTGCGTCTACTGCGGCAACCTGGTGCCCGCCGGGACGACCCACTGCCCCTCCTGCGGCGCCCCTCAGGGCTGACGGGCCGCGCGCCCAGCAAGATCCGTTGGGTCGAGCACCGCCGGGGGGCCGGAGCGGGGGCGGGGGCCTGGCGGCCCGACCCCACGCGTTACGCCGCCGGGACCCGTCGCCCGAGGGCCGGACGCTCGCGGCGGACGAGCGTCATGAGGAAGTGGTCGCCGAGCGCCCGGAACGGCCAGTGTCGACCGAGGCCGCGGTCCCACGCGTCCAGGCGATCGAAGTGGCTCGAGAACTTCTCGGCGTACCCGACCAGGTCCGAGGGGGGCAGCAGGACCGGCACCCCGACGTACCCCTCCTCGCGGAACCACGGATCGAAGGTGCGGCGGAACTCGGTGGGCGAGTAGGCGTAGATGTCGACGCAGAAGCGGGAGCCTCCCACGGGCACCGGACGCTCGCGCCGTCCGAAGGCGCGCGCGGGCTGGGCCGCGAGCGTGTAGCCCAGCGTCTCGAAGAGGCACCATCGGTTGTACACGCCCGCCAGGAAGCGGCCGTCGGCGCGCAGCAGGGCGTGCAGCGCCGGGGGAAGCGGGCGGAGGTCCTCCTCGCAGTTGAGCGCGCCGTAGGTGGAGTAGCTCCCGTCGAACGACCCGGGCCCGAGCTCCCGCACGAGCCGCGCGAGCTCCGACGCCCGGAGCTGCACGGTGCGGAGCCGCTCGGAGATCCCTTCCCGGGCCGCCTTCGTACGGACGACCTCGAGCATCCGGCGCGAGATGTCCACGCAGAGCATCTCGTGCCCCTCGCGGAGCAGCGGGAGGGTCTCCATGCCGCTCCCGCAGCCGATCTCGAGGAGGTGCGGCGCGCCGGCGAAGGTCGACCTCAGTCGGGCGAGCGAGCGGTCCCGGAGCAGGCGATTGATCCGGTTGCCGGTGATGTGCCGGTCGTAGTCGTCGGCCACGTTGTCGAACTCCGCCTCGAGCCAGTCGGCGTAGACGGAGGGCGGGCCCGCCCCGACCCCGTTGGGGGCGAGCCGGATCTCGAGGATGCGCGCCGGATGATCGTACCACCGCGCGAACTTCTCCGGTCCGTACCGGACCCGGAAGAGGTCGAGGATCCGCACCTGCTGCGCGGGGTCGGTCACGAGGCGCGCCGCGCCCCGGAGCCGCCCGGTGGGCAGCGTCATCTCCGCCGTCCCGCTCCGGAGCGTGGCCACCGGCCACGCGGCCGACCGGTTCCGCGCGATGAGGTAGATCGCCTCCCCCTCCCGGACGTATCCCAGGGGGACCGACCCGGCGGGGACATGCAGGAGGAGCGAATCGGGTTCCGTCCGGCCGGCGAGCACGTTCCGTACCGGGGCGGGTAGTACGCGGGCTCGATATATCGCCCCCCGGTTTTCCGTCCACGGCATGACGATCCCGCGGCCGCTCGGGGGGGGGCCGCACGAGGGGGTCCCCGGGCTCCCTCCGGTCGACGTGCTGATGGCCACCTTCAACAGCGCGCGGGACCTTCGGGAGTGTCTCGAGGCGGTGCGGTCCTTCGTACCGGTCCACCGGCTCATCGTCGTGGACCGCCACAGCACGGACGCGACCGCGGAGATCGCGCGGGGGTTCGGGGCCGAGCTTTACGAGGAGGAGGTGGGGCTCGGCTACGCCCGGAGCCGGGCGTTCGCGCTCGCCGAGACCCCCTACGTGCTGGTCGTCGACAGCGACGTCATCCTGCGGCGGCCGGACTTCTACGCCCGGGCCGTGGAAGAGCTCACGCGGCCGGGCACTGGCGCGGTCGTCGGAACGCCGCGGGGCCATCCGTTCCGCTACGGCCTGCCCTTCGGGCTCACCCTCCTTCGACGGGAGTGGGCGGCCTCGATCCCCGTCCCCGACGGGGCCCAGGGCTTCGAGACCTACTACTTCCGGCGGGCGATCCGCTCCTCCGGCCTCCGCGTCCGGTACGTGCCGGAGGCGATGGAGCACCGCTCCGTCTACCGGGGCCGCCACTGGCCCGAGTGGCAGGGGGCCCAGATGCGGATCGCGGCCGGGTTCAGCCCCTACGAGCTCACCTACGCGCTCGCGGTGACCCTCCTCATCCACATGAACAGCCGGCGGCCGAGGAACCTCCTCTACACCCCGGTGTTCTATCTGAAGCTCCTCCGGGGGTTCCTCGCCCCGCGCCGCTGGCAGTACCGGGACCGGAGGACGCTGCGTCCCGGAGCGGCCTGAGGCGATCAGGGCCCGGAGGACACCGGGGTCGCTCGCCGCTCGCGCTCGAGCGCCTCCACGATCCGGGGGATCTCGTAGTCCAGGTTCTCGACCACCTTGTCGCCGACCGGTCGGCGCTGGAGGATCAGGCCCTTCCGGCTGACCAGGAGGAGGTAGGAGGCCTCCTTCATGTCGACCCCGAAGCAGACCCCGTGGTCGGAGACCAGGTACTTGAGGAACAGCCGCTCGGAGTAGATCTTCATCCGGTACGGGCGCATCCGCGCCGGAAAGATAGCCCCGTCGGGCGACGGTCGCGCGCCCACCCCCGAACCGGGTCGGGCGGACCCGCCGCGGAAAGACTATTTGCCGGCGAGCTAGGCGTCACCTCGAGGACCCCGTACGGCCGGCTCGAGCGCACCGCGGCGGAGCGGGGTCGTGATCTTCGTCCGTTCCGGCGCGTGGTCCGCGGCGGTGATCGGGTTCTACAGCGTGCTGATCCTGCTCATGCTGGGCGTCCGGGTCTACGGGACCCCGGGGGTGGTCACGGACGACCTGGCCCCGTTCATCGACGTGGTCTTACTGCTCTACCTCGCCCGGTACCTCACGACCCGCTACCGCATCGATGACCGCAGCCTCTACGCCTACCGGCTCTTCGGTTCGCGGCGGATTCCGCTCGCCGAGATCAGCCGCATCCAGCGGACTAACCTCCGCTCCCTCGCCCCGGTCGGCTTCATCGGGACCTGGGGGTGGCGCGGCCGGGTCTGGAGCCCGATGGTCGGGACGTTCGATACCATCCACACGGTGAGCGACGGGCTGCTCATCGGCGGCTCCGGCGTGCCCGCGTTCATCTCCCCGAAGGCACCGGAGGAGTTCCAGCGGGAGCTCTCCCGCCGGATCCGCTCGGTGAACCGGCAGACGGTCCTGAACCTGGATCCCGCCTGAGCGGTCGCGCTAGTACCGGGCGAGGTCCGGGTCGACCTCGCGGGCCCAGGCGTCGAGGCCGCCGCGCAGGTTCCGTACGTTGTTGAACCCGAGGTCGAGGAGGAACCGGGTGGCCTCGCTCGAACGGAGCCCGGACTTGCAGTAGAGGACCACCTCGCGCGCGCTGGTGAGCTCCGAGAGCCGCTGGGGAAGCTCGCCCTTCGGGATCAGGTGGGCGCCCTCGATCCGGACGATCGCCCACTCCTCCGGCTCGCGGACGTCGAGCAGGTAGGGCGGGTCCGCGGCCTGGAGCGCGCGGGAGAGCTCGCCCGGGGCGATCTCGGGGACGCGGTCCGACGCCTCCGCCGCTCCGACGCCGCAGAACGCCGGATAGTCGATGAGGCCCGTCTGGGTCGCCCGGGGCCCGCAGAGCGCGCAGTCCGGGTTCTTCGCCAGATGCAGCTCCCGGAAGCCGAGCCCGAGCGCGTCGAAGAGGAGGAGCCGGCCGACCAGGGACTCGCCGGTGCCGAGGAGGAGCTTGAGCGTCTCGATGCTCTGCAACAGCCCGATCACGCCGGGCAGCACGCCGAGGACGCCGCCCTCGGCGCACGAGGGGACGAGGCCGGGGGGCGGCGGCTCGGGGTACAGGCACCGGTAGCAGGGGCCGCGGCGGGCGTCGAAGACCGAGACCTGGCCCTCGAACCGGTAGACCGATCCGTAGACGTTCGGCTTCCCGAGGAAGAAGGCCGCGTCGTTGACCAGGTACCGCGTCGGGAAGTTGTCGGTGCCGTCGACGACCACGTCGTAGGGCCGGAGGATCTCGAGCGCGTTCCCGCTCTCGAGCTTCTCGGGGTAGGTACGGACCCGGACGTCGGGGTTGAGGTCCTCGAGCCGGTCCTTCGCCGCCTCGAGCTTGGGCCGTCCCACGTCCCGGGTCCCGTACAGGACCTGCCGCTGGAGGTTGGAGGCGTCCACGACGTCGAAGTCCACGAGCCCGATCTCCCCGACGCCGGCCGCGGCCAGGTAGAGCGCTGCCGGCGAGCCCAGGCCCCCCGCGCCGACGAGGAGGACCTTCGAGCGGCGCAGCCGGGCCTGGCCCGCGACCCCCACCTCGGGGAGGAGCAGGTGCCGGCTGTACCGCCGCATCTCCTCCCGGCTCATCACCGAGTCCGCGCGGATCGTTCCCCGGCCCTGCTCCGGTTCCGATGACCCGCCGGCGAGCGAGGGGACGATCTCCACCACGTCGCCGTCCTTCACGGGGGTCGCCTCGCGCGCGAGGTACCGGACGTCCTCGTCGTTGAGGTAGAGCGCCACGTGGGACCGGAGCCGCTGGTCGTGCGTCAGGAGCTGCGCGGAGAGCGCCGGGAAGGCGAGCGCGATCCCCACGATCACCTCGCCGACGGTCCCGCCCTCGGCCCGGATCACCGCCTGCCCTCCGGCGAGGGGGCGGAGCGGCGTGGGCAGCCGGACGGAGACCTCGCTCATCCTCCGCGCCGCGCCTCCGGACGCTCCTGCGCCGTGTCCAGGGAGAGCTCCCCGAACCGGCCGGTGCTGCCGTCGAACTCGAACGCCCTCAGGGAGGACGGCCGTGCCGGTCGCACGCCCAGGATCAGGTAGACATACCCCGGCCAGGCGTCCTCGCGATCCGCCGCGGAGGGCCAGGGCGCCCCGTCGGGATGCGAGTGGTAGACCCCGACGATCCCTTCGCCGGGGGCGGAGGCCCGGACCACCCCGCGGAAGAACGCCGGTTCGATCTGGAAGCGGTGGGATTCCGGCGGGGCCACGTTCGGCGCCCGCACCACGGTCCGGAGGAACGCCCGCTCCGTCGAGGCGTCGGTGGGTCCCATCAGGAGACCGCAGGCCTCCCGGGGGTAGGCCTCCCGGGCGTGCCGCTCGATCTCGCGGGCCACGCCGGGGCGGATCCGAACGGTGACCCCGGCGAGGAGTTCGGCCCCACCGGGCCGCCCCTCGGGCTCGGGACCGGCTCCGGCCGCCGCCCGATCTAGCGGAGCTGCACGAGATGTGTGCAATGCATCCCACCCCGCGTGATGGAGTCCTTGAGGTCGACGTCGAGACCGGACTGGCCCAGGAGCTCCTCGGTCAGGTGGCGATCGAAGACCTCGCATAGCAGGTAGGCGTGCGAGAGGGCGCTGTGGCGGAAGATGCAGTTGTTCCGGACGATCGTGAGCTCGCCCGCGGGGCTCATCTCGACGCTCGCCCGGAACCCGAGCTGGTTGAGCGCGGCGGCGAGCGCCTGCGCCCGCTCGGCGCGGCCGGCCCGCTTCGGGACCTCGGAAACGATCTTGCGGGCGATCTGGCGGGCCGCCCCGGCGAAGAGCGCGGAGATGTACCCCTCGCCCTCGCGGGCGACGACCTGGTCGATGATCGAGTCGAGCAGCACCTCGTACTTCCGGGGGAAGAGCTCCTGCCCCGCCTCGGTGAGCCGGTAGCGCTTCCGGGGCCGGCCGACCCCTTCCCGGGAGAAGGTGGGGCGGACGAGGCCCCGCTCCTCGAGCCGCTCGAGGTGGCCCCGGGCGGCGCTCTCCTGGATATCGAAGATCTCCGCGAGATCCTTCGCGGTGCGCGGCGCGACCGCGAGCTGTTCCATGATGAGCCCGCGGGTCCCCTCCCCGGGGCGAGTCTCGGCCGCCACCATCCCCGTCGGGGGTTAACCTCCGCGTGGATATTTGGCCTTTGAGGATTTTACTCACCGCGCAATGCGTAAATATGAAGCCCCGCCTTGCGACGGCGATACGGCCATGGCTGCGTCCCCCCCCGCCCACACGCTGAAGGTCCGAGAGCTCCACGTCGAGGTCGCCGGGAAGGAGATCCTGAAGGGGGTCAACTTGGAGCTGCGGAGCGGCGAGCTCACCGCGATGATGGGGCCGAACGGCTCCGGGAAGAGCACGCTCGCCTACGCCCTCATGGGCCACCCGAAGTACAAGGTCACGTCGGGCGAGGTGCGGCTCGATGGCAAGGACCTCCTTGCGATGAGCGTCGACCAGCGCGCCCGGGCCGGGCTCTTCCTGGGCTTCCAGTACCCCCAGGAGGTCTCGGGGCTCTCGCTCTCGAAGTTCCTCTGGACCGCCTACATGCAGCGGCATACCGCCGAGAACGCGGACTCCGAGCAGTTCGGCCAGGACCTCACCAAGCACCTCGGGTACCTCGGCATGGACGAGGCGTTCCTCAAGCGCTCGCTCAACGAGGGGTTCTCCGGCGGCGAGAAGAAGCGGGCCGAGGTGCTGCAGATGGCGACCTTGAGCCCCACGTTCGCGATCCTGGACGAGCCGGACAGCGGCCTCGACATCGACGCCGTCAAGGCGGTCGGCGAGACCGTGGCGAAGCTCGACCACCCCGGCGTCGGGATCCTGGTCATCACCCACTACCAGAGGATCCTCAAGTACATCCAGCCCCACCGGGTCTTCGTCATGGTCGACGGGACCGTGGCGCTCTCGGGCGGCCGCGAGCTCGCGGAGGAGCTCGAGGCGAAGGGGTACGACTGGGTCAAGGTCGGCGTCATCTCGAGCTCCTAGCGATGGACGTCGCCCGGCTCCGGGAGGACTTTCCGGTCCTGCGCCGGGAGTTCCACGGCCATCCGCTCGCCTACCTGGACTCCGCCGCCACCTCGCAGAAGCCGAACGCCGTCATCGAGGCGGTCTCCGAGTTCTACCGCGAGCACAACGCGAACGTCCACCGGGGCGTCTACGCGCTCAGCGAGGAGGCGACCGACCTCTACGAGGGGGCCCGGGAGCGGGTCGCCCGCTTCCTCCACGCGGGGGATCCCTCGGAGATCGTCTTCACCCGCGGGACCACGGAGTCGCTGAACCTGCTCTCGCACGCGCTGGTCCGCTCCGGCCGGATCGGCCGCGGCGAGCGCGTCCTCACGACCGTCCTCGACCACCACTCGAACATCGTGCCCTGGCAGCTCCAGCAGACCTACTCGGGGATCGGGCTCGACTTCGTCGACATCGACGAGGACGGACGGGTCGGAGGGGAGGCGTTCGAGGCGGCGCTGACCCCGGCCACGCGGGTCGCGACCTTCGCCCACGTCTCGAACGTGCTCGGTACGGTCCTGCCGGTCGCCGAGCTCGCCGAGCGGGCGCACGGGAAGGGGGCGCTCGCGATCGTGGACGCGGCCCAGTCGGCGCCCCATCGGCCGATCGACGTGGGCGCGCTCGGCGTCGACTTCCTTGCCTTCTCCGGGCACAAGGTCCTCGGTCCCACCGGGATCGGGGTGCTCTGGGGCCGGGGCGAGCTCCTCGCCGAGCTCCCCCCCTTCATGGGCGGCGGCGAGATGATCCGGGAGGTCCACCAGGACGGCGTCCGGTTCCGGGAACCCCCGGCGCGCTTCGAGGCGGGCACGCCGCCGATCGCCGAGGCGGTCGGGCTGCGGGCCGCGCTCGACTACCTGGAGGGGGTCGGCTGGGAGGAGCTCATGGCCCACGAGCGTTCGCTCACCGAGCACACGCTCCGCGTCGCCCGGGAGCGGTTCGGCGACCGGCTCCGGATCTACGGTCCCCCGCCCGGCCCGGACCGGGACGCGATCTTCTCCTTCACGCTCGAGGGCGCGCACCCCCACGATGTCGCGAGCCTGCTCGACGCCGACGGGGTCGCCATCCGGAGCGGGCACCACTGCGCCCAGCCGCTCATGGAGCGGTTGGGGGTGCCTGCGCTTTCCCGGGCGAGCGCCTACCTCTACACGCTCCCCGAGGAGATCGACCGGATGATGGCGTCGCTCGGGCGGGTCGAGGAGCTCTTCCGGCCCCGCGGGACCACCGCCCGGACGCCGTCGCCCGTGTAGCCCTCGGAATCACCGTTAATTTAAATACCGTCGGGTGATGGAATCGTCCGAGGACGGCGATGGCGCAGACCACGGAGTTCCAGCCGCTCGATTACACTCGCTACGACTTCAAGGACCCGGAGACCTACAAGGTCCGCACGCCCCGGGGGCTGAGCCGGGAGATCGTCGAGAAGATCTCCGACCTCAAGGACGAACCGGAGTGGATGCGCGAGTACCGGCTCCGGGCCTACGAGCACTTCCTGCATCGCCCGGTGCCGGACTGGGGTCCGGACCTTTCCGAGATCGATTTCGACGCCTACACCTACTACGCCAATCCGCTCGCCGAGGGGGAGACGAAGCGGAGCTGGGACGACCTTCCGCCGGACATCAAGAACACCTTCGACAAGCTCGGGATCCCCAAGGCGGAGCGGGAGTACTTCGGGGGCGTCGGGGCCCAGTACGACAGCGGTACCGTCTACCACAAGATCCGGGAGGATCTGACCGCGAAGGGCGTCCTGTTCACCGACACGGACACAGCCGTGAAGGAGCATTCGGACATCGTCCGGAAGTACTTCGGCAAGATCGTGCCGTACAACGACAACAAGTTCTCCGCCTTGAACTCGGCGGTCTGGTCGGGCGGAAGCTTCGTCTACATCCCGCCCGGGGTCGACGCCGGGATCCCGCTCCAGGCCTACTTCCGGATCAACGCGAAGTCGGTCGGCCAGTTCGAACGGACCCTCATCATCGCCGACAAGGGGGCCCGGGTCCACTACATCGAGGGATGCCTGCCGCTCGGCGAGGAGGTCCTGGTCGGGGATGAGCTCACGCCCATCGAGCAGATCGAGGCGGGCCGAACGGTGCTCACCAGCGACGGGATCGAGACGACGGTCGAGAAGACGATGGTACGCCCGTTCGACGGCGACCTCATCGGTATCACCCCCGTCTCCATCGGAAACGACTTCCAGCTGACCCCCGAGCATCCGGTCCTTTGCGTGCGGCGGGAGCAGGTGGCGAAGTACGACCGTGGCACGGGTCGGCTCTCCGATGTCGACCCGAAGAAGCTCCAGTCGGTCTCGCCCGAGTTCGTCCCGGCGGGCGAGCTCCGGCCCGGCGACTACATCCACTACCCCATCAACCGGACGTTCCACGACGACCCGAGCCTCGGGGCCGCGGCGCTCCGCTTGCTCGGCTACTACCTCGCGGAAGGGTGCGCCCAGGTCATCAATGGCTGCAAGGCGATCACGCTCACCTTCCACATCGAGGAGACCGAGTACGTCGAGGAGGTCGGCGCCGCCGTCCACGAGCTGACGGGCAAGGCGATCTGGAAAGTGCCCCAGCCGGAGAAGCACGCGATCTCGATCGGCGTCTACTCGAAGGAGCTCTACGACCTGTGCGTGCGCCACTGCGGCCAGAAGGCGGAGGGCAAGCACCTCAGCAAGACGATCATGGACCTTCCGCCGGAAAAGCAACAGACCCTCCTCCGGGCGTACTACAATGGGGACGGGAACGTCTACGAGCGGTATGGGACCGTCCACCGGGTGATGACCATCTCGCGGCAACTGGCGTTCCAGGTGCAGGAGCTTCAGGCCCGTCAGGGCGTCTTCGCGACCATCAACGTTCGCAAGCCGTTCGACGAAACCATGCCCGACGGTCGGAGGATCTCCCACCGCCGGATGTACACCGTCTACCACCAGGTCGGGAAGCGTGCCGAAGCGGTCCAGCGGGTGGGCGACGCCTTCGTGGTGCCGATCCGGAAGATTCGCCGCACCCCCTACCACGGCAACGTCTACAACTTCCACGTGGCCGGTGACAACAACACCTACCTCGTGAAGGGATTCTCGGTCCACAACTGCACCGCGCCCGTCTACTCGACGGACTCGCTCCATGCCGCGGTGGTCGAGGTCGTCGCGGAGCCCCGGGCCAAGGTGCGGTACACGACCGTCCAGAACTGGTCGAAGAACGTCTACAACCTGGTCACCAAGCGGGCGGTGGCCTACGAGGAGGCGCTCGTCGAGTGGGTCGATGGGAACCTGGGCAGCAAGATCACGATGAAGTATCCCTCGGTCTACCTCAAGGGCCGCGGCGCCCGGGCGGACATCCTCTCGGTCGCGTTCGCTGCGGGGGGCCAGATCATCGACAGCGGCGCGAAGGTGGTGCACTCCGCGCCGGACACCTCGAGCAAGATCATCTCGAAGTCGATCGCCATCCGGGGAGGCCGGACGAGCTACCGGGGGCTCCTCCACGTGGGCAAGGGCGCGACCGGCGTGAAAGCGGCGGTCCGGTGCGATGCGCTGCTCCCCGACGAGCACGGCCGCTCCGACACCTACCCCTACAACGAGATCCACGAGGAGGACGCCACGATCACCCACGAGGCGGTCGTCGGGAAGATCGGAGAGGAGCAGATCTTCTACCTGATGAGCCGCGGGCTCTCCGAGTCGGACGCGATCCACCTGATCCTGATGGGGTTCCTCGCGGAGTTCTCCAAGGAACTCCCGATGGACTACGCCCTCGAGCTCAACCGCCTGATCCAGCTCGAGATGACCGGGGCGGTCGGGTAGGCGCGCGGCCCGGCTCCCCGCACCGGGGCCCACGACCGATCAGGGGATGCTGGTCGAGACGTTCCCGGCGTAGGTCCCGGTCCCCTGGGCGAGCAGTTGGTCGCCTGCGCCGTATAGGTCGACGCTGGTGGACAGGCTGAGGAACTGCGTCGTGCTGACGCCGGTGCTGCCGCCGAAGACCCAGCCGGTGAGGGACGCAGAGTCGTTGGTCCCGGCGAGGGGTCGCCCGGAGGTCCCGACGACGGTCCAGGAGGTCGAGCCCGAGGGCAGGGGGGCCGTTCCCCCGCTGGCGGTCCTTACCACGAGGTGAAGGTCGCTCCAGGTGAGCCCGGCGGCCGACGATTGGACGCTGAAGTTGTAGTAGTACGTCCCGGCCGAGCGGGCCTCGACCGCCGGATGGAACGCGACGCCCACCCCGACCGGGACGGAAGGGGGGGGCACGGGGAGCGGCGGGAACGGCGGCGAGAGGCCGAGCCGCAGCGGCAGGGTGAGGTTCGTGAGCGTTCCGCACGGCATCGTCGAGGAGTTGTGGGCGACGACCACGCCGGACACCGAGTTGACGGTCGCGTTGAAGACGGGCACGATGGTGGCCGCCGCGGTCGTCGCCGGGTCGCACGCGGCGTAGACCAACTGCCAGTACGACCCCCCGGCGGAGGATCCCAGCAGCGAGAGGGCGGGAAGGACGGCGTACGCGCTCTCGCCGCCCGGGTGCTGGGCGACGAACCCGGACTCCCCCGCGTTCCAGGCCGCCTGCGCGGCGGTGCTGCTGTCGATGACGTTCGCCGGGAGGCCCGGAAGGAGCGCGAGGCTGGCGGCGCAGGTGGCGGAGAAGAAGGGCTGGACCGACCCGGCGTTGTTCACGACCACGAGGAGCGTGGTCGAGTTGGCGGCGAGGAACGTCCAGATCGTCGCCTGGCCCGTGGACGGGCTCCCCGTGTACGGGGTCAGGGCCACCGAGGTGTGGTTCGCCACGAGCCAGGCGGTCAGGCAGCTCGAGACCGGGGCCGGCAGCGGCGTCTCATTGAAGAGGAAGCTGCGCGCGCTCGGAGGGGCCACCCCGGCGGCGCCGACGAGCTTCCAGCCACCTCCGTGGTAACCCGCCAGGTAGGCGTTCACCTCCCCCGCGGCGGTGTGGAAGGTCATCGGTCCCGTGGCGTGCGAGGCCGGGGTGAACACGCCGACCGCGTAGAGGGTCCCGAGGACCACGATGGCGGCCACGACGATCGCCGCGATGAGCACCCACGTACCGGTGCGGGAGGGGCGGGTGGGCGGCGGCGGGGTCCACCCCGCGGAGGGCGCGGGGGCGCCCGGTGCGGCGGCGGGGGGAGATGCAGCGAGCGGAGCCTCGGGCGCACCCGCGGGTCCCGGTCCGGCCCCGGGGGTCGCAGCGGGGTCTCCGGACGCGGCGGTCATCGTCCAGTTCATCCTACCGGCCGTATTTTAGATACGGGCCCGGGGGGCGCCTCCCGCGCGGGAAGCTCTAAGGAGGCGTACGGTTCGCTGGGGCCGTGCCCCGTGCCTCCGCCCGGACGATCGCGCTCCACCTCCGCCGGGCGGACCCGCACCTCGAGGAGGTCATCCGGCGGACCGGGGTGCGGAGGCCCTACCGCGCGCCGCCCGGGTTCGGCGCGCTGGTCCGGGCGATCATCTACCAGCAGATCTCGGGGGCGGCCGGGAGCGCGATCCTCCGTCGCGTCATCGAGGCCGGCGGTGCCGGGGGGATCCCCGAGCCAACCTGGTTCCAGAAGGCCCCCGACGCCCTCCTACGGCGCGCCGGCGTGTCGCCCCAGAAGATCCGCTACCTCCGCGACCTGGCGGAGGAGGTGGTCTCGGGTCGGCTCCGCTTTCCCGAGCTGTCGGTCCTCAGCGACGACGAGGTCATCGAGGTGCTGACGCGCGTCCGCGGGATCGGCCGTTGGACCGCGCAGATGTACCTGCTGTTCAACCTCGGGCGGCCCGACGTGCTGCCGACCGGTGATCTCGGCCTGCGCAAGGCCGTCCAGCGGCTCCACGGATTCCGCGCCCTGCCCGCGGAGTCCACCCTCCTCCGGATCGGCCGCCGCTGGGCGCCCTACCGGTCCCACGCGACCTTCTACCTGTGGCGGAGCCTCGAGCTCGAGCTTGACGATCCCCGGGCGGTCCGGGCCCAGGCGATCGTGCTGCCGGTCACCGGAGCTTCGCGTCGAACCGCCACTCCTCGGGCGCGACCTCGTCGGTCACGCTGAGCGGAGGGAGCGCGGGGAACCGGCCGGTCTCCCAGCGGATCTCGCGGTCGTCCCACCGCGCGGCCAGCAGCGGGTAGAGGTGGTCGCGGAGATGCGCGATCGGCGCGCGCTCGAGGACGTGGGAGAGGAATCCCTCCCCGATCATCCGGACCGCCTCGGGCCGGGCGATCCCCCGGCTCTCCAGGTAGAAGACCTTCTCCGGGTCCACCGGGGCGACGGAGGAGGAATGGGTCGCCTTCACGTCGCGGCACAGGATCTCGAGGATGGGGATCGTGTCGGAGCGCGCTCCCCGGGAGAGGAGCATCGCGTGCTCGGAGAGGTAGCTCAGGGTCTTCCGGGCCTCCTTCTCGATCCGGGCGAGCCCTCGGCTCACCCCCTGGGACGAGTCGGCGAAGAGGCCCCGCGTGACGGACTGCCCGTGGGTGTCGGTGCCGAGGTGGGTGATCTGGACCTGGCTGTCGTAGGCCTGGTTCCCCCGGCCGTAGAAGGTCTGCAGGTCCTCCGCATCGCTCCCGTTGCCGGCGAGCTCGGTGAGCATCTTCGCGCGGATCCTGAGCCCCCCGAAGCCGGTCCACACCCAGCCGAGCCGGGCCCTCCCCCCGAGGGTCGCGTACCGCTGGTAGAGCGACACCGCGGACGGGTCGGGGGCGTGGACGGTCAGGTAGCGGGCCGTCGCGCCCTCGCCGAGCGTGATATCCGTCGAGCTCCCGTGGAGCCGCTGCCGCGCGCTCGCGCCGTCGCCGGTCGAATAGACCTCCTCGCTCACGAGGAGGCGCGCCCCCGGCCCCACGCGGAGACGCCGACGGATCGAGAGGACCTCGTCCGGCCGGGAGAGGATCGTGAGGTCCTGGACCCGGACCGGGAGCGGGCAGCGGTCCGGGACGTCGATCTCGACCGCGCGGTTGGTCATCGCCCGCGCAAAGGCGGTGAGCTTGTCATCGGCGACCGCCGGCGAGATCACCCAGCCGGGCGCCTCGTCCGCCCCCCTCCAGATCTCCGGTAGCGTGCGCACCCGGACCCCGGCCTCCGCCAGGGCGCGGGGGAGCTCCGTCCGGGTCCCGGACGCGTCGTGGACGACCCGGAGGGTGGCCGGGTCGGACGGCGGTAGCGGCACGGGCGTCCCCCGGCCGGAGGGGGCGAGCGCGCTCAGGTCGGCGCCCCCGATGTTGGCGTACCCACGGTAGATGGGGTTCGGCTCGACGGGGAGCTGTTCGAAGGCCTCGAAGGCACGGTGCCGGGCGGCGACGACGGGATCCGGATCGCCGAGCTCCGTGCTCAGGGTGCGGAGCCGATCGGGATCGAGCCAGCGGGCGTACTGCGGGACACTGGACGCCGCGGCCATAGAGTTTTGACCGGTGCGGGGATAATAAGCTGAGCGACGGCGCGGCTGCGGGCCGGGGGTCTCCCGGGCCGGGGGGGCGATGCAAGGGAAGGCGGTTCCCGGCGTAATCGGGAGGGATTATCGCCCGCGCGGGGCGTTCGGGCCCACCCGCGGGGCTCCTTCCCGGCGGGTCCGAAGAAAAGCACCATGCCCGAGTCGATCCCCACCGAGTTCGAGCGCGTCCGCCAGTACGAGCGGGTGCCCATCCGCACCGGCACCCGGGAGGAGCGCCGGGGCGGGTTCGCCCTCCTCGAGGAGCCCTACCGTCTCGAGGAGGCGGTGCTGGAGGCGCAGCGGTGCCTCGACTGCGGCATGCCCTATTGCGTGCAGGCCTGCCCCATCGCCCAGGATTGCCGCGGGTACATCCAGCTCATCGCGCAGCGGCGGTTCGACGAGGCGGCGCGGCTCACGCTCCGGGACGACCCGCTCTCCTCGGTCCTCTGCAAGACCTGCTACCACTACTGCGAGGAGGACTGCGTCGTGGGCGGGCGCGGCACGCCGATCGCGATCCGGCACCTGAAGCGGGCGGCCCTCGAGTTCGGGAACTCGGACCTGGTCTACGTCCCGAGCGCCCCCAAGCACCGCCGGATCGCCGTGATCGGGGCCGGTCCCACGGGGATCATGGCCGCGTGGGAGCTCGGGCTGAGGGGGTACTCGGTCTCCGTCTTCGAGTCGGAGGCGATCCTCGGGGGCCAGATGCAGACGATCCCGAAGTACCACCTCGAGGGCGACGAGCTCGGCTGGGACCTCGCCCGGTTCCGGAAGCTCGACATCACCTTCGTGGTCGGGAAGCGCGCGGGGACGGACTACTCGCCCGGAAGCCTCCTCGAGGACGGCTACCTCGCCGTGCTCGTCTGCATCGGCGCCTCCGCCCCGCGCCGGCTCGGCCTTCCCGGCGAGGAGCTCCCGGGAGTCTTCTCGGCGCTCCCCTTCCTCCTCGCCATGAACACCTCCCCCCAGGGGCTCTTCGGCCGGACCGGCCGGAAGACGGTGGTCGTCGGCGGGGGCGACGTGGCGATGGACGCCGCCCGATCGGCGCTGAGGCTGGACGGTCGGGGGGATGTGACCGTGGTCTACCGTCGGAAGAAGGACGACATGTCCGCCGGAGAGGAGGAGGTCGTCGGCGGGGAGGTGGAGGGGATCCACTACCTCTTCGAGCGCGCCCCCGTCCGGATCGAGGGCGCGGACCACGTGGAGCGGGTGGTGCTCGTGCCGACCCAGCTCGCGCCGCCGGATGCGACGGGCCGCCGCCGGGTCGAGATGACCCACGGACCGGAGGAGCCCTTCGAGTGCGATACGGTGATCATCGCCGTCGGCGAGACGGCGGACCTCACGGGGTTCTCCCCCGATCTGGACTTCACCTTCGGGCGCCAGGGCTGGCCGCAGGGGCAGCGCGAGGGGTGGATGACCGACCGGGAGGGCGTCTTCGCCACCGGCGGGAGGTCGGTGGTCCACGCGATGGGCGCCGGCACCAAGGTGGCCGAGGCGATCGATGCGTACGTGAGCCGGAAGCTCGGCACGAAGCCCCTTCCCCGGCCGGATCCGTTCGGCGGATCGAGCCCGCCCAAGCTCCCCGAAGGCTACGGTGGCCCGACGTGGGAGTTCTAGGGGGACGCCTCGCGCGCCGTCGGGAAGATCGGCCGCGGTTCGGGGCCCGGCGGCCGCCCGGTCCCGGCTTCCGGAACTCCGGGCGGGGCTCACCCGGACGACGTACGGCCGTTTCAACAGCCTGGTCGGAACCGAGTGCTGGATCCCCACCATCGAGGGCGTGAGGCCGTGCGGTGGTCCGCCCACTCCACCCTCCGACGGCTGACCCTGCGGTCGGAGCCGGCCCCCTCCGGGGCAGATGTTCGACCCCCGACGGGTTTTCTCCCGGGCTCGACCCGTGAGGTCGCCGCGGGCCGGTGGAGGAGTTTGCCCCCCTCTCGGTCGCTGCCGACCGGGTCGGCTCGTCCTGCGGGCTCTCGGAAGGCGTTTAGTAGCCTCTCGACGGTCTGCTGGCGGGGACCGGACAGGCCGGAAACCGGGCAGACCGTCGATGGCGTATGACATGTACCAGGAGGTCATCCTCCAGCACTACCGCGCGCCCAAGAACTTCGGGGAGCTTCCGGGCGCCACGCTCCGGGGGGAGGAGAGCAACCCGTTGTGCGGCGATCACATCCGGATGGAGCTCCGGCTCGACGACGCGCACGAACGGGTGGAGGAGGTCCGGTTCTCCGGCGACGGCTGCGCCATCAGCGTCGCGACCGCCTCGCTCCTCACCCAGAAGGTCCAGGGCCACACGGTCAAGGAGGTCACCGCGATCTCCCGCGAGGACATCTTCAAGATGGTGGGCATCCCGCTCTCGCCGGTCCGGGTGAAGTGCGCCCTGACCGGGTTCGTGGCGCTCGGCCGGGCCCTCCAGGGGAATTCCGAGACGGCGGAGATTCCCGCCGCCTCCGAGGCGGGGCCAAGCCCTCCGTGACCGCGGTCGTGGTCGATCCGGACGTCTGCGTACTCTGCGGGCTCTGCACGGGCGTCTGTCCGCCGAACGCGCTCGAGCTCGAGCCGGAGCAGCTCCGGGTCCTCGACCACTGCACCGGATGCGGCTGGTGCATCCCCTACTGTCCCGTGGGCGCCCTCTCCGGAGGGCGGGCCCGGCCGACGAGGCGACGCCATGCCTGAGCCCGCGCGCGGGCCGGAACCTCCCGCGCCGGGTCCGGGGGCCCGGATCCTCCTCGTCGACCCCTACGTCGCCCGCGAGGACCCGATGGAGCGGAAGTTCGTCGAGCTCTATCCCTCCCTGAGCCTCCTCACCCTGGCCGGCTACCTGCGGGCCGGGGGCACGCCGGTCGCGCTCGCGGACCTCACCTTCGCCCGGGATCTCGAGCCGCTCGACGAGCCGCTCCGAAGGTTCCGTCCGGAGATCGTCGGCGTGCACACGAAGAGTCTCACGGTCCCCCGCGCCCTCCGGGTCGCGGCACGCGCGCGGGAGGCCGGGGCGCTCGCGGTGGCCGGCGGGCCGGACTCCGCGAGCCGGCCCGAGCTCTACCTGGAGGGCGGGTTCGACGCGGTGGTCCTCGGGGAGGGGGAGCTCACGATCTCGGCGCTCGCCGAGAAGGTCGCCCGGGGCGAGCCGATCGCGGGCGAGCCCGGCGTGGTGACCCGGGTCGGGGGGCGGACCGTGCGGGGACCCCCGCGGCCCTACCTGAGGGAACTCGACCGGCTGCCGCTGCCGGCATGGGACCTCCTCGACATGGAATCCTATCTGCGGAGCTGGGAAGCCCGGACCGGGGAGCGCCGCGCGGCGCTCCTGACGAGCCGGGGCTGCCCGTTCGACTGCTCCTGGTGCTCGAAGCCGACCTTCGGCCGGAGCTTCCGCCAGCAGTCGCCCGAGCGGGTGCTGGAGGAGCTCACCGAGCTCAAGCGGCGGTACCGGGTCGACTACGTGCGGTTCTGCGACGACGTCTTCGGCATCCAGCGCGGCTGGCTCCTGTCGCTCCTCGACGGGATGATCGCGCGGGACCTGAAGCTCAAGTTCGAGTGCCTCGCGCGGGTGGACCTCCTCAAGCCCGAGCTCCTCGACCGGATGCGGGAGGCGGGCCTGGAGCGGGTCTACCTGGGCGTCGAGAGCGGGAGCCAGCGGATGCTCGACCTGATGAACCGGGGGACCCGGCTCGGCCAGATCCGTCAGGTGGCGCAGCAGCTGCGCGAGCACCACGTCCGCCAGTTCTGGTTCCTCATGCTGGGCTATCCCGGCGAGACCCCGGAGGACATCGAGGCGACGCACGAGCTCTTCCGGGAGTTCAGCCCCGAGGAGTACTCGGTGTCGATCGCGGTGCCGCTGCCCGGGACCCGCTTCCACGAGCTCGTGAAGGACCGCCTCCGCTCCCTCGGCCGGGCCCCGAAGAAGACCGGCGGCCGGACCCTCCTCTTCGAGGCAGCCTACCCGGAGAAGATGTACCGGTGGGAGCAGCTTCGGTTCGCCTGGGAGGCGCAGCTCGCGCAGCTCCGCCGCTCGCTCTCGCCCGAGGTCCTCCGGTCCCTCGAGGAGGCCGGCCAGCGGTTCCATGACCTGGTCGCCACGCCGCTCCTCCTCGGCCGGAAGCGACCCCCCCGGGAGCCGGTGCCGCGGGAACGGGCCCCGTCGTCGCTCCCGGTCCTTCCGGGAAAGTTCCCCCCGGGCCGCTCGGCGCGGTAGGCCCCGGGCCCGCCCCGCCCTAACTGATCGACCGCCCGTGGATCGGGCACGGACGCTTGAGCCGGCAGAACCGGCACTTCTCCGGGGTCAGCTTCGGGATCGGCTTGCGCATCCGGCCGTACTTGCGTCGGGGCAGTTCGAAGCCTCCCGGTGCCCGCTAGCGGCCCCGGGTCTTGAAGCGGACGGCGCGCCGACGCGCGCCACCGTTAAGCGTACCCGAAGCACCTCGAGGGCGTGCCGGCGATCGAAGGGTGGGCGACGCCGGAGGGCACCCGCTCCTTCGCCGACCGGGCCGTGGCCCGCCACCACCTCCCCGCGACGCACTTCCGGGCCGGCCCGGGCGGCCTCACCCTGAGCTCGCTCGGCCTCGGGACCTACATCGGCCCGCCCGACGGGGCGACCGACTTCGCGGTGGAGCAGGCGGTCCGGATCTGCACGGAGTCCGGCCGCGCGAACGTCCTCGACACGGCGATCAACTACCGGCACCAGCGGGCGGAGCGCAGCGTGGGGCGGGCCCTCGGCCGGCTCATCGCCTCGGGACGGCTCGCGCGGGAGGAGGTCTTCGTCGCGACGAAGCACGGGTACCTCGCACCCGACGGGGAGTCGGGGCTCCCTCCCGAGGAGTGGGTCGAACAGGAGCTCTTCTCCACCGGGGTGCTCGCCCGCCGCGACCTCGTGGACGACTCCCACGCGATGAGCGTGGGCTACCTGACCGACCAGCTCGCCCGCAGCGAGCGGAACCTGGGGCTCAAGACGATCGACCTCGTGTACTTGCACAACGCGGCCGACGCGCAGCTGCCGGCGCTCGGGCGCACCGCCTTCCTCGACCGTCTCACCGCGGCGTTCGAGCTCTACGAGCGGTTCCGCCGGCAGGGTCGGATCCGGACCTACGGCATCGCCACGTGGGACGCCCTCCGGGTGCCCCGCTCCGACAGCAGCTTCCTCTCCCTCGAGGAGGCGGTGGCGGTCGCCCGGGGGGTGGGCGGGGAGTCGCACGGCTTCAAGTTCATCCAGTTCCCGTTCAACCTCGCCATGCCCGAGGCGGCCCAGCTCCGCAACCAGCCGGTCGCGGGGGCGCGGCGCACGCTCTTCGAGGCGGCGGCCGAGCTGGGCCTCGGATGCTTCACGAGCGTCCCGCTCGGGCAGGGCCAGTTCGCCCGGAACGGACCCTCCTCCGACGGGCTCACCCCCGCCCAGACCGCGATCCAGTTCGCCCGGTCCGCGCCCGGGGCGCTCACGACGCTGGTCGGTCAGAAGCGGCCGGAGCACCTGAGCGAGAATCTTCGGATCGCCGAGGGCCCTCCGTGGGCCCCGGAGGAATTCCAGCGGCAGCTCCGGTGAGCCCGTCCGGGGCGGCGGACGGCCTCCGTTGGCGCCGCACGGCGGCCGGCGCCGTGGGCTCGGGCGCCTCCCCCTCCTCCTCGGGCAGGGGCAACCCGCCCGGCCGCAGGGCCGACTTCCCGCCCTCCTTCACGACCTCGATCACGTGGTCGGCGATGCCCGCGAGACCGCCCTCGTGGGAGACCAGGAGGATCTGCGCGAGCTCGAGCTCGCCGAGCAGCTCGCTCATCCGGGCCACCTGCTCGGGGGAGAAGCCGTCGGTCGGCTCGTCCAGCACCAGCGTCTCGAGCTTGAGCCGGCCGGCCGAGCGGACCACCCGGCCCATGGCGAGGCGGAAGGCGAGCGCCAGCGCCGTCCGCTCGCCCCCGCTCAGCGCCTCCGCCGGCGTCGGCTCGCCGTCGATCTCCACGCTCGGGGAGAAGGAGAGATCGGCCCGGGCCACGAGGCTCGGGTCCTCGATCAGGATCTGGAAGTAGCGCGCGAGGGCGCGGTTGAACTCGCCCTGGGCCCGGGAGAGCCGCTTCCGTTCCAGGTCGAGGACGCTCTCCACGAACTCCCGGGCGACCCAGGCGGCGAGGGCCCGGGCATGGTCCGCCTCCGCGATCCGCTCGGCCCGGTCGCGCACGCCCCGGTCGGCCTCGGTGATGCGCCGGTCGGCCTCCTCGACCGCCGCGCGGGTGGTCGCGAGCCGGCCCATCGTCCGCTCGAGCTCCGCCCGCGTCCGCTCGCTGAGGCTCCGGGCCTCCGTCAGCGCCCGCTCCGTCCGCTCGGTCTCCTCCTCCGGGCGCTCGAGGCGGCCCGCCTCCTCCGCCGTCGCCCGGATCCGTTCGTCCAGCTCCGCGATCTCCCGCGCGAGCCGCGCGCGCTCCCCCTCGAGGAGCTCGCGCCGGGCCTCGGCCCCCCGGAGCTCCTCCTCGAGCCGCGTCGCCTCCGCGCGGGCGTGGTCCCTCCGGGTCCGCTCCTCCGCGAGCCGCTCGCGGTCCTCTTCGAGGCGGGTCCGCGCCTCCGCGGCCGGGGCGAGCCGGACCCACTCGGCCTCCGCGCGTCCGCGCTCTTCGAGCATCTCTACGTGCCGGCGTTCCATCTCGGTCCGGCGGGCGTCCACGGCCCGGAGCTGCTCCTCGAGCTGGCGGCGCCCGGCCTGGACGAGCTCGAACCGCTCCCGGGCCCGCTCGTACCGTTCCCGGCTCGCCCGCTCCTCGTCGAGCCGCCGGATCTCCTCGTGGAGGGCGCGGGAGCGCTCCTCCGCGGTCCGGAGGGCGCCCCGCGCCTCCTCGAGATGACGGACGTACTCCTCGGGGCGCACCGGCTGCTGGCAGCGCGGGCAGGTGCCCAGGCGGAGGAGCTCCTCGGTCTCGGTCGCGACCTGCCGGGCGCGCGCGAGCCCGCCGATGGCCGAGTCGTTCTCGGCCCGGTGCGCGTCGAGATCATGCTGGATCGTCGGGAGGTCCCGCGGGGTCGGGGCCGGCGGCTCCCGGAGCGGCCGCTCGGCCCCGGCCGCCTCCGATCGGCGGGCGAGCTCCGTCCGTTCCCGCTCCAGAAGCTGCCGCGAGCGCTCCTGCTCCGCAAGGGACCGGTCGAGCGCGGCGCGGGTGGCCTCGGCGCGGGCCCGGTCGGCGACCGTGCGCTCGGTCTCCCGGAGCGCGAGCTCGAGCTCGCGGAGACGCTCCTCGAGGCCGGCCCCGGGCGCGAGCGCGGGCTCGAGCGCGGTCCTCTGGGTCCGGGTCCGCTCGGTCCGGGCGCGGAGCTCCCCGAGGAGCCGCTCGTGTCCGGCGCGTCGGTCCACGCGTTCGGCCCGGTCCCGGCGCTGGTCCTCCTCGGCCTTCCGGAGCCGCTCGAGCTCCCGGCGGTCCCGCTCCCGCTCGACCCGGGCCGCCTCCCAGCGGGCGAGCTCGCCGCGCGCGGCCTCCTCCTCGCGGCGCCGGGTGAGCGCCTCGGACTCGAGCTCCTCGAGCTCCCGCGACCGGGTGATCCGGATCGCGGACCAGCGCGGGAGCTCCTCGGTCCAGTGGGCGAGCGCCTCCGCGCGGACCTCGTCGAGCTGGGCGATGTGGCGGAGCTCGGTGGCCACCTCCGCGGCATTCTCGGCCGCGGTGCGGTACTGCTCGAGCCCGAGCGCCTTGCGCGCGGTCTCGAGCCGCTCCGAGGGGCTCTGCAGGAGGACCTCGCGCATCCGCTCCTGGGGGATGTACACCGCCCATCGCCAGACGTCGGAGTGGGCGCGGGGGTTCGGGTTGTCCGGGAAGCCCAGGAGGTCGATGGCGCGCTGCTTGAGCTCGGTCGCCGAGTAGCGGGTCCTCTGGCCGTCGGTCGCGAAGCTGTTCTCCTCGATCTCGAAGCTCTCCCGGCCGCGCAGGGTCCGGCGCCGGAAACGGCGGCGGAGCTCGTGCGTGTGGCCCTCCGAGGCGAGGGTGAGGGTCACCTCGGCCTCCCGGGCCCGGTGGCGGACCAGGTAGGCGGGCTCCACCTCGGCGAAGCCGAAGAGCGCCATCTCGATGGCGTAGAGCAGCGAGGTCTTCCCGGACCCGACGTCCCCCGTGAGCAGCGTGATGCCGGGCCCGAGCTCGAGGTGGGCGGAGGTGTAGGAGCGGAGGTTGTGGACCTTGAGGCGGCTCAGGATCATCGTCGTTCACCTCGGCCCGTGGCGGCCCGATCGGCCCCGCACGCCGAGGGTGCGGAGCGCCGCGTCGATCCGGGCGGCCAGGTAGTCCTGCTTCGACTCGCCCTCGCTCCGGGGGGATCCGAGCTCCCGCAGCAGTTCCCTCAGGTTCGCCTCCCCCTCGGGGCCGCGGAGCCGCGGGAACCGCTCCGGGGCGCCGCCCGCGAGGAGGCGGATCGCCTCCGCCTCGAGCTCCGACTCCGGTCGGAGCGCGTCGCCGGCCGCATCGCCCTCGTGCGCGAGGTCGTCCAGGTCGAAGTGGATCCCGGAGATGCCGGCCTCCAGCGACGCCTCGCCCGTCTCGAGGAGCCCGAGCGTCCGGGCCCCGCCCTCGGCGAGCGTGCCGTGGAGCCGCGGGAAGAGCAGCGTCCCCGGGGCGGAGGCCTGCCGGATCTCCGCCTCGAGGTGGCGGCGCGCCTCCTCGGGGCTCTCGCCCTGCACGTCCACGTCGAAGACCCGGAGCCGGTCCACGGCGAGGGTGCGGACCGGCTCGGGTCGGGGGACCCCGCGCTCCACCCGGACGATGTAGAGCCCCTGGTTGGTCTTGCCGCGGGCGCCGTTCTCCACGTCGGTGACGCTGGTCCCGAAGACGGCGCCCGGGTTGACGAGGAGGCCGCCCTCGGGGCCCGATCCCTCGTAGGTGTAGTGGATGTGGCCGCCGGCGTAGTAGTCGCACCCTCCCGGGAGGTCGTCGCGGGAGATGCCGGCGATGTGGCCCCGGAGGTGGGCGGGCAGGTACTCCCGGACGGCGGCGTGGAACTGGAAGATCTTGAACCCCGGCTCCGCCCGGAACGCCTCCGAGTCCACGGACCGGAAGAGGGAGGCATCGAGCCCGTGCGAGCGGCCGGAGAGCCCGGCGACGACCGCGCCCGTCGGCTCGTCGACCCGGTAGGGCAGCGCGAACCGGTCGCCCTCGGCCCGGACGGGTTCGGGGGCGGCCTTGAGGAAGATGCCGGTCTCCGCCAGCACGTCGAGCCAGCTGGTCCGGTGCGCGACGTAGTCGTGCGAGCCGTAGATGACGTAGACCCGTCGACCGGCGTCGGCGAGCCGCTTGAGCGCCTGCGCGACCGGGGCCGCCTCGGCCGGCTCCGGGACCGGCGTGTGGAACAGGTCGCCCGAGATGAGCAGGAACTCGCAGTCCCGCTCCTCGACCACCTCGAGCGCGCGGAGGACGCTCTCGCGGAGCGCGGCCCGGACCGCCGGGTCCCTCGGCCAGGCACCGACGTGGGCGTCGGCGAGGTGCGCGAAGACGAAGGAGTCCCCGTCCCGGCCCATCCGCGGCGCCGCCTACGGCCCGCCCACGGCGTCCGTGCCGGGCGGTTTCCGCGCCGGCGGGTCGCTCGGGCGAGGGGGCGATGGGGAGGTGGAAGGGGGCGCCATCGGCTCGCCGGACTGGGCCCGCTTGAAGATCGCCGCGAAGATCCCCGCGGCCGCCGCGAGCGCGGGCAGGCTCTCCCAGACCGCGTCCTCGGAGGGGAGGCCCCCGGTCCCCGGGATGGGCGTCCCGACCATCGATCCGGACATCGTCCTCTCCGAGGGGGGTGGCGGGGGCGGGATCGAGGCCTGGGCCTCCATGCGGGCGATGATCTGCTGCTGGAGGGCGAACAGCTCGGTCGCCTCCTCCATGGTGATCTGGCGGCCCCGGAGCCGGCCCACGAGGTAGGCGTACCGGGCCGGCGAGGGCGCGACGCTGGGGCGGGGGGCGGTGGGCACCGGTGCCGCCATCTTCGGGGAGGGCGCCGTCGGTGCCGACGGGTCGTACTCGTAGGGATCCCCGCTCACGTTCCCCCGGGGAGCCGAGCCCACGCCCTCATTTCAAGATTCGGGCCCGCACGGACGCGGTCGGGGCGCCGCGGGCCGCGGCCGCCCGGCCCGTTATGAGGCCCCACGGTCCTCCCGGGCCGTGTCCTCGGCTCCCGCCCCCCCGAAAAGCTCCGACGACGACCGGCGCCACCTCCATGTACGGCTCGTGGACCAGCGCAGCTCCGCGCTCGACATGATCACCGAGTACCTCCAGGCGGCGGGCAAGGCGCCGGACTGGTACTGGCGGCTCGCCGGCCGGCTCGAGGGCACCGAGCCGGACAACGTCGACGATCTCATCACCGCCGCCTTCGAGGCGGGGGCGTTCATCGCCCACGAGCACCCCGAGGACCTCAAGTTCGACTGGGTCAGCGAGGAGGAGTGCGAGAAGGAGCGGCAGAGCGAGGAGCAGGGCCGGGAGCGGGAGGAGTCCCGCAAGGACCGCTCCACGATGAGCCACTACGGCTAGGACGCCGGGGCCGGCCGCGCTCGCGGCCGTGGCCCCCGGGCCGGGCGACCCGGCACCCTCCCGCCTCCGGACCCCGACGGGATTGGATCAGAACGGGATGAGGGTGTGCGCCACGACCAGCGCCACGATCAGGATCGAGATGGTGTTGACCACCTTGATGAGCGGGTTGATCGCCGGGCCGGCCGTGTCCTTCGTCGCGTCGCCGACCGTGTCCCCGACGACGGCGGCCTTGTGCGCGTCCGAGTGCTTCCCGCCGAAGTGGCCGGTCTCGATGTACTTCTTCGCGTTGTCCCAGGCGCCGCCCCCCGTGGTCATCGTGAGCGCGAGCGGGAAGCCGGTCAGGATGACCCCGAGGAGGAGGCCGGCGAGCGCGATGGGGCCGAGGAGGAATCCCACGGCGACCGGCGTCACGACGGCGATGAGCGCGGGCACGGCGAGCTGGCGGAGCGCGGTCACCGTGACGATGTCCACCGAGGTCGCGTAGTCGGGCTTCCCGGTCCCCTCGAGGATCCCCGGGATCTCCTTGAACTGGCGGCGGACCTCGAAGACGATGGCCTGCGCGGCGACGCCCACCGCGTTCATCAGGAACGAGGTGAAGAAGAACGGCAGCAGCCCGCCGATGACGAGCCCGGCGACGACCAAGGGGTTCGAGATCGCGAGGCTCTGGCTCAGCTGCGAGCTGGTCACGAGGTCCGAGGCGGAGCGGCCGAGGTTCAGCTGGGTCTGGAGCGCGAAGGTGTAGGCCGCGAAGAGCGCGAGCGCCGCCAGCACGGCGGAGCCGACCGCGTACCCCTTCGTGACCGCCTTCGTCGTGTTGCCGACCGCGTCCAGCGGGTCCGTGACGGCCCGGGCCTCGGGGGGCAGGTTCGCCATCTCGGCGATCCCGCCCGCGTTGTCCGTGATGGGCCCGAAGGAGTCGATGGAGATGATCATGCCGGTGACCGCGAGCATGCTCGCCGCGGCGAGCCCGATCCCGTAGAGCCCGAGATCGGGGTCGGGGTGCATCCAGCCGCCGGCGCCGGTCGACCCCACCGCCCAGAACGCCCCGAGCGCCGCGGCGACGATGACGAGCCCCGGCATCCAGGCCGACTCGAGCCCGACGCTGAGGCCGGTGATGACGGTCGGTCCCGCGCCCGCCTGGGCGGAGTCCGCGATCCGGTGGACCGGCGAGTAGCTCGAGCTCGTGTAGTAGTCGGTGATGACCACGATCAGGACCATCACCACGAGCCCGAGGACCGTCGCGATGAAGATCCCGGGGCTGCCGCCCATGAGGTAGTCGTCGATGAGGTAGAGGCCGACGATCCCGACCCCGGTCGTGACGCCGAGCCCCTGGTAGAGGGCGCCCATGATCGAGCCGTTCGGGCGCATCCGCACGGCAGCGATGCCGACGAGCGTGGCAATGATCGCCCAGCCGCAGACCACGAGCGGGTAGAGGATGGGGATCTGCAGGGGGACGTTGAAGTTCTTGGCGACGATGGGCAGCAGCGAGGCGAGCAGCATCGCGCTCACCGCGGTGACGACGTAGGTCTCGAACAGGTCGGCCGCCATGCCGGCGCAGTCGCCGACGTTGTCGCCCACGTTGTCCGCGATGACGGCCGGGTTGCGCGGGTCATCCTCGGGGATGCCCGCCTCGACCTTGCCCACCAGGTCGGCGCCGACGTCCGCGCCCTTCGTGTAGATCCCGCCGCCGACCCGGGCGAAGAGGCTCATGAGGGAGGCACCGAAGAGGAGCCCGACCATCGCGAGGACGTCCCCCCCGTACCACACGTAGATGCCGGTGAGCTCGAGGAGGGCGAGCCCCGCGACCGAGAGACCGGTGACCGAGCCGCCGAGGAAGGCGTAGCGCATCGTCGCGGCGAGATCGCCCTTGCGGGCATGGTTCGCGGTCCGGACGTTCGCCCGGATCGAGACCTGCATGCCGATCGCGCCCGCGAGCGCGCTCCCGGCCGCGCCGAGGAGGAAGCCCACCGCGAGCTGCCAGGGGGGGATGCTGCCGCCCAGGAAGGCCACGTAGATGACGACGGCGAGGATGATGCCGACGACGAAGACCGCGGTGTACTCGCGGCGCAGGAAGGCGTTCGCTCCCTCCCGGATGGCGAGCGCGATCTGCTTCATCCGGTCGGTCCCCTCCTCCTCCCGGAGGAGGAAGACCGTCTGGAGGCCGGCGTAGGCCAGTCCGACGAGTGCGGCGACAAGGGTGAGGAGCTCCAAGGTGGATGGGCTGATCGACATGGCTCTGACAGTCCGGAAAGTTCCTCCCGCTCTATGAGGCGGCTATTAAAGCGTTGGGAGGAGCACGAGGCGTGCGGCGCGGGGCCGGCGGGCGCGGCTTCGGTCGGACCCGATGCTCTATATGGTGCGAGCGCACGAGGTCCCTTGCGAGGATGCAGGCGCTCACGCCCCGGGACCGCGAGCTGCTCCCGCGCCGTCGGGCGCGGATGGAGTGCGCGCTCTGCGGCCGGTTCGTCGACCTGAACCATCTCCGCACGCACCTGCGGGACCAGCACCACCTGGAGAGCGCGCGTCTCGACCACTACCTCGCCGAGGCGCGCCGGCTGGCGCTGCGCGGACGCACCCGCTCGAGCGGCTACGGGAGCTACTAGGGGTCCCGGGGGGGCCCGCTAGGGCCGGAACGATCGGGAACGGACCCGGTCGAGCAGGAGCCCGGCGACCTCGGTCCGGGCCAGTTTCCGGGGCTTCGGTTCGCCGTGGACCCGGAGCGTGACCGTCGACTGCTCGACCTCGGCATCGCCCATCACCGCCACGTAGGGGATCTTCTCGACCTCGGCGTTGCGGACCCGCTTCGAGAGCGTCTCCTGCGCCGCGACGGAGTCCGCCCGGAGGCCGGCGAGCCCGAGCTCGCGCACGAGCTCCTCGACGGCCGGTTGGTGCCGCTCCGCAACGGCCAGGGCCCGGAGCTGGACGGGCGCGAGCCAGGGCGGGAGCCGCCCGCCGCAGTGCTCGAGGACGACCGCGAAGAACCGCTCGAAGCTCCCCAGGATCGTCCGGTGGACCACGACGGGCCGGTGCATGACGCCGTCCGGCCCCTGGTACTCGAGGCGGAACCGGATCGGTTGCTGGTAGTCCACCTGGATCGTGCCGGTCTGCCAGGAGCGCCCCAGGCTGTCCTTGAGGTGGATGTCGATCTTCGGACCGTAGAACGCGCCCTCGCCGGGCGAGACCTGGTAGGGCAGCCCCGAGCGGTCGAGGACCCGCCGGAGCGCGGCCTCGGCCCGGTCCCACTGCTCGGCCTCGCCCAGGAAGTGCTCGGGGCGGGTGGAGAGCTCGACCCGCGGGACGAACTCGAAGGTCGAGAACGCCCGCTGGACCCACGCCAGGAGCCGCTCGATCTCCGGCTCGATCTGCTCCTCGGTGACGAAGATGTGCGCGTCGTCCTGGGTGAACTCGCGGGTCCGGGTCATCCCGTGGATGGTCCCGCTCGCCTCCAGCCGGTGGAGCGGCGCCCACTCGGCGAGCCGGAGCGGCAGCTCGCGGTAGCTCCGGGACCGGCTCCGGAAGAGGAGCATCGATCCCGGGCAGTTCATCGGCTTGATCCCGTAGGTGCGGTCGTCCACCTGGGTGAGGAACATGTCCGCCCGGTAGTGCTCCCAGTGGCCGCTCGTCTCGAAGACCGACTGGGCGAACATGAGCGGCGTCCGGACCTCCCCGTAGCCGTCCTGCTTGAGCTGCTCCCCCGCGAACCGCTCGAGCTCCCGGAGCGCGACCATCCCCCGGGGGAGCCAGAAGGGGAACCCCGGCGCCTCCTCGGCGAAGTCAAAGAGCTCGAGCCGCGGCCCCAGGACCCGGTGGTCGCGCGCCTCGGCCTCCGCCCGCTGGGCGAGGTACTGCTCGAGCTCCGGGTGGGTCGGGAAGGCCACCCCACGGATCCGTTGCAGCGGCAGCCCGTTCGGGTCGCCGCCCTGGGTCACGCCCGAGAAGCCCAGGAGGTGGAGACCGGCGAGCCGCCCGGTGCGGTCGACGTGCGGGCCGCGGCAGAGGTCCGACCAGTCGCCCGTCTCGTAGATCGTGATCGGCTCCTCCGGGGGCGCCTCGCGCACGTAGCCCTGCTTGTGGGGGTTCGACGAGAACATCGCGAGCGCCTCCTCCCGGGAGACGACCCGCCGATGGAACGGCTCGTTCGCCTGGACGATCTTCCGGGCCTCCGCGCGGATGCGGTCGAGGTCCCCCGGGGTGAGGGCGCGCATGTCGAAGTCGTAGTGGAACCCCTCCTCGGTGCCGGGGCCGTTCGTGGGCTTGGCCTCGGGGATGACCCGCATCACCGCCTTGGCGACCACGTGGGCGGCCGAGTGGTGGAGCGTCTCCCGTCCGGCGCGGTCCTCGAAGGTCACCGGGAGGATGGACCCGCTCGCGGTCACCCGCTCGCTCAGGTCGACGAGCCGGCTGCCCAGGCGGGCGACCAGGTACCTGGGCGCCTCGCCGGGTCGCCAGTTGATGAGGACCTCCCCCACGGTGGTCCCGGAGGCCACCGAGCGCCGGCTCCCGTCCGGATAGGTCAGCTCCACCGAGGAGGCGGCGGGATCGGTCATCGTCTCCGCCGGACGACCCCCGTCGGAAGGAAAAGGTTTCGGCGCCCCCCGCGTCGGGGAAGGCGGAGCTTCGGACGGAGTGCGGGCGGTCCCGATTCGGCCCCCGGACCGGTCGGTCCCGGGCCGTGCCTAGGGCGGTACGGCGACGGAAGACTAGATGCGACCGCAGGGAGTCCCGGTCCTCGCCCCAATGATGACATCAGAACCAGCGGAGCAATCGCAAGGACGAATGATGGGCGAGCTGAGGGGCCCCGTGAGAGCCTGCCGGTCGACGCGCGGCTGACCCCCTCCGGAAGTTCTCGGACCACGGGATCCGCCGGGAGAACCCCCGCGGGACCTCCGGAGGCCGCCAGAAGGTTTCCGATCGCATCCGGCCCCCTCATCCGCGCCGGGGTACCTTCGCGGCCCATGCCGAACCCACGTCGGACGCCGGACCGCCGGCGGGGGACCGACCTGGCCGTCCTGCACTACGTGAACGCTGCGCGCGTGGGGGGATGACCATGGCGGGACCCTCCCTCCCCCGCCCGGGCGGAGTGCACCGCCTCGACGCCTTCACGGAGCCGCCCCCGGGCGAGCCGATCCGCGTGGACGTCGACGGCATCTCGGTCGCCGTGTACAACCACGACGGGCACCTGTACGCGCTGGAATCGCGGTGCACGCACCAGGGCGGCCCGCTCGACGAAGGGGAGGTCTCGGGGGCCTCGGTGACCTGCCCGTGGCACGGGTCCGTCTTCGCCCTCGCGACCGGCCAGGTGGAGCGCGGGCCCGCGACCCGTCCCGTCCGAGCGTTCGGGGCGCGGATGGAGGGGACGACCCTCGTCCTGGAGGAGCGGTAAGGGCCGCTACTCTTCGCCCATCGTGCGGGGCTTCGGGATCAGCTTGGGCTGCTCCGACTCGGTCGGCATGCCGGTCCGACCGGGCACCACGTCGAGATCCCGCCAGCTGACCCCGACCGTGACGCGGGGGAAGGCGACCTTGAGCGTGTAGTTCGCGATCTTGCCCACGACCAGCCCGGTGGAACCCTCGGCCAGGTTCGGGTTCATGACCGACAGGTCCTTGTTCACGCGCACCACGGTCTGGCCGATGACGACCCGTTCGAGTTCCTTCCGGTCCTCCATGCCGACGGCACCGAGGTGCGGTCGTGCTAAATAACCACCGGCAGGGAACGCCCAGCAAAGATTCAATAGGCGCCCCCCGGTAGTGCCCCGACCAGCGGACCGCATGGCGGATGTCGGAGCAGCATCACAGAAGGGGAAGAAGCTCGTCCATCTCCGCATCGACCCCAACGACGAAACCATGACGTTGGCGGACGTGCTGGCCAAGATCCCGGAGCTGCAACGAAAGCACCCGGATCGCGAGGTCTTCTGGGACGGGGACGAGTACGCCATCTGTTCGCTCCCCAAGCGGGCCCGTGCGACCCCCCCGTCGCACTGAGGACGCGCCGCTCGGGGCGCCCCTCTTCCTCCTCAACCTGAAGGCCTACCCTCCGGCCGTCGGGACGGGAGCGCTCCGCCTCGGGCGGATCCTGGAGGCGGAGGCCCGCCGCGCCGGCGTCGCCGCCGCCCTGGCCCCCTCCGCGCCGGACCTCGCCGCGTGCGCCGCCCGCCTCGCGGTCCCCGTGCTCGCCCAGCACACCGACCCCCTCGCCGCCGGGGCGCGGACGGGGTTCCTGGTCCCGGAGGCGGTGCGGGCCGCGGGTGGTCGCGGGTCCCTCCTCAACCACTCCGAGCACCCGCTGGGCCGGAGCCAGATCCGGTCGACGCTCCCGGTCCTCGCCGCGGCCCACCTCACCCCGGTGCTCTGCGCCGGCTCGGTCCGGCGCGCGGGCGACCTCGCGGGGCTCACCGTGCCCTACCTCGCCATCGAGCCGCCCGAGCTCATCGGGGGCAAGGTCTCGGTCTCGACCGCCCGGCCCGAGGTGATCGTGCGGACGGTCGAGGCGGTGCGGGCCCGCTCCCCGCGAACGCACGTCCTCTGCGGCGCGGGCATCCAGAACGGGTCCGACGTCGCGGTCGCGCTCCGGCTCGGCGCCGAAGGCGTGCTCGTCGCGAGCGCCGTGGCCACCGCCCCGGACCCGCGCACGGTGCTCCGGGACCTGCTCTCCGGGTTCTGACCGCCGGCGGCTCCGACCGCCTCCGGGGGCGGGCGGACTAGGCGAGCCGGTACTCCCGCCGTCGGGAGTCGATGAGGGAGACCCCTTCGCGGACGAGCCCCTGCTTCCTCAGCTCGACGAGGGCGCTCTGCACCGTCCGCCGCGGGAGCCGCGAGAGGCGCACGAGCTCGCTCTGGTCGAGCCCGCGGTGCGTCTCGAGCAGGAAGTAGAGGAACTTGGTCGCGGGCGGACCCTTCACGCTGCGCGAACTGCGCATCGCCCCGAAGGTGTCGCCGCGGAGCCCCATCCGCTCGGAGGCGAGCGGGGCCACGGAGGAGGGGGCGACGTTGCCGAGGTTGGTCTCGCGCCCGAGCTCCATCAGGAGGGCGATCTGCTGCGACTCCTGCGGCGCCTCGAAGAGGATCTCCTCGAGCGGGTGGTCGGCGATGATGGCCCGGACCCAGTCCCACTTGATGTTCCCCTCCCCGTCGTAGATCCCGACGCCCCGGCCGGACTCCCGGCTCTCGAGGATGACCTTCCGGGGCTTGAGCCCCCGCGCATGGTCGATCCGGTCGAGCGTCTCCCGGAGCGAGAGCTGGTTCTGGGGGTTCTTCTTCCCGACCTCGATGAGGAAGTCGATGCCGCGCCGGGCGACCTCCCGGCTGAGCCGCTCGATCTGGGGCCGGCCCAGGTCGATGATCCCGTCGGAGATCTCCACCAGGTCGAATCCCAATTCTCGGGCCTCGTCCAGGAAGGCGGTGGTCCGGTCCCGGACCACGGAGTACTCGAGGAGCGTGCCGCCCGTGGAGACCTCGACCCCGATGTCGTGGTAGAACCGGATCCGCTCCTTGAGCCGGTCGCGGGGGAGCAGCAGCGGGAGCCCCCAGCCCAGCTTCACGATGTCGATGTACGGCGCGAGCGGCCGGATCTCGTCCAGGCTGCTCGGCTGGAGCCGGTCGAGCACGTGGGTGACCCCCACGGAGCGGGGGCGGACCACGCTCGCGCCTTCCGACGGAAAGAAGGCCGGATTCGGTCGCTTGAGCGCAGAAGTTGCCATGGTCCACCCTCGACGCAAGCAGATTGAAGGAAATGGCAGTATATCAATTCAGCGATGGACCATGCGCATCCATGCTGCAACGTGCGCACCGCGTTTTCCGGCCCCGGGACCGAGCCGTTTTTCCCCGGTGCGGCGTGCCCCCACGGGGCCGGCGATGCGCGCGATCGTGCTGGGGATCCTCCTCGCCGGCGCGCTCCTCCTCTCCGGCGCGGCCGCGGGCGCCGCCCCGGCCCTCCGCCCGGGGGCCCTCTCCCCGCCGCCGCTGAACCTCTCGCTCTCCGGTTCCGGGGCGATCCTGCTCGGCGCCCCGGCCGCGCTCTGGGCGAACGGGACCGGCGGATGGCCGCCGTACCACTTCACCTGGCTCGTGAACACCACCCCCGTCACCTCGAACGTCTCCTACCCCACGGGAAGTAGCTCGCGCCTCGACCTGCGGCCGCTGGGCGACGGGATCTACACCCTCGTCGTCGTCCTGAACGATTCCCACGGCGACTCGACCTCCCAGCGCACCCTCCTCTCCGTCACCGGCCCTTCGCCGGTGACCGTGAGCCTCGCGGTCGGCAACGGCACCGCCGACGGGGGGTTCACCGTCTCGGCCGAGGCGCGCGGCGGGACCCCGCCCTACCGCTACCTCTGGGAGGCGCCCGGGGCCCCGTCGGGGTTCACGAACCTGAGCCGGCTCGTGATCCCCCCCGGTGGAAGCGGCACCGTGGACCTCTCCGTGACCGCCCGGGATCATCTGGGGTTCACCGGCGCGGGCTCGCTCACGGTACACCGATCGGTGGGAAGCCCCAGCTCCGGGCTCTCCCCCTGGGTGCTCCTGGGGCTCGGGGCGGGAGCGGCCTTCGTGGCCACCCTGGCCGTCGTCTACGTGCTGGCCCGCCGCCGGCGCCCTCCCCCGCCCGCGGCCCCGGTCCCGCCGCCGTAAACCCGCCCCGGCGGCGTGTTGTCCAAGGGATTAAGAGGAACCCCGGGTCGTCCGCCGGGCATGCGCCGGCCCGACCACTTCGGGGAGCGCGTCGCCGGACGGAGGGCGCCCGCCCCGGTCCTGTTGCGCCGGGCCGTCGCGCTCCTCACCGTGGCGGGCTTCCTGGTCCTTTCCGCCGCGCCGAGCTTGGGGACGTTCCCGCCCGCCCCCTCGTCCCCGCTCCCGCCCCCCCGGGCGCCCGTCCGGGCCATGTCCCCGGCCGAGGTCACCGCGCCGACCGCCGCCCCTCCCGCGGCGACCCCACTCGGCGGCTGGGCGAACATCACCTCCACCCCATCGCCCGGGCACGTGGGCGACGCGGGGATGGCCTGGGACCCGGTCCTCCACGCGCTCGTCCTTTTCGGTGGATACGGGACGGCCGTGACGAACTCGACCTGGCTGTACGATGCCAACGGGACCTGGAGCAACGTCACGTCGAGCGCGGGCACGCCCCCGTCCGCCCGGTGGGGCATGGACTTCAACGTCCACTACGATCCCAACTTCGGCGGCGTCCTCCTCTACGGGGGATGCGACGCGTACGGCAACTCCCTGGGGGACCTCTGGCTCTTCAACGGGACGTGGACGAACCTCACCGTCCGCTACCCGGGCGGGCCGGGCCCGCTGCAGTACGGGAGCGGCGCGTTCGACGCCTACGACAACTACAGCGTCTACTTCGGGGGGGCTCCCTCGGCCTGCGGGACCGGGACCACCAACGAAACGTGGACCCTCACGCCCGGGGCCGGCTGGACCAAGCTCACCCCGTCGCAGAGCCCGCCCGCCCTCCGCGGCGCGAGCATGGTCTATGACCCGATGGAGAACGCGACGATCCTGTTCGGCGGCCGGGACTCCTCCGGTACCTTCTACAACGCGACCTGGTCGTTTCGGGGCGGCGCGTGGTCCCCGATCCACCCTGCCCGTGCCCCCCGCGCGGGCTACCTCGAATCCATGACCTACCTTCCGAGCGAGCAGTACCTCCTCGAGTACGGTGGCTGCCAGGCGGGGGGCTGCCTCGTCGGGGTCAACTCCACCTGGGCGTTCTCGAACGGGACGTGGCTCAACGTGAGCGCCATCCCCCCGGGGGGGCCGAACCCCGGGCCGCTCGGGGGGGGCGCGATCGCCTTCGACCCCTCCCTCGGGGAGGCGATCCTGGTGGGCGGCACCTACGGCACGAGCCGCACGACGAATACCCATTCGAGCGGGGTCTGGAGCTTCACCCCACCCCCCCTGGCGGCGCAGTTCGGAACCCTCCCGCCCATCCTTCCCCCGGGTTCGTTCCTCACCCTCTCGATCGCCGCTACGGGCGGCTCGCTCGAGTATCGGTACCAGTACGCGGGACTGCCCTCCTACTGTCCGAGCCAGGACCTTCCGCGGATGCGCTGCGTGTTCACCGGGCTCGGCAACTACACGATCCACGAGACCCTCACCGACTCGCTCGGAGCGACCGTGGAGGGGTCCTTCCTGGTCCGCGTGCTGGCGTCGCTCTCCGCGCAGGTGATCTGGTCGCCGACGGCGATCGACCTCGGCATGAGCGCCATCGTGGCCTCCCGGGCCGGCGGGGCGATCCCGCCGATCGCCTACGATTGGCTCGAACTTCCCCCGGGATGCGCGGCGGCCGATCTCCCGCAGCTCAACTGTACGCCCTCGCGGGTCGGGACCTTCCCCGCCGAAGTCGAGATCACCGATAGCACGGGCCGCAACTCGACCGCGTGGGCGAATCTCACCGTCAACACGCCCCCCCTGCTCCTGATCTCCGTGAGCGGTCTCGCCGGGGATGCGCCGTACGCCGTGCGGGCGCTGGCGATCCCGCAGGGCGGCACCGCGCCGTACGCCTTCGTGTGGGACTGGGGCGACGGCTCGATCACCGTCGGCGGGACCAACGCGACGCACACCTACGCCGGCGGCGGTACCTACCTCCTGAACGTCTCGCTCGAGGACTCCGCCGGCCGGTGGGCGAACGCGAGCCGGAGGATCGTGGTGGCCGGCGCCCCCTCGGTGGCGGTCCGGGTGGACTCCTACTACGTGCCGACCTGCGGCGGCACCCCGGTCTACAATCTCTCGGCCTCGGTCGTGGGAGGGACGGCGCCGTACTCCTTCGCCTGGAGCTTCGGCGACGGCAGCCCCGGGACCAGCGGGGCCGCCGTCCAGCACACCTACGCTTCCGGCGCGCACGACGTGACGCTCACGATGACCGACGGTGCCGGGACCCGGGCGAGCACCGTGCTCCCGGTCTCGGTGCCGTCGGTCCCCGCCTGTCCGGCACCCGCTCCGGCCGGCGGGGGAGGCCCCCTGGGCACGACCACCTACCTCCTTCTCCTCGCCGCGGCGATCGTGATCGGTCTCACGGTGCTGATCGTGCGGCGCCGCCCGCCCCGCCGGCCGAAGGCCGGCGCTCCTCCCCCGGCCGGACCCTAGGACGTCCCGCGCCGATCCAGGGCCCCCCCGGTGAGGGGGGCCGGCGTCGTGCCCGCGGAGAGGGAGTCGGTGGGCGATCCTCGGCTACCGACCTCGTTCCCCGGCGGCGGGAGCGCCCCCGGGGTCCCGCGCGCCCCGGGATTCCGTCCCGCCATCGGGCGAGGGCAGGTAGCGCGGCACCCCGAGGAACGGCCGGATCTCCGCCGGATGTTCCTCCTGGGGGAGGAACCGTACGAACCGGACCTCCTTGTTGATCTCGTAGGAGGTCCCGACCAGGGTGCGGATCCGTTCGAGCAGCTGGCGCCAGAAGGCATCGTAGTCGCCCGTCGACCGGTAGGCGTCGAGCAGCGAGGGGATCCCCGGCCCGTCGCGCGCGAGCTCGAGGTACTTCTCGTTCCGCTGGAGGCTCACCTTGGTGGCCATCTTCTCCACGAACGGCTCCGGGTAGATGCCGTGGTACCGGTAGATCGGCACCGGGAGGTCGACGTACATCTCCGGGAGCCCGACCGCGATCCGGTCCTGGAGGACCGCGACCGCGGTCCGGCTCGCGAGCCGGCGGAGCTCGCGCCGGCTCAGGAGGTCGGTGATCTCGAGGTGGTAGCCCATCGTCCAGCCGTCGTAGAGGACCCGGATGGTGGGCCGGTTGCGGACCAGCCGGAAGCGGAACTCCTCGTTGAACCAGTACCGGCCCATCAGCTGGCGGTACGGCAGCCCGAAGAGCTCCCGGAAGGGGTAGACCCGGGGCAGCTCCCGGAGGATCGGGACGCTCCGCGCCGGGACGATGTCGTTCGCATCGAACTGGAAGAGCCAGGGGGCCGTCAGCTCCTTCTTGACCCCGTTGAGCGCGCGGCGGATCGGGGCTCCGCCGCCCTTGATGCGGGGTTCCGGCCGCATGTCCCAGGCGTCGCGGCGGATCCGGACCTTCGGATGGGCCCGGGCGAACCGCTCGAGGAGCTCGAAGGTGCCATCCTCGGAGAACCCCTCGGAGATGACCACCTCGTCGCAGAGGGGCAGGACGGACCGGATCGCCTCGAGGAACGGGTAGCCGTTCCGGAGGCCGTTCCGGATCACCATGAATCCGGCGATCGAGAACTCGTCGGCTGCCATCTCACCCGGACCCGCGCGGGCCCGTGCCAGCCGGCCGCGTCGCCCGAAGAGGTAGATAAGCTTCGTGCCGGGGGCCCGTCCGTAGGTCCGAAGGCGACCGGGCGGCCCGGGGGGCCGGGACCGGCGCGGCGAACGAACTTAAAGTTCGGCGCGCGGTGACCACCGGCCGATGCCCGAGGCGCTGCCCCACGACGGCCGGGCCGACCACCTGATCGCGGGCGCCTACGTCGCCCCCTCCTCCGGCGCCTACGACGAGCTCCGGGACCCCTCGACGGCCGCGCCCCTGGGGCGCGTCGCCCGCGGGAACGCCGCGGATGCAGAGGCGGCCGTCGACGCGGCGGCCCGGCTCGAGGAGCGCTGGGCGACGACCCCGGCCCACGAGCGGGCGCGGCTGCTGCGGGAGATCTCCCGCCGGATCGCCGAGCAGCGCGAGGAGTTCGCCCGGCTGATCGCGCGCGAGGTCGGCAAGCCCGTCACGGACGCCCGCATCGAGGCGGACCGCGCCTCGGAGGTCTACGGCTTCGCCGCGGAGGAGTGCCGGCACCTGACCGGGCAGACCTTCCCGGCGGATGCCTACGCGCGGCCCAGCGGGAACGAGTCCCGGCTCCTCTTCACCGTCCGCGACCCGATCGGCGTGGTGGTCGCGATCAGCCCGTTCAACTTCCCGCTCAACCTGCTCTCCCACAAGGTCGCCCCCGCCCTCGCCGCCGGCAACCCGGTGGTCGTGAAGCCGACGAGCTCGGCGCCCTTCACGGCGCTCAAGCTCGCCGAGGTGATCCGGTCCGCCGGGGTCCCGGACGGGGTCCTCAACGTCGTCCTGGGACCGGGCGGGGCGGTCGGCAACGCCCTCATCGAGCACCCCGCGACCCGGCTCGTGACCTTCACCGGCTCGACCGAGACCGGGCGGGCCATCGCGGAGCGGGCGGCGCGGGGCACGAAGCGGCTCATCCTGGAGATGGGCGGGCTCGACCCCTTCATCGTCCTGCCCGACGCGCCCCTGGACCGCGCCGTCGCGGAGGCGGTCCGGGGCGTCTTCAGCTACTCCGGCCAGGTCTGCACCGCCTCGAAGCGGCTCCTCATCCACCAGGAGATCGCCGACCGCTTCGCGGAGCGGCTCGCCGAGGCGGCCCGCGCGCTCCGGGTGGGGCCCGCGCTGGAGGAATCGACCCAGGTGGGCCCGGTGATCGACGCGGGGGCGCTCGACCGGCTCCACGAGATGGTCGAGGACGCGCGGGGCCGGTCCGCCCGGGTGCTCGCGGGCGGCGGCCGGAGGGCCGGCGAGGCGGGCTACTTCTTCGAACCGACCGTCCTCGACGGGGTGACCCCCGAGGCGCTCGTCGCGCGGGAGGAGCCGTTCGGGCCGATCGCCCCGATCCTCCGGTTCCGGGACGAGGACGAGGCGATCCGGATCGCCAACGGCACGCCCTACGGCCTCCAGGCCGCCCTCTACACCAACGACCTGCGTCAGGCCTTCCAGCTGGCCCGGAGGATCCGGGCGGGCGGGGTCCACATCAACGATCCGACGAACCTGCGGTGGGACGCGCTCCCGTTCGGCGGGATCCGGAGGAGCGGGCTCGGCCGCGAGGGGCTCGCGGACGCGATGCGCGAGATGACCGAGGTCAAGCTCATCTCGGTGAACTACCGCTGAGACCGCCTCACGGGTGCCGGAAGGGGAGCCCCGGCGGGATCGGCTCGGGGCCGCCGAACCCCGAGTGCACCGGGGTGACCTCCGCGCCCTCGGCCCGGAGCGTGCGGGGCCCCTTCGGCCGGGCGACGGCGGAGGGCGCGCTCGAGGGGCCGAGCGCGTCCGAGAAGGCCTCGAGGCCGCGCTCGAGGAGCCGGTCCTCGATCGTGAGCGGGGCCATGAACCTCAGCACGTGGTCGTAGCCGCCGCAGGTGTGCATGAGGACGCCCCGGGAGAGGAGCTCCCGGCGCATCGACCGCGCGCGCTCGCCGAAGGGGACCCGGTGGGTCCGCTCCTTCACGCACTCGAGCCCGATCATGAACCCCCGGCCCCGCACCTCCCCGATGGTCCCGTCGTGGGCGACGAGCTGCCGGAACTCCTCGAGGAGCTTCGGGCCGCGGTGGGCCGCGCGGGCGATCCATCCCCCGTCGTCGAGCTCGCGGAGCACCTCGGTGCCCGCGGCGAGGGCGAGCGGGTTGCCGCGGAAGGTCCCCAGGTGGAAGCCGGGCGGGAGCTCGGGGCCGAGATCGGGCCGGTAGGCGACGAGGGAGAGCGGGAGGCCGCCGCCGATCGACTTCGCGCTGCACAGGAGGTCGGGGGAGACCCCCGCGTGCTCGATCGCCCAGCGCTTCCCGGTCCGCCCGAGGCCGGTCTGGACCTCGTCGACGATGAGGAGGAGGTCGTGGCGGTCGCACAGCTCCCGCAGCGAGGGGAGGAAGTCCGGCGGCGGGAGGACGTAGCCGCCCTCGCCCAGGATCGGCTCGACCAGGATGGAGGAGACCTCGTCCACCCCCGAGTGCGGGTCCGAGAGGAGGTGCTCGAGGTAGCGGACGGTCCCCTGGGCGGATCCGTCGGCGTCGAGGAGGGGCCGGTAGGGGTCCGGGTAGGGCACCCGCACCAGGGCGCCGCCCCGGAAGGAGGAGGTCTTGTGGTAGCGCTTCCCGCTCGTCAGGTTGACGGCGCCGCCGTGGACGCCGTGGTAGGCGCCGGAGAAGACGATGGTGCCGCGCCGCCCCTTGAGGTGGTCGGCGATGGAGACCGCCGTCTCCACGGCATCGCCGCCGGTGACGGTGAAGAGGACCTTCGCCCGGTCCTTGAGCTCCCCCGGGAGCCGCGGGAGGAGCGCCTCCAGGAAGTCGATCCGGGCCTCGGTGGGCAGCTCGAGCGCGTGCCAGATGCGGTCGAGCTGGCGCTCCACGGCCGCCCGGACCCGGGGGTGGCCGTGGCCCAGGTTCAGGACGCAGATGCCGGCGACCCAGTCGATGAACCGGTTGCCGTCCACGTCCTCGAGGGTCGAGCCGCGGGCGCGGGCGATCGCGATCGGGAAGTGCCGCGGGTAGACGACGGAAGGGCTCTCGAGCAGCGCCTGCCGGTCCAGGAGCTCGCGCGACTTCGGGCCCGGCGGGGGCACCACCAGGTGCGGGGCGTCGGGGAAGCTGAGCTCGGTGGGACGGTCGGACATCGCCGCGGGGGATCCTTCCCGCGGTTCGGAAGGGCTCCGGTCCATATGACTCCCCCCGGCGCTAGACCGACTCCTCGATCTCCCCCACGACCGGAGCGCCGGTGAGCTCGTGGGCGAACCCCGCGAGGATCTCGAGGTGGCGGTCGATGTCCGCGGGGGTGTGGACCACCGAGATGGTCCACTGCTCGTCCGCCCCGGTCCCCGAGGGGATCAGGTCGCGGTTGAGGCCGAGGTAGTAGTACAGGATGGAACGGTCGCCGTCCACGGTGAGGAAGCTCCGCCAGTCGCGCACCGGGTGGTCGCTGAAGTAGACGGTCCCGGAGGGGCCGTCCGAGGAGATGTGGCCCACGACCTTGGCGTCCCGGAAGATCTCGGTGTAGCCCTTCGCGAGCCGGGCGCACAGGTGCGCGGCGCGCGCGAGGTTCTCGTCGGTGATCACGTGGTCGAGCGTCGCCCGGCAGCAGGCCATCGAGATGGGGTTCGAATTGAAGGTGCCCGCGTGCGGGATCTTCCGCGGACCGATCCCCTCCAGGATCCCGTTGCCGGCGGCGATCGCCGAGAGCGGGGCGCCGCAGGCGATGGACTTCCCGAGGACCATGAGGTCGGGCCGGACCCCGAACCGACCGGCGGCCCCGTGCGGGTACTTCGCCCCGGTCTTCACCTCGTCGAAGATGAGCAACGCGTCGAGCCGCGTCGCGAGCTCCCGGAGCCCCTCCAGGAACCCGGGCTCGGGCAGGATGAGCCCCATGTTCATCGGGATCGGCTCGACGATGATCGCGGCCAGGTCGTCCTTCACCTCCCGGGCGATCCGTTCGGTGGACGCGAGGTCGTTGAACGGGGCCACCCGGGTGGCGGAGGCGACCTCGGAGAGGATCCCCGGCCCCGAGGGGACCGATTCCGGGCGATGGGAGGGGCCGGCCACCTCGGGCCGCGGCTTCACCCCCACGAGGAGTCCATCGTGGGAGCCGTGGTACCCCCCCTCGAACTTGATGATCGTGCGCTTCTTCGTGTGGCCCCGGGCGATCCGGAGCGCGTGGTGCGTGCCCTCGAGCCCCGTCGTGCTGAACCGGATCTTCGACATCCCGAACCGTCGGCAGAGCCGCTCGGTCAGGGCGGGGGTCCCCTCCCACTCGTAACCGTAGAGCATCCCGTCCTGGAGCTGCCGCTCGATGGCTTCCCGGATCCGGGGGTGGGCGTGGCCGCTCGCGAGCCCGCCGAAGCCCATGTTGAAGTCGAGGTAGTCGTGGTCGTCGACGTCCCAGAGGTGCACCCCCTCCGCCCGGCGGACGTAGAACGGGTACGGCTCGAGGAACCGGTAGTTGCTGTGCACGCCGAGCGGCGTGTGCTCCCGGGCCCGCTCCCACAGGGCGGCCGAATGGGGCGTCCGGCGCTGGTACTCGGCCATCGCGGCGGTGAGACGCGGGTCCGGCATGGAGCCTCCGAGCCGCCGACCCCCGGGGGGCCCCGACGGCGAGCTCGCCACGAGCTTCGGGGGTAAAAGGGCTACCGTGAACTCCCGCCCGCGCCGGGTAGAAGTAATGCCGCGTCCTGCCGGGGAGGGTGGCGACCCTCCCCGAAGGCCCGTCCGGCGCGCGGCTCCAGAACCTGGTGAACGGCGCCTGGGTGGACGCCGAGGCGGGCTCCGCCCTCCCGGTGCCGGACCCGGCCACGGGGGTGCCGCTCGCCCACGTGCCGCTCTCCGCGCCCGCGGAGGTGGACCGGGCGGTCCGGGCCGCGCGCGCGGCGCTCCCCGGCTGGTCGTCGACCCCCGTCCCCGAGCGGGCGCGGCTCCTCCGGCGGGTCCAGGAGATCTTGGAGGGCCAGGCGACGGAGATCGTCGACGGGATCGTCGCCGAGCACGGGAAGATCCGGGAGGATGCCGCCGGGTCGTTCCGGCGGGGCCTCGAGGCGCTCGAGTTCGCCCAGAGCGCTCCGACCTTCCTCCAGGGGAGGATCCTCTCCGGCGTCGCCGCCGGCATCGACGTCGAGACGCACCGCGAGCCGGTCGGCGTGGTCGCCGCCATCACCCCGTTCAACTTCCCGGCGATGATCCCGCTCTGGATGGTGCCGCTCGCGGTGGTCTGCGGCAACACGGTCGTGCTCAAGCCCTCCGAGCGGGTCCCGATGACCGCCCAACGGATCGTCCGCGCCTTCCAGTCGGCCCGGACGCCCCCGGGGGTCGTGAACCTGGTCCACGGGGGGGCCGGGACCGCGCACGAGCTCCTGGTCCATCCCGGGGTCGACGCCGTCGCGTTCGTGGGCAGCGCGCCCGTCGCCCGGACGATCTACGCGACGGCCGCCGGGCAGGGGAAGCGGGTCCTGGCCCTCGCCGGGGCGAAGAACCACCTGATCGTCCTTCCCGACGCCGACCTCGCGCGGGCCACCCGGGCGATCATGTCGAGCGCCTACGGCTCGGCCGGGGAGCGCTGCCTCGCCGGGAGCGTCGTGGTCGCGGTCGAGCCGGTGGCCGACCGGCTCGTGCCGGCGCTCGCCGCCGAGGTCCGCCGCCTGGTCGTGGGCGCGGGGACGCAGCCCGAGACGGAGATGGGCCCGCTCATCCGCGCCGAGGCCCGGGACCGGGTCGAGGGGTTCGTGCGGCTCGGGCTCGCCGAGGGCGCGGTGCTGGCCGCGGAGGGCACCGCCCCCGAGGCGGCCCCGGGCGGGGGCTACTTCCTCCGGCCGGTCCTCCTGGACCACGTCCGACCCGAGATGAAGGTCGCGCAGGAGGAGATCTTCGGGCCGGTGCTCGCCGTGATCCGGGCCCCGGACCTCGACGAGGCGATCTCCATCGCGAACCGGTCGCGGTTCGGCAACGCCGCCGCGATCTTCACCTCGAGCGGCGAGGCGGCGCGCCGGTTCCGCGGGCGGATCGAGGCCGGGATGCTCGGGATCAACCTCGGGGTGCCGGCGCCGCCCGCCTACTTCCCGTTCGTCGGCTGGAAGGGCTCGGTCTTCGGGGACCTCGCCGCCACCGGGACGGAGGCGGCGCTCTTCTACACCCGGCCGAAGACGGTCCTCAGCCGCTGGCCGTAGCCGCGGTCGGCGGCGCGCCCGGCGGGGCGACCTGCGCGTCGGCGATCAGGAGCGCCCGGTCGAGCACGTCGAGCCCGCGGTCGAGCTCCTCGCGCGCGATGATGAGCGGCGGGGCGACGAGGAGGTGCGAGATCCAGCCCATGACGTACACGCCCTCCTTCCGCATGGCCTGGACCACCTGATCCACCACGAGCGGGATCCCCTCGACGACGTCCCCCGGGAGGTTGAACGGCTCCCGCCGCCCCCGGTCCCGGACGAGCTCGATCGCCGAGAAGAGACCCAGCCCCCGGACCTCGCCCACCGACGGGTGCCGACCGGCGATCGTCCGGAGCCGCTCGAGGAGGTAGGCGCCCTCGGTCCGGGAGCGGTCGATGAGCCCCAGCCGCCGGTACTCCGAGATGGCCGCGATCGCCGGGGCGAAGGTGAGCGGATGGGCCTCGTAGGTGTGCCCGTGGGGGAAGTAGCGGTCCAGGAAGGCATCGTGGAGCTCCCGGGTGGTCGCCGCGAGGCCGAGCGGCGCGTAGGCGCCGGTGATGCCCTTCGCGGTCGTGAGGATGTCCGGGCGGACGTCCCAGTGGTCCACCCCGAACCAGCGGCCGGTCCGCCCCCAGCCGGTCATCACCTCGTCGGCGATGAGGAGGACCCCGTGCTGCTTCGTGATGGCGCGGATCCGGGGCAGGTACTCGGGCACCGGGACGATCACGCCGTTGGTGCCGACGACGGGCTCGAGGATCATCGCCGCGACATCCCCCTCGTGGGTGAGCTGGTAGTCCACGTACTCGGCGCAGGCGACGCCGCAGCTCGGGTACTCGAGGTGGAAGGGACAGCGGTAGCAGTAGCAGTCGGGCGCAAAGACGGTCCCGGGCACCCGGCCGACCGCTTCCGAGCCCCGCCGTCGGGGGTCGCCGGTCACGGAGATGGACCCGGCGGTCGACCCGTGGTAGGACCGGTACCGGGAGATGACCTTGGTCCGCCCCGTCACCACGCGCGCGATCTTGAGCGCCGCCTCGTTGGCGTCGGTCCCGGAGCTCGTGAAGAAGTAGTGGCGGAGCCCCGGCGGAAGGACCCCCCCGAGGGCGGCGGAGAGCTCCGCCCGGGCGTGCGTCCCGAGGCCCGGGGCGACGTAGGGGAGCGTCTCCGCCTGCTTCCGGAGGGCTTCGATGAGCGCGGCATTGCCGTGCCCCAGGTTCGTCGCGATGAGCTGGGAGGCGAGGTCCAGGTACTCCTTCCCCGAGCTGTCCCAGAACCGCGAGCCCTCGGCCCGGACGATGAGGGGAGGATCCCACCCGCGCTGCCGCCGCCAGGTCGCGTAGTTGGTCTCGCGGATGGTCCGACGCGCCTCCTCGTCGTCCATGGATGCCCTGTGCGTCCGACCGACGTGCGCTCGGCCTAAGATGCTTGCCACGCGGGGCCCCGTGCGGCCTCCCGGGCCGGGGGCGGGGGTTCTTCTACGGGCCCGGTCTCCCGCCGCCCGCGGAGAACCATGGCGCGCGCGATCGTTCTGGGGGGCGGGGGGCTCACGGGCCGCTGTACCGTGCGCGACCTTGCGCGACGGGGGTCGTTCTCGGAGATCGTCGTCGGCGACCTCGATCTCGCCCTCGCGGAGGCGGCGGCCCGTTCGGCCGGTCCGAGCGCGCGGGCGGTGCGCGTCAACGTCCGGGATCGGGCCCCCCTCGTCGAGCTGCTCCGGGGCGCGACGGTCTGCGTGAACGCCGTCCAGTACGGGTTCAACCTCGACGTGATGGCCGCTTGTCTCGACGCCAGGGTGCCCTACCTCGACTTCGGGGGCCTCTTCCACATGACCCGACGCCAGCTCGCGTGGGA
>DAHUZZ010000014.1 GCA_027314915.1 Thermoplasmata archaeon | reverse complement strand
GGCGCCGCGATGTCCTACGAATGGTTCCTGAACGAGGTCGTGCTCTTCGGCGGGTGCCCCGGCTCCGCCGCCGAGTCCTCGTTGTGCACGAATCCCCTGTCCGACACCTGGTTGTTCAAACTCCCGGCCGAGACGTGGATCCGTCTCTCGTCGGCCGGTTCGCCTCCGGCCCGCATGGGGGCGGCCGCAGCGTACGCCTACAGCTCCGTGCTGAACGGCTCGGTCGTCTACGGCGGATGGGGCGGGTCCTCCGCCCGGTCGGATCTCTGGATGTTCTCCGGGGCGTGGCAGAACATCACGCCCAGCAGCTGCACGGGGGCCCCCGCGGGTTTCTGCCCCGGTCCCCTCATCGGCGCGATGGCGGTGGCCGACCCGTTCACGGGGACGATCATCCTGTACGGCGGGGACACGGGGAGCGGCGGTTCCGTCTCCGACCAGCTGTGGAGCTTCATCCCGGTCGCCGACCTCTGGGAGCGCCTGGCCACGGGCCTCGCGGTCTACGACGCGGCGATGACCTTCGATGCGAATCTCCGGGAGCTGGTGGTGTACGGGGGCCTGACCTCGTCCGGCGCCCCCACGAACGCGACCCAGGTCTTCGCGGCGAGCGGAAATTCCTCCACCGCCTACTACCTTCCCGGGGGGCCCGGCGCGCGCTGGGGGATCTCGATGGTCTATGATCCCGCGGCCGGCCCGAGGGGCCTCGACCTGCTCGTGGGCGGGGCGACGGGGCCGGGGTTCGCGGCCCGGGCCCGCGGCGCAGAGTACTCCGGGTCGGGGTTCGGTCAGGGCGACGAGTGGGGCATGGCCTGGGAGGTGGGGCAGTGGACCAACATCACGCCGTTCACCGGTTGAGTCGTCCCGGGGCCCGGGGGGTGGCCCGGTTCTCCCGCCGCGCGGTGCTCGGCGCGGCGATCCTCTCCCTCCTCGTCGTGCTGATCCCCGGCAGCCTCGCCACGGCGGCGTCTCCCGCCGGCGCGCCCCGGTCCGCGAGCGGGTGGGGCGGGGAAGGCCCGCTCGCCGAGGCGGAGCATGCCCTCACCGGCGCGGGGGGCCCGCTCGGAGCCACCGGGCCGAGCTGCACCGCCGCCGGAGGCGCCGGGCGCCTGGCCTGCCCAGGGCCGCTTCCGGCGGTCGGGCCGCTCGCCCCGCGAGCCGACGCCGCAGCGCCCGCCCCGGCCTGGACCCGGGTCAACACGACCGGGACGCCCACCGCCCGCGTGAACGCGCTGCTCGCCTTCGATCCCGTCGCCAACTTTGTCCTGATGTACGGCGGGGACAACGCCTCCGCCGTCCCACCGGTGTGCGAGAACGGATGCGCCGCGGCCTTCGCCCAGACCTGGGCCTACTCGGGGGGCACCTGGCGGCTCCTGCCCATCGCGAGCCCGCCCGCCCGGATCGGCGGTTCGATGGTGTTCGATCCCGTCGACGGCTACGTGCTCCTGTTCGGGGGCCAGCTCTGGTGCAACAGCCCGCCCTGCCCGCTCGACGGGAGCACCTGGGCGTTCCGCGACGGGGGTTGGAAGGATCTCAACCTCACCGGACCGGCGCCCCGGATGAACGCCCAGATCACCTTCGATGCGGCCGACGGCTACGTGCTCCTGTTCGGAGGGGAGCTCGCGAACGGCGCGCTCGCCAACGACACGTGGAGCTACGCGCACGGCGTGTGGACCGAGACCGCGACCGTCGGCCCGCCGTCGGACCCCTTCGATTCCTCCATGGCCTACGATGCCGCCGACGGCTACGTCGTGCTGCTCAGCGGGTATCCCTCCGCGGTCGCGGGCATCCCGAACCCGGTGACGTGGGCCTACTCGGCCGGGGTCTGGAGCCTGGTCGCGGTCTCGAGCCCGCTCCCGGGGCTCTACGGGGGCTGGCTCGTCTACGATCCGGCGCTCGGCGGGGTCCTGCTCCTGGGGGAGCAGATCGGGGGCGCGGGGGCGGCCCCGTTCAACTACAGCTGGGTCTACTTCGGCGGGGCCTGGCAGCCGCTCCCCGGCCTGAATCCCAGCTTAAGGCTCGGCATCTCCTCTCTCACCTACGACGTCCGGGACGGCTACGTCCTCGGCTTCGGCGGGGAGCAGTGGGCGAACGGCACGCTGCCCTCGGAGCTCCTGAACGATACCTGGAGCTTCGTGACCCCGCCGCTCGGCTTCGTGATGTCCGTGGCGGTGAGCCCGCCCGGGGTCTGCCCGCAGACCAACAACGACTGTCCGGCGGGGACCAACGAGACCCGGGTGGTGATGAGCCTCGAGACCGAGTACGTCAGCGGACCGATCGGGAGCCCCGACACGGGCGCGATCGTCGCCGACCCCACCTTCCAGTTCGTGCCCTTCGGGGAGGTGCGGCTCCCCTCGAACGTGAGCCGGATCGACCCGCAGGTCGTCTGCTCCGACCCCGAGGGGTTCACCGGCGTCTGCAACGTCACGACCCGGGTCGTGCCGCAACCGGACGGCCGGGCCGGTCTCGCGTGGACGTGGAGCTCGGACCCCCACCGGGACCAGATGCTCGTGCGGGCGAAGTGGAGCGCCTCCTTCGAGGTGACCGTGCTCGCCCCACCCTACGGGGACGTCCCCGTCGACGCCTGCACGACCTTCGCCTGCCTCACCGCCGGCAGCTCGGCGCTCTTCGGCAACTACACCTGGATCCGCTTCGACCCCTACGGTAACGGAACGAGCGAGACCGTCTCGCTGCCCGTCGCCGAGGTGCTCGTGGAGTCGCCGCTCGCGCCGAGCGGGACGCCGGCGGTCTCCGCGCCCCCCCCGGCGCCGGAGCTCCCCGGGCCGCCGGGCGGGATCGTGCCGGTCCCGATCCCGCCGGGGCCGAGCTCGGTGGCGGCCCCGCCCGGCGCCGGCCCGGTGCTGCCCGCGCTCGCGCCCGTGGGCGCGGGGGCGATCGCGGCCGGGTTCACCCGGATGCGGGTGAAGCGCAAGGTGGCGATGGGGGTGGCCGCGACCTCCGGAGCGTTGGTGCCCGGATCTCGGGGCCCGAAGAAGGACCGAACGAACGACGGCCGCGCCCGCGGCTCCCGCTTCGAGTGAGGCCGCCCGTGCCGAAGGTGCGTCGCCGGAGGGTCCTCGTGGGGCTCCTCCTGCTCGGCCTGCTGCTCGCCGCGGGGTCCGTCCCGGGCCCGGCGCTGGGCGAGCTCCGGGGCGCGGCGCCCTCTCCGCCGGTCGGCGGGGGGGTCGCGGCCGCGGGACCGATCGCGACGCCGGTCTCCTCGCCGGCGTGGTTCAACGAGTCCGGCTCGCTCGCGCCGCTCGGCCGGTACAGCGCGGCGATGACCTACGACGCGCTCGACGGCTACGTCCTCCTCTTCGGCGGGGAGCCGCCGGGGGCGGGGGCCCCCTACGGGGACACCTGGGCCTACCTCGAGAACCACTGGCAGGAGATCTGCTCGGGCAACTCCTCCGCGCCCACCTGCGCCGTGAGCCCCCCGCCGAGCCTCCGGGCGAGCCTGGCCTACGACCCGGCGATCGCGAAGGCCGTCGAGTACGACTGGGGGACCGGGCTCACCTACACGTTCGCGGACGGCCGCTGGACCAACGCCTCGACCCCCGTCCATCCGCCGTTGCAGGACTCCCCGAGCCAGGTCGCCTTCGATCCCGTGCTCGGCGGCCTCGCCCTCGTCACCTCCTCCGGAGCGCTGTGGACGTTCGTCAACGGGACCTGGAGGGCCGTCCCCGTCCAGGGCGCCGCCCCGCCGGGCCGGATCGACGCCCAGCTCTTCTTCGACCCGGCGCGGGCGCAGCTCATCCTGTTCGGCGGGACCCTCGGCGATGAGGTCTACCACGACGTCTGGGGGTTCTCCAACGGGAGCTGGACCGGCCTTCCCGCGCCGGCCTTCCCTCCCGAGATCCTCGCCTCGGCCTTCGATCCCGCCTTCGGGTACGATGCGGTCCTGACGGGCGGTCCCGCCGGCGGCCCGGTCGTGCTCTGGGCGTTCTCCAACGGCAGCTTCGCTCAGCTCCCGACCCAGGGGGTCGCCGCCCCGCCGCCCGCGCTCGCCCCGGCGATGGCCTACGATGCCCGCGACGGCTACCTCCTCGTCTTCTCGGGCGAGCAGGCGGACCCGGGCGGCGCGACCGCGGCCTCCTCGAGCTGGGCGGCCGTCGACCCGCTCGAACCGGTCGGCCTCTTCCTCTCCCGCCCCGCGGTCATCCAGGGCGACACGCTCCGCCTCGGCGCGCTGGCCCGCGGCGGGATCCTCCCGTACAGCTACGTGTACACCCTGCTGCCGCCGGGATGCGCCGGGGTGAGCGCCCCCACGATCCTGTGCCGGACCTATCTTGCGGGCACCTACCCCGTCCGGGCGGAGGTGCTCGACGGCACCTGGGGGAGCGTCTCGGTGAGCGGGGAGCTCCTGGTCGCGCCCATCCCCACCGTGTCGGTCACGGCGGAGCCCCAGGTCGCGACCGTGGGCGTCCCGGTCTACCTCAACAGCACGGTGCTCGGGGGGCTCGCACCGTACACCTTCCACTGGAACTTCGGGGACGGGACGAACGCGACCGGGCAGAACGTGACCCACCCCTTCGCGAGCGCGGGCTCGTTCAACGTCACCCTGAACGTGCTCAACGCCTCGAACCTGTCCACGCCGGCCTCCGAGATGGTGTACGTGAACCCGGCGCCCGCCCTCACCCTGTTCAACGTCACGCCCTCGGTCACGGACGCGAACGTCCCGGTCCAGTTCTCCGCCGCGGCGCAGGGGGGCACCTCCCCGCTCACCTACCAGTGGGTGCTCGGCGACGGGGTGGGCCGGGGCATCGCCCCCGCCTTCTCCTACATCTACCCGGAGCCCGGGATCTACCGGGTGACCGTCTGGGCGAACGACTCGCTCGGCGCGGTCGCGACCGAGTCGACGCTCATCTCGGTCCGCCCCGACCCGCAGATCGGGATCCTGGTGGGCGCCGCACCGTACAACCTCTCCGTCACGCTCCGCGCCGCGATCTCCGGCGGCACGGCCCCGTTCGACGAGGTCTGGTCGCTCGGGGACGGCTCGGTCCACTCGGGCGCCACCGTGGTCCACGTGTACCCCGCCCCGGGCTCCTACACGGTGCGGCTCACCCTCCGCGACGGGGCCGGGTGGGTCGCGTCGGTCGTCCGGGTGCTCGACCTCCACCCGGGCACGCCCCCCGCGCCGCCCCCCCCGTTCTACGAGACCGTGAACGGGCTCGCCGAGGTCGGGGCGCCGGTGGGGCTCCTGCTCGTGCTCGTCGGGGTCATCGCCTGGTACGTCCGCCGCCGCCCGCCCCCGGCCGAGGAGGAGGTCCCCCCCGAGGAGGGCGCGGAGTTCGATCCCGGCTTCGACCACGACCCGGAGCCGATGGAACCGTTCGCACCAAACGGTCTTGAGGACGGAACGGAGTGGGCGGAGGGATGAGCGGTTACGTCAGCGAGGGCGCGCTCCCCGACGACGACGAGGGCCACCGCGCGAGCGTGCTCTACATCGTCGCCGCGAGCCTGCTGAGCGGGCTCGGCCTCTTCCTCACCCTCCTCTGGCTCATCACCTTCCAGTGGGGGTACCTCTCGGGGGTGCTCCTCATGGCGTTGGGCTTCCTCCTCTTCTTCAGCCGGCGTGCCGGCGCCGATCGGGCCGAGTGAACGGGCGCGAGGAACGCACCCGGATGCCCGCCGTCGCTCCGCCCACCATCGTCAAGCTCGGCGGGAGCGTCCTCACCCGGAAGCGCGGCGAGGCCCGGGTCCGGCCCAAGGTCCTCGCGCGGCTCGCCCGGGAGGTCGCGCGCGCCGGGGAACGTCCCGTGGTCCTCCTCCACGGGGCCGGATCCTTCGGGCATCCGGGCGCGCTCCGCTACCGGCTCGCGGAGCCGGCCGGACCCGGCGACGGGACCCGGCGGGCCCGCGGGGCCTCCCTCGTGAGCGCGGAGGTCCGGCGGCTCCACTACCTGGTGCTGCGCGAGCTCGTCGCGGCCGGCGCGAACCCCTGGTCGGTCCCCCCCGCGAGCCTGGCCTCGAACCGGGCCGGACGGCTCGAGCGGCTCGAGAGCGCGCCGTTCCGCGCGGCGCTCGACCGGGGGCTCCTGCCGGTCTCCTTCGGGGATGTCGTGCCGGATTCCGAGTGGGGCTTCTCGATCCTCTCCGCGGACACGATCGCGGTGAAGCTCGCGGGCGAGCTCGGGGCCCGCCGGGTGCTCTTCGTGAGCGACGTGCCGGGCGTCCTCACGTCGCCGGGGGCGAAGGGCCCCCCGACGATCCACCCCCGGGTGGATCCCGCGCTCCTCCCGGGCCTGGTGCCGCGCCCCGGGGCGCCGGACGTGACCGGCGGGATCCGGGGGAAGGTGGAGGCGATGCTCGAGATCGCCGGGATGGGCGGCTCCGCCGGGCTCATCAGCGGCCTTAAGGAGGGCGCCCTGCTCCGGGGGCTCCGGGGGGAGGAGGTCTACGGGAGCTGGGCCGGAACCGGGGGCGCCTGACGCCGCGGCGGCCGATCCCGCGGCCCGTACCGTCACCCACCGCAAGGCGGAGCACGTCGAGGTCGTCCTCGGCCAGCCGGTGGAGGGCCGGTACCGCTACTGGGACGACATCCAGCTCGTGCACAACGCGCTCCCCGAGCTCGACTTCTCCGAGATCGATGCCTCGATCGAGCTGTTCGGCCGGCGCCTGAAGGCCCCGCTCGTCATCACCGGCATGACCGGCGGCTACCCCAAGGCCGCCCAGATCAACGCGAACCTGGCCCGCGCCGCGGCCGAGGTGGGGATCGCGATGGGGGTCGGCAGCGAGCGGGCGGCCATCGTGAAGGGCCAGTACCCGGAGAGCTACTCCTGCGTCGCGAGCTATCCGGTCCCGCTCAAGATCGCGAACCTGGGCGCCCCGCAGATCATCCCGCAGGCGCCGGGCGAGCGGGTGATCGGCCCGGCCGAGGCGCGGGCGGCGATGGAGCTCATCGGCGCCGACGTGCTCGCGGTGCACCTGAACTTCCTGCAGGAGATGGTCCAGCCCGAGGGGGACCGCCGCGCCCGGGGCTGCCTCGCCCAGATCGGCGTGCTGGCCCGGGAGATGCCCGTGCTGGTCAAGGAGACCGGCGCGGGGCTCTCGCGCGACGTCGCCGAGCGGCTCCGAGGGGTGGGAGTCCGGGGCTTCGACGTGAGCGGGACCGGCGGCACCTCCTTCGCGGCCGTCGAGCATTACCGCGCCAAGGCGCAGGGGGCCCGTCGGGAGGAGCGGCTCGGCAAGACCTTCTGGGACTGGGGGATCCCCTCGCCGGTCTCCGTCGTGGAGCTCGCGCCGCTCGGGCTCCCCGTCCTCGCGAGCGGCGGCGTGCGGAGCGGGCTCGACGTCGCCCGGGCGATCGCCCTCGGGGCGAACGCCGCGGGCACCGCCGGCGGCGTCCTCCGGGCCGCCTCGACGAGCTACGAGGCGACGCTCGCCGAGCTCGAGCAGATCCTCCACGAGCTCAGGGTCGCGATGTTCCTCACCGGGTCCCGTACCGTGGACGAACTCCGCCGGGCCCCGCGGGTCGTGACCGGGGAGAGCCGCGCATGGCTCTCCCGGTAGCCCCCCCGCCCTCCCCCGCGGAGCTCCACGAGGAGAAGCTCCGGGCGCGCGCCCGCGGCGAGCTCGACGCGCTGCCGACCAACGTGAGCTGGTCCGCCGTTCGGCCGGGCGGCCCGGGCCGGATCCTCCGCAAGCCCACCCGGACCCTCTCGGGCGTGGCCGTGGTCGCGGTGATGACCGCGCCCGCCCCCTGCCCCCACGGGCGCTGCACCTACTGCCCGGGCGGCCTGCCGAACCGCTCGCCGCAGAGCTACACCGGCGAGGAGCCGAGCGCGCTCCGGGCGGCGCAGTTCGGCTACGACGCCCGGCGGATCACCGCGGCGCGGCTCGCGACGCTCGCGGAGCTCGGCCACCCCGTCTCCAAGGTCGAGGCGATCGTCCAGGGCGGCACCTTCCCGTCCCGGCCGTGGGCCCACCAGGAGGAGGTCTACCGGGGGATCTTCGAGGGGCTCAACGGGGCCTCCGCCGCCTCGCTCCGGGAGGCGCAGCAGGCGAACGAACGGGCGGAGCGCCGGCTGGTCGGTCTCACCGTGGAGACCCGGCCGGACTGGTGCGACGGCCGGATCCTCCCCCGGCTGCTCACCGCCGGCGTGACGCGCGTGGAGATCGGCGTGGAGTGCCTCCGCTCCGACGTGCTCGACGCGGTCGGCCGAGCGCACGACGCGGGCGACGTCGTCCGGGCGACCCGGGAGGCCCGGGACCGCGGTCTCAAGGTCACCTACCATCTCATGCTCGGGCTCCCGGGGATGGACCCCGAGCGCGACCTCGAGGACGCGACCCGGGTCCTCGAGTCGCCGGAGTACCGCCCGGACATGCTCAAGATCTATCCGACCCTCGTCGTGCCGGGCACGGCCCTCTTCGAGAGCTTCCAGCGCGGGGAGTACCGGGCCTACGATACCGAGACCGCGACCGAGCTCCTGGCTCGGATCAAGGCCCGGGTGCCCCCGTGGGTCCGCATCCAACGGATCCAGCGGGACATCCCCGCGCGGCTGATCGCGGACGGGGTCCGGCACGGCAACCTCCGCCAGCTCGCCCAGGCGCGCCTGGCTTCCCGGGGCGAACGGTGCGGCTGCCTGCGGTGCCGCGAGGTCGGGCGGCGCGCGCTGCCGGCGGCGGAGGACTTCGAGCTGCGGCGGCGCGAGTACGACGCCGGCGGCGGCCGGGAGATCTTCCTCGCCTTCGAGGAGCCCGCGAGCGAGGCGGTCGCGGGGTTCCTGCGGCTCCGCATCCCCTCCGGCCGCACGGAGGGGACGGAGACCGACCCGGTGATCCGCGAGCTCAAGGTCCTCGGCGCGGAGGAGCCGATCGGCGGGGAGCGGAGCGCGCCGGAGCGCTACCAGCACCGCGGCTTCGGCCGCCGGCTCCTCGCCGCGGCGGAGGAGGCCGCGCTCGCCCGCGGCGCCGACCGGCTCCGGGTCCTGAGCGCCGTCGGCACGCGCGAGTACTACCGCCGGTTCGGCTTCGAGACCGCCGGCGCGCTCATGGTGAAGCCGCTGCGCGGCGGGGCCGCCGGCTGACGTCGGGCGCAACCCCCCGGTTCCCCGCAATATTTATCCGCGGTTCCGGCTCCGACGGCCCCGAGTTGCCCCGCATGGCCCGGAACATCCATATCGAACCGCTCCGCGCCGTCCACATCGAGGACCAGGACATCGAGCTCGTCGAGCGCAAGGGGATCGGGCATCCCGACTCCGTCGCCGACGGGATCGCCGAGAGCGTGAGCCGCGCGCTGTGCCGGATGTACCTCGACGAGTACGGGAAGATCCTCCACCACAACACCGACGAGACGCAGATCGTGGGCGGGGCCTCCGAGCCCACCTTCGGCGGCGGCCAGGTCACCCAGCCGATCTACATCCTGATGGTCGGGCGCGCCACCACCGAGGTCGACGGCGAGAAGCTGCCCTACCGCCAGGTCGCCCTCGATGCCGCCAAGAAGTACGTCCAGTCGATCGCCGCGCACCTGAACGTCGACAAGCAGGTGGAGTTCGACTGCCGGATCGGGTCGGGGTCGGTCGACCTGCGGGGCGTCTTCGAGCAGAAGGCGGTCCTCGCGAACGACACCTCCTTCGGGGTCGGCTTCGCCCCCTACTCGGAGACGGAGAAGCTGGTGCTCGAGAGCGAGCGGTTCCTCACGCTCAAGCTCAAGAAGAAGGTCAAGGCGCTCGGCGAGGATGTCAAGGTGATGGGGTTCCGGTCCGGGGACGGCATCCGGCTCACCGTCGCCGCGGCGCTCGTCGACTCCGAGCTCAAGGACGGCCGCGAGTACGCGAGCGTCTGCGAGGAGATCCGCGACCGGCTCGCCGACCAGGCCGCGAAGCTCACGACCAAGCCGGTCCAGATCGATGTCAACACCGCCGACGATCCCGAGCTCGGCCGGTACTACCTCACCGTCACGGGCCTCTCCATGGAGGCCGGCGACGACGGCTCGGTCGGCCGGGGCAACCGCGCGAACGGCCTCATCACGCCGAACCGGCCCATGAGCCTCGAGGCGACCGCGGGGAAGAACCCCGTGAACCACGTGGGGAAGATCTACAACCTGCTGAGCCACCTGATCGCCCACGACATCGTCAAGGAGGGTAACGGGAACGTCCGGGAGGTCCACGTCCGGATCCTCTCGCAGATCGGCAAGCCCGTCGACGAGCCCCAGATCGCGAGCGTCCAGATCCTGCCGGCGGCGGGCGTGAAGCTCGGCCAGGTGCAGAAGGTCGCGGACTCCGTGACGCAGCGCTGGTTCGACCAGATCGGGACCATCCCGCAGCGGCTCCTCACCGACAAGCTCAACGTCTTCTAGCGCCGCCGGCTCGGGCGGCGCTCCCGGCGGGGGCGCGTGGGATGCGGGTCTATCTCGAGTCGTTCGGGTGCACGCAGAACCTGGGCGAGGCCCGCGCCCTCGAGGCGCTCGCGCGGCGGGCCGGCCACGAGATCCTCCGGACGCCCGCCGGCGCCGAGGTGGGCGTCCTGGTCACCTGCGGGGTGATCGGGTCGACCGAGGCGCGGATGATCCGGCGCTACCGCGCGCTCGCCGGCCGGATCCCCCGCGTGGTGGTGACCGGCTGCCTCGTGCCGCTGAGGAACGGGCTCTTCCCGCCGGAGTACGCCGACCGCACGACCTTCCTCCCCATCCGGGAGCAGGCCCGGCTGCCCGAGCTCCTCGGCGCCGGGGACCTCGGAGGTCCCGGCGCGCCCGCGCCGCCGGCGGAGCCCCCGGCCGCGGGGACCGCGCCGACCGCCGAGATCGTCCTCGCCCAGGGGTGCACGAGCCACTGCGCCTACTGCTTCAGCCGGCTCGCCCGGGGGCACCTGGTGAGCGTCCCGCCGTTCGAGGTCCTGGACCGGGTCCGGGCGGCCGCGCGCGCCGGCGCCCGGGAGATCCGCCTCTCCTCGCTCGACACCGCCTGCTGGGGGCTCGACCGGCCGGGGGGGCCGCGCCTGCCGGAGCTCCTCGGGGAGGTTTCCGGACTCCCCGGCGCGTTCCAGGTGCGGGTCGGGATGATGAGCCCGCAGAGCCTCCGGCCGTTCGCGGAGGAGTACTTCCGCGAGCTTCGGTCGGAGCGGTTCTTCTCCTTCCTCCACCTGCCGGTCCAGAGCGGGTCGGACTCCGTCCTCGCGGCGATGCGCCGCGGCTACACCTCCGGGGAGTTCAAGGACCTTCTCCGGACCGCGCGCCGGGCGATCCCCGAGATCATGCTCTCCACCGACCTCATCGTCGGGTACCCGACCGAGACCGACTCCGACTTCGAGGCGACCCTCGCGCTCCTCGAGGAGGTCGCGCCGGAGGTGCTCAACGTGACCCGGTTCTCCGCCCGCCCGATGACCCCTGCGCACCGGCTCCCGCCGCTCCCGCCCGGGACCGTGAACCGGCGTTCCCGCGCCCTCGCCGAGCTCCGTCTACGGACCTCCCGGAGGCGGCTCGAGGCGTGGATCGGCCGGGAGGCCCGGGGCACGGTGCTCGAGTACGGTCCGCACGGAAGCTCGGTCGCGCGGCTCCCGAACTACCTGCCGGTGGCGCTCCCGAGCCGCCCTCCGCTCGGGCGCCGGTGCACGATCCGGATCGACGGCGCCCGGTCGAACTACCTGCAGGGCACCGTTCGGGGGGAGCCCGAGGTCCCGGAGGAGGACGCGCCGAGGCCCGACGGGCTGCGGGTCGTGGCGCTCCGGCCCCCATGGAGGGCGGCTCCGCCCGTCCCCGTGCGGCCGTCGGGCGCCCTCGGGAGCTAAATACCCCCACCCCCCCATCCTTCTCACCAGGGCGCCCCGCCGGCGGTCCCGGGTCGATGTCCGGTTTGGGTAGTTCTTCCGACACGGAGATCGCGGTGGTCCTCACCGCGATGTTCGCGGTCCTCGTCTTCGTCTACCTCCTGAACCAGTGGCGGCTGAGGAAGCGCGACGCGCACCTGAGCCTCGAGTCGACCCAGAGCGTGCCTGAGCGCGCCTACAACCAGATCCGGATCGCCCGGGCCGGCGCGGAGCTCCTGGCCCGGGACGGCTACGACGTGGGCCCGGTCCGCGCGACCCTGGCCGAGGCGGACGGGGCCCAGTCCCGCGGCAACCACCCGCAGGCGCTCCGGCTCGCGGAGAGCGCCCGGGGGAGGCTGGTCGCCCTGCGCGAGGGTCGCGGCGGGGGATCGGCCCCCGCCGAGGCGCCGTCCGAGCCGCCGTCCCCCGACGCGCCGGCCGCCCCGCTCCCGTCGACGGGGCCGCACCCCTCGGCGGGCGCTCCCGGGCCGGGGGCCGCCCCGCTCCGACCGAAGCTGCCCGCCCACCAGGTCGAGGCGAGGTTCGAGATCTCGGTGCTCAACGGCGAGCTCGCGGCGCACCGGTCGCCGCCGGGGGACGGGGCGGCCGAACGGGAGGCCTCCGAGCTGGCCCGGCAGTCCGAGGAGGCCTACGAGCACGAGCAGTACTCGGAGGCCTGGCGGCTCGCCCTGCGGGGCCGCCGACGGCTCGGCGCGTCGATCGAGCACGTCGGGAGCGGCGGGGGCCTCCCCCGGCCGAGCGGGCCGGTCGAAGCCGTGGGCCTCGCCGCCCCCCCGAAGGCCGCGGTCTCCCCGGAGGAGGGGCCCCGGTGCCCGAAGTGCGGCCGGTCCTCGCGCGCGAGCGACCGGTTCTGCCGGGCGTGCGGCACGACGTTCGCCGCCGCGGCCTGCCCCCGGTGCGGTGCGCCGAAGGAGTCCGGGGACCGCTTCTGCGGCGTCTGCGGGACGCCGTCGTCGGGTTAGCCGCGCGCGGGGGTCGGCGGTCCGGGGGCGGGTCCCGGCGCGCCCGGGAACGCCGCCAGCGTCCTCCCCTCGCCGTCCCCGAGCTCGGGATCGTACTCCTCGAGGCGGCGCTGCGTACGGGCCTCGTGCAGGAGCGCGCTCGCCCGCTGCCAACGGACCAGCGGGATCGCGAAGGAACGGCGGATCTCCTCGTCGAGCTCGCGGAGCCCGGCCAGCCGGCGGGGCGGTCGCTTCAGGGCGGCGCGGACGTGCTCCCGGACGTTCCAGACCCCGAGGGGAAGGATCTCGCCGGGGTGCACCTCCCGGAGGACGAGGACGCCGGCCTGGCGCTGCATCCCAAGCAGCGCTTCCGAGGTCGCGAGCCGGGCGGCGTAGTAGCAGCCGCCGATCGAGGCGTAGGTGGTCCGGCCGCGGTGGCCCTCGTGGTCGCCCATGACGACGATCTCGCGGGGGTTCGGGTTCCAGAAGGTGCCGGGGTACCAGGCCTCGATCGACTCGTACCGGTAGGACCCGGGCAGGAAGACGAGCAGCCAGCGGTTCTCGAGCGCGGTCAGCTCGAAGAGCGTGATCTCCCCGAGCTCCGGCAGGTCGCGCACCCCCTCGAGGTTGTGCCGGCCGAGGAGGTCGTCGACGGCGGTGATGCTCCACCGCGTGGGGACCAGCTTCCGGCGCCCCCGCCGGCCGAGGGTGCCGGCACTGAAGGCCCGCTGGATCCGGCTCACGGGGACGGAGCGGCCGTAGAGTTCCTCCACGGCGATCCGGGCGTTCGCATCCCCATCGTGGTAGAGCCGGTCGAGGCGGTCGTCGACCCGCCGGACGTCGAGCCGGACCTGCTCGAGCGGCGCCGACGGGCCGATCGGGGGGGCGCTGTCGGAGATCACCACCCGGCCGCGGGGGGCGCGCCGGAACGTCGCCTCCGCCTCGGCGCTCCCCTCGGCCCGGGCGAGCAGCTGGAGGTCCTCGAGGGTCCGGCCCGGTCGCTCGGCCTCGGTGACCCGGATCGGCTGCGTGCCGCGCACGAGGTTCGTCCGGAACCCCACGACCTCCTGGACGGAGCGGCCCACCCACTGCTCGGGCGAGTCGAAGAGGAGGGTGTCGCCGTGCTGGGGGCTCAGGAGCGGCCCCACCGAGACCTTGGGATAGCCGAACCGTCCGACGAAGAGCGCCGGCGGGGAGGAGCCCTCGAGCTCCCGGCCCTCGATGAGCGGGAGGGTCTTGAGCAGCGCGTCGTGCCGGACCAGGATCGGGCAGACCGGCTTGCCGCAGAGCATCTGCGCGCCCCGGCACCGCAGGCACATCGTGGGGTCCTCCGCGAGCCCCGGGATGCTCCAGGCGATCTGCTGGTGGGAGGGGATCCCCCCGAACGGCCCGGGCGGCTCGGCCACGGCGCGAGGAGGGGCGGACCGTACTTGAACGCCCCCGGAAGCTCCGAAACGCTCCGGGCAGGACCGGTTGCGGGGCGTTCGAGCGGCCCGCGCGCGCCCCGGCGCACGTTCATATAGCGGGGGAGGGGTGGCCGAGCGCGCCCCGGATCCGTCGGGACTGTGGGGTAGCTTGGTCCATCCTTCGGGGTTCGGGACTCCGAGACGCCAGTTCGAATCTGGCCAGTCCCACTCGCGGACCGGGGCGCCGCGCCGCGACCGATCTAGAACCGGCCCACCACGGCGGCGATCTCCTTGTGGCCGTTCTGGAGGAAGGGACCGCCGTGGTAGGTGAGCAGGGCGTCCACCGCGAGCTCCTGGACCCGGCGCGCCGACACCTGGGCGCTCAGGGTGTGGTGGGTGTACTCCGGGACGGTGAGCGAGAGCTCCGGGGTCCCCATGAAGAGGTCCCCCGAGAACAGCCACTTCCGGCCGGGGTGGTAGTAGGCGAGGTGACCCGGGGTGTGACCGGGGGTATGGTAGGCCACGAGACCGCCGGCGAGGTCGAGCCGGTCACCGTCCTGGAGCCGGTGGTCGACCTCGGTGGGATGGGCCGGGGGCACTCCGGGGCCGTCGTACTTCGGGCGGGCCGCGATGAAGGCGGCCTCGAGCCAGTGCGCGTGGGTCCGGCCGCCGGTGAGCTTCTGGAGCCGGGCGAGGTTGCCGGTGTGGTCGTTGTGGAGGTGGGTCACCAGGATGTTGGTGACCTGCTTCGGGGCGATGTGGAGCTTCGCGAGGTAGGCGGCGATCGGCGCATCGGCGCCGGGGAGCCCGGTGTCGATGAGCACCCATCGGTCGCCCTCATCCTTCAGCAGATAGACGTGCGTGAACGCGTCGACGCCTTCGACCAGGTGGAGGCCCGGTAGGATTTCCGCCATGCCACGTTGCTCCGCGGGGCCGGTACGCACGCGCGGATAAGTGGGTTCGGGCCCGAACTAGGCGTCCGGGGCCCGGACGGGCCGCCGGCGCCGGCCGCCCGCGCGGCCCCCCACCTCCGGGCCCGGCTCCCCGGCCGCCGTCGCGACCGGATCGGGGCGCGATGAAAGGGGGGTGTCGTAGGCCAGGAACTCGTTGCCGTCGGGGTCGAGGAACCGGAGGGTCCGGCCCCCCCACGGCACCGGGCGGACCGGCTCGGTGATCCGGGCTCCGGCGTGCCGGAGCCGGAGCTCCAACGCGGAGGCGCTGTCGGTCTGGAAGACGATGCCCGTGGCCCGGCCGATCCGGGCCCGGGCCTCGGAGAAGTACGGCTCCCCCCACTCCGGCCGGGGCGCGACGAGCGACAGCCCCGCGCTGCCCCGCGCGAGCGAGAGTTCGACGAAGCCGGTGGTGGGGTCCTCCTCGCGGACCCGGAAGCCCAGCACCTCCGCGTACCACGAGGTGGCCCGGGGCTGGTCCGCCACCACGACGGTGACCCGGCGGAGCGCCGTGAGCCGCCCCGAGCCGCGCGCGGGGGCGGGCTCGAGGTTGACGCCCGACCCCGCGATCCGGGCGTCCCAGGCGAAGATCTCGTACGGGGCGTCCGGGACGCCCCGCCACGGGTCGGTACGGAGGATCCTCCGGGCCTCGGCCATGTCGGTCGCCCGGAAGAGGAGGGCGTCGCCCCGCGGCTCGGTGAGCGCGCCGTGCGCGATCAGGCGCCCGACCCGCTCGAGATTGTCCGCGAACTCGCGGAGCGCACGGGGCGCGGGCCGCTCCGTGGGATCGGACGGGTCCCCGCGGGCGATCCGGACGTAGAGCCGCTTCGGTTTCGGTCCCGGTCGGCGCGGCTCCACCCCCTCCGGAGCGCCGCACTCGGTAAAAATGCCCCCGGCTCCGGGCGCAAAATCACCTGCCGTCTCCCCGGAGGGTTTAAGTAGGGAATGCCACGCGTTCGTTACATCATGCAACCCCGGGCCCTCGCCGTCGTCGTCGCCGCCGTCGCCGTACTCTCCGTCTTCGCGGGCCTCGCGCTCGTGAGCCCCCTCGCGGCTCCGGCCGCCGCCCGGGCCGTCGCCGCCCCCGCCGCCGCGCCCCATGCGCAGGTGGCCCCCCAGGCGGGAGTGGGCCGGGTCCACACCACGGACTGCTTCGGCGGCGGCTTCCGGTCGGACTTCTACGTCGCCACCTACGATGACCACGTCTGCTTCTACGCCTACGACCCCGTCGACACCACCGCCATCGTGACCATCACCGACCAGAACGCGACCCGGGACCACGTCAACTCCACGGCCGCGACCTTCGCGGTCAACACGAGCTCCGGGTACAACTACAGTTACCAGTGGGGGCTCTACTACGCGCTCCCGCTCGACCTCGCCGCGGGCGGCTGGTGGAACATCACCATCACCGGCGCGTCCGCGGGGACCACCTCCGCGAGCTTCTACGTCCACACCTACGAGGTCACCCTGAGCTCCGACGCCGCGTTCTACCTGCCGGGCCACACCGCGAAGGTGTTCTACAACGTGCAGCGGACGGTCAACGGCGGGACGGTCGCCGGGCTCACCTCGATCCAGCTCACCGCCTGGTACATCAGCACGACCACGAACCACCAGGTCTCCCTCTACAACGGCGCCGTCAGCCTTCCGCTGGCCGGCATCGGCAACACCACCGTGACGCTCCCGACCGACATCGCCGATGGCGCGGCCGTCTACGTCCAGGTCTGGGCGAACGTGACGGCGAACGGCACCACGGGCTCGGAGACGTCGAGCCTCGACCTCATCGTCGGGGGGCTCGGGCCCATCGACCTCACGCTGACCGGCTGCCAGCTCTGCGGCACCAACTTCCCCGACGGCAGTCTCGTCCAGGTGACGGCGCAGGTCGCGATCGAGACCCCCTACAGCGGCAGCTGGCCCGCCGCCGGGCTCAACGTGCAGTTCAGCTTCTTCGCGAACGGCGCGGCGGTCACGAGCGTGCCGGGCAACCCGCCGCTCAACGGCACGACCAATTCGCAGGGGCTCTTCTCGATCGTCTTCCTGGCCAACGCGACGACCTTCCCCGACCAGCGGACGGCCACGGTCGACGTGAACATGACCGACCCGGTCTACTCCCAGACGGGCGGCTCGGCCAGCGCGGACTTCGTCGTGCTCCCGCGGGCCTCCTCCTCGGCGCTCCTCTCGGTCCAGACGGCCACGAACCAGTACTACTCGGGCGACACGATCACCGCGACCTGGCAGCTCGGGGCCGCCCCCGGCGGATCGCTCGCCGGCTGGTCGGCGGACCTGTGGACCATCTACGGGGAGTCCTACGGCTACACGGTCGCCCAGGGGAGCCTCAACCCCACCGCCACGAGCGGCTCGTTCAGCTACACGGTCCCGATGAGCTTCACCGGCGGGCTCATCATCGCGATCACGGCCGTCAACCAGACCGGCACCATCTACGGGGAGACGGGCGTCCTCGTGACCGCGCCGACCCTCCTGCTCACCCCGAACGAGGCGATCTACAACCCCGGCGACACCGTGGTGGTCTCCGTGGCGACCGACGGCTCGGTCCTGAACGGAGCCGCCCTCTACGGCATCGTGACCGCCCCGAACAACCCGGGCGGAACCCCCTACTTCTCCGGGGCCGTCTCGAACCACCAGCTCAGCGTCAAGGTCCCGACGCTGAGCCCGCCGAGCCAGCTGTCCTTCGAGGTGATCGCGCAGGGGTCCGGCGGCGTCCTCGCGGTGAGCTGGTCCAACGTGAGCCTCGCCTACGGTCTCGGGCTGAGCGCCGGTATCGCGACCGCCTCGCAGTACACGGACGGGAGCTACCAGCCCGGCGAGACGATCCAGATCCACTACGTGATCAGCTCGATCAACGGCGCCCCGCTGGGGAAGAGCTACGAGATCGCCGCCTACTTCGGCGGAGGCCTCTTCGGGCTGACGCCCGCGGCGCAGCTGTCGACGACCTCCACCTCGGGCACCTTCTCGGTCACGGTCCCGTCGAACGCCGGCACGGGCTCCGAGCTCCTCGAGGTCGTCGCGACGAGCAGCTCGTGCGCGGTCGCCTTCAGCCCGGGCTGCACCGCCTCGACCACCGTGGGCGTCCAGGTCGACGCTTCCCCGCCCGTCCTGGGCTATGAGCTCGGCGCGGGCTCCGGTCTCACGGTCGGATGGCTCATCCTCCTCGTCCTGATCCTCCTCCTCGGGCTCCTGCTCTGGCGCGTCGCGCGCCGGCCGCGGAGCCGGTCGGTCGTGATGGCCCCGGAGAGCGGGTCCACCCCGACCACCTCCTCGACGGGCGGCGGCCGCTCGGGCGGCGAGGGATCGAGCGGTCCGTCGGCGAGCTGGAGCGAGCCTCCGGCGAGCCCCTCGGGCAGCCCCGGGACGGGCTCGACGGGCAGCCCGCCGCTCCCGCAGCCGCCCGAGTCGAAGAACTAGGCCCGACGGCGGCTCAGGGCCGGGCGGTCCACGCCCGGCCCAGGGCCCGGACCGAGGAGAGGACCTCGTCGGCCGCGAGGCCGCCGAAATCGAAGATCCCGAGCAGCTCGTCGACGCCGGCCCGCTCGAAGGCGTGGAGCCGATCGGCCACCCCGTCCGGGGCCCCGAGCACCGCGAAGCCGCTCGCCTCGATCGCCCCGGCGGTCGCCTGGCGGGGGTCGTGGGCGACCCGCGCCTGGTAGTTCGTGCTCTGGGTCGCGAGCCGTCCATCCAGGTACCGCTGGAGCGCCGCGCGGGCCGATCCCACCCGCTCCCCCGCGTAGACGTGGACCGCCACGGCGACGCGGCCCGGGGCCCCCGGGGGCAGCGCCGCGCGGTACTCCCGGATCTCCTCGCCGAGCTCGGCGACGGAGCCGAGGGTCGCGTACGGGATCAACGCGATGGGAAGCCCGCGCGCGCCCAGGTGGCGGACCGCGTCGCGGCGCTGGACGGCGACGGTGATCGGAGGGTGGGGCGTCTGGCGGGGCAGAACGTTCAGCCGCACGGGGACCGCCCCGGGGGTGGGCAGCCGCACCTCCTCGCCCCGGAAGGCCGCCCGCAGGAGCTCGAGGTGGGTCTCGAAACGTTCGCGCTTCTCCGACAGGGGGACGCCGAACCCCTCGAACTCGAGCGGGATGTAGCCGCTCCCGACGCCGAGGTTGAGGCGACCGCCCAGGAGCTGGTCGAGGAGGCCGTACTGCTCGGCGAGCTCGATCGGCGAGTGCAACGGCAGCACCGTGACCAGCACCCCCAGCCGGAGCCGCCGCGCCCGCTGCCCGAGCGCGGCGAGGAGCACCGGGGGCGCCGGACAGAGACCCCCCGGGTGGAAGTGATGCTCGGCGACCCACATCGCCGAGAACCCCGCGCCGTCGCACGCCTCGCCCAGCTCGAGCAGCTCCCGGTACCGGTCCCGGGCGGGCCCCTCCTCCGGGTAGGCGTCCACGACGCTGAAGGCGCTCAGCTCCACGGCGGGCCGAGCGGGAGGGCCTTTGAAGGGTTTTGCACCGCGGCAGCACGGTCATCTCCCGGAGCGGCCTTCGGCGGGCGATGGAGCTTTCCGGTCGGCCCGTCGTGCCCGGGTCCGGCGCGGGGCGCCTGCGGGTGGGGGGCGCTCTCGAAGCGCCGATCCGACGGCTCGACCGCGAGGAGGCGCCGGTGCGGTACGCCCCGACGCTCCTCCCTCCCGCGCCCGGGGCGGAGCCGCTCGGCGTGCGCGCCCTCGTGCTCGAGGAACCCCCCGGGCCCGGCGTGCCACGCCCTCCCGTTCCGACGGTGGCCGGCATCCCCCGGGATCTCCTCGAGGAGGGGGACCGGGTCCGGGTCGACGGGACCCGCGGGGTCGTCGAGGTCCCGGACGTTCCGCTCGCGCAGGTCGTCACCTGCTTCCTCGAGCGGGGGGACGGGAAGATCCTCCTTCTCCGGCGATCGGGGGCGGTCTCCACGTTCCGCGGGAAGTGGGCGGCCGTGTCGGGGTACGTCGAGACCGACCCGCCGCTCGAACAGGCCTACACCGAGATCCGGGAGGAGCTCGGGCTCCCCAAGGACCGGCTCGCGCTCTGCACGATCGGGAACCTGGTCTACGCCCGCGGGGAAGGCCGGGCGTTCGCGGTGCATCCCTTCCACTTCCGGGCCGTCGACCCTCCGATCCGGATCGATCGGGAGCACGTCGAGTACCGGTGGGTCCCCCCGAGCGGGATCGCCGACCTCGACACCGTGCCGAAGCTGCGCGAGGCCTGGGAGCGGGTCGCCGTGGATTCCCGGGACCGCCGGGGGACCCCCGCCGCCCCGCGGAAGAGATAAGCGCCGGCCCGGCGCATCTCGGGACCGTTGGGCTGGTAGATCAGCGGAAGATCGCCGGTTTTGCAAACCGGAGGCCTCGGGTTCAAATCCCGACCAGTCCACTCCGCACCGGGTCGGGACCGGTGGCCCGTCCATCGGGACGCGAATCGTTCGGCGCCGGACCCGCTCCGGGCGGGCGGGGCGATCGCGACGCTCCGTCCGTCACCCGTCGCTCTGCTCGCCGGTCCACCGGTCGGGGTACGAACCGTAGCGGATGAGTTGGAACAGTTCGGCGTGCGCGTGGCAAAGTCGGAAGTGCCTCCGACAGACGAAGGCATACCCGAGAGACTGGACGCTCGACTCGGCGAGCGGACCAAAGCAGTACTGGGCCCGCAGACTCTCCTTCAGCATGAACCCCGTGGCGAAGCGGTAGGCGTTTTCGAAGTCGCATCGGCGACCCCTCGCGTCCCCACCCTCCTGGGACAGCCGACGGTCTCGGGCCGGGAATTGCCGGCCCACCATGATTCGGAAGGAACACCTACTGCTGAGAGTTAGCTGCCGCTGCGCGCCCGCTGAGAGCGACCGGGTACCGCGTACGGGGCTTAAAGGCGTGCTATGGAACCACACGGCGGGCATAGGCGTCCCCAGGGTACCCTCCATCGAGGGGCCGAGCTCCGTACCCCGTCGCGGCCCGGACCGGAGGGGTCGCGGCCCGTCCACCGCCCCACGTGCCTACCGACCCACCTCCGCCGAATCCGCCCCGCGAGCTCCGAGGGAGGGCCGAACGTACCGGCCCCGGAAGCAGGGGACCGCGGTGGATCCCCCCGGTGGTGCCCGGGTTTCTGAGCTCGCACGCGCCGGAACGGCCCTTTGGGGACGGATCCGGGTGGGGGGTGCCCTCTGCGTCATCGCTCCTGGGCCGCCCAAGGGCGCGCCGACCCCGCGGGTTCCGCTCGGCGCACGGCCGCGAAGGCCGGAAGGTAGGGAAGGTGGAGTGCGCGGGCCGTGGCCCGCCCTACGAACCCCGGAGGGACGACGCCGGTTTACCGCCCCAGCACGAGGGGCGTGACGGTCATCGGGCGGTTCGGCTCCGGGGGCCAGGGGCCGGGCCGGTCGACGGAGGGCCAAGGCCCGGATCGGCCGCGTCCTACGCGAGGGCCCCGAATTCCTCCGTCGAGTGCCCCGGGAACGGGGAACAGTCGGACTGCGCCGCGTGCACCACGTACGGCACGATCTTCAGGCACTCATGGAGCTCGTTGAGCGTCTGGATCAGGATCTTGCGCGGGGGCGCGGGCGCGGTGAGCACCGAGTCCGCCAGAGCGATCGTCGAGGCGAGGAAGCGCCGCAGGCTCTCCACGGGGTAGCCGTGGGGGAGCTCGGGCGGCAGGGAAGAGAACGAACGCTCCATGCCGTTGAAGTGCTCCCGGATCTCCCGAAGTTCCTCGATCAGCTGGGCTTCCGACCATCCGACGCCATCTCGAACGAGCGACATACCTGTTCTTCGCAACTCCTGTCGTGTTGGACGAGGTACTTTCGAAGGAGGCCCAGATAAACCGAGGGGTTTGTGGACGGTATGCGAGTGTCTCACTCACGCACAGCGCGGTTGGGGGAGAGAGGTTATAAATCGACGGAAGGGGGCGGCGATCGCCCCCACGCTCTTGGGAGCCCCACGGTTTCCCGCGGAGCGGTGCGGCATCGCCACGGTTCGCGCGGACGCGGGATCCGCTCCGGCTCCTCACCTTCGCACCGGTACGTCGGCCCGCATGACCCGGTGGTACTCCCCCCTTTGGCGCGGACGACGGAGCCGTTTCGACGGAGGGTGCGATAGGAGGCCGGGCGGGGCCAGATGGTGGATCGGGTCTACAAGGGGGCGATCCCGTCGTTCCGGACGGAGCTGGAAGAGCTGAAGCGGGAATCCTCCCGACTCCGCTCCCGGACGGACTGGAACCGGCTCCGGGTCGAGCCGCTGATCCGGCACGTCGCGTCGCTCGAGAGGATCCTCGAATCGGAGCGGTTCGGGGCCGAGATCGCACGACTCCGCCGGGGGATGGGCATGTTCCGTTCGGATCGGGTGTACCTCCGCACCAACCTGAGCGCCCTCCAGGACACGCTCCGGCGCGAGAAGAAGAGGGCCGAGCGAAGGTCCTGACGGGGACCGCCAGCGTCCGCACCGTCCCCGCACGCGAGGCCGGGGTTCGACGCGAGCGGATCGGTCCCGGGGCCGGCGACCCGAGGCTTAAGGGGTCGAACCGGGTCCACCGGTCCGGCCCGAGCGCCCGCACGGTGCGTCCGGCCGTGCCTTCCGCCGGGCCCCGCGCATGCATCGCAGCACCCCGCAGCTCGACATCGAGCGCCTCTCGACGGGAGTCTGGGCGGCGATCCCGAAGCCGGGCACGGGGAACACGAGCAACTCGGGGATCGTGGACACCGGGCGGGTGACCGTCGTCTTCGATACGATGCAGACCCCCAGGCCGCCCGGGACCTCCGATCGGCCGCACGTCTCCTGACCGGGCGGGACCCGTCGCACGTCCTGAACAGCCACTGGCACTGGGACCACACGCTCGGGAACCGTGCGTTCGGCTCGGCGATCATCCTCTCGACCGAACGCACGCAGAAGATCCTGATCGAACGGGGACCGGAACTGGGGCGCCTCCTCGCCAGCTCGAGCTGGGGCCTCCAGACGACCCACCTCGTGGACCGCGAAGCGGGATGGCCGGAGTCCCCCGCCCGCGCGGAGCTGAGGGACGAGCTCGCGTGGCGCCGGGCCATCTCCGAGGAGCGGGCGCTCGCCCAGCCGCTGGCCCCGGGCGAAGTGTTCCACGACGAGTTCCGGTTCCCGGGCGACCGGGGGGTCTATGCGATCGAGAGCGGGGGCCACAGCGAGAGCGACAGCGCCCTCTGGGTGCCGGAGGCGGAGACACTGTTCACCGGCGACCTGGTCACCGTCCGGACGCACCCGAACCTCCGCTCCGGGAACCTTCCGCGCCTTCGCCAGGCGCTCGACCGCATCGAGGAGGTCGCCCCGAAGCACCTCGTGCCGGGCCACGGCCCCGTCACGGAGGTTTCCTCCCTGGGCGAGGTCCGGGCGTACCTCGACGCCCTCGCTACGTGCGCCCTCACCGATCCCCCGGTCGAGGAGCCGCCGGCGGAGTACGCCGACTGGTCGAGCCCCTCCGCCTTCGCCGCCTCGGTGCGTGCGCTCCGGACCGCGTCCGGCGGAGCGACCCGTCCGCGGCCGACGCGCGGGAGGGGCCCCGCTCAGGGACCCGGGAGGGGAGGGCGCTTCCCTCGGGACCACGCGTACCCCACGCCGCCCAGCACGGCGCCCGCGATCGCGAGCACGATCACGTATCCGACGATCGGGACTCCCGCCGTAGGCGCCGCCCGGTTCGGGGGCGGAACGTACCCGAAGGGATGCTCCGTGACGACGACGAGGAGCGAGGCGGTGGCCTGGTCCCCGTAGAGATCACCGACCCGGAGCGAGACCGCGTAGCTTCCGCTGATCGTGGAGGTGAATTCGAACCGCGTCCCGTTGATCGGGGAGGGTACGCCGTTGAGCGCCCAGTGGTACCCGGTGATCGGCCCGCCGCCCGCGACGTTGGCGACGATCACGGCGGGGGTCCCGACCGCCCCGGTCCCCGTGAGCTCCGCGACGACGACGGTGAGCGGTTCGTAGACGACGTAGCTCACCGTCCGGGTCACCCGGTCGCCGAGGCGGTCGGTCACGTTGACGACGATCGCATAGGTGCCGGGCGCGGCGAAGGTGTAGTTCACGACCGGCCCGGAGAACATACGGGTCGCCCCGGAGATCCGCCAGAGGATGTCGTACGGCGCGACCCCGCCGGTCACGCTCGCCTGGAGCTCGACCGCGGCGGGGACCTCGTGGTGGCCGGAGCCCGGGCTCACCGCCACGAGGAAGCCCCCGGAGGAGGGATGGACCGTCAGGTCGATGAAGGCCGAGGTGGCCGCCCCGGTCCGGTCGGTCACGTTGAGGACGACGATGTAGAACCCGGCGCCGAAGAAGGTCTCGACCGGGTCCGGCACATCGCTCGTCCGGTTCGCCCCGAAGCTCCAGCTGACCTGGTACGGCCCCAGGCCCCCCGCGATGGTCGAGCCGAACTGGACGTGGAGCGGGGCGACCCCCTCGGTCACGTTCGCCGTGACCGAGGCGACGAGCGGATCGGGCGGCGTGTAGTCGGTGATCAGGACCGAGGAGACCGCGTTCTCGCCCCGGGCATCCTGGATCGTGAGGTTCGCGGAGAAGTTCCCGACCTGGGTATAGGTGTGGACCGGGTCCTGGCTCGAGCTCGAGCCTCCATCCCCGAAGCTCCAGAGGTAGGTGTACGGGGGGACCCCCGGGATCGCGGTCGCGGTGAACGAGACCTCGAGCGGGTTCGGGCCCGCCGTGACGTTCGAGGTAACATTCGCGCTGAGGCCGTCGGGGTTCGTGACGAGGACGGAGATGCTGTAGAGCAGCGAACCCATCAGGTTGTGGAGGTGCGTGAGGTACGGCCCCGGCGTGAGCTGGCCGCACCAGCAGTCGAAGGGGATGGTGACGTTCGTGGTGTTGGTCGCGCCCGCCGTGGTACCCTGGGAGTAGACCGCGTGGCCCGAGGGCGTCTCGATCTCGAGGAAGAAGTACTGCTTCGCCACGTACCCCCCGAGCTCCGCCGTGAAGATCGTCCCCGGAGGACCGCTCGTGTTCCCGTCCTGAAGCAGGGTGACCCGCGGCGCCGGCCAGAAGTTGCTCGGACAGCTGTCCAGGTCGGTCCCTCCGGTCCACGGGCTCACCACGGTGCCCGAGCCGGTGACGAGGGTCCAGCTCCAGCGGACGCTCACGTTCCAGCCCTCGTAGCGGGTCTCGTTGGCCATCACGGCGAGCAGCTCGCTGGTCAGCTCGGCCGTCGCCCCGCTCGCGAAGCTCCCCGAGGCGGTGAAGGTGTGGGTCGCGGACTCCGCCGAGCCGTTGGTCCAGCTCGTGGTGACCCCCGTGAGGGTGTTCGGGGCCACCGAGGCGACCGTCGTGCCGCCGCCGGCCATCGGGAAGTTCGCGTAGATCCGGGGGAAGTAGATGGTGAGGGGCGCCGTGCCCCGGGTGATCTCGATCTCGTAGCTCACGGAGAGCGTGTCCCCGACCGCGACCGACCCCGTGGGCGCGACCGAGGGGATGATCACCGACGCCGGCTTCGCGCAGTGCCCGCCGTTCGCCGGGAGGATGGCCCGGGGCGCGGAGGATGGGCCGGGGGCCCCGCCCGGCCCCCTCGTGGCCGGGACGATGGGGAGCAGCAGGACCAGGACCAGGACCAGCGCGGAGAGGAGCGCCACCCGGGCCGCCGGGCGACCATGGTGACGGGGGAGCTCGAACGGGGAGATATGGAGGGCCACGAACGACCTCGCGCGGGGGGCAGACGGGGCCTTCGCCCTTTATCCTCCGATGTGACGACAGGGTGTGGCGGTCCCGGCCTACCCCATCCCGGCGTATCCGGAGCGGTAGGTCCGCCCCGACCCCCACCGGACCGGGCCGGCCGAAACGCTTTCCCGTAGGAGCGCTACGCCGCGGCTCGTGCCCCGCGGCGCGACGCAATCGGCCCTCCACCTGCTCTCCCGGATCGGGGTCTACATCATCCTGTTCGTGGCCGTCTGGATCCTGGCCGGGGTCCTCTTCTGGTACGCCGAGTACCCGACCCAGACCCTCGGGAACTCGTTCTACTGGGCGATCGTGACCCTCGGGACGGTGGGGTACGGGGACGTGGTGCCGACCACGATCTTCGCGAAGGAGCTCACGTCGGGCGTGATCGTGATGCAGATCTTCCTGCTAGGTTATCTCATCGCCGTCATCACCTCGACCGTGACCGAGGAGGCGCAGCGGCGCGCCCTCGGGCTCTACGGCACGCCCATGCGCGATCATGTGATCGTGCTCGGGTTCTCCGGCGTCGGACAATCCGCCGTCCGGGAGCTCCTGGTCCAGGACCAGAAGGTCGCCTACGTCGTGGAGGAGCCGGACGAGGTCCCGAACGCCCGCGCGCTGGCGAACGAGGACCGCCTGTTCGTGACCTACGGCCGCCCGTCGGACCGGTCGATCCTGGACCGGGTGAACCTCTCCGGGGCCCACAGCGTCATCGTCTGCACCGAGGACGACGCCGCGAACATGATCGCCGCGCTCAACATCCGCGCGGCGAACCCCAAGCTCCGCATCGTCGTCTCCGTGGGCCGTCCCGAGCTCCGGAACACGCTCCGCTCCGCGGGCGTCACCTACGTCACGAGCCCCTCCGACATGGGGGGCCGGCTCTGCGCGAGCGCCGCGTTCGAGCCGGAGGTCGCGCTCGCCATCGAGGACCTGACCGCCGCGGACGTCCAGTCGGACATCCGCGAGTACCTCCTCCCCGCGGGCTCCCCCCTCGCGGGCACGAGCTTCGCCGAGGCGGACGCGGAGATCCGCCGGGGCTGCGGGTGCCTCCTCATCGGGGTCGGGCGCCGCGAACCGAACGGGGAGTACCGCACCATCGTGAACCCCCCCTTCGACCTCCGGCTGTCGGTCGGCGATGCCGTGATCCTGGTGTGCACGCTCGAGAACGCGCGGCGATCGGAGGCCTGGTTCGGCCGGCCGCAGGGCCGCTGAGCGGCCGGAGGACCCGTACCCTTCCGGGAACGGTCGGGCGTACTGGGGAAGCCCCGCCGCAAGGTGGTTATTTAGCGCTCCAACTACGGCGTTTCATGTATCCCACACCGCCGGCCGGGAAACCCCCGTCCGCGCAGACCGCCGACACGCTCATCCTGATCGGGTTCATCCTCCAGCTGGTCCTGGCGCTGATCTGGATCGCGGAGGCCGCCCTCTCCCTGGTCGCGCTCGCGGTGTTCGGGCTCTACGCCGCCGGCTTCGCCGGCGCCTACCTCCTCCTGCTCCTGATCGACCTCTTCGGGGTGTGGTACGTCTACACCCACTTCTACGAGCGCTCGAAGGCGGGCAACTACCTGGGCGCCCAGGACGCGGGGATCCTCTCGATCATCTTCGGCCTCATCGGGGGGGGCGTCATCGCGGGGGTCCTCTACATCGTCGCCTACCTCAAGCTCGGGGACGCGATCCACGAGCAGCGGGCGATGGCCGGTGGGGCGGGCATGGTCGGACCGTATCCGGCCGCGCCCCCGTACAGCGCCCCACCGCCCGGGGCGGCTCCCTCCGCCCCGCCGATCGCCGCGACGAGCCCCCCGCTCCCCACCGCCCCCGGGGCGGCACCGATCCCGCCCCCGGCCCCGATCTGCCCGCGCTGCGGAAAGCCCGGCACCTGGATCGAGCAGTACCACCGGTACTACTGCTACACCGACCAGCAGTACCTGTAGGATCCTCGGGCCGATCGCTCCGCGGCCCCGGGGTCAGCTCGCGGCCGCGGGCCCCGACGCAAAGGCTTTGACGGCCCGGGCCCCACCCGCGCCCGTATGGCCGAGGAGCTCGATCCGATCATCATCCAGGTGACGATCCCCCTCCCGCTCTCGATGATCCACGGGGCGTTCACCGACGGCGACATCCTGGACCAGTGGATGTGCGACGAGGCGCGGGTCGAGCCCCGGGTCGGCGGCGCCTACGAGCTCACCTTCCGGGACGAGCCGGCCTTCACGAGCTCCGGCCAGGTCACCGCGCTCACCCCGGACCTCGACATCGGATTCACCTGGTTCGCGCCGCCCCCGTTCGCGCCGCTCATGAACCCCCCCGCGCCCGGCACCGACGTCTACGTCCGGCTCCAGGAGTCTCCCGAGGGGATCGACGTGACCTTGGAGCACCGCGGATGGGGCTCCGGGGAGGCCTGGGAGGAGGCGCGCTCCTGGCACTTCCGGCTCTGGGACGAGCGGCTGCGGCGCCTGAAGGAGTACCTCCTCAAGGCCGCCTACGGCTGACCCGGCCCGGGCGGATCGTTCCCGGCCGGTGGCGCCGCTCCCCCGGCGGAGCCGGACCCGGCCGGGCGCGCGGGGGGACGCCGGTCCCGGACGAACGGGGGGAGCGGCTGCGGGGGGACCCGGGCCCGTCGGACGACCAGGAGGATCGCGACCGCGGCGAGCGCCGCGATCGCCCCGTAGGCAAGGTAGGGCCCCGCCCGGTCGATCCAGGGGGGCGTGGGCGGGACCACGTGGATGACGACCTGGGCGCCCCCCCAGTAGCCGGCCCCCACCACGTTCGCGAGGAGGAGGAGCGTCGTGGGCGTGGAGGGCGCCTGGACCCGGGCGGAGAGGAGCCCGCTGGCATCGGTCACGGCGGTCGGGGGCGCGACGAGGGCGCTCGCGTTCACGCTCAGGGCGAGGGGGATGCCCCCGAGGGCGCGGCCGGTGGCGTCGGTGGACCGGAAGTCGATCCCGACGGTCGCCGAGGGTGCCACGGTGACCTCGCCCGGGGCGACGAGGAGCACGTGCACCACGGCGGTGATGTTGAGCCGGGCGCTGCCGCTCCCGTAAAAGCCGAGGAGCGAGCTCCGGGCGGTGACGGTGTCGGAGATCTCCGCGCTCGCGTTCGGGGCGAGGAGCACCGCGCTCGCGTTCCCGCCGGGCCCGGTCTCGACCGTGCTCGGCTCGAAGGAGCTCCCCGCGGAGTCGAGGAGCTGGAGGTACGCTCCCGGGACCGGCTCGCCGGTCGGTCGCGTCGCGGTGACCGAGAGGCCGACCAGTCCGTTCGCCGGCACCGTCGCGGAGGCGAGCGCGATCGCGACGACGATCGGCTGGGCGCTCCCGTTCCAGAGCTCCGCGCCGGTCGCGATGGGCGCGATGGCGGGACCGGTCACGACCTCCCCCGGCGGGAGGCTCGGGTGCTGGAGGTTCCCCTCGATCCCCCAGGAGGTGCCCAGCGAGCCCACGGTCGTCGCGACGGCCACCCGGGGCAGATACCAGCCCGACGGCCGGAGCGTCGCGAGGGCGACCGTGGCCACCACCGTCGCGGGGGTGAAGGTGCTCGCCGTGACCGTGGAGACCGCGTAGCTCAGCCCCGTCGACCAGGTGGACGCGGTCGCGTTCAGGTTGACCGTCGACTCGGGGATGGAGTCATCGAAGGGCACGCCGTTCAACGTGAACTGCCACAGTCCCGAGGTCACGTGGGTCACGGCGAAGAGGTACCCCTGGCCGGGATAGAGCGGGAGGTTGCTCCAGTAGACGAGCCGGTCGAGCTTGTCGGTCAGGTTGCCGTAGAGCGCGTAGAAGGCGATGGGGGCGCTCGTCGAGTTCATGAAGATCCCGAACACCGCCTGGTAGGGGCCGATGACATCGATCAGGCTCACCTGGAAGGTGCTGTTCGCGGGGAGGGTCGGCGGCGAGAAGCCGGTGACGTTCATCTCGGCGCCCTCGTTGGGAACGGAGATCGGGTCGTGGGCGTCGGCCCTCAGCTCGACCTGCCCCGTGCTGGGGCCGGCCGGGAGGAGACGGGGGCCGGGCGCCCGGGCGGCCGGGAGGGGGAGCGTTCGATGCGCGAGGCCCGTCGCCACGGCCGGGCCGGCCGGAGCGGCTGGCTGCGCGGCGGCCGTCCCGACGAGCAGGAGGGCCGCGACGGAGGCCAGAAGGGCCAGCGTCCCGCCGGATCGCGCGCGCATGGGGGGGGGTTTCCGCCTCCGCAGCGTACCTAGCGGCGCGCCGTTCTTAGAGGTCACGGGGTGGGCGTGTAGCGGGCGCACTGGGATCCGCACCGCAGGCAGGGGCCGGCCGGGACGAGCTGGAACGACCCCGGCAGCTCCTCGGACACGGGACGGACCACCATGTGCGCGCCGGGGTAGTGCCCGCAGCTGCAGCGGTTCGCGACCGCGGTCAAGGCTTCCGCCGGCTTCGGGGGCATCGGGCCACCACCGCCGCGCGAGTAGAAAGCCGCGGCGGGGGAGCGTGGGGAGGCTCCCAAGGCCGTAAGACCCCGGGCCGCTCCCGGGGGGCGATGGACGTCGAGGGCTGCCCCCTCCCCGAGGACCGCTGGTACGACTTCGAGAACTCGACCTGGACCCTCCCCGACCCTTCCGACGGCGGGAGCTGGACCCTCGGCCTCACCGCCTCCCTGGTCGCCTTCGCGGGCCGCTTCGCCTCGGTCACCTTCCGCGCGCTCGAGGGAGCGCAGCCGCGGGGGCGCTCCGTCGCGACCGTGGAGAGCCTGCGGTACACGGGCCCGGTCCGGCTCCCGCTCGAGGGCACCGTCGTCGAGGTGAACGGCGAGCTCCCCGGGAACCCGCGGCTCCTCAACGACGCCCCCTACGGCCGGGGATGGATCGTCCGCTGGCGCCCGCGCGACCCCACCGCCCCCGCCCGGCAGCTCGAGCCGGCGGGCGCGATCGCCGAACGGCTCCGGGCGCGGATCCGGGAGATGAGGATCCGCTGCTTTCCCGTGACCCCCGATCGCGAGCTCATCGCCCTCGGCAGCGAGTGCTCGGCGACCCTCGCCCGCCTCGACGAGGAGCTCGCGCGGATGGCTCCGAACGAGGTGATCCACCTGGTCACCGACGACCCCACGAGCCCGATCGAGATGGTCCGCTGGTCCGACCAGAGCGGCCAACCGATCCTCGCCGAGCGGGTCGAGGAGAACCTCCACCACTTCCTCGTGCGGCGGGAGCCCACCCCGACGGCCCGGAGACGGCGGGCCGCGGACGGACGGATCCTCTAGGACGGCGGGGGCAGCGGCCGCTCGATGGGGCTCCGTATCTGGTTCCCCCACTCCGTCCAGGAGCCATCGTAGTTCCGCACCCCGGGGTAGCCGAGGAGGTAGGTGAGGACGTACCAGGTGTGGCTCGACCGCTCGCCGATCCGGCAGTAGGTCACGGTCGGATGGTCGGCGGTGATCCCCTGGGCGCGGTAGAGGGCGGCGAGCTCGCCCGCCGACTTGAACGTCCCGTCCTCGTGGACCGCCAGGCCCCAGGGGATGTTGACGGCGCCCGGGATGTGACCGCCCCGCTGGGCGGCCTCGTTGGGGTACTCGGGCGGGGCGGTGATCTCGCCGGAGAACTCCTTCGGGCCCCGTACGTCGACGAGACCGACGCGGTGGGCCCGGACCTCCTCGAGCTCGGCGCGGAGCTCGTCGTAGTACACCCGGAGCCGCTCGTCCGGCGGCGGGGCCGCGTACTGCGAGGGGACGGGGGTCGGACGGTCCTTCGTGAGGGGCCGGTCCTCGGCGATCCACTTCTTCCGGCCGCCGTTCAGCAGCCGGACGTCGGCGAAGCGGAAGTACTTGAAGACCCAGAAGGCGAAGGCCGCGAACCAGTTGTTGAAGTCGCCGTAGAGGACGAGCGTGTCGCCCGGACCGACGCCGGCCCCGCGGAAGAGCCGGGTCAGCTGCTCGCCCGAGAGGAGGTCCCTGCGGAGGGGATCGTTGATGTCCCGGCGCCAATCGAAGAGGACGGCGCCCGGCACGTGCCCCTGCTCGTAGTTCGCGAGCGGGTCGTAGTCCACCTCGGCGACCCGGAGCTTCGGGTCCGTGAGGTGCGCGGCGAGCCACTCGGTGTCGACCAGCGTCTCGGGATGCGCGTACTGATCCGCCATCTTCGCCCCCGGGGCCGGGCTAGCGCCGCCCCTATTTAGGCTGGGCGACGTGTGTAAATTCGGCCCCGCCGGGCCGGCGCGGCCCCCGGGCGGGCGCGCCGCTACCCGCGGCGCCCCCGCTTCGGCAACTGGACGTTCGAGACCTCGACGGTCTCGCCGTCGAATCCGAGCCGGGTGAGCTCCTCGCGGATCCGGCTCCGGTGGTCGCCCTGGAGGTACACCTCGCCCTCGACCACGGAGCCTCCGGTCGCCAGACGGTTCTTGAGCTGGCGGGTGATCTCCGGGAGGTCGACGCCCGTGGGGAACCCGGAGATGACGGTCGCCGGCTTGTTGTACCGCCGCGGTTCCACCCGGACCCGGATGCGGGCGCTCTCTCGATCCAGCGCGGAGAGGATCTCGTCGAACTCGTCGTTCCCCATCGTTTAGTTTCTTCCCACCGCCTCCCAGCGTTGCGTGAGGCGGAAGAGGAACGGGGGCCGGGGGGGTCCGGGGGAGGGGGAAAGGTGGCCCGAGGACTCTCTGGGGAGCAAGTTGCGGTCCGGCCGGGATAGGCCGTCACGCCTTTTCAAGTTGTCCGGGGGCACGGAACGGGTCAGTCACCCTCCCGCCAGCGGTACATCCGGAGCGCCACCGCCGTGCCCACCGCCGCGAGGAGGAGGAGGAGCGCGCCGTCGAGCCAGGGGTCCGAGGGGACGGCGCCCGGGAGGTGGAGGGTGCCCTGGACCAGGAGCGCCGCGTAGGTGGTCGGCAGGAACCGGGCGACCACCTGCCAGGCCGGGGGCAGGATCGTGAGGGGGTAGTACAGCGGGGAGAGCATGCCGAGGACGGTGAAGGTGAGGTTGCCGACCGGCCAGATCTCCCGCTGGCTCTTCACCCGGCTCGAGACCGCCACGCCGATCGCGCTGAAGAGGATCCACAGGACGAGGATGGCGCCCACGAGGACCGCCCAGCCGAGCAGCGGCACGGCCACGACGTAGGCGAGCAGGGCCCCGAGGACGAGGAGCGCCGGCGCCGCGGGGATCAGGTTCGAGAGCGCGATCCCGATCAGGTAGCGGGACTTCGTGAGCGGCGAGGCGACGAAGACGTCCTGCATCCGGGTCTCGATCCTCCAGCTGGCCGAGTCGCCCAGCACCCAGCTGCCGATGTTCTGCGTCGTGAACAGCATCGCGCCCACGATCTCGAGGGGGAAGTACTCCGGCGGCGCGATGAGCCGGAGGAAGTAGAGGAAGACGAACGGGAGGAGGATCGGCGCCACCGCCGAGGCGGGGTTGCGGCTCACCCAGCGCCAGCCGATGAGCCCGAACGCCGGCAGGACCGACCCACGGTTGGGGGTGGACGCGGGCGGTCGCGCGCTCCGGTTCGCCACCTACCGCTCCCGCGCGCTCCGGCGCGCCCAGACGATGGCGAGCGCGAAGGCCACGACGGCCTCGGCGGAGAGGGCCACGGCGGCGAGGGCGAGCCCGCTCCCGCTCACGGCCACGAGCCCGCCCTGGGCGGCCTCGATGAGGATCACCGCCGCGCTCGTGGGCAGGAGGAGCGCGAGGGGGTGCCAGTAGCCGGGAAGGAGCGCGAGCGGGTAGAAGACCGGGGGCAGCACGCCGAAGAAGTTCGTGATGAGGCTCGCGTAGGGCCAGATCGCCCGGTTGTCCTTGAACTGGGTCGAGATGATGTAGCCGAAGGAGCAGGTGAAGAACCAGACCGCGACCCCGACGAAGAGGAGCGTGCCCACCGCGAGGAGCGAGAGGTGGACCACCACGACGAGGACCGCCGCGAGCACGAGGATCGGGGGCAGGTAGGCGACGAGGACCCCGGCCGACATGCCGAGGAAGTAGGCCTCGGCGGAGAGCGGCGAGGCGAAGTAGAGGTCGGTGAGCTTGTGGTCGATCCGGATGTAGGCGGCCTCGTTCTGGAGCCGCTGCCCGAGCATGAAGACCGAGTAGACGACCGCGCCGACGAGGGCGTAGGGGAGGATCGACCGGTCGAGCACCAGGACGAAGACGAGCAGGACCACCTGCACGATCATCGAGGTCGCGATGGCGAGCCCCTCGTGGAGCTGCACGCGCATCTCCGTCGCGCCGAAGGCGCGCGTGCCCTCCCAGCGCAGCCCGAGGAAGGTCACGCCTCACCCCTCCGCATCGATGGAGCGGCCCACCGCGCGCAGGAACGCCTCCTCGAGCGTGACCGGCCCCACCGTCGGCTGGAGCTTCTCCCGGGCGGCGAGCGCGAGGATCTCCTGGACCCGCTCCGGGCCCACCACCACGTGGAGCTTCTCGCCGTCGTCGACGACCTGGCCGAAGGTCTCGAGCTCGGAGCGGATCCGGGCCCCGTCCGGCACGCTGACCCTCAGCGTGCCGCCGACCTGCTGCTTCAGCCCCTCGGCGGTCCCCTGGGTCAGGAGCCGCCCCCGCTCGATGATGGCGAGATGCTCGGAGAGGCTCTCCGCCTCGTCGAGGTAGTGGGTCGTGAGCAGGATGGTGCACCCCTTCCGGGAGAGCCGCCGGAACGACTCCCAGACCTCCCGGCGGGCGAACGGGTCCATCCCGATGGTGGGCTCGTCCAGGAAGAGGAGCGGGGCCTCCGTCGCGATGACCGTGGCGACGACGGTGCGCTGCCGCTGGCCGCCGGACAGCGTCGTCGAGAGCCGGTCGGCGACCTCGAGGAGCCCCATCTGGCCGAGCGCCTCGTCGGTACGCGCCCGGGCGGTGGCCCGGTCGAACCCCCGGGCCGAGAGGTAGGCGTAGACCTGCTCCCGGGGGGTGAGGTGGAAGAACGGCTTCCCCTCCTGCGGCACGACGGCGAGGAGCGACCGGACCGCGACCGGGTCGGCGATGGCGTCCCGCCCGAAGACCTCGACCGTGCCCGAGGTGGGCACGAGGAGCGTGGAGGCGATCCTCAGGAAGGTGGTCTTCCCGGCCCCGTTCCGCCCGAGGAGCGCGAACCGCTCCCCCGGGTGGACCGTCAGCGACACGCCGCGCAGCGCGTCCACGGTGAGCCCGCGCCGGAGGCGGTAGCTCTTCGCAACGTTGCGGGCGACGAGCGCCTCCGCCGGCATGGTCGCGAGAGAGCCGGCCCGGTGTATTTAACAAAGGACCGGGCCCACGGCGCTACCGGGGCGTCCGCGGAAGGCCGGAGTCGCCCGTCTCGTGGTCCCGGGTCGCGTCGAGCCGCTCGTCGCTCCGGGCGCCGGTCTCCCCCGACACGATCTCGCCCGCCGGCCGGATCTCGTCCCGCCAGCAGAAGTAGGCCGCGGACCGGCCGAGGACCGCCGGGAGCCCCAGGTGGCCCGCGATCGCCCGGGCGTCCTGCTTCGACATCTCCCCGACGAGGGCGAGGACGAGGAAGTAGACGAAAAAGCCGAGGAGGATCCCGGCGAGGAGGAAGTACCACCGGTCCGGGTTGATCACGCTGTTGAACCGGGAGACGGCGAAGAAGCTCACCGCGGCGCTCAGGGTGATGAACAGGATCGGCGGCGGCCGGACGCGCACGGCGAGGACCCGCTCCATGAAGTAGACGTTGAGCCCGAACCCGGCGAGCGAGGAGAGGAGGACCGCGAGGGCCGCGCTGTCCAGGTAGAGCATCGTCGGCGTGGCGCCGCCGAAGATCCGCTCGGCGGCCGCGGTCGACGGGGCGAACGGCGGGAGGAGGAGCGCCGCGACCCCGAGGAGCACCGTGACCTGGACCGCCTGGAGGTAGAGGTCGAGCCGCTGGCGGCCCACGCTCGTGAGCGCCGTGAGGATGATCTGCGAGAACGCGGCCGGGACCGCCGAGATCGCGAGGAGCGCGAGCGCCGTCGCCCCGGCGGTGTAGTTCGTCACGAAGAGGGTGTTGAGGAGCGGCGTACGGTAGACGACCATCGCGACCGCCGCCGGCACGACGACCATGGCGGTGTACCGGAGCGCGGCCCAGGTCCTCCGCCGGAGCACCTCGTACTCCCGCCGGACGTGGAGGTTCGTCAGGTGCGGGAAGAGCGGGATCGAGATCGCGGCGGGGAGCCCGAGGAGGAGGATCCGGAAGCCGTTCGAGGCCAGGAAGATCGCGACCGCCGAGGTGGCGAGCCCCGCGACGAAGAAGGTGGGGGCGACGGTCCAGAGGTAGGCGAGCATGAGCCCGCCCATGAGCGGCCAGGCGAACACGAACATCTTCTTCGCCTCGCCCCCGCGGAACCGGCGGCTGAACCGGATCACGGTCGGGAGGGCGAAGGTCGCCGACGCGATCGCCCCCAGGAGGTAGGCGGCCGCGAACCCGAAGATGGCGATCCCCGACGGCGGGTTCACGAAGGCGAGGACGATGAGCGCGCTCGTCTGGACCACCGACTGCAGGAGGAGCGGCATCTGGCTCCGGACCGAGTCGCCCCGGGCGACCCAGAGCTGGGTGTACACCGTCCCGGGCGACCAGAGGAGCGGGATCACCATGAACATCCCGAGCACCGCGAGCTCCGTCGACGGGCTCAGCGTGAGCACGTGGAGGTAGCCGGTCGCCCCGTAGGTGAGGCACGCCGGGCTCGAGGCCACCCCGGCGGCGCCCCGGACGCAGGAGTAGGCGCCCTGGGTGAAGTAGAGGAACGGCGCGAGCGCAAGCAGGCTCAGGACCGCGATCCCGATCATCCCGACCCGGAGGCCGGCGTAGGTGCCCGTGAGCTCCTCGGGGTCCCGGCCGCGGGCGATGAAGTAGGTGTAGGCGGAACCGACGCGCAGATCGGCGAGCCCGTTGATCGTGGAGGCGATCGTCAGGAAGAGGCCGGCGGCGCCGATGACCGTGAGGCCCGCGTTGTAGACGCCGATGTGGTGGGAGATGAAGAAGTTCCCGACGAAGCCGATCCCCTGGATGATGACGCTGATGATGAAGACCAGGCTCGAGCTGATCCCGAGCGGCCGCTCGTGGGAGAGCCCCCGGCGCGCCGGCGCCGGTGCGGTCGGCGTCTCATCGAGCGCGGCGTCCAAGTACCCGACCTGCCCCGGGCACTCCCACCCCTCGGCTTAATCCAATCGGGAGGGCGACCCTCCTCGGCCGCGCCAGCGGGGGCCGGAGCGGCTACTCGAAGGTGCGCCGTGCGGGAGGCCCCGGCGGATCCGAGGGGTTCATGACGGGTTCGGAGCGGGGAGGGAGGAGCTCGGGGCCGAGCCCGAGCGAATCCGCCTGGCCGCTCAGCCGGATGGCGAGGTGGGCCGCCGCGATGCTGCGGCGCGCCGCGGAGGTGTCCCCGTGCGCGATGAACTGCTGGGCGTCCCCCACGCAGGCCCGGGCGAGGAGGAGCGTGGGGTCGCGGGCGGCCTGGTCGAGCAGCCGGGAGAGGTTCTCGAGCTGGCGTTCGCCCATATCGCCCTCGTCGGTCATCCGAGGCGGCCGACCTACTCCTTGGTATTTTTGCCTTCGTGCGCACGCGAAACGGACGGCGGGGACCCTGTCGCGTGGGCCGCGGGCGCGGGGGTCCGACGGCGCACGGCCGACCTCCTCCGAGGGGTTCGTGCGTCCGACCGGAACCGGGGAGGGGCGACCCACCTGCGCGCGCCCCGGGCCCCCGGAGCCGGGCCCTAGATTCATATACCCGCACTTTCGCTAATACGCATTCACACGCATCGCGTGTACCGGAGTGAACAGATGAGAAGCCAACAGGTGAGCCGACGTGCCCTCTTCCTGGGCCTCGCGATCGCCGTGATCGCCTCGACCGCGGGATTCGTCGCGGCCGCCGCGGTCCTGAGCTCGACCACGGTCTCCCAGAGCGCGAACCTCTACGAAGGCAACAACGGAGGGGTCGTGGGCTACTCCGGCCCGAGCCTCAAGGTCTCGACGGTGCCCTCGGCGACGACGCTCTGCTCGACCGGCACCACGGCGGACGCCACCACGAGCTCGACGGTGAACCTCGTGCTCTCGGCGACGACCGGCGGCACCACCTGCACCGGCGGGGACTTCGCCGAGGAGTTCACCCTGAGCTACTCCGCCTCCCCCACGACCGCCCAGACGAACGCCTTCACCATCACCACCCAGCTCTCGACCGGGGGCGTCCAGACCAACACCGCCTCGCTGTCGGTCGGGCCCGGCTCGTCCTTCACCGCGACGGTGAACGTCTTCGTCGACTACGGCGCCGTGAACCCGCCCGCCGGGGGCATCACCCAGCTGAACCTCGTGGTCCAGTAGGTGCCCCATGGGGTCCCGGAGGGACGGTGCCCTCCGGGACGCCCTTTATTCCCTCGCCCCGACCCTGATGTTCTAGGGGGTGGATGTTTCCGTGCCCGACCGGCGGTCCATGCGGGAACGCCCGCCCCCGAAGCCCCCCTCCCCGCTCGAGAGCGCGCACCGGGACGGACTCCTCCTCTTCGTGCTCGGGATGCTCCTCGGCGGGCTCGCCGTCGGAGCCGCCATCGCGCGGCTGGACCTGGGATCGAGGCTGTTCCCGCTCTGGGCCCCCCTCGCGCTCAACGCCGGGATCGTGACCGTCACGGGGGCGCTCATCGGGGGCGGGTTCCTCGAGTACGCCCGTCCCGTGGAGGGGTCGGAGGAGTTCGTCCAGGTCCGCCGGAGCGAATGGGAGCGCGCCCGGGCCGCCCTGTCCGCGCGTCCCCGGGCGACCGCCTCCGGCCGCGTCCCGGTGTCCGCTCCCGCTCGGTCCCCTTCGCCCGCCCCCGTCGTCGCGGGACGGCCGCGCCCTTCGCCCGGGCCCGCCCCCGCGACGCGGACGTCGACTCCCGTGGCCGCGGCGCCCCACCCCGTGGCGCTGCCCAGCAGCAGCCTCGCCTTCCTTCCCCTCGCCCAGAAGGGGACCCGGCCCCGTCCGCCGCGTTCGAGCCGGCCCCCCGCGGACCGTCCGGCCCCGCTCACCCCGCCCGAGCTCGACGCCATGGAGCGGCTCGGGGCGGCGCTCGGGATCCGGCGGGTCGAGTCGGAGTCCGAGGACCAGTTCGCGGCGCGGCTCCTCGCGGTGGCGGACCAGGGGAGGAATACGACGGACACCGGCGGCGAGCCCGTCCCCCCTCGCCCGGCACGGCGCCCCCGGGACCCGGACTGGAAGGAGTCGGAGAGCGAGGAGGGTCCCATCGAGGGCCGGAGCCGCGAGCTCGAGGGGATCGAACCGGAGGAGTCGGACGCCGGATCCCCCGGGACCTACGACCGGGAGTAGCCCCGCGCGCGAGTCCCTTCAGCGGCGCGTAGGACGTCCCGGGCGTCGGGGCGCCGCGGGCTTGGCCTCGGGCGTCCCATGGGGGGGGCGTGGCGGCTCACTTCGGCCTGGATGAACTCCGTCGGCGCACCGAGGAGCCAGAAGACGTTCCCGTCGGGGTCGGCGAACTTCGCCATGGCCCCCCACTCCTCCTTGCGGAGCGGTTCCGTGAACTGGACGCCGCCCGACTTCATCCGGGCGACGAGCCGATCGATCTCGTCCGTCACGAAGGCGATGCCCGTGTTGCCCGGCTCCACCGCCTCGAACCCTTCGCAGAGGTGGATCACGAACCGCTCCCCGGGGGGGGCCACCATGATCGCGTGACCTCCGGGCGGTCCGACGGTGTGCACAGCGAATCCGAGCTTCTCCTGCCACCAGCGGGCGGACTCCTCGGCCTTGGTCACCGTCACGGCAAGGTCGGCTAACACCAGCATGAGTCTTCTCCGCCCGCGATGAAGTCGGGGCCGTTTAATCCTTCGAAGGAGGTCGTGAAACGGCCGCCTGCCGGAGGTCGGCCGCCCCACCGCGCGGCACCGCTCGGAGCGAACGGGGCGGGTCCCGGGGCCGGTCACCGAGTGATTCTTAGCAGGGACTCCTCTTCCACGGCATGGCCCGCGACCGGGTGCTCGACTGGCTGCTCGAACCGAGCCAGCCATCGATCCGCTACCTCACCCTCACCCAGCTCCTCGGCCGGCGTGAAGCGGACCCCGACGTCCGCGCGACGAGGGCGAAGATCGCCTCGAAGGGCTGGGTCGCGGAGATCCTGTCGCGACGGGACCCGGCCGGCTGGTGGGTACGGGAGGGGGGGTGGCTCGAGCCCCGGTTCCTCGGGACGAACTGGAACCTGCTCGCGCTCGCCGATCTCGGGGCGGGCCGGGAGATCCCCGAGGTGGGGGCCTCGTGCGAGTACTGGATGGGCCGCTCGCCGCTTCAGGGCGGGGGCGTGGGGGGGTTCGGGAAGGGAAAGGGCCACCACTGCTACACCGGCAACATGGTCCGCGCCCTCCTTCGCATGGGCTACACGGAGGACCCCCGGATCTCCCGGACGATGGAGTGGCTGGTCCGGACCGCCCATCCCCGGGGGGGATGGACCTGCCGGTGGAACAAGGACAGCCCCGCGCCGAGCCGGACGCTCGATGCCTGGGAGGGGCTGGGAGCCTTCGCGGCCTACCCCCGGTCGAAGTGGACGCCGGAGATGACGGCGTGCGTCGAACGCGGCGCCGAGTTCTACCTGGAACGCGAGCTCCATCGCCAGGGGGACCGCTACGAGCCGTGGTACCGGTTCCACTGGCCCACGCACTACTACTACGACCTCCTCGTCGGACTCGACTGCCTCACCGCCCTCGGGTACGGCCAGGACCCTCGGCTCGGCTTCGCGCTCGAGCTGCTGCGCTCGAAACGGCGTCCCGACGGACGATGGAACCTCGACGCGGCCCAGCCGGATCCGGATCCCGAGAGCGCCGCATGGTACGCCGCCCATCCCGACCGGCGCCCGCCGTCCCTCGAGTTCGAGACCCCCGGCCGGCCGAGCAAGATGATCACGCTCCGAGCGCGGACCGTGCTCTCCCGGATCGGCCCCGCCGCCCGGGCCTGAAGCTCGACGGGACGCCACCTCCGGGAGCAACGCCTTCGCGCGGGGAGGACCGAAAGGACGGTTCGCGCGGTCCCGTTCCTCCCCAGGGGGACGCACCGTCGTGCGGGGGGAACGGCCCGGGGGCACCGGTACCGAGCCTCGGAGCCCGCCCCTCCGAGTTCACGACATTTATCCGACGCGCCCCGATCCGCCCGGAGGACCCGGGCCCGGAGCGATGCGGAAACTCGAGCTCCTCCGCCGGAGACCGGAACTGCTGGTGGGACCGGCATGGGTCGGCTGGATCCTCGTGAACGGCCTCCCGATCACGTTCGGTCAGCCGTTCCTGCCGAGCCTCCTCCGGACGGCGATGTTCGAGGGGCATGCCGGTCCGGCGTTCCCGCTGACCTACGGCATGGCGGTCGCGCTCTTCGGGTTCGCGCTGTTCGTCCTCCGCCCGCTCGGTGCGCTGCGCGCGGTGCTCGTGGCCTCGGCCTTCCCGTTCGCGTTCACCCATCTCTACGAGATCCCCTACGACCTCCTGGGGCGTGTCGTATGGCCGCAGTACTACGGGTGGGCCATCTGGCCCATCGTCCTCCTCCTGAACTCGAGCTGGCTTCTTCTCGGCCTGTCCACGTCGATCTACTGGCGGATGACCCGCCGGTCCGGGAGCGCCGTGGCGGCCGCGGTCGCCCTCTTCGCCGTGTGGTGGATCACGTTCTGGCCTCCGCTCGGGTCGATCGCCCCCCGACCAACCCCGAGGGGAGCGGCTACATCCTCTCGAAGCTGGTGCTCGGCATCGCCCTCGCCGTCCTGCTGTGGGAGGGCCGGGGGTACCTCCCGTGGGCTCCGGGCGCGACGGATGAGGCGCGGGTCATCACGCCGAGGCCCGGGCCGCCCGCCGGAGCGGGGCGCCCGAGAGGGGAGGGTTCTCGCGTGACGGGCTACCTTTCGATCCGGCCCGTGGGGGCGCGCTCCGCGGTGCGGCTCTACAGCTGCTTCCTCCTCGCGGGCATCTCGCGCACGCTCCGGCCGGGCCGCTTCCGGGGCCCCTACCTCTACGGGACGTCGCCCGCGGTGATCGCGTCCGGGGGCCTCCGCTTCGAGATCCGCCCCCGTTCCGAGGACCTCCACTACACGCTCCCCGATCACAAGCCCACGGTCCGCCGGCACTTCGCGCCGCGCGCCGGCGAGACGGTGGTCGATGTGGGTGCCCACATCGGGTTCTACGCGATCCGGGCCGGCGCGTGCGGCGCGCGGGTCCTCGCGATCGAACCGAACCCGGCGACCGCGAGGCAGCTCCGGACGAACGCGCGATTGAACGGGTTGCACGCCCTCGAGGTGCTCAACGTGGCCCTGGCGGACCGCGAGGGCAGCGGGACGCTCTACGTTCCCCGGCTCCGGGACGGGAGGTCCTCGCTGATCCGGGGGGCGGCCGCCGACGGCGCGGATCGGGGGCTGGCCGAGGTGGCGGTGACCGTGGAGACGCTCGACCGGGTGGTCCTCCCTCGGGGCGAAGCCACGGTGGACTGGTTGCTGATCGATACCGAGGGCGCGGAGGTGGCGGTCCTGACCGGGGGTCCCCGGACCCTCGAGCGGACCACCCACCTCCTGCTCGAGGTCTCCGAGGGCACCTCGGAGGCATGCCGGCGGCTCCTGGACGCGAAGGGCTTCGAGATCGTATCCGAGGAGCGACAGACCCGGTTCACGAGCTACCTCGTGGCGAGGCGGCCCCCGGTCCGGGACCGGTGAGGGCCCCCCAAGCGGGAGGGGGGCCCATGGCCCGACGGTCGTCGACCGACGGGGGCGCGGCGAGGACCCCTCTCCCGCCCCGGTCGCCGCGGGGCCCGCCGGGCCGACCTACCGGTCGTGGCCCGGAGGTGGTGCGACGCCGTTCAGGGCCACCTCCCGGAGGGATTCCACGACGAGGTCGTCCTCGTTGGGCATCGGGGTCCGTCGATACCGGACCCCGTGCTCCTCCGCGAACCGGCGCACCACGTGGTCGAGGTCGCAGAGGACCTCCAGGTGCTCGAAGACGAACCCGATCGGGGCGAGGAGCTGCTCGGGTTGGCCCCGCTCCCGCCATGCGACGATCTTCTCGGTGAGGTCGGGTCGCCACCAGGGCTCGGTCGTGTTCCCGGCGCTCGGGTAGGTGACGTCCCCCTCGAGGGGACGGGTCGCTTCCGCGAGGAGCCCGGCGGCGTCCGCCAGGATCTCCGGGTACGGATCGCCGGCCACCCGAAGCCGTTCGGGCAGGCTGTGCGCGGAGAGCAGCGTGACGGTGCCGGCGGGCGCGGTCGCGAGCTCCCGGCGGAAGTTCCCGGACCAGCCGGCGATCCCGTGGCGGTTCCGATGCCGTCCCGAGCGCACCTCCACCTCGACCGGCCGGGGCGCGGCCCGCGGGCCGCCCCGGATCGCCCGCTCCTACGGCGCGAGGATCCAGGGCGAGGCGTAGGGCGAGAGGGGGAGGGCGATCCGGCGACGGATCCCCTGACGTGACGCGTCGGGGATGGCCTCGCTCACGTGCGGGGCCCCGTGCCTGGTGCCGAGGAACACCGGGAGCTCCAATCCCTCCCGGGCCAGGCGCGCCTCGAGCTTCTCCCGGAGCGACCGGAGGATGCGGAGCTGGGGCGACCCGCCGATCAGGTCGTAGCGCCGCCGGTACTCCGCGACCATCTCCTCCGGGGGGTCCCGCCCGCCGAGCACCTCGCGGAGGTACCCCGGGAGCTCCTCCGGCCCGGCCGGGCTCCCGTAGCCCATGAGGAGGATCCCGGTGCCCTCGAGGCCATGGGCGGGGGTCATGACCGGACCCGTTCCGCGGAGTAGGTGTGCACGTACTCCACGAGCGCCTCCACGCACTCGGAACGGGCGTCGGGCGGGACCCCGTGGCCGAGATTGAAGACATGCCCCCGGCCGTCGGGGATCTCGTCCAGCACCTCGCGCGCGAGCCGTTGCACCGTGGCGGGGTCGGTCGTGAGGGCGGCCGGGTCCAGGTTGCCCTGCAGGGCGATCGACGGCCCGACCTGCCGGCGCACGGCGCCGAGGGGCTGCCGCCAGTCCACGCCGAGGGCGGTGGCCCCGCCGCGGGCCGCAAGGTCGAGGAGGTGGGAGGAGCCGGTGCTGAAGTAGATCGTCGGGACCTTGAGCGGGCCGAGCGCGTCGAACAGGGTGACCAGGCGGGGGAGCACCACCGACGCAAAGTCCCTGCGGGAGAGCTGCCCCGCCCAGGTATCGAACAGCTGGAGAGCGTCGGCGCCGGCCGCCGCCTGCAGGCGCAGGTAGTCGATCGTGGCCTCGACGAGCCGATCGAGGAGCCGTCCGAAGCCCCGCTCGTCCGAGAGCAGCCATCGCCGGGTCTCGGTGAGGTCCCGGGAGGGTCGGCCCTCGACGAGGTAGCTCGCGAGGGTGAACGGGGCCCCGGCGAAACCGATGATCGGCCGGTCCGGCCGGCGGTCGCGGAACCGCCGGATCGCGGTGCCCACGAAGCCGACCGAGCGCTCCGCCTCGAAGGGCCGGAGCCGCTCGATCTCCGAGGCCCGGCGGATCGGCCGCTCGACGACCGGGCCGACCCCGGGGTCGATCCGGAAGTCGACCCCGAGCCCGAAGTAGGGGAGGGTGATGTCCGCGAAGACCACCGCCGCGTCGAGGTCGTAGCGGTCGAGCGGCTCGAGGGTCACCTCCGCGGCCAGCTCGGGGGTGCGTGCGATGTCGAGGATCGCGTGGCGCTCCCTCAGCGCCCGGTAGCCGGGCAGATGGCGGCCGGCCTGCCGCATGAGCCAGATCGGCACCGCGTCCACCGGCTCCCCCCGGAGGGCGCGGACCAACCGTTCGCGGCGGTTCGTCACGGTGCCCCGGCGACGGTGAACGACTCGCGCCCGGCGCGTTCGAGCCGACCGAGCTCCGTCGCCCCGATCGCCGCCGACACGAAGGCGGTCTCGAGCGGGGACGGAGGCAGGTAGACCCCGCGCGCGAGGAGGGCGTGGAAGAACCGGGCGTACCGGGCGCGATCCACCCGGAGGGCCTCCTCCAGGTCGCGGGGGGGCGACGCGCCGAAGAAGAGGCCCAGCATCGATCCGATCCGGGTCAGCGCGAAGGGCCCGGCCCCCGCGTCGCGGGCCGCCCGGGTCCAGCTCGCCTCGAGCCGGGCCGAGCGGCGTTCGAGCTCGCGGTACACCGCGGGGGTCAGCGCATCGAGCGTCGCCGCGCCGGCGGCCATGACGACCGGATTGCCGGACAGGGTCCCGGCCTGGTACACGGGGCCGCGAGGGGCGACGACCTCCATCACGTCCTTCCGCCCCGCGTAGGCGCCGATCGGCAGACCCCCGCCGATGATCTTCCCGAGGGTCACGAGGTCCGCCCGGACCCCGAAGTCCGGGTGGACCGCGCCGTAGCGGAGCCGGAAGCCGGTGATGACCTCGTCGGCGATGAGGAGCGCTCCGGTCGAGCGGCAGGTCCGCTCGAGCGCCCGCAGGAACCCGGGCCGCGGCAGGACCACGTTCATGTTCCCGGCGACGGGTTCCACCACGAAGGCGGCGATCTCCTCGCCCCGGGCCTCCGCGAGCCGGGCGAGCGCCTCGCGATCGTTGTAGGGCAGCACGAGGGTGTCGCCGACGACGGAGGGGGGGACCCCGGCGGAGTCGGCGAGCGCGGCCGTCGCGAGCCCCGAGCCCGCCCGGGCGAGGAGCCCGTCGGAGTGGCCGTGGTAGCCCCCCTCGAACTTGACGACCCGGGGCCGGCCGGTGAAGCCGCGCGCGACGCGGACCGCCGACATCACCGCCTCCGTCCCCGAGTTCACGAAGCGGACCCGGTCCACCGTCGGGATCGCCCGGAGGATCCGCTCCGCCAGCTCGTGCTCGGACGGCGAGGGGGCCCCGTAGGTCAGGCCGCGGCCCGCGGCGGAACGCACCGCCCGGACGACGGCGGGGGGCGCGTGCCCGAGCGGAAGGGCGCCCCACGAGCCCACCAGGTCGATGTAGCGCCGTCCGTCCACGTCCCAGAGGTACGGTCCCCGTCCCCTCCGGAAGAAGACGGGCGTCCCGCCGACCCCGCCGAACGATCGTACGGGGCTGTCGACCCCGCCCACCAGGGACCGGTTCGCCCGCGCGAAGGCGCGACGGGACCCGATCCCGGGCGTGGGCGGGAAGCTCACGGCAGGCCCGCCGCGAGCTCGAGCATGCGGCGCGGCGGCACCGCGAGGCACGTGAAGATGGGGGTCTCGAGGGCGGTGTAGCGGCTCGCCTCCGTGGGACGGAGCGCCTGGACCAGGTCCAGGAACTCGGCGGGAGAGTCCCCCTCGAAGGCGAGGATGAACTCCGCGTCGTCGAGCCCGAAGGAGTAGCCCGTATGGATGGTGACGTCGGGATAGGCATGCCCGATCCGGAAGTGCTCCCCCATGATCCGGCGCCGCTCCTCGAACGGAAGGCCGTACCACTCCCGTTTCTTGACCAAGGGGTAGACGAACAGGTAGCGGCGATCCGCCGGCCGGGTCGGGCCCGACTCCTGCCCGGCGTGGGCGTGGCCGCCCAGGTACTCCGATCTCCGGCCCATGCCGAGGTATCCGTAGGGGAACTCGAGGAAGCCGCCCAGACCCCCGCCCCAGAGCCGGCCCTCGAACTCCTGGAACGCCTCGAGCCGCGGGCTCATCATCCAGAGGAGGCCGTGGACCCCGGTGCGGGTACCGACCAGGGAGTAGGTCCGGAGCGTGAGGTCGGGGACGGGCGATCCGATCCGGTCGAGGAGATCGTCGAGGTCGGCCTGCCGGTCCGGCGGCGCCCGGCGGCGCCACTCCGGTCGGATGGCCCAGAAGAGATACCGGACGAACTCGCGGGGCCCCTCCTCGGGGGCGTGCCCCCGGGGCGGTCCGGGGGAGCTCATCCGACCCCCCCCGGGAGCTCCGGGCCGAGCTCCGAAGCGAAGTAGCTCAGGATGACGGTCGCCCCGGCACGTCGGATGGCGCCGAGCGACTCCCGTACCGCACTCGCCTCGTCGACCCAGCCCCGGGCGGCCGCCGCCTTGATCATGGCGTACTCCCCGCTGACCTGGTAGGCGGCGATCGGCCGGTCGAACTGGACCCTCGCCGCGGCGATCACGTCGAGGTAGGGCAGCGCGGGCTTGACCATCAGGAGGTCCGCCCCCTCCTCCGCGTCGAGCCGCAGCTCGCGGAGCGCCTCGGTGGGATTCCGACCGTCCATCTGGTAGCCGCGCCGGTCCCCGAACGCCGGGGAGGACTGGGCCGCCTCACGGAAGGGACCGTAGAAGCTCGAGGCGAACTTGGCCCCGTAGGCGAGGATCCCGATCCCGGGATGACCTCCGGCGTCGAGCGCGCGGCGCACGGCCGCGACCTGATGGTCCATCATCGCGCTCGGAGCGACGAGGTCGGCTCCGGCCTCGGCGTAGGTCCGCGCGGCCCGCCCGAGGAGGGGCAGGGTGGCGTCGTTGTCCACGCTCCCCCCGGAGACCACGCCGCAATGGCCGTGGTCGGTGTACTCGCACAAGCAGACATCGGCAAGGACGGTGGTCTCCGGGAGCTGTCCCTTGATGGCCCGGATCGCGCGGGGGACGGGGCCGTTCGGATCCCAGGCCCCCCGGCCGAGGGGGTCCTTATGGCGGGGGACCCCGAACAGGAGGACGGCCCGCACCCCGCGGTCGCGGAGCCGTTCCACCTCGCGCACCGTGCCCGCCACGTCGCGGCGACCGAGCGCGGGCAGTCCCTCGGGCGCCTCCGACGGCCGCTCGCCCACGAACAGGGGGGCGACCAGCTGCCGCGGGGTGAGCCCGGTCTCCGCGACGAGATCGCGCAGCGAGGCGAGCCGCCGGAGCCGGCGCGGCCGCACGGAGCCTCCGCCGGCGGGCTCCGTCTCCAGGGGCGGGGAGCGTCGGGGCATCGGCGAGCCGCTTCACGAGAAGATTTGTAAGCTCTTCCTCGGTACTCCGCGCCGGGACGGTCACGCGGAGCGCCCCCGCCCGGCGGAGCGCCCGGGCGGTCCGCTCGCCCAGGGCCACGGCGCGCACGTCCTGGAGCCGTTCCCTCAGGCCCGCCGGGCCGAGTGCCCGCCGGGGCCCCTCGAGCGACGACGGGCTCGCGGCCACCCAAAGGTCCGACGATCCCAGGAGGGCGATCATCTCGGCCCGGCTCCGGCGGGGGACCCGCACCCGGTAGGCGATCCGGTCCCGCACCCGCGCGCCCTCGCGGCGCAGCCGGTCCGCGACGCCCCGGCCGGCCCGGTCCGACCGCAGGTAGACGACCCTCCGGCCGGCCAGCGGGCGCAACGCTCGCACGAGCGCCTCCGCCCCGTGGGCGCCGACCTGCACCGGACGGAAGCCGGCCGATCGGAGCGCCCGGGCCGTGCCCGGCCCCACCGCCGCGACGCGGGGGATCCGTCGCAGCCCGGACCGCCAGGGGGGATGCGCCGCCAGGAACGTTTCGACCACCGCGCGGCTCGTCACCACCCAGAGATCCGGTGGATCGGGGCCGCGGAGCCAGGACGGTATCGGCGCCCGGGGGATCGCCTCCGTCCGGAGGCTCTCGACCCGGGTGACCGACCGGCCCGTCCGCCGCAGGCGGCGCTCGAGCCCGAGCAACGTGCCGGCGCGGGCCAGGAGAAGGATCTCGGTACGAGCGCGGGAGCGTTCGACCAAGGTTCCGCTCAGGCGGGGCTCGGGGCGAACGGGCGGAGCTCCTTCCCGAGGAGGCGGCCGAGCCGTTCCCCGCCGCGAAGGTCCGCGGACTCGCGCGAGGCCGCGTGGGGGGCCCCGTCGGAGGAGAAGAGGATCGCGTCGAGACGGATCCGTCCGGCCCGGGTCCGGGCCAGCGCTCCCAGGGGAAGGTCGCATCCCCCGCCCAACGCCCGGACGGCCGCGCGCTCGGCGCTCACCGCCGCGTGGGTCGGCGCGTGATCGATCCGGCGCGCGCACCCGGCGGCGAACCGGTCCCCTCTCCGGCACTCGATCGCGATGGCCCCCTGCCCGGGCGCCGGCAACCACCAGCGGGCGGGCAGGTGCTCGGAGATCCGGTCCTCCCAACCCATCCGGCGCAACCCGGCCGCGGCGAGGATGATCCCGTCGAGCTCGGTGGTCCCCAGTCGTGCGATCCGGGTGTCGATGTTCCCCCGGATCGGCACGAGGACCAGGTCCGGCCTCCGGAAGCGGAGCAACGATTCGCGGCGGCGGCTGCTGGAACCGAGCCGGGCCCCGGCCGGGAGATCGCGCAGGCGGCGTGCCCCCCGGAGCACCAGGCAGTCGCGCGGGTCCTCGCGCCGCAGGTAGGCGGCCGTGACCACCGAACGTACCGGTTCCGCGGGCAGGTCCTTGGCGCTGTGCACCGCCAGATCCACCTCGCCGGCTTCGAGCCGCGCGTCGATCCCGTCGGTGAAGTCCAGCGCCCGGAGGGCTCTCGGGGCGCGATCGCCGGCCGTGCGCAGGCGAACGATCTCGCACGTGAGCTCGGGTCCGGTCCGTTGGAGGGCGCGCCGGACCAGCTCGGCCTGAGCGAGGGCGAGCGGGCTGCCCCGCGTGCCGATGCGCAGCCGATCGCTCAAGGATCGAAGTCGTCCGGCCGGAACAGGCGGAGGATCCGGCGGCGATCGAGGTCCCTTTCGAAGGTGGGAGGAAGGTCCCTCAGCTCGCGGGTCGGTCCGGCGAGGAGCCTTCGGACCAGCCGATCGGAGAGCCGTTCGAAGGCGATGCGCGCCTCCTCCGGGACGGGTCCGCTGTGGCCCAGCGCCCGCTCCCATTCCTCCGCGCGGATCGCCTCGGCCCAGGACCGCAGCTCGGCGATCCAGGGCTCGATCGAGGCGGCCGCCAGCAGCTGCGCGCCCTCCCGCGCCGCGTCCTCCATCTCGCGCGTGAGGATGTCGGCCCGATCCGGAGCCAGGCGGCCCGGGGGCAGGGTGGCGAGGTCCACGAGCTCCACGCCCGGCCGGGAGCCGATGGCGGGATCGAGGTTGCGGGGGAGCCCCAGGTCGATGAACCAGCGGGGGGAGGGGGCCGCGGCCGGGGGAAGGTCGGTCTCCCGGAGGATCCGCTCGCTCGACTTGGCGGCCGCGACCACGGCGTCGGCCCTGGCCACCCGGTCGCGGAGCTCCTCGGGGCCGCAGGTCTCGAGCCCCCACTGGGCCGTCCACGCCGGCTCCGGGGCGTGCGAACGGTGGAGCAGGGTGACGTGGGCCCGCGGAGCCAACCGTTCCGCGAGACGTCGTCCGACGGCGCCCGTCCCGAGGATCAGGACACGAACGCGCCGTCCTCCGACCCGGTCGAGCAGCCACTGGGCGGCGACATCGGCGACCGACAGGGCCCCCTCGCCGACCGCACGGTCCGCCGAGCGGACTGCCGCTTCGAGCAGGCTCCGTAGGACCGGCCGTGCGTGTCGGCTCTGGACCGAGGAGGCGGCGGAGCGGAGCTGATCCTGGATGTCTCGTTCGCCCTCGATCCGGGAGAGGAGGCCCGCGGCCGTCCGGTACAGGTGCCGGACCGCGATGTCATCGGACCGCACCGTCCAGGCGCCGAGCTCCCCCAGTCGCTCCGCCAGCCCGCTCCCGCCCTTCGATCCCTCGACCAGGGCGAGCACGCAGATCCGCTGGCACGTCCGAAGGAGGGCGAGCTCGCGGACGCTCCGGTCGGACTCGAACCATTCCCGGCTCTTGAGGGCCGGCGTGGACGACAGGATCTCCTCGAGCCCCTCGACGCCCACCTCCGAAAGCGAGCGCTCGAAGGTCACGAGACGGATGCGCTCGATCGGCCTCCCCAGCCCGCGCGGGGCCCCGCGCCCTTCAGCGCCGGGGAGTCCCACCGCGATCTCCGGCTCGGGGAGCTCCGTGGACATCGTGGGGGGGACCGTTCGTTCGTTTAATGCCCGAGGTATGAACCGGGAACGGGGTCCGCCATGGGGCCCCGGCTCCCGGCATCGGCGGACGGCCGCCCGGCGTCTCCCGGGCGACCCAAGCATCAAAGCTCCGAACTCGTCGGGACCGCCGTGTCGGCCATGTTCCCGGAGCCCCCGCTCGCCCGCGTCTCCCGCGTTCTGGGACGCTGGGAGGGCGCCCTGTTTCGATTCCGCGAAGAGGCGGCGTACCTGCAGGCCACGGCCCTCGTGCTCGGATTCGCGATCCTGACCGGTCTCTCGGCCCAGGTCTCGATCCCCCTGCCCTTCACGCCGGTCCCGGTGACGGGTCAGGTCTTCGCGGTCCTGGTATCGGCCACCCTGCTGGGCCGGAAGCTCGGTCCCCTCAGCCAGGTGGCCTACGTGGGCCTCGGATTCCTCGGGGTCCCGTGGTTCGCCGCCACGACCGGGGGCCCCCTGTTCTCGGTCGGGGGCGCCGCGGTGGTGCTCGGGGCCACGGGCGGCTACCTGCTCGGGTTCATCGCGGCCGCCGCGCTGATCGGATGGTTCGTGGATCGCGCGAGGTCGCGATCGACCTTCTCCGGCATCCTGGCGGTGGAGCTGACGGGCGTGGGAGTGATCTACGCCTTCGGGGCGCTCCAGCTGGCCGTGATCCTGGGACTCGCCCCCCAGACGGCGCTCGACCTGGGGGTCCTCCCCTTCCTCCCGGTGGACATGCTGAAGTGCGTCCTCGTCGCGAGCCTTCTGGCCGGTTCCGGGCCCCTCGTCCGCGCCGGGGCGGTCGATCGGTCTCCGACGGGCGCCGCCGTCCTCCGAACACGCGACCTCGGGGCCTTCGTGGCCCTCCTGACGGCGGTCTGGGTCATGGCGGCCTACATCGCCCTCGACGGCGGGGCCCCGTACCTCCTCGAAGCATGGTACATGATCGCCGCGGGGACGTGCACGGCCGCCGCCGTGGTCGCGCTCGCTTGGCGGGTCCGCTTCGGCCGCGGGATGCCCTCGCCGGGCGGCGCGCCGGAGTGAACGTACGGGACCGCCGACCCGGCAACCCTCCGGGGCACGTCACGGTCGAAGGGAACCCTGCGGTGGGCCGCCCGGAGGCCTGGGGCCATTGCCGGACTCAAGCCGCGCGCGGCCGACCTCCGAGGGAGGAGGACCCGTAGCCGTACCGGCGAAGAAGATGCGGTGGAGCTCGTTCTTGGGGCTTCGATACCGTCGAGTTCGAGAACGAGGAGAGGTGGGAGCACGGGGATTTGAACCCCGATATGCGGGTCTCTCCGCGCGCTCCAGTCATTCGTCATCGGGGCGCCGGGCGCCCCTCCGCAGACCCAATCCACAGGCTCCCGCTACGGGAGCCTGACTGGAGCCCGCTGGTCTGCCAAGTTAGCCTATGCTCCCTCCGTCGGCATCGGGAGAGTGCGGTCACTTAGCCTTTTCCTCGGAGGGGGGCCGGCGGGGGAGCGGGGTCCGCGCGGGTCCCGCAATGCTTAAAGTAAAGGGTGTTTGCTCGCAATCCAATGTCTTTGAACACCTCCCCATCGGCCCCCCCGTCCCGTCGGATGGTGCCACTCGCCTGGGTCGCCGTCGGCATCCTGGTGGTGGCCGGCGTGGCGGTCGCGGGCACGGCCGCGTACTACGAGCTCAAGCCCGGCGCCTCCCGCAGCGGGGCAGCGGGCAACTCCACGGGCGGTACGCCCAGCACGGTCACGCTCACCGACGACCTGGGTCGGAAGGTGACGGTCCCCTACGACCCGAGCCGGGTCGTGGTGCTCGGTCCCAGCATCATGGACTCCGTCTACCGGCTCGGGCTGCGTTCCCACGTGGTGGGGGTCGACTGCTACTCGCCGGCGTTCGGGGGGCTCGCCTCCGACTACTCGTCGGACCAGATCGCGCTCTGGAACCTCTCGGACCGGATGTGCGTCCAGACCAGTCCCTCCTTCGAGTACGAGCAGCTGCTCAACCTGACCCCCCAGCTCGTGCTCGCGACGACGATCGTCTCCGTGGCCGCGGTGGAGTCGATCACCGCGACCTACCACATCCCGGTCGTCATGCTCCAGCCGCCGACCCTCGGGGACATCCTGATCGATGAGACCCTCCTCGGGCAGATCTTCAACGCGGCCTCGGCCGCCTCGACGCTGAACCTCGAGCTCCAGGGCGTGCTCGCGAACGCCTCGGCCGTCCAGGCCAACCTCACCGCCCAGGGGACCCCCTACCCCACCGTCCTCGTGACCTATTCGACCGACTCGAGCGGGTACTGGACCTTCGGTCCCGGGACGTTCGGGGAATCGCTCATCGAGCTCGCGAGCGCGACCAGCATCTCGGCGAACTCCACGCTCCCCTACCCGGAGCTCTCGGGGGAGCAGGTGCTCGCGAGCAACCCCGAGTTCCTCGTCTACGGAGTGGGCTTCGGGCTCACCGAGTCGAGCTACACCACGGCTCCGCTCTGGTCGGATCTCGGTGCCGTCAAGGACGGGCATCTCATCGGGATCGACGCGAACTACCTCACGGAGCCCGGTCCGACGATGATCCTCGAGGGACTTCCGGCGCTCCTCGTGGCGTTCGGCCATCCCGCCTCGCCCGCGAGCTAGTACTACTCTGAGACTTGTGCCGGTAGCCCCGGGAACCCTGCGCGAGTGGAAGTTACTCCTTCAAGCCCGGAGGGCCTCGAACCTCCGGCATGCCACCGTCGGAGCCCAAGGTCCTCGTCCCCGCCGAATGGATGCCGGTCACCCAGCGGTTCTTCTCGAACTTCCTCGACCTCTTCGACACCGGGGCTCGGGGCGCCGAGACCCAGCAGAACGCCACGGCCTACCTCACCGGCCTCGTCCTCCCCAGCGAGGAGCGCAAGAGCGTGGAGAACCTCGCCGAGAAGCTCCCCGGGACCGCCCCGCACCAGTTCTACCAGTTCCTCGCCTACTCCCCCTGGAACCCTCGCGAGGTCCAGACCCGCCTCGCTCGCGTGATGGGGCGGGAGTTCGCCACCCTCCTCGGTGTCCTCGCGCTGGAC
>DAHUZZ010000013.1 GCA_027314915.1 Thermoplasmata archaeon | reverse complement strand
TGTACCCCGCCTCGCGCAGCTTCTCGGCGGTGGTCGGGCCGACGCCCGGGAGATCCTCCAGGGCGATCGGTCGCTTCTCGCGCTCCCCCTCCTCCACGGCGACGGCGGGCCGGGCGGAGCTCTTGGTGGGCATGGTCCTGCCAGCCCGTATCGGGGGATAAGCCCTCGGAGAGGCGTGGAAACGGCTCGCCGCGGAGCGTTACCCGGGCCCCTCGAGCGACCCCGCGGAGCCGGGCGTCCCCACCGTCACGTGGAGCCCGGGGGCGGGGGTGGGACCGGCCCGATCGCCGTCGGCCACCGGGCGAACACCAGGTATCCGGGAGGCGACGTCGGCCGCCAGGATTGGAGGAACAGGGAGAGGCCTGCGTAGACGAGCGCGGCCAAGCCCCACGCGGTAATCCCCGCCCCCAGGACGGGGTACACGGCCCCCACCGTCCGGTTCGGGACCATGTCGACGGCGCCCAGGATCTCGCCGGCCGCCCACGTCGCCGCTCCGGCCGCGGCCAGCCCGAAGCGGAGCGATCCGGGATACCTCCAGAGCGAGGCGGAGAGCAGGAGGGCGCTCGCGGGCGCCGCGAGCTCCAGCAGCTGACCGGAGCCCGTGGTCGACCCGTACCCGCCCGCGGCCCCGACCCGGGATCCGAGGAGGAGCCCGGCCAGGAGCACCAGGCCGGCCGAGGCGAGGACCCACCGGGTACGTGCGGTAGGGATCCAGGGCGAGCGAGCCCCGCGGGTGGGCGCAGGATCCGGCCACCCGATCAACCGCCCGTCCCCCACGAGGGGAGCGCGTCGCCCGATATCGAGGGCGAGGGTCCCTAGCCGGAACGGGGCAGCGGGGCGAACGGCTCGCCGGTGAGCCGCTGATACACCGTGGAGTACAGCCGGCTCACCTCGTCGACGAGGAGCGGGGGCAGGGCCGGAATGGCGGGCTCCGGCGCCGGGGCGTTCCGCGCCTTCATCAGTTCGTCGTAGTAGCCGGTCTGCCGGTAGTGCTGCCGGACGAACTCCTTGGAGAAGTCGACGATCCGGCCCCGCTCGTAGGCGCCCTTGTCCCAGAACCGGTCCTCGTCGGCCGTGCCGAAGGTGTCCACGATCATGAGCTTCCCCTCGCGGTCGACGGCGAGCTCCTTCTTCCCGTCCACGTGGAGGAGCCCGCGGGGCTCGATCTCCCGGGACATCGCCGCGTCGACCTTGAGGAGCATCTCCCGGACCGAGTCCATCTGCTTCCGGTCGAGCGCCGAGAGCTCGAGCGCCTCCGGCCAGTCGAGCAGCCGGTCCACCGGCTCGAGCTTCGTGGTGACCTCGAAGTGCGGCTCCGGCAGCGGCATCCCGTAGGCGAGCGCCTTGCCGGCCGGGAATCCCAGCTGCTCGGGCTTCACCTGGCCCGCCTTGACGCGGTCCCACATCGAGCCCGCCAGGTAGTAGCGCACGATGAACTCGAGCGGCACGAGGTAGTCCCGCGGCTCCGGTCCCAGGGTGCGCGGCTGGGGGACGACCCGGACGCGCCGGACCCGCATCGCCTGCGGTCCCGAGAGCCCGAGGTAGTGGTGCGCCGCCCCGATCCGCTCGCACATCTCGAACCAGTGCGCCGCGGTCCGGGCGAGCGACTCCCCCTTGAGCGGGATCTCGCTCGGGATGTGCTTGTCGAAGACGGAGATGTCGTTGGTGAAACGGAACTCGAGCTCGGTCGGGGAGATCTCCCAGACCTCCTTGACCTTGCCGCGGCGCAGGTACTTCGGGGCCGGGCTCGTCGGCGCCGGATCGGGGCTCATGCCCGTCTCAGGGGCCGGGGATTACAAGGTTTGCGCGGGCCGGCGCCCGGGCCTACGGTCCGGTGCGCTCGACGCGGGCATCGAGCCGGTGGAGGATCCGCGACGGATCGTACTCGGGACCGAACTGCCCGAGCTCCGTGTGGGGGGAGCGGTACGACCAGTACGCCGGGTCGGGGGGACGCTCGCCGATCTCGACGGCGTAGACCATCTCGCGGTGCGCCCGGCCCGTGGCCACCAGGAGGTCGGCGGCGCGGCGCACCTCGAAGAGCAGCTCCTCGGTCCGCGCCTCCGCGCGCTCCTCGACGAACTCCTCGCGGAGACGATGGACGCACCACGGCCGGAGCGGCTCCCGCTCCAGGAGGGAACCGATCCGGGCCAGGAGTTCCTCGGGCCCGGGCAGCGTCGGCGCGTGCGTATGCGCATCTTTCCGGGCGAGGGGGGATAAATCCACCGTAACCTCTCCGAGCGGTGGTCACCGTTTCCGGGTCCCCCCGAAGGGGGCACCGGGGGCGCGCGCTAGATGATCTTCGCGTGGAGGGCCGTGATCGGACGGAAGCCCCGCTTCGCGTAGAACCGGCTCGCGATCTCGTTCTGCGTGGGGAATTCGGCGGTGACGAGCCCGGCGCCGCGCTCCTTGAGGTAGCGGACCGTCTCCTGGAGGAGGAACTCCCCGACCCCGTGCCGCCGGTAGAGCGGCATGAGATAGATGTCCTGGATGACCCCTTCCGAGTCCGGCGCGTAGAAGGGACGCTCCCGGACCGTCGCCCGGACGATCCCGACGAGCTTGCCGGCGTCGGTCCCGAGCCCCTCCGCCGCGAGGAGGACCGATCTCGGGTTCTGGAGATCCGCCTTGAGCACCTCCCGGGCGCGCACCTCCGCATCCGGCCGGACCTTGAGGAGGGGGTCGAACTCCTCGTTGAGCCGCTTCAGCCGGAGGAGCAGCGGCACCAGCTGCGGGAGGTCCTTCTCGCCCGCGAGCCTCAGGTGGATCTGCTTCGCGGGGTCCTCGGTCGGGTTCGGGGGGCGCGCGGGGTGTCCGTGGGGGTGCGAGCTGGTCATGATTTCTCCTTCGGGGCGGGGTCGTCGTCGGGCATCGGGTCGATGAGTCCGGCCGCCCGGAGCGCCGAGGCGAGCTCGTGGGTCCGGGCCATGCGTCGGCGGGCGACCTCGAGGAACTCGTCGCGGGTCCGGGTCCTCCGCGCGATCCCGAGCTCGACGCACCGGCTCGCGACCGCGGCCGCGATCTCCGGGAACACCTCGATCTCCTCCATGGTCGGCAGGATGTGCTCGGCGGTGATGCCGCGCCGGGCCGTCTGGCGGGCGAGCTCGGTGGCGGCCGCGATCACGATCTCGTCCGGGATGTTCCGGGCCCGGGCGTCGAGGACGCCGCGGAAGACCCCGGGGAAGATCAGCGAGTTGTTCACCTGGTTCGGGAAGTCGCCCCGCCCGGTCGCGACGACGGCGGCGCCCGCCTCCCGGGCCTGCGCCGGCCAGATCTCGGGGGTGGGGTTCGCGAGCGCGAAGACGATGGGGCCCGGGCGCATGCTCCGGATCCAGTCCGGGTGGATCGTGCGGGGGTCCGGCGTGGAGGCGGCGAGGAGCACGTCGGCCTCCCGGAGCGCCTCGGCGGGGCCGCCCTGCCGGCCGCCCCCGTTCGTCTGGAGGGCGAGCCGGTACTTCCACCGGTTGTGCAGTGCGAGCGCGTCCATGTCCTCCCGTTCCCCCTCGAGGATGCCGTGGTGGTCGAGGACGCTCAGGCGGTGCGGGTCGTGCCCGAGCGCGATGAGGAGGCGCGCGGTCACGAGGTTCGCGGCGCCGGCCCCGAGCAGCACCGTCCGGACCGAGCGGATGTCCCGGTCGGTGACCTTGAGCGCGTTCAGGAGGCCGGCGACGGTGGCGGCCGCGGTCCCGAGCTGGTCATCGTGCCAGATGGGGATGGGGAGCTTCTTCTGGAGCTCCTCGAGGACCTCGAAGCACTTCGGCGAGGCGATGTCCTCGAGGTTGATCCCTCCGAACGCCGGGGCGAGCCGCATCACGGTGCTGATGAGCTCGTCGGCCGAGCCCACCTGCACGGGGATCGGGATCGCGTCGACGCCGCCCAGGAACTTGAACAGCAGCGCCTTGCCCTCCATGACCGGCAGCGCCGCCTGCGGGCCGATGTCGCCGAGTCCGAGGACCCGGCTGCCGTCGGTGACGATGGCGATCGTGTTCCACCGGCCCGTGAGGTCGAACGCGGCCTCGGGGCGGCGGGCGATCTCGAGGGAGACCCGCGCGATGCCGGGCGTGTACCAGACGGAGAAGTCGGCGAGGGACCGGACCGGAACCTTGGGGACCGTCTCGATCTTTCCGTGGTAGTGGCGGGCGAGCTCCACGGCGCGCCGGCCGAGCTCCTCGGTCTTCGCGGCCTCGTCCTCCTCGGCCGGAGGCGAGCGCGCGGCCCGGGGACGGCCCGAAAGGCCGTCGGAACCGGAGGGCTCCTGCGCCTGGACCATGGACCTCCATGAACCGGGACTCCGCATGTTAAGTGTTTCGTGAGGAGGGGTTCCGCCCCCGTCGGCCCGAGCGGACCGGGGGGTCGCTCCCGAACGCCCCTCCGGAGCCCCCCGCGCCGACCCGGCGAGGGAGACCGGTCCCGGCGCGGCTCCGCCCCATAGTTCGTTCTAAAGGCATCAAATACTCATCCGTGCCGTCCCGGGGTGCGGATGTCGGCCCCGACGCACCCCGTGCTCCCGCACCCGTTCTCGCGCCCGGAGCGGGCCGGGGCGGCGACCCTCATCGGACCGAGGGACCTCGCGGCCCTCCTGCAGGGTCCGGAACCCCCGCTCCTCCTCGACGTCCGACCGGCCGGGGAGCGCGAACTCGCCCGGATCCCGGGCGAGGAGTACTCCGTCCCGATGCCGGAGCTCGCGCGCCGGCTCCACGAGATCCCGCGCGACCTCCCGGTGGTCGCGTACTCGCACTTCGGCGACCAGGCCCGCCGTTCCGTGGAGCTCCTCGAGCGGGAAGGGTTCGTGAACGTGGCGGCCCTCGAGGGCGGGATCGACGAGTACGCCCGGGTGGCGGATCCCGAGGTCCCCCGCTACGGCGAGGTGCCCTCCGGCGAGTTCGTCGTGCAGCAGTTCCCGCGCTTCGGCTCCGGCTGTCTCGCCTACCTCCTCGGCGATCCCCTCGAGCGCGAGGCGATCCTCGTCGACCCGGGTCGGGAGACCGACGGGTATCTCGCGCAGCTCAAGGAGGGCCGATGGAGGCTCCGCGCCGTGGTCGAGACCCACACCCACGCCGACCACCTGGCCGGTCACGCGGAGCTGCATGCCCGGACCGGCGCCCCCATCCTCCTCAGCGCCCGCTCGCCCGCCCAGTATCCGCACCGCGTGGTGGCCGAGGGCGATACGGTCCCGTTCGGCCGCCTCGAGCTCGGCGTCCTCGAGACCCCGGGACACACCCGGGACCACCTGACGCTCCACGTCGCCGACACGATCTTCACCGGCGACACCCTGCTCCTGGGCTCCTGCGGCCGGACCGATCTCGGGGACGGCGACCCGAACCTCCTGTGGGAGAGCCTCCACGACAAGATCCTCCGGCTCCCCGAGGCGACCGAGGTGTACCCCGCGCACTTCGGCGCGCACCACGCGCTGCCCGAGCGCTACGCCTCCTCCGTGGGGTTCGAGAAGGGGACCAACGAGGCGCTGCTCCTCCGTACGCGCGAGGAGTTCCTGCAGTACATGACCGAGGGCTGGCCGCCCAAGCCCAGGGACTTCGACGCCATCGTGCACGAGAACCTCGCGCGGTAGGGACGCTCCCGCGCGCTTGTCCGGGGCGCAAACCGGTTTCTCATCTCGCCGGCCACGTCACGGTTATCTCCCCCACCTCGGTCGGCGCCCTCCCATGGAGGTCGTCGCGTCGCTGACCGGGTTCTTCCCGCGCCCGGAGGCGCTCGTGGCCGCGACCCGGGACCTGGACCGGGGCCGCGCCACGCCCGAGGCGGTCGAGGCGCTCACGCGGTCCACCGAGCGCGAGATCCTCGGGCTCGAGCGGCGGAACGGGCTCGCGCCGCTCACCGCCGGGTACCTTCGATGGCAGGACATCTTCCGGCCCCTCGCGGAGCGCTGGGGCGGGTTCACCGTCGGTCCGGTCACCCGCTGGTTCGAGACGAACACCTTCTTCCGGCAACCGGTCCTGCACCACCCGCCCGAGCGCGCTCCGGGCGCCCTCGCCGACGTCTTCCCCGGTCCGGCCGCGGGCCTCGGCCCGGCGGAGGCCCAGATCCTCCTGCCCGGCCCGTACACCCTCGCCGGCGTGCTCGAGAACCGTTCCGGAGAGACCCACGAGGCGCTCGTGCACCGGCTCGGCCGGCTCCTCGCCGAGGAGATCGCCGAGCTCCGGGGACGCGGGTACCGCTCCTTCCTCCTCGAGGAGCCGCTCCTGGTGGTCCGTCCGCCCCGGGGCCCGGCGGCGGAGTCGGTCCTTGCGGCGTATCGGGCGATCGGCGGGAGCGCGAACGGCGGGGACACGATCGTCTGGACCTTCTTCGGGGATGCGGCGCCGGTCTTCCCCCTCCTCGGCCGCCTGCCGGTCTCGGTGATCGGGATCGACCTCTCCGAGACGGAGCTCGCCCGCCTCCCGGTGCCCGACGCCCCGATCGGGATCGGGCTCGGCTGCCTCGACCCGCGGACCACGTTGCGCGAGGACCCCGAGCAGATCCGCGCGCTCGCGCAGGAGGCCCGGGAGCGGCTCCGCCCCCCCCGGCTCTGGCTCGGCCCCGGCGGACCGCTCGATCTCCTGCCCTACGAGGCCGCGCGGCGGAAGCTCGAGATCCTTCCCCTCGCCCGGTCGATGGTCGACGGGGGCCCGCGATGACCCGGCCCCGGCTCTTCCCGACGCAGGAGATCGGCTCCATCGCCCGGCCGAGGTGGCAGATCCAGGGCCAGCACCGCCAGCCCCTCGACCCCGCGGCGCGGGCCGAGCTCGAGCGCTGGAACGGGAAGCTCGAGTTCGCCGACCCCGCGGACCCGCACCTCCGGTCCTTCCTCTCGGGCGACCCGAACGCCCTCACGACGCCCGAGATCCGCGACCTGGCCGCCCTGTTCGGGCTGCGCTACTTCGAGTCCGTCGGGCTCGACCGCGTGTACGACGGCGAGGCGCGCCGGATCGAGATGTACGAGTTCGCCGTCCGGCAGATGACCGGCTTCGAGTTCCAGGGGCACGTCCGGTCCTTCGACAACAAGTACTACCTCAAGGCCGCGAACACCTCGGAGGTCGGCCTCCCGAAGCCCTACCATCTCGAGGAGTTCGACTTCGTGCGGCGGCACACCGACCGGGAGCCGAAGCTCCCCATCACCGGCCCCTACACGATCGCCGACTGGTCCTACAACGAGCACTACCTCGGCCGCCACGCGGGATGGAAGGGCCGCGCCGTCCGGCGCTCGGCGCAGCGGGAGTTCGTCCTCGCCGTGGCGAAGCACGCGATCCGGCCGACCCTGAAGGCGCTCATCGACCGGGGGTGCCGGGTGATCCAGATCGACGAGCCGGCCGGCGGGACGCATCCCGACGAGGCCGCCCTCCTGGCCGAGGGGTTCAACGCGGCGACCGAGGGCCTCGACGCGGAGTTCACGATGCACATCTGCTTCTCCGACTACCGGTCGCTCTTCCCCGCCCTGCTGGAGGCGAAGCGGTGCTCGCAGTGGACCTGGGAGTTCGCGAACCGCGACTCCGCGGACCACGACGGCTACGCCATCCTCTCGATGTTCCGGGAGTACGGCGACCCCCGGAAGATCGGCCTCGGCGTGCTCGACGTCCACCGGGACGAGATCGAGACGCCGGAGGTGGTCGAGGACCGCATCCTCCGGGCGGCCCGGATCCTCGGCGATCCGGAGCGGCTCTGGATCAACCCGGACTGCGGGCTCCGGACCCGCAGCCTCGATGTGGCGCGGGCGAAGCTCGAGAGCATGGTCGAGGGCGCCCGGCGGGCCCGGGAGCGGCTCGAGGGGCCCTCCGCGGCCGGCGCTTCCGCCGCCCCCGGGGCGCGTCCGGCCTGACCCGGGGCGTCGGACGCCGCGCCGGGGGCGCGGGACCGTGCTAGGCCCGCTCCGGGGCCGACGGGGCGGATCCCGCGGACTCCCCGCCGTCGGGGCTCGCCGGCGCGGGGGTCGCGACCCGGGTCCCGTCCGCCAGGTACCGGTAGTTCTGCACGAAGAGCGAGAGCACCGCGCAGCTGGCGCCGAGCAGCGCCGTCACCAGGAAGGCGACCTCGAAGCCGGTGAGCGACGGGAAGGTCACGCTCTGGAGGCCGGACGGGGTCGGGAAGCGGTGCGTCACGGTGAGGCTCGTGAGGATCGTCGCGGAGATGGCCGGGCCGAGCGCCATCCCGACGTTCCGGAACGTCTGGTTCATGCCGGTCTGGATCGTGAGCTCCTGGGGCCGCGAGGAGAGCACGATGATGTTGATGATGGCGATGAACGTCATCACCATCCCCACGAGCGCCGAGATCGGGACGAAGACGAACTGGATCGGGAGCCGGTTGAACGCCATCAGGAGGAGCCCGCCCGCCATCACCAGCACCCCGCCCAGGATCATGAGCGGCTTCGGCCCGAACCGGGTCACCGCGCGCCCGATGAACGGGCCGAAGGCGAGCATGGCGAGGGTGCTCGGGACGAACAGGAGCCCCGAGATGAAGATCGATTCGCCGAGACCGTAGGCGGTCGTCGGGGCCTGGATCACGAGGGTCACCACGACGAAGATGATGAACATCCCCGCGGAGGTGAGCAGCCCGACCACGTTCGAGATCCAGACGTTCCTCACCTTCATCCGGGCGAAGTCCACGATCGGCGCGGTGACGCGCGGCTCCCAGAGGAGGAAGAGCACGAAGGCGACCACGCTGATCGCCAGGAAGAGCGGCACGCCGACCGGCACGCCGGCGACGGTCACGGCGTCGATCGTGAGCCAGCCCCACGTCGGACCCTCGCTGAGCGCGAGGAGGAAGCCGGCGAGCGCCACCCCGAGGGCCGCCGCGCCCCCGACGTCGAGGCGGACCGCGTGCCGGACCCGCGAGGTCGGGAGGATCAGGGCGGCCAGGATCACGGCGAGGACGGCGAAGGGGATCACCGTGTGGTAGGTGAGCTGCCAGCCGAAGGTGTCGGTGATCCACGCCCCGCCGAAGAGGCCGAGCGAGGCGCCCGCGGCGAACATGGCGCTCACGATCCCCTGGGCGAGCCCGATCTCCCTGGGGGGGAAGGTCTCGCCGATGATCGCGAAGGCGAGCGGGAACATCGCGATCCCGATCCCCTGGATCCCCCGCACGAGGATGAACACGTAGATCTGGTCCGGCCGGGCCAGGCCGAAGAAGGCGCCGATGTTCGGCGTGAAACCGGCCACGCTCACGGCGACGGCGTAGATCACCATCGTGACCAGGAGCATCTGCTTCTTGCCCACGATGTCGCCCAGCTTCGAGAAGATCGGCGTCGCGACCGTGCCGACGAGCAGGTAGGCCGTCAGGACCCAGGTCACCGTGGGGAGCGCGTTCGAACGCAGCTGGAAGAACCGCAGGAACGTCGGGATCGCGGGGATGACCATCGTCTCGACGTACTGGACCATGAGCGCGATCGCCGAGAGGACGATGAGCGCGTTGCGGGCATGCGCCGGATCGAGCCGTGCCCCGACGCCGTTACCCGGGCCCGGGGGAGTGGCGGCCGCCTCGTCCATCGGGCGTCCACGACCTCCGGGTCTCTTGAGCTGTCGGTAGCGCCGGGGAAACCCCGGGCCGGCCCGGCCGGCCTCAGGGGGGCCCGGGGCGCCGGGTGAGCACCTCGGCCCCGTCCCGGAGGACCCGGACCGTGTGCTCCGCCTGCGCGACGTACCCTTCGCCCGACTCGACGAAGACCGGGTAGGACTGGAGGTACTTCCGCGCGCGCCGGACCTTCTCCCGGCCCGCGGCCTCGGGGATGTAGCGCAGCGCGAAGGGGAGCGTGCGGAACCGCTCGAAGTACGGGCGCAGCTCGGCCGCCTCGGGGCCGGGGTCGCGCCGGAACCGGAGGATGTTGCCGAACGGCCCGTTCCGGATCTCCCCGACCCCGTTGGTCGCGAACGGCTCGATGGCGATGATCTCGCCCTCGTCGAGCGTCTCCGCGCTCATCCCCGCGACGTTCGGGATCGACTTGCCCGCGTGGAGGAGGTAGCGCTCGATGGAATGGCCCGTCAGGTTGCGGACCGGCTTGAGACCGTAGCGGTGCACCGCCCCCTCGATCGCCCGGGAGATCCGGTCGACGGGCACCCCCGCGCGGACCTCGGCGATCCCGGCCTCGAGGCCCTCGACCGCGGCCCGGACCAGGTTCTCGTACCGCTTCCCGCCGCCCACCTCCACCGTCATGGCGGTGTCGGCGAGGGCGCCGTCCAGGTGCGCCCCCACGTCGATCTTGACCAGGTCCCCCTCCTCGAGCGTGACCGCGTCCTCGGGGTCGGGCGTGAAGTGGGCCGCCTCCTCGTTGCGCGAGATGTTCGAGGGGAAGGCCGGCTCGGCGCCCCGGGAGCGGATGTAGGCCTCGATCCGGTCGGCGAGCTCGCGGCGGCCGACCCCGGGCTTCGCCTCGCGCGCGCCGAGCTCCCGGGCCTCCGCGGCGATCCGACCGGCCGCCCGCCAGCGCTCGAGCTCGGCCGGCTCCATCGGCCGGCTCACTCCCGCAGGACGGTGGGCACCTGGGCGGTGAGATCGACCACCCGGGAGGCCGCGCCCCTCGGGGCCGGCTCGCCGTCCAGGTAGACGGCCACGGCCCGGCCCAGCGCGCTCCGGACCCCGTCGAGGTCCGTGGGGTTCGGCTGGCCGTGGAGGTTCGCCGAGGTGCACGTGATCGGACCGGCGCGCCGGGCGAGCTCGCGCGCGACGGGATGGTCCGGGACCCGCACGCCGATCGAGCGGCCGACGCCCGTCACCTGGGGAGCGAGCCGCTGGAGCCCCCCGGGGCTCGGCGGAAGGAGGACGGTGACCGGGCCGGGGAGCTCGCGCCTCAGGAAGGCGCGCTCCGAGTTCGTCAGCCGGGCCAGCGCCTCGATCTCCTCCAGGGAGGAGACCGCGATCGAGACCGGCGAGTCGGCGGGCCGCTGCTTCGCCTGGAAGAGCCGGGTCACGGCCCGGCGGTCGGTCGCCCGGGCGGCGAGACCGTACAGGGTGTCCGTGGGGTAGACCACGAGCTCCCCGCGGGCCAGGGCACGGACCGCGGCGTCGATCTGGGCCATGCCGCGACCCCTAGACCGAGCCCTCGTCGCTCCGGGTGTAGGGCAGGTACTCCTCGGCCCGGAAGTAGAGACCGAGCTCGCGCTCGGCCGACTGGGGCGAGTCGGAGGCGTGGATGAGGTTCGCCGTGATGGCGAGACCGAAGTCGCCCCGGATCGTGCCGGGGGCGGCCGTCTGGGGGTTCGTCGCCCCGGTCATCAGCCGGACCACGGCGATGGCCGACCGGCCCTCGAGCGCGAGCGCAAGGGCCGGACCGGAGGTGATGTGCTGGACGAGGGAGGGGTAGAACGGCTTCCCCTCGTGCTCGGCGTAGTGGCGGGCCGCCAGCTCCGGCCCGATCAGGAGGAGCCGCGCCGCGACGACCTTGAGCCCCTTGTGCTCGAAGCGGGAGAGGATCGTGCCCAGGAGCCCGCGCTTGACGCCGTCCGGCTTGACGAGCACCAGCGTCCGTTCCAGCGTGCCCTCGGGCATCGGCGCCGCACCGACGACCCCGTCAAAAGGTTTCGTGGGGCCCGCGCCCGGACGACCCGAACGGCTTTTCGCGGGCCGGCCTCCTCGGAGGGCATGCCGGTGCACCCCGTCGCGCGCTCGGGCTTCTCGCGGGCGGCGGACCGCTACGACCGGGGACGCCCGGAGTACCCCGCGGAAGCGGTGCAGCTCCTGGGCACCCTGTTCGATCTCACGAGCGCCTCCCGGATCGTCGAGCTCGGGGCCGGGACCGGCAAGTTCACCCGCGCGCTCGCCGCCCAGGGGCTGCGCCCCCTCGCGATCGAGCCGATCCCCGCCATGCGGCGGGAGCTCCGACGTCACGGGACGCCGGTCGACCTTCTCGCGGGCGTGGCGGAGGCGCTCCCGTTCCGGGACCACAGCGTGGACGCCGTGGTGGCGGCGCAGGCCTTCCACTGGTTCGGGATGGACCGCGCGCTCCCCGAGCTCGGCCGGGTCCTTCGACCGTGGGGGGGCGTCGGGCTCGTCTGGAACGTCCGGGACGAGCGGATCGGGTGGCAGCGGGAGCTCGGGCGCCTCCTCCGGGCCCACCGGGAGAAGGACGCGCCCCCGACCCACCAGGAGCGCAGGTGGCGGGACGCCTTCCGACGGTCGCCCCTCTTCGAACCGCTCGCCGTGCGCTCGTTCCGCTTCGATCAGCTCCTCGATGCGGCCGCCTTCGAGGACCGGATCGGGTCCGTGAGCTACGTCGCCCAGCTGCCTCCGGAGCGCCGCGACGCCCTGTTCGGCGAGCTCCGCCGGGCGACGGAACGGGCGCCCCGGGAGGCCGATGGACGTCTCAGGATGCGGTACCGGACCGATCTCTACTACACGCGTCGCCGCGCCGTGGCCTGAGGGACCCGGGCGCGGAAGAACGGCTCCGCGCTCCCGGCCGCGCCGCGGCGCCCCGCGCGATCTTCTTCGACTTCGGAGGCCCGCTCGCCGAGCCGATCACCGACCGGCGGGCCCTATTCCGCGGGGCCGCCGAGCGCGCCGAAGTCGGGCCTCCGGGGGAGGAGCTCCCTGGGGAGGTCGAACGGTGCGAGGAAGAGCTCGGGCCGGTCGCCCCGGGGCTCGTGGGAAGGGTCCCGGGATTCGCCGACCGGGTCCACGAGCGGGCGCTCCGCCGACGGGGCGCCCGGGGCCCCGTCGAGAGGAGGGTGGCGCTCGTCCGCGAGGAGGCGATCTCCCCCCGGTGGCGCCCGCCGTTCCCGGAGGCGGGGTCGGTCCTCCGGGACCTGAACGCGCGGGGGGGCCCCTCCACGTGATCTCGAACCACGCGGACGACCTTCCGCTCCTCGGGGGCCACCCGGGGTGGGGAGCGTGGATCCGGGGCGTGACCTCCTCCCCGGAGCTGGGCGTGGCCAAGCCCGACCCGAGGATCTTCCGGCGGGCGCTCGAACGGGCCCGGGTCGCTCCCTCGGAGGCGCTCCACGCGGGGGATTCGTTCGCCTGCGATGTCGAGGGCACCCGGGCGGTGGGGATGCGCGCCGCGTGGCTCCATCGGGGCGGACGTCCCTCGCGCGACGGCGTCGAGGAGCTTTACGATCTCCGGGAGCTCCTCGCCCGCCGGGGCACGCCGCGGTGAACGGGCCGCCGCGTCCCCGATCGATCAGGCCCCGCCCAGGACCTCGGCCTCGGCGAAGCGCAGCGCCAGGTCGTTCGCCCGCTGGCCGTCCCGGCTGATCACGACCCCGAAGTTGAACTCGTGGTCCTGGGAGCTCTCGAGGAGAGCCCGGTATTCCTTCCATGCGGCGATCACCTTGGCGATCCGCTCCTTCCGGTCGACGTCGGCCATGGCCCCCTCAGGCGGGCACCGGACAGATGACCCTTCCGCCCTCGGAAGGCGACGGGCGGACGGGCCCGGCCCTCGGCGCGACCGCGGGGATCCGGCCGACCGCTCGGGGGTCCCGCGGCGGCCCCGCGCGCCCCGGCCTCACGCGCTTAAATCGCCGGGACCGTCTCCCGGCCATGTCCTCCGAGCATCGGTACCACGTGCAGGTGACCTGGACCGGTAACCTCGGTTCGGGGACCCGCGAGTACCGCGGGTATGCCCGGGCCCATTCGATCGAGATCCCGGGCGCTCCCGCGATCCTCGCCACCTCGGGGCTCGGACCCCGCCGCGATCCGGACCGGGTCGACCCCGAGGAGCTGCTCGTCTCCGCGCTCTCGAGCTGCCACCTGCTCACCTACCTGCACCTCTGCTCCCGGGACGGGATCGTGGTGACGGAGTACACGGACGGGGCCGAGGGGACCCTCCGGCTCGATCCCGGCGGGGGCGGCCGGATGGTCTCCGTCACGCTCCATCCCCGGGTCGTCATCTCCGACGGCTCGCCCGAGCGGGCGAACGAGCTGCACGAGGAGGCCCACCGCACCTGCTTCATCGCGAGCTCGGTGAACTTCCCGGTCACGTGCGAGCCGAGCCTCGTACGCGGTCCGTCCCCTCCGGTCCCGCCCCGCACCGGCTGACAGAATGCGGGGCTAGGCGACGGCGCGGTCGCAGCGGGAACGGAACACGCATCGGGAGCAGCGGCCCGGCGAGGCCCGGTCCTCCCCGGCGTACGGACGACCGACGGCTCGGCGGACCTGCCACAGCCAGCTGCGGGCAGCCTCGTCCCACGGCAGCTCGTACTCCCGTCCGTCGCCGTACCGCAGCACGCCGTAGGGAGGGGCCCGGCCCGTCGACTCCTCGAGGAGCAGGCAGTACGCCCACAGCTGGGCGACATGGGAGTCCGGAGGCCCGCGCCGCGGAGCCGGCCGGGACTTGACCTCGATCGGGACCGACCGGCCATCGGGCCGGACGCGGATCGCATCCGGTCGTCCGGCGAGCTTCCACCGCTCGGACCGGAGCAGCCGGCCCGGGGCCGCGGGGGTGTCCACGCTGAGCAGCCGCCCGTGCCGTCGATCGCGCCGCGCCGACCGAAGCGCGGTCGCCGTCACGGCGAGCACGAGGAGCCCGGCGACGCCGAGGAGGAGCGCGAGCTCGATCCGGCCGATCATGGAGGGAGGAGGATCAGGAACGCCGCCACGATCATCCCCGCGCCGATCAGCGCCCCGACCCACCAGCGATCCGTCCGATGCTCGCGGTCGAGCGCGTCCGTGAGGTACCCGGCATGGTAGGACGCGCCCCGGATCCGCCCCTCGGCCGCCGAAGGATCCTCGGACCCGGCCGGAAGGCGCCGGGCATAGTAGTGCGCCCGTGGGCAGTAGACCCACTCGGCGAGCTCGTGGACGCTCACCCAGCGCCCGGGCGGATCGGGCTCGGCCGAGGGGGGCACCCGGGTTCGAACGAGCTTCCGCGGTTAATCTAGGTGCGTCCAGGCGAACGACGGGGGACGGGCACCGGGCGCTCAGGCCGCCGGGGCGTTCTCTGGCGGCTTCCCCTTCGCGGGGCGCGGCTTCTTCGCCGGCTTCGCGGCGGACGGGGCCGGAGCCTCAGCGGCCGCCGTCGCTCCGGCCGGCTCGGCGGGCGCCGCCGGTGCGGTCGTCGCAGCGGGCGGCTTCGCGACGGCCGGCGCCTTCTCGGGCGTCGCCGGCCGATCGCGGGCCGGGGTCCCCTTGACGGGCGGCGTGCGAGGGGCCGATCCCGGGGCGGCCCGGGCCGTCGCCGAGGAGGCGGAGGCGGTGGCCTGCTCCCGCTTGAGCGTGTGCGCGCGGGTCCATCGGACCCGGTGGCCGACCCGTCCGAGCCCCAGCTGCTGCTTCCGGCAGGAGCCGGAGCAGAAGTGGAAGACCGTTCCGTCGCGCTTGACGAACATGAGCCCGGTGCCGGGCTCGATCTCGCCGGCGCAGAAGCTGCATTGGCGCTTGACGACCATGTTCCGCCCTAGCGCACCGAGAGCTTGCGCGCTTCCCGGGCCGTCTCGCGGAGGACGAGGACGTCCCCCACCCGGATCGGTCCCGTGACGTTCCGCGTGATGATCTTGCCCCGATCGCGTCCCGCGAGGACCCGGACTTTCACCTGGGTGGCCTCGCCGGCCATCCCGGTCCGGCCGATGAGTTCGACGACCTCGGCGGGCGAGCCCTTCTCCTCCGCCACGCTCGAGACCCCCTTTCCCCCGCTACGGTCCGGCCTACTGCTTCAGCGTGGGGGCGGTCCGGACCAGCTCTTCCAGGAGGCTCTTCGCCTCGCCCGGTTCGACGATCGCGACGCTGGCCGAGGATTTCGAGAGCCCGGCGGCGGCGCCGAGCCGCTGCTTCTTCGGGACGTAGACGTAGGGGATCCGCTTCTCCTCGCAGAGCATCGGGATGTGGACCAGGATCTCGGCGGGGTCGACGTCCTCGGCCATCACCACGAGCTTCGCCTCCGCGCGCTCGCTGGACTTCGTGACCTCGTTGGTGCCGACCCGGATCTTGCCCGTCTCGTGGGCGATCTGGATCAGCTGGAGGGCCTTGTCGGCGAGTTCGGGGGGTGTCTCGAACCGTACGTAGATGGGTCGTGCCATGGTTGCCTCGCGTCAGCGGAGCCCCCCCCGTCGGGGGGGTCCTCGGCTCACGGGTAGCGGCGGGGTACGGCTCCCTGTATTTAGGGTTGCGCGTGCCCGATCCGGGGTCCGATGGCTCGGAGCGAGGAGCTCGGAGACGGGCGGACTCACGACGTGGGGGGGCGCCGGCATGCCGCCGTCTCCCCGTGGGGAGCGTACCTCCCTCGCGGGTCCCTCCGGCCCCGCTACCGGGTCGTCCGGAACACGACGACGTAGCTGTGATCCTGGCCATGGCCACAGGTGCCGCCCCCCCGGTAACGTGGTCTTCCGGTCCAACCGATCACGATCTCTCCTTCCGGCCGGAACAGCTTCGAGAGCCGGGCGGCCACATCCCCGGCGAGAAAGGTGGTCGGGCGGGGATACCTCGCGGGACGAATGTGGGAGGTCTCGAGGACCACACGGGCGCCAGGTTTTCCCAGCCGGCCCACCCCGGAGAAGATCTTGGAAAGGTCCCCCAGATCGCCCGAGTACCCCCCGCCCCCCCGAGCTCGAAGAGGGTTCCAGGGATCCTGGCGGGACGTGTACGGAGGGGAGGTCAGACTCAGGTCGAACCTCGGAAACCCCAGGGAGCCCAGCTCCTTCGCACCTCCGGTACGGAGGTGGCTCCGGGTGCGCAGCAGGCTGCGACCGTACGCGGCCCGGTCGGGATCCCGTTCCACGCCGTAGGCGGAACGGCCGAGGCGCTCCGCCATGGCCAACGTCCCTCCGAACCCCGCGAACGGGTCGAGGACCACGTCCCCGCGGCGAGAAAAGCGTTCGATGCGGAGGCGAACGACGCGTTCCGGGCCTCGGACATCGTCCGCCCGCGATCCCTTGGGCAGGGGCAGCCTGGCCGCGGGTACCCCGGCATCGAGGCACATGAAGGTCGGGAGCCGACGGGCTCTCGGCCCACCGGCCCGGATCGATCCCGAGGCATCATGGCCACCCGAAGCGGCGGCGCGTCACGGCCGCGATGTCCTCCGGTCGGACGAGGAGCCGAAGCGGGCCCGATCCGGCGTCGCCGGGCCGATCGCCGCCCCTCTCGGACCACCCTGGGGAGATCACCCACCCGTCCCGGCCGATTTCCTCGAAACCGAGCTTGCGTGCCACGCGCTGGGAGCGCGGATCATCCTCGCCCGTGCTCCCGACGGGGTCGCGGCCGGCGCGTGGGGCCTCACGGGCCACGAGATACGCGGCGGCCGATCCGAGCCCCTGGTTCCGATACGCTTCCAGGACGTGGCCTCCGATGCCCGCGTGCTTCGGGGTCCGGCCCCCGGTCCTCATCCACCCTACGATCCTCCCCGGATCCATCCCCGCGGCGACCTTGGCCTGGGCGAGCCGATCCGCGCCGTCCCCGTAGGGCCCCCGAATCCGCGTGGGCGCCGGATCCACCCGCGCGGCCTCTCCGGCGGTCCACCCACGGACCCGGGGCGATCGGTACGGTTCCGCGGGTCGCCTGAGGACGAAGTAGACGCCCGCCGTGAGACCCGGTTCTGAGGCGAGGTGCGGGCGGAAGATCGCCGAGAGCTCCTCCGCGACAGTTCGTGAGAGCCCCCCACGCACGTCCCACCGGTGGAGGGACGGAGCCGGCTCCGGATCGCTTCGGCATCGGTCCCGACGGCCGTGGGCTCGTCGGGGTTCCACCGATCGTCCACGAGGGCCGCCCGGAGCGAGCCCGGCTCGCCGGCCACGAAGACGCGTCGCCCGCCCTCCATGAGGGATCCCGGCAGCTCGGCGTGCCTCGGGTCGTCCGGATCGTCTCCACGAACTCCTTCCGCCCGATCCCGTCCGGGGGCCGAAGGGACGTTCCCGGAATCTCCCTCGTCCAGGTCGTCCCAGATCTCGCGGGGAGAGGCCGATCCCTCTTCGAGGCGTTCTACTCGGCCCCGCCCGCGCCGGCCCCGGTCGAACATGGACCGCGGGCTGGAACCCGCCCTCCTTCGACGGGAGGACCGGACGCCCGTGACCGCGCCCGGAGCGGCGAGGCGGGAGACGGGCCCCGCGCTCAGGACGCCCGGCGTTCCCTCGAGCGGAGCAGTCGGTCCGAGTACTCGTCGACGTGCGCGGGGCTGTCGAGCCGGGTCGGGACCTGCTCCGAGTAGAGGTGGTACGGTCCGGTCCCGATGTAGGCGATGAAGATCGCGAGCATCGCGGGGACGAGGAGCGAGTAGCTGCCCGTCATCTCGACGACCATCACCAGCACCGCGAGGGGCGCCTTCGACACGCCGCCGAAGAAGCTCATCATCCCCACGATGGCGAAGCCGGAGATCTCGCTCGCCGAGACGACCGACGGGAGCACCTGGTGGAACGCCGCGCCGACGGAGACCCCGATGAAGGCGCCCACCACGACGCTCGTGCCGAACAGCCCGGCCGCCCCGCCGCTGCCGACGGTCAGGCCGGTGGTCGCGACCCGCAGCACGATGGCCGCCGTCACGGCGAGGATGGCGGCCGGCACGAGCGGCACCAGCCCCACCTGGCCGAGCATCGTCGCCTGGACGAAGCCGTACCCCACGTTGAGCGCGGCGAGCGCGGCGAAGTGGTTCGACCAGGGGAGCGCGAAGTAGACCAGCAGGATGGAGGCCGAGGCGAGCGCCATCCCCGCCGTGACCCGGAACATGGGGCGGATCGGCAGGCCCGCGAACTTCTGCTGCGACCAGCGGAAGAACCGGATGAAGGCGACGCCGACGCCGGCGCAGATGAGGCCGAGCAGCGCGTAGAGCGGCATCTGGCCGACGTTCCAGTTGACGCCGCCGGGCGGGAGGGCGAAGAGCGTCGCGAAGCCGTAGAAGACCCCGAAGATCGAGTAGCTGATCACCGAGGCGATGATCGCCGGAAAGAAGACCTCCGGCTCGAAGTCCTGGATGTAGAAGACCTCGGCCGCGTAGATCGCGCCACCGAGCGGCGCCCGGAAGATGGCGCCGACGCCGGCCCCGAGGCCGGTGGCGAGCGCGATCCGGCGCTCCTTCGCGGGCATGTTGAGGAGCTCGGCCCAGGCCGAGCCGAACCCGCTGCCGATCTGCGCCGCGGGCCCCTCCCGCCCTCCGCTCCCCCCCGTGCCGAGCGTGAGCGCCGAGGCCAGCATCTTGAGGAACGGGACCCGGAGGCGGGTCCGGCCGCCGGCGACGTGGAAGGAGCGGATCGCCGCGTCGGTGCCGTGCCCGGCCACCTCGGGGGCGAGCCGCTCGACGATGACGCCGCAGCCGAGCCCCCCGAGCACCATGACGGCCGGGAGCAGCAGGATCCTCGGGAAGCTGCTGTTCCAGAGCACCACGCCGCCCGCCGGGGCCCCCGCGTAGGGGTAGGTGATCCCGACGAGGCCGACCAGGAAGAACCGGGTGAACTCCAGCCACAGGAAGTAGAAGGCGGCGGCCCCCAGGCCGGCCACCACGCCGATCGGAACCGCGAGCAGCGTCCACCGCAGGAGCTCCCGCGAGATGGAGACCCAGTTGCGCTCCCGCGTGGGGGTCGAATGGACCGCCCGGGCCCAGCGCCACCGTAGATAGCCCTGGAGCCGGGCCCCCCACGGCCTCGGAGGGGCCACGTCGCCGGACGGCCGGAGAGGGGACAAGGAGGATCGGGGGTCTTCGAGCCAGGAGCCCCATAAGACGGTTCGGCGCCCAACTCCACCGCCGGGCCGGCCGGGGGCGAAAAGTCGCTAGAGGGTTAGCTTCCTCTCGACCCGGCCGACCGGGAGCGGCCCTCCAGGGGGACCCGCTCGGACCGGCGGTCGGCGAGGAGGGCCCGGCCCGGGCGTTCGTTCACGGTGACCGAGGTGAGCCGACGGCGTCCCCGGAACTCGGGCGCCGCGAAGACGGGCGCCATCTCGGCGAAGGCCGTGTCGCACGGGAACCGGAGGAGATCGTCCCAGGGCGCGAGCGTGCTCCGGATCGGGCTCACGACCCGGATCCCTCCGGGACGGAGCTCGACCGAGCTCGCGCCGGTCGCGAGGAGGTATCCCACGAGGGCGCCCGCGAGGGCGACGAGGAACGCGAGCTCCGCGCCCGCCCCGAGGGTCGGACCCCCGTTCCCCGGGATCGGGGGATCGGCGAAGGCGCCGAGGGGGTGGACGCCGCCGGATGAACCGGGTCTCCGCGTCCCCCGCGGTGCGATCCGGCCGACCGGCCCGGCGGCTCAGCCCGCCACCGGACCGCCCGGGGCGGTCCCGCCCAGCGCCTCGCGGAGCCGGGTCAGGTGCTCGGCATGGTGCTCGAAGTACTCCTGCACCGGCGCGAGCCGGTGGACGAGCCCCTCCGCGACGGCGCCCTTGAGGTCCTGGGGATGGAGCTTCCCCTCGGTCCAGACGCCGAGGAGCTCCTCCGCCGTGCCCAGCGAGAGCGGACCGCCGAACTTCTCCGGGCGCGGGATCTCGAGCGGCCCCGCCTCGACGAGGAGGATATGCCGGGCGATCTCGAGGACGGGGTTGCCCTCCACCTCGCGGGCCGGGCAGAAGGCGCCGGCGATCCGGCTCCGGATCTCCTCCGGGCGGGAGGGAAGGAGGATCGCGCTGGTCGGATCGGACTTCGACATCTTCCGCTCGAACCCGCCGGTCGCCGGGTCCATCCGCCCGCCCCCCTTGAGCGAGGAGATGAGGGGGGTATGGACCGCCACGGGCACCGGCCAGCGGTACTGGTGGGCCACCTCCCGGGCCAGCACGTGGGCGCGTCGCTGGTCGAGCCCGGCGTAGGCGATCTCGACCGGGAGCTCGAAGAGGTCCGCGGCCTGCATCGCGGGGTAGAACATCTTTGCCGTGTCGAGGCTCGACTCCTCCTCGCCCCGGCCCAGGACCGACATCGCCCGCTTCGTCCGGGCGAGGCTGGTCACTTTCGCGATCCGGATCACCCGGCTCCAGTACTCGCGGGAGCCGATGAGCTCGTGCGCCCACCGCCACTGGGCCGCCCCGTCGTCGACCCCGAGCGCGACGAAGGCGTCGCGCATGTACCGCCCGGCCTCCTCGATCCGCTCGAGCGAGCCTCCGAGCTTGTCGTTGATCCACGCATGCCAGTCGGCCAGGAAGACGGTCAGCCGGCAGCCCGCCTCCTGCAGGTCCCGCATCTTCCGGGCGCAGACCATCTGGCCCAGCGTCAGCAGACCGGAGGGCTCGAAGCCGATGTAGGCCCGGGGATGCTCCTCGCGCTCGAAGAGGGCGCGCAGCTCCTCCGGGGTGAGCACCTCCACGGTGTGGCGGGCCACGAGCTCCACCCGGCGTTCGAGATCCACGGCCGCCGGACGCCGGGCCCGGGTCTTTAGCCCTCCGGAGCCGCCCGCGGGGTCGCCGGGGGACGTCGGTCGGCCCTTCCGGCCCTGCCGCACGGTTTATGCTCCGAGGGGGGGTCTAGAGGTGGCGGAATGCCCGATCCGGCCGAGGTGGCCGCCTCCCCCGCCGAACCGGCGGTGGCGGAGGCCGAGACCGATTCGCTCGCCCACCTGCTGGGCCTGGACGCCGCCACCGGGCGGGCCCTCTCCGGTGCCGGATTCGGTACCCTCGAGGCGGTCCGCGCGGCGACCGACGACGAGCTCCGAGCCGTCGGGCTCGACGAGGAGACCCTCCTCCGGGTCCGGCAGGCCGCCGCGGCCGGGACTTCCCCCGCCGAGGCCGCCCCGCCCGAGGAGACCAGCGCGATCGTGGAGAAGTGGATACGCTCGGCCCGCAAACCGGACCGCTCGCGGAAGCGCTCCGCGCCCCCCCCGGCCGCGAAAGCGTCCACCGAGGTGCTCCGGAAGTGGGTGGATGGGGACGACCGCGCCCTCGAGCATTGGATCCAGACCCCGACCGGGGAATCTGCGGACGGCGCCGGCACGTCGCCCCCGCCTTCGGCCCCGGCCCTCGGATCGGAGCCGCCCGTCGCCGCGACCGACGCCCCCGGCGCCGGGGTGCTCCCGGCGGACCTCGTCGAGCGGGAGGAGACGGTGGTGCGCTGGCTCACGGGGCTCCTCGACCGGGTCAAGTCCGACCAGTTCGACCCCTCCTCCCTGATCCGGGAGTTCCAGGAACTGCACCGGGGGCTCTACGACGAGCGCGACCGTCGCCGCCGGCTCGAGGAGGAGCTCGAGCACGTGAAGCGGGGCTCCATCGCGGTCATCAAGTACGTCCGGAACCGCGAGACCAAGGCCCGGGAAGAGCTGGTCGAGGAGAAGGACCGCGAGATCGCCGAGCTCCGGAGCCAGATTGCCGCCCTGGCCCTGGCGGGCGTCGAGCTGCCCGCGGCGGAGCAGCGGCCCGAGGACGGGGTCAAGCTGCGCAACGAGCTCGCGGACCGGACGACCGAGTTCGCCGAGCGCGAGGCCGAGCTCAAGCACCGGATCGTCGAGCTCGAGGGCGAGCTCCGAGGGCTCAAGAGCGAGGCGGACCGCGCGGCCGGCAACCCGGGCACCCCGGAGGCGCTCCGGGGGGAGCGCGAGGACCGGGAGCGGGAGCTCACGCGCCGGGAGAACGAGCTCCGGACCCGGTTCGAGGAATACAAGGTCCGGGTCGACGAGTTCGAGCGGAAGCGCGAGGCGATCAACTTCAAGGACCGCGAGCTCCTCGACCGCGAGCAGGACATCCTCATCCGGCAGAAGGCGCTCGAGCTCGAGGCCCGACGCGTGGAGGAGGCGAAGAAGGGGCTGCCCGCGGAGCTCCTCGCGAAGAACCCGGCCGCACAGGCCGAGGCGACGCGGCTCGAGGCGATCGAGGAGGCCATCGCGCGGCGCGAGCAGGAGCTCGCCGCCCGCGAGGCGCACCTCGCGAGCCGACTCGACGAGGTCGATAAGCTCCAGAAACAGGCCGTCGAGCAGGAGGCGGACCAGCTCAGGCTCGACGCCCTCGTGGAGACCAAGATCACCAAGATCCGGACCGGCGTACGGCGGCTCGACGACCTCACCTTCGGCGGCATCCCCGCGGGCAGCCAGATCCTCGTGAGCGGCCCGGCCCACTCGGGCAAGGACCTCCTCTCCCGCCTCTTCATCCAGGAGGGGCTCAAGAGCGGCCAGGGAGCGCTCTGGGTGCTCACCGACCGGACCTACCAGACCGTACGGGAGGAGATCACGGCGGTCTTCCCCGCCTACGCGGAGCACGAGAAGAAGGGAAGGGTACGGTACGTGGACCTGTACTCCCGGAGCCTGGGCGTCACCGAGGCGGAGCGGGGCGTGAAGCTGCTCGCGAGCCAGGACAAGGCGATCCTGGAGCAGCTCACCCAGGCGGTCAACACCTTCGCGAACGAGCTCAAGGAGAAGGCCTCCGGCTACCGGCTCGTCTTCGAGTCGGTCTCGACCCTCTCCGCCTACCTGGACACCGCGGCGACGTTCCGGTTCCTCCAGCCGCTCATCGGGCGCCGGAAGCTCGACCGCGCGGCCGGCTACTACGAGCTCGAGACCGGCATGCACTCGGAGTCGGACCTGCAGACGCTCGAGCACATGATGGACGGCTCGATCAACCTGAAGGTCGACCAGCTCAAGACCTTCCTTTCGCTCCGCGGGATCACCGACGTGCAGAGCCGCGCGTGGGTCGGGTACACCTTCACGGTGAAGTCGTTCAACCTGGGCTCCTTCTCGCTGGACCACATCCGCTAGGGCCCCCCGCCGTTCGGCGGTCCCGGGGGGACCGCCGGCCCCCGGCGCGGCGCGTCGGGCTCAGACCCGTCCGTGCAACAGCCGCTCGAGGCCGTCGCAGGCGAGCGTCACCGAGAGCCCGAAGACGAGGATCATGAGCGCCGGGAAGGTGTACATCCACCACCAGTTCACCGCCCAGTCGAAGTTCCAGCCCCAGCAGGCGCCCCAGGCGAGCAGGTTGCCCCACTCCGGGAACCGGTAGTACGGGTAGATCGGGACGAAGCCGTAGTTGCCCTTGGAGTTCCGGGCGTAGCAGTCGAGGAGCGGGAAGACGGTCAGCACGAAGAAGATGTTGAACACGTCCACGGGCATCTGCGCGAACGCCGGCGCGAGGCTGTTCGGGTAGACGTGCCGCCCGAGGAGCCGGCGGTCGCTGGCCCCCGCGGCCCGGGCCGCCTCGACGTACGGCTCGCGGGTGACCCGCTCGGCCCGGGCGCGCACCGGGCGCGCGTAGTAGGGGAAGAGCACGAAGATGAACAGCCCGATGAAGACCCAGAGATCGAGGGTGAACGGCCGGATCAACGGCGCGATGCCAGTGTAGAGGATCACGACGAAGAAGAACGGGGGGATCGCGAGCACGATGTCGCTGAAGCCGGTCAGGAAGGAGTCGAGGAGCCCGCCCTGGAACCCGGCGTAGGTGCCGAGCAGCGAGCCGATGGCGAACGCGCCCAGGATGATGGAGCCGAAGATGACGAGGTCCCAGTAGGCCGACTGCCAGATCGCGACCCACAGGTCGACGCCGAGCCCGGCCAGGATCCCGAAGGGGTAGGCGCGCTGGGGCCCGAGGGGGGTCACGTTGTTGAGCGCCCAGGCGGCGTTGAAGGGCATCGTGCCGATCCCGGCGGCGCCCCGGTAGGCGAGCTCCGCGAGCGCGACCACGCCGAAGAAGCCGAGGAGGGCGACCCCGGCGACCAGGGAGTCGTCGTGCAGGAGGTCCCGGACCGATCGGGCGAGCCGGCCCCGCCGGGTCGCGTACTCGTACAGCTCCTCGTCCGACCACTCCTCGGGGGGCTTCGGCCCGGCCTCGTCGGGGCCGGCCGGGGGGAGCTGGATTCCCGCCACGGGGTATCCCTAGCCTCCTTCGCCCCGGCCGAGCCGGGGATCGAGCCACTGCGCCACCGCGTCGGAGACGATGGACCCGATCAGGACGAGGAAGAAGAGCAGGAAGATGGTCACCTGGTAGAGGTTGCCGGTGCTCTGCACCCCCGTCGAGATGCCGAAGCCGGTCGACTGCACGTTGGTGATCTCGGCGAGGAGGATCCGCCCGATCCCGACGTCGTTGAACAGCGATTCCGTGACCGCCTGCGTCCCGATGTAGATCGGGAGGGTGATCCCGAAGAGCAGGACGTAGACCGGCAGCACCTCGCGGGCGGTGTGCCGCCACAGCAGGGTGGACTCGCTCACGCCCCGGGAGCGGGCCGAGACGACCGGCAGCGAGCGCGCCCGCTCGGCCACGACGTGCCGGGCGTACCGCAGGAAGATCGCGGTGTACACGATCGCGATCAGGGTGGCCTGGAGGAGGGTCTTCGCGAGGACCACTCCGGCGAACGGCCAGTCGGCGTGGAGCAGCGCGTCGACGAGCGGGAAGCCGGTGGGCAGCGTATTCCCCGCGAGCCCGATCCACGACGGTTGGCCGCCGTGGGCATCGAACCACTGCTGGCTCGGGGTCAGCCCGTAGGGCGAGTCCCCGATCGCGTTGAGGAACGGCTGGTAGAGCAGCCCCAGCATGAGGAGGATCACCAGGAAGGTCGGCAGGAGCAGCCCGACGAGCGAGCCGAACCGCGCGCCCTGGTCGAACGGGCGGTCGGGATTCCAGCCGGCGACGAGGCCGATGGGATAGGCCAGCAGCGTCGAGATCGCGAGCGCGAAGACGGCGAGCTCGATGGACGGCGGGACCCACCACGAGAGCATCTGGGTGACCGGCTGGAAATTCTGGCCGAAGGCGTCGTACCCCCACTGCACGGTGAACACCTTCACGATGTAGTTGCCCCACCCCCCGCCGAAGGAGACCAGCACGCACGCGGCGTTGTTCCATCCGCAGTTCGCCTGGCCGAGGACCGACTGGCAGGCGCCGGCGGAGATGGGGCACGGGCTCAGCGGGTCCTTGAGCGCCTCGACGAACATCGACCCGAAGATGAACAGGATCGCGAGCAGGAGGGCGGCCTGCACCGGGACGAGGAGGAGGCGCATCGTGATCCGGCGCCCGAACGGCGAGAGCACCCGGCCGGAGAGGCCGCGGCGCCCGCGGGTGTAGGAGACCGCCCAGAAGCCGAGCCCGAGGGTGCCGAGCCCGATCGTGGCGAGCGGGAGGAGCGCGCTGCCGAGCGGCGCGGTGAGCGATCCCGGCCACGGCGGCGAGGAGGGGAGGAGACCGAGCGGCACGAGCCCGAGGGTCACGCCCCGCACGGGGGCCGAGGGCACGGAGACGAGGGCGGAGGTCCCGGCGAAACCGTCCGGCGGATCGGCCGAGAGGTACACCTCGCCCGGCGGACCCAGGATCTCGAAGCTGCCGTTCGGCGAGGTGACGGTCGAGGCGAAGGCGAGGTACTGCACCCCGCTCAGCCGGACCGTGACCCCGCCGAGCGGCCGGTAGCTGCCCCGGTCGACGACGCTCCCGAAGATGGGGAACAGCGGCACCGGAGCGAGGACGAACGTGAGGTGGCCCGTCGGGCCCTGCACGCTCACGTTCTGCGTCTGGGAGAGGTACCCCACCGCCTCCGCCGTGATGGCGTAGGTCCCGTTCGACAGCAGAAGCTCGAAGCCGCCGCCCGGGCCCGTCATCGTGAGCGCGACGGCCGGGACCGTGACGGTCGCGTTGGGGAGGGGCGCGCCGTGCGAGGTGACGACCCGGCCCGAGACCGGCCAGGCGGCCGCGTGGGTCGGGGCGACCCAGTACAGGTTCCCCTGGTCATCGCCGTAGGCGAGCGCATCGCCGACGATCGCCGCCGGGCAGTAGGAGGTGGTACCGATCGGCGCCGACCATCGGAGCGCGCCGGTGTTCGGGTTGAGATCATCGAGCTGCTCCAGCCCGTCGATGAGGAAGACCGAGCGCGGCGTCACCACCGGCGGCGTGGTGAGCGGGTAGCCGACGTCGAGGAAGGACTGGCCCGGCGTCGAGTTCCAGCGCGTCGTGTGGTTCGCGAGCCAGACCGCGAAGAACCCGCCGCCGTTGCTGATCAGGTAGGCGGTCGTCGAGCTGACCGCCGGCGACGCGAGGTACCCCGCCCCGGAGCCCGCGTGCCCCGCGTCCGACCAGTTCCAGAGCACCGCGCCGCGGATCGGGCTCAGGGCGTACATCCGCCCGGCGGGGGCCGAGCTCACGACGAGCACCACGCCGTCGGCGGCGACCGGCCCGGCGACGAGCGGGGTGGAGAGCCCCGTCGTCCAGCCGATCGCGCCGGTGGTCGCATTGAGGGCGGTGACGTTGCCGCTCTGGGTGGTGACGTAGACCCAGCGGCCGTCGAAGGCCGGAGCCCCGTTGATGAGCGCGTGGGGGAGCGGGGTGCTCCAGAGCACCGCGCCCGTGGCCACCGCGAAGGCGGCCACGACCCCCGTCCGGGTCGCCACGATACCGGTCGAGTTCTCCACCAGGACGGACTGGTTGATCGACCCGCCGAAGTTGCGGCTCCACAGGTAGTGGCCGTTCGAGACGTTGAGCGCGGTCACGCCCCCGTCCGCATCGCCCAGGAGGACGACCGGGCCGGCCACCGTGGGCGCCGTGGGTTCGATGCCGACCTCGTTCTTCCACAGGAGCGAGCCGTTGCGCGAGGTGTTGAGCGCGAGGACGAGGCCGAGGTCGTCGGCGGCGATCATCTCATGGCCGACGATGGCCGGCATGGAGCGAACGTGCGCGACGGTGCCCGCGGGGGCGTACGACGCGAAGTTCACGAGCCACGCCCAGCTCGGCTGGCTGGGTCCATCGCTGCTGGTGAACCCGGATCGATCACTGCCCCCCTGGAAGGTGGGCCAGGTGCCGACGGGCGGGCCGGTGACGGAGGGGCGGAGCGCGGCCCCCGGGAGGGGCGCCGTCGCCGGGGGCCTGGGGCCGCCCGGAGGGGTCGCCGGACCGGTCGCCGTGGCCCACCCCGCCAGCAGGAGGAGCGCGAGGAGGACGAGCGCCAGTACCAGCGGCCCGCGTGCCACGGGATGCCAAAGCATGGGCCCCACTTATCAGCAACAAGCCCGCGAGCGATGGGGGAACCCCCCGGACGGTCAGTATAAATACGGCGGACCGGTTCTCGGGCTCGCTAGGCTTGACCGGGGGGTTGGGCGTCCCCTTGTACACCGAAACCGTCCTTAGCGGGGGTGACAGGCGGGAGCGACGTTCGGGAGAGGGATCCGTCCTGCGCGGGGCCGTCGAAGCTCCGTTCCACTGGGCCGCGGGTCCCGCGACGGGCCTCCGGAGGGAGGCTCTAGCGGGTAGCCATCACGGGCACCGGGTCAGGTCCTGACGGGAGCAGCCTTACCGTGACCCGTCGACGTCGGTGGGGCAACGGTGCTGAGGCCTCCGCGGGATCCACGGACCTCTCCTCCGGACGGCCATCCCGCCGGCCTAGTACGGCCGGCCCCTCGCCCGGGACCGTCCCGCCTCCGCCCCGGCCGGCCCGTGCCCGGACCCCGCCCGGTGCGGGGTCCGACACATCGTAAGGAAGCCGATACAACCCTTCAGAATGCGCATATGTACTCCTACATCGACCTCTACTTCTCTCCCGATGGCGTGAGCCCGCTCGAGATCGCGGAGCGGGTCCGGGCGACCGCCGGGGTCTCCTCCATCGTCGGCGCCCGCGACCTCCTGTTCGAGTGGCACAGCGTCGAGGAGTTCCGCGACCGGCTCCAGCGGATCCACTCCGCCCTTGCCGGGACCGGCGCCACCTACCGGATCGAGTCGCTCGAGGAGTCGCCGGAGTTCCTCGAGCCGGTGATCTGGCCCCCGGCGATCGTCCGCGCGGCGGAGCACCCCGGCTGCGTTCCGGCGGTCCGTTCGCCGGGGACACCCCCACCCCCCCGCTTCCAGTGGAACGGCGCGGGTCACCGCCCTACGGACGGGGACCCGACCAGCCTTCCGGGGAGGGGTCGATGGCCGCCGCTTCCAGGCGGGGGCGGAGGGCCGGGTCGATCGGTTTCTTCCCGTTCGCCGCGTAGTCGAAGCAGACGATGGCGGTGCGGCCCCGGGCGTAGACCCGGTCGGGTCGAACGGGGTCCATGAACCGGTAGAGGAGGACGAAGCTCGTGCGTCCGATCGGGCGGGCGGGGGTCACCTCCCCGACCAGGACCGTCCCGAAGAAGGCGGGAGCGAGGAAGCGGCAGTCCGCCTCGGCGAGGATGATGTCGAGCTGCCGGGGATCGAAGGAGCCGAGAAGGGCGAGGTAGTAGTCGCAGCGGAGCGTCTCCATGTAGTGGAAGTAGACGGCGTGGTTGAGGTGGTTGAGCGCGTCCACGTCGTGGTAGGTGACCTCGAAGCGGCGTCGGACGGGCCAGGGACCCTCCCCGACGGGTCGGACGGCCCCCGGCGGACCCCGGGGATCGGAATCGGCCACGCCCGGTGAACTGGGCGTGGGCTATAAGGGCGGAGAGCGGTTGCGAGGTCCCATGGCGAAGACCGCCCGGAACCGCGCGCGGGGCGCGGGCGGCTCCGCGCGGGTTCCAGTGGAAAAGGGGGGGTGGGGGAGTAACCGACCGGTTACGGCCTCCCCCCTGGGGGACGCCCCCGTCCGGGAGATGGGCGAGATGGTCGAGCGGATCCGCTCGGCCGCGCAGCGCCACTCCGAGCGGTTCGAGCTCGCCCTCCCGCTCATCGCCAGCGAGAACCTGCTGAGCCCCTACGCGAAGGAGCTCCTCATCAGCGACCTCCACTCGCGGTACGCCGAGGGGCTCCCGGGGGAGCGGTACTACGAGGGGAACGAGCAGGTCGACGAGATCGAGCGGATCTGCCTCGATCTCGCGAAGAAGCTCTTCCGGTGCAACTGGGCGGACGTGCGTCCGATCTCCGGCACCGTCGCGAACCTGGCGGTCCTCAAGGCGCTCGCCGAGGCCGGCGATCTCGTGGGCACCGCCCGGCTCAGCGAGGGGGCCCACATCTCCTCCGCCTCCTTCGGCGCCTTCGGGCTCCGCTCGGTGAAACCGGTCCACTACGCCTGGGACGCGGAGCGGATGACGATCGATGTACCGAAGACGCGCGCGATCCTCCGCGAGGCCCGGCCGAAGCTCTGCCTGTTCGGCCTGTCGCTGTTCCTCTTCCCGCTGCCCCTCAAGGAGCTCGAGCCCACCCTGCAGGAGATCGGCGCGCTCGCCTGGTACGACGCGGCGCACGTCCTCGGGCTCATCGCCGGCGGGGTCTTCCAGGACCCGCTCCACGAGGGCGTGCAGGTGATGAGCGCGAGCACCCACAAGACGCTCCCCGGGCCGCAGCACGGGATCCTGCTCGCGCAGACCCAGGACCCCGAGGTGCTGAAGCGGCTCACGGGCGCCGCCTTCCCCGGCGTGACGAGCAACCACCACCTCCACGCGATGGCGGCGCTCGGGGTGAGCCTCGCCGAGCACCTCGCCTTCGGGCGGGCCTATGCGCGGCAGGTCGTGGCGAACGCCCAGGCGCTCGGCGCCGCGCTCGAGGCCCGGGGGTTCGAGGTGCTCGCGAGCGGGCTCGGGTACACGAAGAGCCACACCCTCGCCGTCCGGGTCGCGCGGGAGGGCGGGGGGGCCGAGGTCGCCCGCCGGCTGAGCGCGGCCGGCATCATCACGAACAAGAACCTCCTGCCCGGCGACACGAGCCCGAAGAACCCGCAGGGGATCCGGCTCGGCACGCCGGAGGTCACGCGGGTCGGCATGCGGGAGAAGGAGATGGCCCGGATCGCCGAGCTGATGGACGGGCTCCTCCACCATGACCGCCCGGCGGAGACCGTCCGGGAGGAGGTGGCCTCCTTCAAGCGGGACTTTACGAACGTCCACTACTGCTTCGCCGCCGGCGAGGCGGCCTACCGGTACTACGACCTCGTGGGCCGGCCGCCCGCGTAGAAGGTCGGCCTAGGGCCGGTCGGGGCCCGGTTCTTCCGGCCCGCGTCCGGGTCCTCCGCCGGGTCCGTCCGGGAACTCGAGCTCGAGCCGCCGGAGCGCCTCCGGGTCCAAGAACGGTCTCGGGAGCCTCGCGGGGGCGGCCCCTTCCGCCGGACCGGCGGCGGCGAACCGCACGCTCCCTCCCGGCCCGCGCTCCGCCGTGACGAGCCCCTCGGTCACCAGCGAGGCGAGCCACTCGTTCACCTCGGGCCGTCCCGCGCCCCGCACCGCCCGGTCGAGCTCCTCGACCGTGAGCGGTCCGTCGTGCCGGAGGCGGTCGAGCAGCTGGGCCCGACCCTCGGCCTGCCGGCGGAGCTCCTCCGCGGGGACCTCCTCCCCCTCCGCGGGCCGGGGGAGTCCCCGGCGGCGCCGGAGGAGGACCGCCACCACGACCGCCACCGCGAGCGCCGCGGCGGAGCCGGTCGCGAGGAGTCCGAGGGGGACGAGCGGCGGGGCGGCCGGGCCGGCGGGGATCGAGAGCACGGCCAGGGTCTCGTTCCACTCGGTGACGATCGCGAGGGAGCCGGCCGAGGGGTCCGGCGCGGTGTAGTTCACCCAGGCCCAGGCCGAGGTGGCGTTCACGTCGATCGGGACCGTGCTCTCCCGGGTCGAACCCCCGAACGACTCCACGAGGTACAGTCGGCCCGGCGGCGCCGGGTTGCCGAAGGGGTCGACGAGATGCCAGAGCGTGGAGTTCGTCCGGTCGCCCCCCAGGACGACGTGGGGCGCGACGAGCCGGAGGGCGTACAGGTCCGGATCGACCGCGAGCTCGATCATCCCCGAGGGGGCGGCGGCGATCGGGAGGTCGGAGACGAACTTGAGCTCGTAGATCCCGGCCCGCAGGAGCCCGAGCGAGAAGTTCAGGTAGCCGCCGTACCAGCCGGTGGCGTTGAACCCGAACGCGTCGGGGCCGAGTCCCTCGAGCGCGCCGGGCACCGAGGCGTTGACCCAGACCGGGGCGTCCGGCGGGCCCGAGATCACCTCGAGCCGTAGGGGCTCGGCGAAGGAGGGTGCGAGGGTGCCGTTCGGGCCCTCGGCGACGAGGGAGAGGTGGGCCCCGAGGCCGGCCGTGAGGGAGACCGGCGGGGCCCCGGACCCCCAGCCGAGCACCGCGGCCGGCGGCTCGACCTGGAGCTCGATCTCCGCCGCCACCACCGTGCCGAGCCCGTCGAGGATCGTCACCGTCAGCACGTGGAGCCCCGGGGTCGTCGGGAGATACTCGAGACGCAGGACCCCCGGCGCGCCCGCGGAGGAGCTCGCGACGGTCGAGCGGGGGAGCGAGTCGTTCCACCAGATCGCGAAGGGGGCCATCCCGCCCGAGAGCAGGGCGGAGAGCTCCACCGGCTCCCCGACCAGGGGCGCCTGGCTCGAGGCCACCAGTTCCCCGACCGAGGGGCGGGCGCTGATGGTGACCGGCAGCTCGACGGTGGCGTTCGAACCGGCCGCGTCCATCACCGTCCCGGTCGCCACGAAGCTGCCCGTCCGGTTGTAGGAGGGGGCGAACGCCCAGGTCGGGCCGGCCGACAGGTCGCACATCATCCCGCCGAGGCCGGTCTCGAGGCAGGCCGGGCCGTACGGCCCCGTCCCGCTGTTCCCCGGGACGACGAGGGACACGGGGATCCGGCTCCCGAGGTACCCACGCAGGGCCGCCGGCGTGCCCGTGACCTCGAGCGCGGAGTGCACGGCGAGCTCGGGGAAGTTCCAGGTGGCCGAGGAGTAGCCGTTCGTGAGCACGGCGAACGGCTGGGCCTCGCCCACGGCGGAGTAGGTGAAGCTCACCGTGCAGACGAGCCGGACGGCGCCTCCGGGGAGGCTCCCCTCGAGGCAGGTCCGGTCCACCGTGGGCGCACCGAGCCCGGGGTGGAGCTGGGCGGTGTAGTTGTACCCCTCCGACCCCTCGCCCAGGAGCGAGAAGGTCGCGACCGCCCCCACGTCGAGCTCGGTCGGATCGACGCTCGCGCCCGTGAGGTTGGTTGCGATCGCCGCGAGGGCGAGCCGCGAACCGACCCCGTCGAGCGCCCGGCCCTCGAAGGTGCCGTTGGCGACGGCCAGGAGGCTCGCGGGGCCCGCGCCGGGCAGCGCCAGGACGGTCACCGCATCCCCCGTCGCATCCGTGAGGCGCCACTCCGTCGCGCCGACGCTGAAGTTGAAGGTGAGGTTCGCCGGCGACGGGAGGCCGTTCGCCGTCCACCCCTCCGCCCGGACCTCGGTCGGAGCGTCACAGCTCACCGTGAGCGGCCCCGCGGGGACGAAGCTCACCGACTGGAGGGCGGCCACCAGCAGGAGCCGGCTCGTCGGCCAGGTGAGGCTGCCGTTCAAGAAGTAGCCGGTGGGGGGCGTGTCGGTCAGGGCGACCGAGAAGGTACGGTACGGGCCGGTGTACTCCGTGCAGCCGGCGTGGTTGCATCCGGACGGGGGGAGCTTGAAGTTGGCCACGAAGCTCCCGTTCGCGGCGGTCGTCGCGACGAAGGCGGTCGGGGAGCACGTGTACGACGTCGACCCGCCCGAGGGCGTGACGGCCGACTGGTAGGCGTAGCCGATCGTCAGGTTGACCGATCCGACGGACGGGTGCGGGGTCGCGTTGCCCTGCACCTCGAGCCGGCCGTCGAGGGTCTTGGGCTCCGTGCTCCCCGGGCAGGTCGAGGTGACGAGCGCGCGCGGGACGGGGAGCGCCCCCGCGGGACCCGGTCGGGGGAGGGGGTGGACGGGCCCCGCGATCCCGAGCAGCACGGTCGAGGCCACGAGGAGGAGGGCGACGACGGGGGCGCGGGCCCGGCGCTGCGCGTGACCCGGCCATCGGCTGCGCGTGGGACCACCCCCCCGCGGAGCCCGCCCCCGGCCGCGGGAGAGGGGGAGGTGAGCCCCGGAACTTGAATCATTGGGAGGGCGCGGAAGCTGCGTCCGGACCCCGGGCCCGGAGCGGGGCGCGTGCAAGGGGCCGGTGTTCGGCCCCCTCCGGGCCGAGCCGGCTCTCGTACAGGACGATCTCCCGCACCACCGTGCGTCCGAGCTCCCGGTCCTGGAGCTCGTCGAGGACCCGGCGCGCCACCCCGCTCCCCACCGCTCCGCGGACCCTCAGGATCGTCACGTGGGGGACGAAGGGCCGTTCCTCGGGGCTCCCCGCCGCGGCGAGCTCCTCCGCGAGCCGGTGCTCCAGTTCGAGGAGCCGGTCCCGGCCCTCGGTGACCCCGGCCCAGACGACCCGCGGCCGCGTCCCCTCGGGGAACGCTCCTCCTCCACCGATCGCCATCGGGAACTCGACGACGCCGGCGGCGGCGCGGAGGATCGCCCCCCGCAGCGGGACGATCCGTTCGGGCGGGGTTTCGCCCAGGAACCGCAGGGTAAGGTGCCGCTCCGGCGCGCGCGGGGAGGAGGCCGGAACGGTCAGGGGGGGCAGGTCGACCGCGATGAAGAGCCGCATCGCGGGGGTGCAGGGCCGCCCCGGCGGATGAGCCTTCTAACCCGGGGCCGTGCCCGGCGTCCGCGCGCGGCGCAGCACCCACACCGCCGCGTCGCCCCGGGCCCGCCCCGCGAGGGCCCTCCGGACGCACCGCGCGCGATCGGGATCGCCGACGACGAAGAGCACGAAGGCGCCCTGCGACCGCGCCTTGGCGAGACCGCGGCGGATCCGCTCCGGCCGGCGCGCCCCCGACACCTCCGCCTCCACGAAGATGTCCCGGCCGCCGGCCAGCCGGTAGCCGAAGCTCGCCTCCGCCCGGGCCAGGGCGGCCCGCAGCTCGTGGGGGGCGCCCGCCCGCTCGCGGGGACCGATCCATCCGACCCGCGCATCGGGCAGGCGGGTGTCGAACCGGCCCTGCCGGAGGATCTCGAGCTTGAGCCCGTGGCGCGCGAAGAGGCGGAAGCTCTCCAGGAGGAGGGCCCGGTGCTCGGCGCTCTCCCGGGTCGCCCCGGTCCGGGCCTCGAAGCCCAGGTGGGCCCGGCCGAGCGGGCCCAACCGGATCCGCTCCCCCGCGAGCTCGAGGTCCCCCCGGGCCGCGAGGGAGGGCACCAGCGCATCCACCCGTTCGGGATCGACCGACCCCTCGAGCTCGCGCGCGAGCTCGGGCGTGGTCGTGGGGCGCCCGTACTCCTCCCGGGCGAGGAGGGCCAGCAGGACCCGCTCCTCCTCGTCGCCCAGGAACTGCTCCCCCTCCTCCTCGGGGGAGGAGTACCGTCGCTGGGAGGCCGCAACCAGTCCCGGCCAGCGCTCCGGGGGCTCCTCCACCTCGGGGTTCGTCTCGATCCGCTCGAGCTCGCCGCCCGGCCCGCCGCGGACCCGGAGGGCCCGGCCGGTGGGCAGCCCGGCCAGGAGACGGACCGCCTCCTCCGGGGGGATCCCGATCCAGGTCGCGAGCTCCCCCGCATGGGCGCGGGGGACCCGGAAGAGGACGTGGGCGGCCGCCGCACCGGCCGCCGCCGCCCGGGCCTCGCGCTCGAGCCGTTCCGGGTACTGGGTCGCCACGAGGAGCGAGAGCCCGAACTTCCGTCCCTCCGTCAGCATCTCGGTCAGGAGCCGGGGGGCGAGGAGATGCGCCTCGTCGAGCAGGACGGTGACGGGGGGCACCGGACCCGGCGGGGCGGGGCCGCCCGCCACGAGACCGAGGTAGGTCCGGGCGAGGAGCAGCGTCGAGAGGAGGTGGGCTCCCTCGGAGCCCACGGCGCCGATCGGCAGGCGCCACAGCACCATCCGCCGCTCGGCGAGGAGCGCCCCGATCGGGAGCTCGTCCGGGCCCGGGACGACGAGCGCCGCCAGCGGCGGGGCGAGCATCAGCCGGCTCAGCCGGGCCGCGGCGGGCCAGAGGAACTCGGGGTTCCGGCGGAGGATCGCCGGCAGCTCGTCGAGGAACCGGGCGATCGTCGGGGAGCGGGTCCGGGTGCGCGCCACGTCGCGCCGGGCGGGGTCGACGAGGAGCTCGTACAGGTCCGTGAGCCCGCCGTCCTCCTCCTGGACGATCCGGGCCATCGTGTCGAAGATGCGATCGAGCCGGAACCCCCAGAAGGGCCCGGCATCCTCCGCGCCGACGCGCCGGAGCGCGCCGAGGAGGTGCGCGCGCGAGGCGTCCTCGGAGCCGGGGACGCTCGAGAAGGGCGAGAGACCGGGGGGCCGCCCCCCGAGCGTCGGGTCGATCGCGATGACGCGGGCGAGCTCGCCGGGCGCGAGGCCCCCGACGAGCCGCGGCGCGAGGTCCCCGTGCACGTCGATCCCGACGACCGCGCCCCCGGCGCGGAAGCGCTCCCGGCCCACGGCCGCGAGGTACCGGGTCTTTCCGGCGCCGGAGGCCCCGAAGACGATCGTGTGCCCCTCGGCCTCGGGCGCCGCGGGAGGCGCGGCCGCCCCGAGGAGGGCCAGGCGCGCGGCGAGCGCCGGGGAGCCGCGGAACCGATGGCGGGGACGGAACCGGACCCACGCTCCCGTCGACCACTCCCGCTCGAACCGGCGGCGGAGGGGGAACTCGACGGCGAGGTAGGAGCCGACGATCCCCGGGAGCCGATCGAGCGCGGAGCCCAGCCCGGCGGGACGCGCCGGCGCCGCGCCCTCCCGGCGCGACCAGATCCGGAGGGCGAACTCCAGTTGGCCGTCGCCCGCGGCGCTCCAGTGCGTCTGGCTGCCGGTCCAGTCCGACGGCCGGGCGGCCGCCGGCGGGGGAGCGTCTTGGATCCCGGCGGTCGCGAGGGGGTGGGGTCCGGAGCGCCACCGGGCCCGCGAGGGGTCCTCCGCGTCGGGGGCGCGGGCGATCGTCCCGATCGTGAGGAGCCGATCGACGCCCCGGGCGGAGCCGGGAGGGACCCAGGCCGGCCCGGGCGCGACCGGCCGGACGGGCAGGTCCTGGACCAGGTGGTCCGGCACGCCGAGGAGGCGGACCCGCCCGGGCACGCCCCATTCCGATTCGACGAGCACACCGGTGAGCTCCGCCCGGCCCGCGACGCGCGCCGCGAGGGCGGTGAAGAGCCCCTCCCGGTCCTCCGGGGTCAGGGTCGGAAGGGGCTCGAACGCGGCCGGTTCACCGGGCCGCATCGACCCCCCGGCGCACGAGGGATACGAGCCGATCGATCCGGACGCGCAGGTCGCGCAGCCGGTGCCGCTCGGCGTACTCGCGCAGCGTCTCCGTCGAGCACCAGCGGACCTGGGTCCGGTCCAGCCACCGGACCCGGACGCACCACACGAGACTCCCGCTGGGGAGGCGGTAGAGGGTCGCCCGGGGCCCGAGCTCCGGGACGAGGGGAAGGCGCACGTGGCCCGCCCGCCGTACCGGGCCCTGGCCGGTGAGGGGCAGAAGTTCGGCGTCGTCGCGCTCCAGAAGGGGTTCTTCGGTACGGGGTTCCCCCCCGCAGTTCACCATGGTACGCTCCGCCCGCCTCCCTCGGACCCAGGGGGCGGGTCGTCGGGGACGGCGGCGGCGGCCCGGCGAGCGGGGGGCCCGTCGGGGGCGGATCCGGGGTCCGCTCGGGAGTCCATCCCCGGGCGACCGAACCGCACGACCGTCCGGTGGGACGGGAAGTCGTCCGCTCGCTCCCGGCCCGAGCCGCGGGGAGGGACCGTGCCCTGGCCCCCGGGCTCGTCCGCGCCGGGCCGTTCCACGGACCCGGGCGCTGGAACGAACGAAGCGGTTAGGGCCCGGGGCGCCCGCAGCGGCTCCCGAACGGGGGCCGGGTCGCGGAGGCTCGGGGCACCGGTCGTGCTCGGCGGACGGAACCGGAACCAACCGTCGCAGCGGATCGGGATCGATCCGGGCGGGGGATGGGGAACGCCGGTCTCGCGCCGTTCATGTTGCGGTCCGACGGAGGCCCCCGGGGGTGGGGTTCGTCGCGTCGCCGGTGGACGATGAAACCTGAGCACCCCCCGGGCGGCCGGATCCCCGGTCGAGGGGACCGGACCCGGGGCAGGGAAGAAGGGCCCGGGCGCACGCAGGGGACGCGGTGCCGTCCCCGTGGGCGATGTTGCCCGGACCCTTCGGGGTGGTGGGAGGAAGTTGGTGTCCCGCCTATTTCAATCGCCGAGGAAGCTCGCGAAACGCTCCCCCCGGGGGGCGTTGCACCGAGCGCTCCCGACGCCTAGCGACCCACGCGGGGGCCCGCCTCGGGGACCACCGGGGGCAGCTCGGGCGCGATCGCCCGACGGTGCGGGTCCGGCGCGCTCGCGCGCCCGCGGGAGCGCGGCAGGATGAACCGCTCGCCCCAGAGCCGGAGCTCCCGGGCCGCCGGGCCCAGGCCGATCCCCATCTCGGTCAGCGAGTAGACGACGACGAACGGTCGGGTGCTGACGACGTTGCGCTGGACCACCCCGACGTTCTCGAGGTGCTTGAGCGTCGCGCTCAGCGTCTTCGCGTTCAGGCGGGGGTTGGAGCGGAGCAGCTCGCTGAACCGCTGGGGACCGTCGAGCAGGCGGTGGACGATGACGAGCCGCCACTCGGTGCCGATCACCCCGACCGCGGCCAGGACGGGGCAGAGGGCGCGCCCCTCCTCGCCGCAGGGCTCGGCCGTGGCGTGCAGCGGGTGGTCGTGAGGGTGCATGGAGCCGGGCATTTCGAGACCTCGGCCACAATATGGGGTCGACGGCATATAAGGTTACTTGTCTTCACTCGATTACCTTTGGTGAGTTACAGCCCGGTCCGTCCGTTCCTCGGGGCCGCAACGGCCATCTTCCCCGGTCGTGTCCCCGCCCCGGATGTCCGCCCCGCGCCGTTCCGTCGAGATCTCCGTCGAGCGGGAGCTGTCCGGGGAGGATCCGGATCGTCCGACCCGGGTCCGTCTCTCGACCACGCTCGAGCCGAGGGCCGACGGGCCCGAGATCACGTCGGAGGAGATCCGGTCCGCCGTCGCGAAGCTCCGCAAGGACCTGGACGAGAGCGTGGGGAGCTCCGGCGGGCCTGCGCGCCCGGACCGCGCGCTCCCCGAGCTGATCCAGACCTACCGGCCCCGCCAGACGGAGCTCGTCGAGCTCCTCCACGAGGAAGGGGAGCTGAGCGACGGGGAGCACGCGCTGCTCCGCCAGTACGTCGAGCAGTCCCGGGGCACCGCGGTCCCGCTCCCGAGCCCCGCTTCGTCGGGGGAGCCGGCCGCGGCGTCCGCCGCCCCGGTGCCGCCGCCCGCCTTCCGGCCGCTCGCTGCGGCCCCGCTCGCCGCGGAGAGCGCCCCCACCACCCCGCGCCCGGTCCCCGAGCTCCTCGCGCGGTTCCAGATCGGCTCCCTCAAGCAGGCCGGCGCGGTACGGGCCCGGCGCCAGATCTCCTTCGAGGAGTACATGGCGCTCAAGCGGCACTTCGAGCACCCGTCCTCCGGCTCCGACCGGGCGGTCGCGCCGAGTCAGTAGGCGAGCGACCGCAGCGATCGGAAGATCACCGCGCCCGAGAGCGCGGTGCCGGCGAAGAGGAGGCCCACCACGAGGGAGAGGTGGAAGGCGAGGAGGACGGCGCCGAGGGCGCCCAGGACCACGACCCCCGCGGCGCGGGCGGTCCCGCGGAAGAAGTAGGAGTTCGTGATGGTCCGGGCCAGGAGCGCGCGGGGCGCGGTCGCCTGGAGGTAGGCGAGGAGGACCGTGAAGAGCGCGACGTCGACGATCCCGATGCCGAACCAGGCGACGGCCGAGGCCGGGACCGCCGGCGCGGCGAGGACCGCGCCGAGGAGGAGGACCCCCTCGGCCGCCGGGGCGCCGAAGAGCACCCACGCGAGCCGGCCGCGGGGGTTCAGCCGTCCGAGGAGGAGGCTTCCCACCACGCCGCCGACCGCGAAGCTGGTGAACAGGATCCCGTAGGTCCCCGCCGGATCCGGGTAGAGCTGCGCGCTCAGGAGGGTGATGAGCAGGGGCGGCGCGAGCGAGACGGTGCCCTCGAGCGCGCCGTACGCGGTGAGCTGCCGGATCGTCCGGCGCTCGGGTGCGGCGAGGAAGCGCCATCCCTCCCGGAGCTGCCGCCCGATCGAGCTCGGGGCCGAAGGGGCCCGGCTCGGCAGCACGACGCCGAGCGCGAGCAGCGCCGCGGCCAGGTTGAGGAACCCGTACAGCACCTGGCCCACGGCGGGGCCCACGAAGAGGAGGAGCGCGCCGCCGACCGCGTAGCCGGCGATCGTGTTGCCGCCGCTCACGGCCGAGACCAGGCTGTTGGCGCGGAGCAGCTGGGACGCTGGGACCAGGTGGGGCGGGATCGCGTTGTTCGCGGTCCAGGTGAAGTCCCAGACGAAGGAGATGAGCGTGACGAGGGCGAGCAGCAGCGGCACCGTGAGGATCCCCTCGGCGAGCGTCGCAGCCAGCGCGAAGGCGCCCGCCGCCTGCAGCGGATAGCCGACGAGGAGGACCGAGCGCAGGTTCCGGACCCGGTCGACGAAGGCGCCCGCCACGAAGGAGAGGGCGTAGACGCCGAACTCGACGCCGAGGACGATGCCGACGATGAGGGCGCTGCCGGAGACGCGGTAGCTCAGCCAGACGACGGAGATGGCGTAGACCGCGTACCCCGCGTCGCCGGCGGCCTGCGAGAACCAGTAGGCACGGAAGGGGCGGTTCCGGAGGAGCGCCGCGTAGCTGCCGTCCTCCGGGCCGGCCATCCCGCCGATCTCAACCTTCCGCGCGGTACGCCGCGATCGCGACCGGCCCCACGTCGGTGAGACCGGCCCGCATCGGGAGGGAGCGCACGATCGTCCCGGGGGGGCCCTCCGCTTCCACGTAGCCGCCGGGCGGGCCGCGGCCCGGGACCGTCGCCCCCGCGGTCGGCAGGAGGATGACCGCGCTGCCCCGCCGCGTCAGGCCGCGCTGGGCCGAGCGGAGGAACCGGTCGGTCGCCTCGGTCTCCTCGATCCCCTCGGGGAGGCCGAGGGTCACGCCGGCGAAGATGGCCGCGCCCACGCGCGCCTCGCTCCGGGGCGCCGCGCCGGCGGGATCGGCGCCCCCGTGGGGCGTCCAGCGGAGCTCGGCCAAGAGCTCCTCGGCCCGGGCGAGGAGCCGCTCGGCCGCGGCCTCGGGCGGGCCGGGGATGGTCATCCCCCCCAGGCGGCAGACCCAGCGACGGTCGGCGAACGCGTCGCTCGCCCCGCGGAGCGCGTCCGCGGGACCGAGCAGGACCACCGGCCGGTGCATCCCCGCCCGCTGGAGCGGCTCCTCCGGGGGAGGCGGGCGGCGCAGCTCGGCGACCCGCGGGACCATCTCCGGCAACGACGCGTGGCGCTGGAGGAGGGCCCGCGCGGAGGCCGCTTCCGCCGGGAGGAGCGGGATCGTGGGACCGCCGGCGACGTTCGCCGGTCCGTCCCCGCGGTCGAGGAGCAGCGTCTCGATCTCCCCCGCGGTCGCCACGCGCCCCAGCCGGCCCCCGGCGACCCCGCCCCCGAAGCAGCGGACGAACCCGGTCAGTTCCCCGCCGCCGGCGCCGGCGTGGGCCATGCCCGCGAGGAGCCGCTGCCACTCCGGACCGGTGACCCCGGCGGGCGGCGTCGAGAGGGCCGAAAGCCCGCCCGGGCTCAGGAGCAGGATGAGGAGGTCCCGGGGGCCGAGACCGCGGGAGAGCTCCTCCACGGAGGCCGCCACGGAGATGCCCACCTCCCCGCCCGGGTACCCCGGGGGGACGACCCAGGACCGGAAGGGGACGTTCGACGGGGTCGGCGTGGCCCCCGCGACGATCCCCTGGGTCAGCCGCTCGCCGAGCGTCTCCCAGAGCCCGAGCGCGAGCGACGCGGAGGCGTTCCCCAGCGCGACGAAGGCGATCTCGCGGTACCGGTCCAGCGGGACGAACCGGTTGCCGACGCGCAGGATCCCGCGGTCGAGCCGCACCGCGGTGCGGACCGCCCGGTAGGAGTCCGCGACGTCCACCGCGTCGCGGTAGGCCGCCGTCACCGTCGGGGCGAGCGGCCGTGGCGCGCCGTCCGTCGCCGGTCGCTTCGCCACGGGGCCCGAGAGGGGGGGCGCGGGAAGACCCTTGTGGGGGCGCGCGGCGGGTCAGCCCAGCTGGACCCGCTCCGGGGCGTGGTCGCGCCCCGGGAGCGCGAACCGGCCCGGGCCGAACCGGGCGGGGTCGAGGTCGGACCGCTCGCCGAGGAGGACCGCGGCGATCCGCCGCGACGCGGCCGGCGCGAGCATGAACCCGTGGCCGCCGAACCCGTTCGCCTCCACGAAGCCGCGGAGCCGCTCCTCCTCGCCGATCACCGGCAGCCCGTCGGGGGTGTCGTCGTAGAAGCCGGACCAGGCCCGGAGGATCCCGAGGGGACCCAGGCGCGGAAGGAGCCCCGTGAGCGCCCGGGACATCTCCCGGAGGAACCGGATCGACGTGGGCACGCCGTGCCCGGTCCCCGGGGGGTGGCGCACGGTGAGCCCGCCCACGATCTCGCCCCGCATCGTCTGGCTGAAGTAGAGGCCGTCCCGGAGCCGGACCACCATCGGATCGAGGAACCGCTTGAGCGGCTCCGTCGCGAGGATCTCGTGGCGGGTGGCCACGTTGGCCACCTCGAGCCCCGCGCGCCGCGCGAGATCGCCCGACCATCCCCCCGCGGCGTTCACGACCCACTCCGCCCGGAGCTCGCCGCCGGGGTCCGTCGTGACCCCCGTGACCCGGTCGCCCGAACGGAGCACGCCGGTCACCCCGGTCCCCAGGCGGACCTCGACCCCCGCCCGGCGCACCGATTCGTACAGCGCCCAGATCGCGGGAAAGGGATAGAGCGTCCCGTCCTGCCGCAGGTAGGTGCCCCCCGCGACCCCCTCGCTGCGGATCCCCGGCACGAGCGCCGGGATCTCCTCGGGAGCGAGCTTCCGGATGCCGAGCCCCTCCGCGCGGACCGCCGCGTAGATCCGGTCGAGCCCCTGCAGCTCGAGGGCGTCCGTCGCCAGGAAGAGGTACCCGCCCTGGCGGAACCAGATGTTGTACCCGAACTCGGCACCGAACCGCCGGTAGGCCGCCACGGACTCCCGGGCGAGCCGGATGGTCTCCGGCGTCTCCCACTGCTGGCGGACGCCCCCGCCGTTCCGCCCGGAGGCCCCGTTCGACAGGAACCCCCGGTCGAGCACGACGATCGGGCCGAACCCGGCGCGGGCGAGGTGGTGCGCCGTGAACAGCCCGATGATCCCGGCGCCGACGATCGCGACGCGGAACTCGCGCCGATCGCCGCCCGGGCTCACGGCCCCGCCTCCGGGTCGGCCTCGTCGGGGAGGCTCGCCCAGGCGTCGAGCGGCGTGGGCAGGACGGGGGGCCGCTGCGTGAGGAACCCGACCTCCGAGGGCGGCCGGCTCTCGAGCTGGGCGAGGAGGAGCAACGCGTCCGGCACGCAGTACCGGCCCTGGCAGAGCCCGGTGCCGAGCGAGGTGTACCGCTTGATCACCTCGATCCCCCGGTACCCCGCGCGGTGCGCCGCGTCGATCTCGCCGAGGAGCACATCCTCGCAGGCGCACGCCACGAGCTTGCCCCGGCCCGTCCTCCCCGCGAGCAGCTCCCGGTAGTAGCCCTCGAGCTCGTGCGGGCCCTCCCCTGCCGTGCGCGGCGGAAGGTCGGCGAGCCGCGCCGGCCGATCGAGGAGCGCCTCGGCGGCGGCGATCCCGCTCGCCTCCGCGGAGGCCGGCGCGACGAACCCGGCGCTCTCGCCGGCCGTGAAGAGGCCGGGCACGGAGGTCGCCAGGGCGTCGTCGAGCACCGGATAGTAGGCCCCGGTGCTGCCCCGCCACTCCATGCGCGCACCCACCTGGAAGAAGAGCGGAACGTGGGGGAGGCGGCGGTGGGCCAGCACGATCGCGTCGACCGACAGGCGGGTCGTCTCCCCGCCGCCGCGGCGCCGCAGGAGGGCGGAGCGGACCCGCGACCGACCGTGCGCCGCGGTCAGCAGGGTCCGGGGGAAGACCGGGATGTCGAGCTCCGCCGCCCGCTCGGCGATGGTCCCGTGGACCTGGGTCGGGGCCACCACGGCCTCCACGTGGGCGCCGAACCGGTCCACCATCTCCATCGCCCGCGCACCCCCGCCGACCAGGAGGGCCCGCCGGAAGGGCGGGTTCCCCCGGCGGTCGAGGAGCGCCATCGCTCCCTCCGCGGTCATGACCCCGGGGCGGTCGTTCCCCGGAAAGAGGAGGTTCGCGTCGTACCCGCCCGGGGCCAGCAGGACCCGGGGGGCCCGGAGGATCATCCCCTCGCGGCCCCGGGTCGCCGCCAGGCGGAACTCCCCGTCCCTCCCGGGCGGCGGGAGGAACGCGGCGGTCACCCCGGCGAGGAGCCCCACGTCCGCGGGAGGGGCCGTGACGGGCGACCGGTCGACGAGCAGCGTCGCCCGGCCGGCCGCACGGATCCTCGCGGCGGCCGCCCGGCCGGCGGGTCCGGCCCCCACGACGATGGCGTCGGTCCGGATCTCCCGCGGGGGGGCGATCGGCGCCGGGTCGGCCGTCGGGGGGGCGCCGTACCCCGCGAGCCGGCGGATGACCCGGTGGTAGAGCGGCATCGCCCAGACCGGGCGCCGGAAGCCGTGCAGGCTGTCCAGGCCCCGGCCGAACACGAGGTCGAGCGCTCCGAGGAGGTCCCACCGGGGGGACGGCCAGGCGTTCTCGGTGGTGATCCGGTCCCCCGGCGCCGGTTCGTAGCGGCAGGCCCGGACGTTCGGGACCCCGTTGACGCGGACGAGGCACTGGGAGCAGTGACCCACGCCGCAGAACGGGGCGCGCGGCCGGTGGTAGCGCACCGATCGCTGGAACTGCGGGAGGCCCCGTTCCGCGAGCCCGGCGAGGAGGGTCGCGCCGGCCGGGAGGGCGAGCGGCCGCCCCCGGAACTCGACGGTACGGGGGCGTGGGTCCGCCATCGGAGGACGGGCCACGACGGAGGCTCGCCGTATTTAGGACCGACCCCGAAACGGGGCCACCGGCCGGGGGAGGCCCCCCCCGGCCGGACCCGGGTATGGGGGCCGGGCGGTTTCTATATAGTGGCAAGTACAGGACGGGCCGTTCCCTATGCGTTCGAACGGAGGGTTCCACGGCCGCCGGATCCAGAAGACGGGCGGTTCCACCTTCATCGTCTCGCTGCCGAAGACCTGGGTGACCGAACGCGGTCTCCACGCCGGCGACGTCCTCCAGTTCTCCCCCCGGTCCGACGGGTCGCTCACCGTCTTCGCGGAGGGGGGCGCCCGGGCGGGCGCGGCCAAGCGGCGGGTCGAGGTCACGAACGACATCCCGGAGGACCACCTGTTCCGGCTCCTCGTGGCGGAGTACATCGCCGGGGCGCCGCTGCTGGAGATCCACACGCCGAACCGGATGAACGCCCGGACGCGCGACGTGGTGCGGAACTTCGCCCAGCGGATGATCGGCCCGGAGATCCTCGAGGAGACCGCCGACTCGGTGATCCTGCAGGACGTCATCGGGCCGAACCCGCTCCCGATCCCCTCGGTGATCCGACGGATGCACCAGATGGTCCGCGCGATGCAGATCGATGCCATGGCGGCGTTCCGGGACCAGGATTCCGCCATCGCCCGCGACGTCGTCGAGCGGGACTGGGAGGTGGACCGGCTCCACTGGTTCGTCGGCAAGCAGGTGACCACCGCGCTCCGGGATGCCCGGGCGCTCACGTCGATCGGGCTCTCGCTCCCCGAGTGCATGACCTTCCTCCAGGCCTCGCGGGTCCTCGAGCGCATCGCGGACCACGGCGTCCGGATCGCCTCCACCGTGGACATGCTGGGCCGGGAGCGTCCGCCCGAGGGGCTCGTCCAGGAGCTCGAGCGTCTCGCGACCGCCTCGGCGCACGGCCTCTCCGAGGCGCTCGAAGCGCTGGAGGAGAAGGACGTGGGCCGCGCCAACGCCGTCCTCGACCAGATCGCGAGCATCCCGCGCGAGCGCGAGAAGATCCTCCACCAGCTCAGTTCGAAGCGCGGTCGGCTCGCCGTCGCGCTCGCCTACGTCCTCGAGAGCGTCGAGCGGAGCGCCCTCTACGCCGCCGACATGGCCGAGATCGCCATCAACCACGCGATCGAGGAGAGCACCGCGGCGAGGACCGCGGCCTGACCCGCGGCGAACGGCTACGCCGGACCCGGCCCGTCCGGCGGCTCCGCCGAACGGGGGGACGCCGGCGGCGGGAGCTCGCGCCCCTCCGTCGCCGCCGCCAGGATCGCCCCGAGCTCCTCGGCGGTCGGCATCCGGGGGTTCCCGACGAGCGAGGGGGAGGCGAGCGCCCGCTCGATCACGATCCCCTTCCGGGCCGCCAGGTCCGACGGGGCGACCCCGGCCTCCGCAAGGCTCCGGGGCGCCCCGACCTGCTCGAGGAAGAGCCGCACGCGGGATCCGAGCGCGGTCCGGCTCTGCACCGGCCCCGGCCCGAGCGCGCCGGCGAGGCCGGCGTACCGCTCCTTCGCGGCGGAGAAGTTGAACTCGAGCGCCGGCGGCAGGAGCGGCGCGACCGCGCGGGCATGGGCCACCGGGAAGGTGGCGGAGAGCGCGTGCGCGAGGGCATGCACGACCCCGGCCTGGGCGTTCCCGGCGGCGAGCCCGGCCATCGCGGCGGCCGACTGAAGCAGGGCCGCGCGCTCCAGCTCCTCGGGGTGCCGAACCCCCTTGGGCAGTTCGCGCACGAGCAGTCCGGCCGCCTCCCGGGCGAGGGCGTCGGTGAAGGGGTTCGCCCAGTCGGAGGCGATCGCCTCGAGCGCGTGGGCGAGCGCGTCCACGCCGGAGGCCGCCATCTGGGCCGGGGGAAGCGTTCCGAGGAAGTACGGGTCGAGGAGCGCCCAGTCCGGCTCGAGCTCCCGCGAGGAGAGCTCGACGATCGCTCCCCCGTCGCTGCGGTGGAACTGGGCGAGGCCGTTCGCCTCGCTGCCGCTCCCGGCGGTCGTGGGGACGGCCACGAGCCGGCACCGGGGGCGCAGGCCGAGCTCGGACAGGGGGGTGAGCCCGGCGAGGTCGAGCTCGGGACGCACGCTGGAGACCCAGGCGCCCTTGGCGGCGTCCAGCGTGCTGCCTCCGCCGACCGCGACGATCCCGTCGGGCCCGAAGGCGGAGAACCGCCGTCCCAGGTCGATCACCACGTCGAGGGACGGTTCGGCCCGGATCGGGGGCATCTCCTCCACGCGGGCCTCCGTGGAGGCGAGCTGGTCCCGGACCCGGACGAGCCGGAGGGACCCGACCAGGGCGGCATCGACCACGAGCGCGACACGGTGCAGATCGAGGGCGCCGAGCTGCTCGAGCGCGCCGGGCCCCCCGCAGATCCGGGGGCTGGTCAGGAACCCCATCATGGCGTCGGAGCGCCGCGGGGCCGGGGACCTCGGTCGACCGTCACCGGACCCGTCGTCCTTGTCGGCACGCCCGGCAGGCCCCCATCAGCGTGAACGAGAGCCCGTCGATCCTCCATCCCGGGGGCGCCCGGACCGCGAGATCGGAGAGGTGGCGAAGCTCCTCGAGGGTGAGGCCGAGCTCGAGGATCCGACCGCATCCCCGGCAGACGGCCTGGGAATTGGGGCGTTCGACGCGGGGGGTCGCGACACCCTCCGCGCCGGCCGGGATGCTCCCGGGAACGATCGCCGGCACGCCGAGCGCCCGGGAGGTCTTCGTGCCGCCGGGGGTCGACCGGCGGGCGGGGGACCGGCGGACGCGGCGAGCCGGCGCGGGGGATCCTCCTCGGCGGGGAGCTCGGGCTCGAGTGGGCATGTCCGGTTCCACGTCGGTCGCCTATTTCACAGGATGGAGGGGCGACCGCGCGATGCCCAGCGGGCTCCGCCCCGGCGAGGTCGCCCGGGCCGATCGCCCTTCGCCCGTGCCCGAATGGAACCCCGTGGGGCGCCCGTGCGCGCCCCCCGGGGCGAGCGGCGCCGGCACGACCGGCGCAGCGGAGTTCGGGTGCGGGGAGAGGGATTCGACGGATCGAGCCCGCGGGGTCGTTCCCCCTCGGCATCGATTCGCCACTGGGGGTGGCTTGAGTGGCCGCGGCTACCCGTCCCGCGCGCTTCGCGCTTGAGGATCCTCTCGATCACAAGGCCGAGCTGAGGGGGCAGTGGCTCTCCCGCCGCAGGATCCCTGAGGACTTCGACCGCCTGTGGCACCTTTACTGGGCCGAGCTCGGCCCTCTCGCCGCGGTCCCCGACGATATCCACCAGCTGGAGGAGGTACTCGTCCGATGAGCGCCTCCACTCGCGCTCCCCCCGGATTCCACGCACGAGGTACCTCGGGCGCCCCGTCAGGCCGGCTCGGTGAGGGAGAGGAGACCGCCGGCCCACTCGGGGCCGAGCCGGCGCCCGTCCTCGCGGTGTGCTCGAGGTGCAGGTCGACCGCGTTCCGCAACCCTACCCTGCGGATCACGTTCTGTCGGCTCCACGGGTTCGACCCGTTCGTCTTCGTCCCGCTCGCTCCGCGGAGGCTCTGACCATGTCCGGGACCGAACCGGAGTCGACGTCCGCGCCCGAAACACCCCCGCGAGCACGCACGCACGGTCCCCGGAAGGTCTCTGCCTCTGCCACACACGGCGCTCCGTCAGAGACCGCTCCCTTCCGACCCCTTCCCGACCCCTCCCCTCCCTCTCCCGGCCCCCAATTCCGACACCTAAACCCCCCCTATTCCGACACCGGAATCGGCAGGGGGTAGCGTGTGCCGTGCAACCTACCGGTTGTCACGTGAGACTCCGGTCACGTTTCGGCGTGTCCAGAGGATCGTGGCTCGCCGTCGTCTCGTAGGGGGGTCCGGCCCGATAGTGGACGGGATCAAGCGGGGCGGTCGACCGGCGGTCGTGGACGCCACGCTCCAGGAGTTGCTCGAGGCGTGGCGCTGGAAGCAGCACGTGTGTGCGCGCTCTGCATCCCCCCGCAAGGTCGACCAGACCGCGATCCGCGCGCTGGCGCGGCTCTACGGTCCACATCCGTTCGGGTGGCTCGCCCCGTTCTCCTCGGTCGACCGGGTCGTGCTCGAGACCTTCCCGGCCTACCGGCCCCCAAGGCGGCTGCATGTGGTCGCAGGCTTCTGCGAGAACGGTCTCGTCCGCCCCGTCTACAGGACAGGCGACGAGTGGACCATCGAGGACCGCATCCCGCTACCCAGCCAGGTCCGCGACTACAACTACCTGCGGGGCAACCTCGGGGCCCGTCCACTCGACGAGGAGGCGTCGATCGCCGCATGAGCCGCCAAGTGCGCCTCTCGGAGCTCACCGACCGTGAGAAGGATACGGCGATCCTCACCCTCTCGGGGTACGCCCGGGCGCAGGGCGAGCTGCTCCGGGAGCTCGCCGAGAGAAGCCCGTACGCGAAGCGCAGGCTCGGGGAGTTGCTCGCGACGTACGAGTCTCGGATGGCGTTCCTGGAGCGGGCATACGTCCGGGAACTGGCCCGGGGGCAAGCCGAACGGCAGGTCCGTCGGAACGACGGGTTCTGGGCCGGGCTAGGGGCGGAGGCGTTCGCATGACCCGCATCAAGTTCTCCGAGGACTGGGACAAGCTCCGCGAGCCGAGGTTCACGACAATCCGCTCCTACCGGCCGGACAAGGAGCGTTACTACCGCGGGCTCGTCGGCAGCGCCTTCGTTCTCTGGCGGGAGACGGGCCACTCATTCTGGAATGAACACAAGGTCGGGGTCGCCACTCTCCGCACGGTTCGCATCGTCAGGCCGGCCGACCTGCCGGCCGCGGAGTTCCGCGCCGACGTCCTCCGCGGAGGGACGCCCGATCGCACCTGGGAGGCGCGGCTGCTGGCGATGGACCGCGCGCTCCTGCTCGAGCTCGAGAACCACACGGGGATACTTGCGGAGGCGCCGCCGTGACCCGCGCCGCGATCTACGCCCGGGTCCCACCCTCCAGACGCGCCCCGACGAGTCGGACACAGGACGCGCCTTCCGAGGGTGTCCGAGTTGGACCGTGGTCCGAGCTCCCCCATCCACGGCGCAAGTCCGAATCCGGCCCAGACTCGGACACGGGGGCCTGATGGCGTCGACAACCGAGGCGCTGACCGACGCGGAGCTCGTTGCGCTCCGCGAAGCCGCGAGGATGTGGGTGCCCCCGGCGGGCTACTACGCGGGATTGCGTCCCGAACTGGTCGTGCGGTGGTTGTTGTCCACCGGGATGAACCCGAGCGTCCTTGCGGATCCCGAGGGCCGCCGCCTGCGCCTCGAGGTCGAGGGCAGGGGGCTCCTCTACGCGAAGTGGAACCGCCCCAAGAAGCGCGGCATCGAGGCGGCTACCGCGGTCCCGCTGGGAAAGTCCGACGTCGTCACCGGGTGGGCCCAAGAGATCGTCGCCTCGCTACTCCCCCGGCGGTCCGAGAAGACGTACAACCGTCTGGTCCAGGATGTGGCCCGAGCCGCGGGAATCCGGGGGAGTTGCACCCCCCGGACGCTCCGGCACACCTTCCTCTCGCAGCTCGCCCGTCGGGTCAGGGATCCCGAGGTGGTGGTGCGCCTCGGGAACGTGTCGCCGAAGGAGGCGATCCGGTACTGCCGAGGGGCGGCGAGAGATCGGGACGCGGAGGTCGTGGCCTTGATGGAGGGTGCGTGAACCAGCTCGTCCCTCGCCACCTGCTCGGCTGGCTCGGCGCGGGGATACTGGCACTGTCGCTCCTCGTGGCCGCCGGGCCCCTCGTCGTGGTGCTGCTCTCGCGTCCCGAGTTCCCCGTGCCCACCGCCGCGGTGGCGCTGGCGGTCTCGATCCCGGCCGCCGCCCTGCTCGCGACGGCGGCGCTGAAGCTGAGCCGGGAACTCCTGGCGAGTGGGTCACACCGAGCGGGTTGAGGCCGGGACGCGCCCTATCGGGGGGCCGGCTCGCTTCGGAGCTCCGCTCGATGGTTCTCGGCGAACGAACAAGACGGCGAGCCCCGTGGGGACGAGATCCATCTGCTCATCTCGGGCTTGCAGCAGCCTGCGACCGGAACGCCGCTCCCAGTGTGCCACAGTCGAGCCACTCAGCTTTCAGTTCGGTGGGAAATCGTGAGGTACCGCACCGATCGGAATACCTCGTTCGCCGACCGTGACTCGACACGCAACCCAGCCTGCTCTGCGGATGCCATGATGGCTGCAAGCGCCGCCTCTGTCAAGGGCGACAATGCGATGTTCCAATTGCTTAACTTGATGATCCGACGCCCCGTAGATTCTGTCGCCTCGATGATGTGGATGCGGGTATTGGTGTCAGACCAGCGCCATTCCTTCGTGTCACCGGACCTGTAGACGAGTTCGATACCATCGGCGCCCACATCGACGTACTCCGCGGGCTCACCAAATCGAACCATCATGATGTAACTGAATGCGATAAGGAGCGCAATCACCACTGACCCCAGTGCGAACATTGTCCCCATCGGCCCGACGAGACCCGAGGCTCCGCCTCCCGTCATCACCGAGCTTAGGGGAGGGGCTAGTAGCCACCACGCGGCCAGCGCAATGAGGACCATGCACCCGATGACAAACACATGCCGCTGACCCCTCGCGAAAGAATATTGCCGGTCAGATTCCAAGCTGAACCTCGTCATGTTCTCCCTCCTCCAATCTCTAACAATGCTGGTGGGTGTATGACCAGAGTGAGACGCTGATCCCCAGCAGTCCAGTGGAGAAACCAACTCCCGCGAGTGGACCGGGAATCTCGCCCTTGTAGTACGCATCCCAATCCATCGCGGCCCCAAGGAACGAGAAAATGAGGGGAAACACTTGGGTCCCGCAGAAGAGCGAATTGTGATTGATGGACTCCCAGTCCCAGATGAGGGAGAGCACTGAGAGCGTGATGCCCAACACCATCTCTCCAACACTTCCGGCGACCCCATAGAGCTCGTAGAGGGTCACATAGGTCACAAGCGGCACTGAGAGGGTGAAGAGGTCGGAGAAAAGGGTGGCGGCGTCCGCTGCAGAAATGTTCCAGCTTTCGGCTTGGCTCAACCCGGATCCTGTGGAGTTGTTCGCGGACGGGTGGCCGCCAGTCGCGTTGACCAAGCCCTCGATGAAGAAGATGGCGGCGCTGCCAGTGTTAGAAAGCGAATGGGGGACCGAGCCACCCTGCGCCAGCCCGTACCCCTGCAGCGCGGGCCCGATGAGAAGCTTGACCAACAAGGGCGAGAGGAATGATGTGCCAAGTGTGAAAGCCGAGAGCACGACGAGCGTAACAGTCAAAGCTGCCGCAACACCCAGCGAAACAGAGAACACCGGTCCGGCGAAGCTGTACCAGTACGACTGTCCGTCGAGGGTGGTGATTCCTTTTCCTCCACGCGATGGAAGGTCATGTGCCTCATTGACCATCGCGTTCTTGTTTCCCGTGGCGTAGGAGGCGATTCCGGAGGTCAGCGGGCTTGTGATGATCTGGAGCAGTTGTTGGGCAATCGACAAGACGAAGTTCAGAAAGCTCTCTATTGCAGAGAGTGCTGCCCGTGCAGCGGCCGCCACCGCCGACAGCACTTTCGCGATGGCCCCGAGGATGAGCTGGCCCAGCGCCACCACGTCCTTGGCGACCGCCGCGATGAAGTTCCCGACCGCGACGAGGACGCCGACGAAGTAGGTTGTTGCGGTCTCCACGATGGATTGGAGGACCCCGCTCGGACCGCCTCCCGGATCGCTGTTGAACCCTACGGGCGGCAAGTACGCCGCAACTTGGGCGACCTGGGTGCTGAGCCCCAGCAGAGCGATCTGCGTCGAACTCAGCGTTCGGTTCTGCCCGACGGTTACCCCCGTGGCGTTACGTGCCGAGAGCTCCATCAGGAGCGTCGATGCGCACGAAGGGTCTGCCGTCAGGTTAACCGAGAACGTCCCGGCGATCCCCGTTTCACTCGGTGTGGAGTTCGTCGTCCGACTGGTGACTTGCGAGTTCCAGAGGCAGGCGAGCTTGGATTCGTTGAACTGTTGTTGGGTTGTGGTGTTCTCGAGGATTCCCGCTGCGGGTGACGCGAGGAACGCTTTGCGGCTCTCGAGGATCAGGTTGACGCCGGAGGTGAAGGGCGCCGGGGCGCCGCTGCCTAGGTTCACGTAGAAGGCGTAGAACTCCTGTTCGCCGGTGCCGCGGAGTCCATAGCCCGAGAGGTCGGTCGCCACGTCATCCTCCACGCGTCAGGATTGAGCAGAAGTCGGAACGGCTGACCAAGACTCGATTGATATAGCGCTCACGCTCGGATTTCCGTTCGCCATACGGGTCCTCGGCCTCGCACCGGTGTGACGGCCGAGGAAACACGCAACCCCTTCGCCCTAGCGGTTTCAATAATCGATTCGAGGAGCGCAGGCGGGATGAAGGTGGCTGGACCACGAGGGACCCTGATCCAGATATCGGTCAGTTCCGGTAGACCTCCCTTTCGCCTAGCATCATAGATAGTAAGCCGAAGGGTTTGGCTGGACCAGGAAACACGACGGAGGCGCCCTCCTTCAAAGTGAATGGTGAGTCCGCTGCTATCGAGGCTAGCAAGCGTTCCTCCACGGACCCCCGTGACGAGGGCGCCCCAGAGTTGTGCTCCAATAACAATCCCGCCGATGGCTAGGGTGAACAGAATCCCTGGAAGTGCCGGCCAAAAATGCGACGGATGCGCAGAGATGGACGCGGCACCGGAGAGAGTGATCCACGCCACGATGAGAGCGACGAATGCCGCACCGGAAAAGTAAACATACCTCGCGACCGGGCTGTACCCGGCGTCGGCAAACGATGACAGGTCATAAGTGCCCTGCATTGGGACTCCCTTCAGCAACTATTCGCGTACTCACCGAGTCCCACACCATCGGAAACGAACGCTAGAACATCCGACAGCAAATCCAGATTCCTCAGTGAGTCAGTCTTTGGCCGCTCAAGGTCACTCGGAAGGTCGTAGGCCACCTTTACGCCCAGCACTAGGCGAGAGTTTGGTAGTTTAAATACTGCCTAACCGCCGCCGAGAGGCGGCCCCGGACCCTCCGGGCCCTCCTTGTTCGTCTGGAGGCCAATGCCCGATGCGTGTGTATTCTGAACCCTTGGGATCGACACCACACCGCAGATTCCAACACAAGTGTTTATGTATTCTAAACTATCCCCCTCTCGTGATCCTTACCGCCGCCACCGTCAAAGGCCATCAGTACTGGGAGGTGGCCACCTCCCGTCGTATTCGAAACCAGCCCCGCAAGAAGACCCTCCTCTACCTCGGTCGGCTCGATGGGGTCGATCCCCGAGTCCTCGATGAACGACGGGCGAAGCTGGTCGCTCTCGGCGATCGCGCCCTCGCCCTTCAGTTCGACGCGCTCCTCGTCAAGCTGGGGCATCCCGTCCCCCTCCCCTCTCTCCGCGACGTCGAC
>DAHUZZ010000012.1 GCA_027314915.1 Thermoplasmata archaeon | reverse complement strand
GATCGGGTCCAAGGACGTACGTTCAAATACCCTATCCATCGGAGGACCTCGCGACATGACGCCTCGGCCGATCGAGGGGAAGGGCCGGAACCGTGCCCGCATGGCATGGACCGCGCTCGTGAGCCTCGCCCTGGGCGTGCTCTGCTTCGCCCCCGGCATCGCCCTTCCGGCGGCCGCGACCCCCTGGAGCGGCGGACCACCGACCCCCACGAACCTGCTCTTCTTCCTCCACAACTCCTCGAACGGCGTGGCGGTCGGCGCGGCCCACTACCTGGACATCCTGTCCACGGTGAACGACTCCCGGGCGCCGTGGAGCGGCACCGGGGCGGTGACCGTGGGCGAGCACTACGATTCGGTCGCGTTCGTGATGGCCCCGCAGCTCGCCGGGGCGTTGACGCTCAACGGCACGGTGGGGGCCAACCTCTACCTGAACGAGAGCGGAAGCGCACCCTCGGGCGGGAGCATCACCCTCACCGTCTATTCCTTGAGCGCGTCCGGGACCCTCACCCTGCTGGGCGCCGGTCCCGCGAACTCGGCGGGCAGCCTCGGTCCGGGAGGGTCGACGGCGAAATCGGTGGCGCTCACCGGTCCGACGCTCCACCGGACCGTGCCGGCCGCCGACTCCATCGAAGTGAACATCACCGTCAGCGGCAACACCGCCGAGTCCTACGGCATCTGGTGGGGGGCGGTGGCCGGCACGACGTACGTGAGCACCGTCGCGATACCGGCGAGCACCTACCTCGTCGTGCCCGTGGTCTCGATCCTGCCGGCCAACGGCACGCCGACGACGGTCCTCCCCCCGACGAAGGGGAACGCGACGGTCACGGTGGACGCCGTGGTGAGTGACCCGCTGGGAGCCTACGACTTCGAGAGCTTCCCGGTGGAGTTCACCGTCGTCGAACGGGCGACGGGAACCGTGGTCTACGGCCCGGTCCCCATGACGGCCGCTCCCGCCCCGGCCCCGCCGGGCGCCCTCAACGGTACCTACCGGACCGCGTTCAACTACTCCTCCCTCGTCCCGGGGAGCTACAACTTCACGGTCACGTCGATCGACGATACGAACGTCAACCTCGGGGGGGAGGCGACGTTGCCGGCCTACTACGGCCGGGAGGCGATCGGCGTGGCGTCCGTCACCGTCGGGCTTCCACCGGTGCCGATCCGGGTCGCGACCGTGGACGACCACGACCTGCCGCTCCGCGGCGCCGTCGTCCAGGTCCGGTCGGCCGGGACCCTGCTGGCTCAGAACACGACGAACGCCACGGGGTACGCCGGCTTTGACCTGTCCCGTGCGACCGAGTTCACGTTCTCGGTCGTGTGGCAGGGCGTGCCGGTCGGGACCCAGTCCGCGTACGTCACCGGGCCGGGCCAGGAGATCGTCCTCCGGGCCGCGGTCGGTTACCCGGTCTTCGAGTTCGTGACCGGGTCCCACGCTCCGCTCGCCTATGCCCTGGTCTCGATCGTGCACCCGAACGGCAGCGTGCTGCCGTCGCGCGTGACGAACGCCTCGGGCGAACTCACCCTCGTCCAGGCCCCGGCCGGCAACTACAGCGTGTCGGTGATCTACGAGGATGCGGAGGTCGTCTGGGCGCAGTCGGTCACCGTGTCGGGCGACGGGCCGTTCGTCCTCACGGTCGGGAACGTCTTCACGCTGACCGTCACCACCACCGACTCGGGCGGGGGCGGGCTCTCCCAGGTCTTCGTCCAGGTCGTGAACTCCACGACGGGAGCGACCGTGGCCTCGGGCGTCACCGGCGGCTCCGGGAGCCTGGAGTTCCTGGTCCCCGCCGGTCGGTACCTGGTGACGGGCAGCTGGAGCGCGACCTACGCCCTCACGAGCCTCTCCGAGACCGAGAAGGTGAACGTCACGGTCCGCGCGCCGGGGGCGGCCGCCAACCTGAACTTCTCCAAGGCCTATCCGGCGTTCACGTCCACGAACGAGTTCTTCCTGCTCGTCGGCTACGGCGTGCTGGCCGTCTTCGTCGTGCTCCTGGGGCTCCTGTTGCTCCGCCGCCGGAGAGCGGGGCCCCCGCCCTCCGCCGCGCGGTCCGCCGTCGCCGCCGAACCCGCCCCGGCTCCGGCCCCCTCCGACCCCGGGGCGACCGACGGGGGTCGGCGGGCGGCGTCCCCTTGACGGGGTCGGCCGTGGGACCTCCCGATGCCTGATCCGAGCGCGCTCATCTGGTCCGCCATCTCGGTGGGAGGGCCCCTCCCGCTCTTCGTCGCGGGCGCGGTGCTGATCGTCGTCGCGTGGCTCCTCCTGGCGCGGCCACCGCGCGGGGACGATCCCGCCGGCCGCCCGGGCGACCGGCTGTGGATCCGTACCGTCCTGGGAGCCCTCGTCGGCGAGGTCGTCGCCTACCTCTCGGCCGCGCTGGTGCTCTGGCTCTCGACCGGCGATCCGCTCGGCTTCCTGTTCCCGTTCCTCGTTCCGGCCCCCCTGATCCTGGGCACCGCCCTGGGAGCCCTTTCGGGGGCGCTCAGCGCCCGGCGGCACTGGCGGGCCGAGGGTGTGATCGCCTACCTCGGGCTCGGGTTCCTTGCCTTCGGGTTCGTGGAGTACATCGTGGCGATCCTCCGCACCACGCCCCTCGGGCCGGCCTGGGCCCTGGCGGCCTTCCTCCTGGCGGCCGAGTCCTTCGGCTTCGCCGTGGTCTTCCTCTACCAGTTCTACACCCTCGAGTTCCTGGCCGGCGACGCCCTCCGGGAGCCGCGGAGCGCCCGGCCGCTCGCGGGCCCCGAGCCGAGGGTGGCCGTGCAGGTCGCCTGCTACGACGAACCGGTGGGGCTCGTCCGGGAGTGCCTCGCGTCGCTCCGGCGGCTCGACTACCCCCGGGACCGGCTCGTGCTCCAGCTGCTCGACGACTCGACCGACCCCGAGGCCTGCCGCGAGCTCGAAGGGCTCTGCCGCGACCTGCACGTCGAGTATCTTCACCGCGCCCACCGGCGCGGGTTCAAGGCGGGCGCCCTCAACGACGGGGAGCGGTCGCTGCCGGCCGGGGTGGAGTACCTCGCGGTCGTGGATGCCGACTACCGCGTGGCCCCCGACTTCCTGCGCCAGACGCTCGGGGCGTTCGCGGACGACCGCGTGGCGTGGATCCAGACGCCCCAGTCCTACTGGAACGGCGCCGACTCCCACTTCACGCGGCTCTACTGCCTCGCCGACGCCTACTTCTACCGGGTGATCCAGCCCGTCCGCGCCGAGGCCGCCAGCAGCATCTTCTGCGGGACGATGGGGGTGCTCCGTCGCTCGGCGCTGCGCAGCGTCGGGGGCTGGGACGAGGGCTCGATCACGGAGGATGCGGAGGTCTCGCTCCGCCTCTACGCGGCCGGCTACACCTCGGTCTACCTGCCGGTCGTGCTGGGGGCCGGGTATGCGCCGAACCGGTTCCCGGATCTCAAGTCCCAGTTCTCCCGGTGGGCGTTCGGCGGGATGCAGATGCTCCGGAAGGACCTGCGCATCCTCGGGGGGGCGCGGCTGACCCTCCGCCAGCGGGTCGACTTCCTCTCCAGCGGGATCTTCTGGACCGACGGCATCTTCCTGCTCGCCATGGTCGGGGCGCTCTCGACCATGGTGCTCGGCTCGGTCGACGGGCTGGTCTGGGCGACCCCCTCGGCCGCCCTGCTGGTGGGGGTCTCGCTCGCGCCGATGCTCCTCGTGGTGGACGGCCTCGTGAAGACCCGGCTCGCCCTGGGCCGGGTGACGAGGGTCACCCTCGGCGAATCGATCGGCGTGATGGGGTTCTGGTACGCCCTCAAGATGGTGAACCTGCGGGCCTCGCTCCGGGGACTCCTCCACCGCCCGATGGGCTTCCGGCGGACGCCCAAGTCCACCGCCGGACCCGCCTCCAGGGGGCTCGGGTTGCGGGCCGCGGGACTCGAGGCCGCCCTCGCGCTCCTGATCGGCGGGGTGGCCGCCTACGCGGTGCTCGACTCGCCCATCGCGTCGACGTGGAACGGCTTCGGTCGGATCCTGCTCGTCTGCTGGCTCGGATACTACGCGTGCGTTTTCGCCGCCGCGCCCGTCCTCGCCTGGATCGCGGGCGTCCGTCCGGCGGAGCGGGACGCCCCGGCCCCCCGGTCCTCCTGAGGGGGACCCCGCCGAGCTAGGGCCGGGAGGCGCGCGCACCGGCCCGCGGCGCCGGCGCGGTCGCTCGGGGCACCGCGCGGTCGGCGGTCCGTTCGAGCGACGTCTTCATCCGGGTGATCGCGTCGACGGGGTAGGGGTCCACGTGGGCCTGCTCCGCGACGGCCAGGCTGAAGAAGTCCCCGAGCGACACGCCCGTCACCAGCGCCACCAGCCGGTCGGGCGCCGAGAGGGGGACCCGGATCGCCGTGACCTTCCGATCCCCGAGCAACCGGGCCAGGTAGCCGAAACGGGCCGCCGTGGTCGCCGGCGCCTCGCTCCACTCGAGCTGGACGACGGCGTGCTGCGCGGCCGCGGCGGCGGAGATCGCGTCCCAGCCGACGACCGCGTTGTGGAAGAGCTCGGGGACCACGTCGAAGCTCGCCCCCCGCTTCGCATTCTCCTCCAGCTGGGTCTTCCATCGGCGGGCCAGGCCGGCGAAGCCGGTCTCGGTGTAGATCGCGGGCTCGCGCCCCTTGAGCTGGGCGGCCCAGCGGGACGGCGGACCCCGCCGCGAGGCGTACCCCGCGATCCGCTTCTCGAGGATCTCGACCGCCTGACCGATGCGGTCCTCGTTGGACTCGGGGAAGGCGGGGTCCAGCAGTCCGAGGACCCCCCCCAGCACGAACCCGACCCATGCGCGCGGGGGGCCCCCCGCCGGGACCACCACGCACGGCACGTCGTCCTCCGCGGCGCGCTCCGCGAGCGCGCCCCCGGACGTGAGCACGACCCGGGGGATCCCGCGCCGGCCGGCCTCGTCGTAGGCGTGGAGCGTCTCCCACGTGTTGCCGGAGTAGCTCGCGATGAGCGCGTGGCCACCCCGGTGGAGGCTGCGCGGCAGCTCCGGGGAGCGGATCACCCGGAGGGAGAGCTCGGTCTCGGGATCGGTGAGGGTGGCGGCCAGATCGCCGGCGATGGCGCTTCCGCCCATGCCGAAGAGCGCGACGCTGGAGGCGTCGGCCGGGATCGTCGCCACGGACTCGAGGCCGGCCCGGAACCCGTCGCGGAGCTGATGGGGGAGCTGGAGCGCCAGCGCGCGCATCCGCTCGGCCCCGGTCGGTTCCTTCGGCACCATCGTGCGGGGTGGAACCGGAGGGCGTAAGGAGCTTGCGGGCCCCGACCGGTGCGACCCCAACCTCACCATTTATCTCCCGGAACCCCGCCAGTGTACCGGGCCCGAGGCGTTCCGAACCTCGAGGACTCAATCGGTGCCCGACCCACCGCGCAACCGGCCCGCGCCCGCTCCCCGTCTCTCGTCGGGGATCCCGGAGCTCGACACGATGCTCCACGGCGGCCTGCTCGGGGGGCGCCCCTACCTCCTCGTCGGTCCGTCCGGCACCGGCAAGACGACGCTCGCCCTGCGGTTCCTGATCGAGGGCGCCCGGCAGGGCGAAGAGACCCTCATCGTCACGCTCGAGGAGCCGCCCAACGAGATGCGGTTCAACCACCGGGTCCTCCAGCCGGAGCTGGACAAGGTCTGGGTCTTCGACGCGATCCCGGACGTGATGCGGTACGAGCGCACCCCGTTCAAGGACGTGGCGCAGGTCCGGGACGCCGCCCGGTTCGCGACCGTGGGGCGGGAGATCCGCAGGAGCCCCGAACTCGCGAGCGTCGAGGTCACCCTGACCGCGCTCGAGCAGACGCTCAAGATGCAGTGCGCCCGCCGGCACTACCGCCGGCTCGTCATCGACTCCCTCACCGCGCTGCAGTACTTCTGCATGAAGGGGTTCGACGAGTCGGTCGGTGCGCAGTCCTTCCTCAGGTTCCTCGTCGACCTCAAGCTCACGACGCTGCTCATCGTCGAGTCCGGCTGGGAGGATCTCGAGACGCCCGAGCGGATGCTCGCCCGCGGCGAGATCCGGCTCTTCCGCTGGGAGCACGACGGGGCGACGGTCCGCGCCATCGGCGTCGAGAAGTTCCGGGGCAGCTCGCACGACGTCCGTCTCCATCCCTACCGGATCGGCGCGCGGGGGCTCGATATCCGGCTCGACGAGACGATCAGCCGGGACACCCGGATGATCGCCAGGATCCTGCCGGGGGACATCGCCGAGGAGCACGTCGCGCCGCTCGTCGTCACCGTCGGGAGCCCCCCGCCCGTCGTCGACGCGGTCGGGGAGATCCTCGATGGTATCACGCAGGAGATCCAGGAGCTCGCTCGCGCCCGGCTCGATCTCGGAGCGATCCGGGGCTCGCTCGACCATGCCCGCCAGTCGCTCGTCGATGGACAGCTGCTGCCCGCCCAGAAGGCGCTCATCGAGGCGCGCGGGCTCGTCCGGCAGATGACGCTCGGCTACCGGAGCTCGCGCCCCGCGGCCGAGCACGAGCTCCGCCCGCCGAAGCCGCTCCCCGACCTCCCGGACCGGCTCCTCCCCCACGCCGACCTCAAGCGGATGGTCGACAACATCTCGAGCGCCCTTCCGGCCACGTTCGTTCCGGCGGCGCCCGTCGGGGCGGCCGCGCGGGCGGCGCCGCCCGCCCCCCCCGAGCCGATCGCCGAGGTGGTCGAGCCCGCACCGGTGGCCCCGGCGATCGATTTCCGGCCCGAGCCCCCGCGGACCCTCCCCCCGTCCCCGCCCTCCACCGTTCCCTTGGGGGTCCTCACCGGAGGTCGGCCGCCCGACGCGAGCGGCCCGGCGGCGACGACCCCGCGGTCAGCCCCCGCGGGACCGGTCCCGAGCGCACCGGCGCTCGCGCCCCCTCCGCCCGGAGCTTCGCCCGTGGCCGCCCGGCCCGCGCTCCGGGCCGAGCCGGCCCCCATCCCGGCCGCGCAGGCGGGCGCGGTCTCCTTCGGACCCACGTTCGAGTCGCTCGAGGTCGGAGCCCCGGCGGCCCCGTCGCCCGCAGGGGGATCGGGTCCCGCGCCGGCCCCTCCTCCGCCCGTTCCGGCCCCAAGCCCCCCTGCGACGGCCCCGGACGTGGCCGCACCGGTCGCGCCCACGGTGCCGGCCGGTCCCGCGACGGGGCCGACCCCCATCCCGGGCCTCCCCGTCGCCGGCCCGGCCCTCTCGGAGCTCTCGGCGCCCGCCGACGCGACCTTGCCGAAGCGGCGGAAGCGGGCCGCGGGCAGCACCACCGGTGTGCGCCGTCGCCGCAGCACGAAGGCGACCGGCGGCCCGGCCGCGGGGACCGAGGACGCGCCCGCCCACGACCCCTCCGCGCTCCCGGCACCTCCCAAGAAACGTAGGAGCCCGCGCCGCAAGCCGTCCGCGAAGCTCGAACCGGCCGATCCCGCCGTCGAGCCGGGGCCGGGCGAGGGCACCGTGGAGCCCCCTCCGCCGAGCCCCGAGGTCCCGGGCTCGGGCGCCCCGGTCCTCACGTCGCTCGATACGACGGCCGCCCCGGTCGCGGGGGCGCCGACGGGGCACGGTGAGGGCCCGTGAGCGACGATCCCGGCGAGCTCCGCGCCAGCACCGGCATCCCCGGGCTCGACCGGATGCTGGGCGGCGGCCTGCTCAAGGGGCGGCCCTACCTCCTCACGGGCGGCTCCGGCAGCGGAAAGACGCTCATCGGGCTGCGGTTCCTCCTCGAGGGGCTCGTCCACGGGGAGGACGTGCTCCTGGTCGCGGTCGACGAGCCGCCCGGGGAGATCATGGACAACGTGGGCGCCTTCGGCTGGGACCTCTCCTCGCTCCGGACCCTGGACGCGAACCCCGGCCAGCAGAAGATCAAGCGGATGAACGACGTCCAGGAGATCCGCGCGCTCGGGGACCTCAAGTCGATGCGCGAGATCCAGGCGGACCGCGGGAAGTCCTCCGACGTGGAGGACATCTCCATCCAGTCGATCCACCTCAAGCTCCGCCAGCAGATGGCGGAGCGGAACTTCACCCGGGTCCTGGTGGACTCGATGTCGGCGATCCGCCGGTTCGCCATGAAGCAGTCCGGAGAGATCCAGGCGGAGCGGACGGAGATCCAGTCGCTCCTGAGGTTCCTGAGCGAGAAGAACGTCACGACCCTGATCACCGCCACGGCGTCGGACCGGATGATCCTCACGGCGGAGGAGGTCCTGAGCCGCGGCGAGATCGTCCTGACCCGGAAGTGGATCGGCGACCGGTCGGTGCGCCAGGTCAAGATCCTCCGGATGCGCGGCTCCGCCCACGACCTCGAGCGGCGCCCCTTCACGATCACCGATCAGGGCGTCGTCGTCGGCTGAGCCGGGGGGCGCGCGGCCGCGACCCGCTCGTAGAGCTCCAGGTGCCGGGCGGCGACCGCCGGCCAGGCGAAGCGGGCGAGGGCATCCTCCCGGGCCGCCTCCCCCATCCGGCGGCGCAGCGCGGCATCGCCGAGCAGCGTGCGGGCGGAAGTGCCGAAGAACTCGACGAGCTCCGCCTCCGGCCTCGGCCCGGGGAGCCCGAAGCCGGTCCGGCCCGGACGGAGGAGACCGACGACGGGGTCCGCCCCGATCACGGGCAGGCCGGCGGCGAGCGCCTGGAGGACGACGCCGGCGAGCAGCTCGACGGCGGAGGGGTGCACCAGGAGGTCGCTCGACGCGTAGAGCTCGGCGAGCCGCGGTTCGCTCACCTCGCCCAGCAGCGTCACGTGGGGGCCGGCGCGTCGGAGCGCGTCGGCGTACGCGGCATCGGGGAGGGGTCCGGCGATCACGAGCTCCGCTCCGGACCCGGCGAGCGCGGCCGCGGCCACGTGCCATCGCTTGAGGGGCGCGACCACGCCCACGCCGAGCACCCGGCGACCGGTCCGGGCGCCCCAGTCGGGTCGGAACCGGTCCGGGTCGACCCCGATGGGGATCACCGGCGAGTCCGCGGGAAGGCGCGGGCCGAGCGCCTCGGCCATGGCGCCGCGCAGGCGGTCGGTCAGCGCGATCGCCGCGCGGGCGCCCGCGACCGCGCGCCGCTCGAGGAAGTAGCCCCAGCGCTCCCGGACGCCCCGGCGCCGGAACCAGTGTCGGGAGTGCGTCGTGTAGACGTAGGGGATCCCGGACCCCCGGAGCCGGTTCCCGACGACGGGCGTGCTCGCGTGCACGACGTCGAAGGAGCGGCCCCGGAGCTGCGAGGGGAGGGTGCGGGCGAAGTAGTACTCGTCGAGCGAGCGCTGCCGGCGGACGGCGTGGACGATCGAGACCGTCGCGCCGGCGCGCGTGAGCGCCCGCTCCAGCTCGGCGATCGTCCGCTCGACGCCCCCGTACCCCGTCGGCGGGATGGGATAGACCCCGGTACCGACGAGGACGACCCGCACGCGCCGGGATTCCGCCTCGGGGTTAATCCTTCGCGTGGACGCGGCCGGGTGAAGTTGTACGGACCGAGAGCGGAAATACCGACGGACCGTGGTGCCCTCCGGTCGCGTCGCGCGCGGCCGGTGCGAACATGACGGCAGGACATCCCCATCACGTGTGCTCGTGGATCGGCATCCGGGAAGAAGAGGACGAGGAGGAGATCACGTGCGGCCGTCCCGCCCAGTACGTCCTCCTCGCCCCCGACGGGCATCGGGCCTACGCGTGCACCGAGCATCTCGGGGAGGTCCACGCGAGGACGCCGGGCGCCGTCGTCGAGCACAACGCCCAGCACATCGACGACGAGGGGAAGCCGCGGATCACCCCCGAATCGTCGATCACCTGGCAGTAGGGGACCCCTCCCGCCCCTCGCGGGGCGGGCCCGGTTCGACACGGCGCTCGGCGAAGTAGTGGACCGAGCTCGTGCCGGGTCGGAACCGGAAGCTGTGCGGGAGCCCCGCCGGGATGAGGTGGACCGTTCCGGCCGGGTGGGACTCGACCGTCTCCCCCAGCGTCATCTCGATCTCGCCCTCGACCACGATGCCCCACTCGACCCCGTGCGTGTGCCGCGGGACGACGACCTCGGCCCGGTCGCGCGGGACCTCCATGAAGAGGATCTGGGTCGCGCCCGCATCGTGGACGTAGACGTCGGCCCCGGCGAGCTGGGCGTACGGGAGCCTTCGGACCGATTCCGGGAACGGCATGGGGCGTCCGAGCTCCGGGACCCTCTTAGCTTGGGGCGCCGCCCGGCGGCGGAGCCTCCGGCGGAAGGTGACCGAGGAGGTCCATCACGCCATGGCCGAGCCACTGGCCACCGTCCACGGCGAGCACCTGGCCGGTGATGTAGCGCGCCCGGTCCGAGCCGAGGAACACGACCGCCTCGGCCACCTCCTCGGGGGTGCCGAACCGGCCCATCGGGATCCCGCGCCGGATCTCCTCCACGAGCCCGGGGTCGGTCCACAGCTGCCGGTCGGTGCCCTCGGTCCGGACCGGACCGGGCGCGACCGCGTTCACGCGGACGCCGTAGCGGGCCCACTCCACGGCCAGCGTCCGGGTCAGGGACAGGACGCCCGCCTTGGCGGCCGCCGAGTGGGCGGTCCCCGGCCCGGCGAGCCAGGCGTAGGAGGCGACGATGTTCACGATCGCACCGTGCCCGCCGTCGCGGAGGAGCGGGAAGGCGGCCCGCGAGCACAGGAAGGTCCCGTCGAGGACGATCCCGGTCACGGCCTTCCAGCCGTTGGGGGAGAGCCGCTCCGTCGGGACGATGAAGTTCCCGGCCGCGTTGTTCACGAGGAGGTCGAGACGACCCAGCTCCCGTCGGACCCGCTCGAAGAGCGCCTCCACCGCGGCGGCCGTACGGACGTCGGTGGGCTGCGTCACCACCCGGGCGCCGAGCGGTCGCAGGACGCGCGCCCCGTCGGCCAGGTGCGCTTCGGACCGGCTCGCGAGGACCAGGTCGTAGCCCTCCTGCGCGAGGCGGCGGCCGATGGCGAGTCCGAGCCCGGTGCCGCCCCCCGTGACGAGGGCGACGGGACGCGCCGTGCCTCCGGAGGTCCGACCCATCGGCCCCTCGGAGGGCGAGGCGGTATTTCTCGCGTCGGATGCTGGGGACGGCTACAGGAACCGGGGCAGCGCGTGCGGGAGCCGGGACTCCGCCGCGTGGCGCCACGCCGGGTGCACGTAGACGGCGAGCGCCCACGGGCTCGGCGGGCGGAGGAGCAGGCTTCGCCAGTGCGATCCGCTCGCGAACGGGTGCACGATCCGCAACCCCTCCCGGAGCGCGATCTCCTCGAGGTCGCGGCCACCCGGGGCGCGGACCTCGAGGCCGGCGAGGTCGAGCAGCACCGACCCGTCGGGCGCCCCCAGGAGCTGGGCGAGCTCCGACTCGATCTGGCGGCGCGCGGGGGGGTCCCGCAGGTACTTCGTCAGCGACCGTGCCCGCGCCGGCGGGAGCGTCCGGTAGCCGGCCACCCGCTTGTACAGGCGGCGCTCGCGCAGGGCGGTCGCGATCCCGCGGGCGATGCCGGCGGTGCCCTCGAGAAGGTGCAGCAGGTCGCCGTCGGTGAGCCCGAAGATCCCCCGGGCCGTCTCGGGGTAGCCGGGGATCCGCTCCACGGCGGCGGAGAGCATCACCTCGGCGGCGCGGACGGTCTTGTGGAAGTAGACCGAGCTGTACATCAGGGTCCGCCCGACCAGGAACCCCTCGATCGCGCTCCGGCCCTTCTCGGCGAACACGAGCCGGCCCCGGTCGCTCTCGACGGTGTCGAGGAGCCGGGCCGCATCGATCGCGCCGTGGGCGACGCCGGTGTAGTGCGCGTCGCGCTGCAGGTAGTCGAGCCGGTCGGCGTCGATCGGGCCGTGCAGGATCTCGCGGAGGAGCGGCGTTCCGCCCGTGCGGCGGGGAGGGTCGACGAGGTCGGCCACCCGGCGCGGGTTCAGCCCATGCCGCTCGAGGATCTCGGGAACCGACGGACCGGACGCGGGCGCCTCGGCGACCGGATCCGGTCCCCCGCCCACGATCCACGCCCGGGAGAGCGCCTCGTGGTCGACGCCGCGGACCTCGCGGAGCGGGCCGTCGAGGGTGTGGGAGAACGGGGGATGCCCGAGGTCGTGCAGGAGTCCGCCGACGGTGATGGTCGCGAGGTCGTGGGCCGGCAGCCGGAGCGCCTCGCCCATCTCGCCCGCGACCCAGTAGACGCCCAGCGAGTGCTCGAGCCGCGTGTGGTTCGCGCCGGGAAAGACGAGGTGGGCGAAGCCGGTCTGGCGGATCCCCCAGAGCCGCTGGAAGGCCCGGTGGCCGATCAGCTCGAGCGGGGCGCCCTCGAGGGAGATCGGCCCGTGGATGGGGTCGTAGATCGACTTCCGTGCGACCCTCGCCCCGCGCCCCGGCACGTCCCGCGGAGCGCGGTCCGGTCTAAAAGGGCGGCCCCGAGGGCGGGCGACGGCGCCGCTCCGCTCCGTCGGCGGGGCGGGCGGCGTCTCTCCTCCACCGAACCCTTTTTCTCGACGACCGGCGGTCCCTCCGACGGATGCATTCGTCGGGAACCGCCAGCGCGGGCGCCGCCTCCACGCCCCCGGACCCCTTCCTCGAGGCCCAGCGGCGCTACGCGGCGGTCCGCGGCGCGAGCGACCCCTCCTCCGAGCGCGACCGCGCCGCCGAGAGCCTGAAGTCGTTCCTCGCCTACGTCGACGAGCACCGCCGGGAGCTCGGTCCGCACGGCCCGGAGCTCGCCCCCGAGCTCGACGAGGCCGCCATGGCGCTCTACCACCTGTCGCTGGCCGACCTGGCCGGCCGCGCCGTCGAGATCGGGCTCGGCTACGCGCCGGAGTCGTCGAACCTCCTCTACCACAAGGGATTGATCCTGCTCGCCCAGAACCGCAACCTGGAGTTCGTCGTCCCGCTGCTCGATCGGGCGCTCGAGATCGCCCCGCACGACCGGGCCATCTGGGCGACCAAGGGCGACGCGCTCCGGCTCACCGGGCGGCGCGAGGGGGCCATCGAGGCCTACCTGCACGCGCAGCAGCTCGACACGGGCTCGGAACAGTACGTCGACCGGGCGCTCAAGATGGACCCGCGGCACGCGGGCGCGCTCCGCGTGAAGCTCAAGCTCGCGCGGGCGCACGGCGGCGAGCGGGTCGCCCTCGAGGCCTGCGAGTCGCTCCTCAAGGAGAATCCGAAGGACCCCGAACTCCTCCTCGCCCGCGCCGACATCCTCGTCGCGCTGGGCCAGCTCGAGGAGGCGACCACCACCCTCGAGGCGGCCCGGGCGCAGCGGCCCGACGACCCCCACACCGCCGAGGTCCACGTGCGGCTCCTGTTCGCCCTCCGGCGCGATGGCGAGGCGCGCGAGGAGCTTCGGCAGCTCCTCGAGCGCAAGTCCGCGCTGGATGCCGCCGCCCTCGCCGAGTTCTCCGACCGCATCGCCAAGGAGGATTCCGAGCTTCCCCTCGCGCTCGCCGCCCGGGAGCGGCTCCGGGAGATCGAGCCGAGGAACCTTGCGAACCTGCAGGCGCTCCGGGCGCTGGGCCTCCGCGCCGGCCGGCCCGAGCTCGCGATCGACGCGAGCCGGGCGATCCTGGCGGCCTCCCCCGGGAACCTCGAGGCGATGCGCGGCCTCGCCGAGCTCGAGCTCGGCGCGGGCCGGCCCGACGCCGCCTTCGCGACGTACCGCGAGCTGGCCCGGACCCACCCCCGGGAGCTCGGCGAGCTGAGGCGCGCCATGGTCGCGGCGCAGAGCGCCGGTCGATCGGAGCTGGTGGTCGAGTTCGCGGACGCGGTGCTCAAGGAGGCCCCGAGCGACCTCGCGGCCCAGGAGCAGCGCGCCCACGCGCTGGCGGAGCTCGGCCGTGCGGCCGAGGCCTTCCCGGCCGTCGAGGCGCTCCTCGCCCGCACGCCGGGCGAGTTCCGTTACCTCGCCGAGAAGAAGCGTCTCCTGGTCGAGCTCCAGCGCTCCGACGAGCTCGGTCCCGTCCTCGACGAGCTGACCCGCCTCGACCCGTCGCGGACCGATCTCGCGCTCGAGCGGGGCAACCTCTACCTCGGCCGGGCCTACCGGCTCCCCGAGGGGTCCGTCGACCGGGCCAACGCGGCGCGCGCCGCGCTCGTCTCCTACGAGCGGGCGAGCCTGGACCCGGATCGACGCTCGAGCTCGCTGCTCGGGATCGGCCGGGCGAGCCGGGTCGTGCACCTGCCGGACCGGGCGATCCCGGCCTACGTGGAGTTCCTTGCGATCCCGGGCAACGAGCGCCGTGCCGACGCCCACAAGGAGGTGGGCCACCTCCTCCGGGAGGTGAACCGGTTCCGGGAGGCGGATGCGGAGTACACCCGGGCGATCCAGCTCGGGCTCGAGGACCTCGATCTCCTCTGGGGCGAGGTCGAGGTGCTCACGCAGCTCAACAGCGAGGCGACGGCGCTCCGGTACCTCGAGCTCCTGCTGATCAAGGAACCGAAGAACCCCCTCTTCCTCCGCCGGAAGGGGCAGCTCCTCCTCACCACCGGCCGGCGCTCGGAGGGCCTGGAGGCGCTCACCGAGGCGGCGCAGGGGGCCCCGTCGGATCCCAAGATGCACTTCCAGATCGCGGAGGTGCTCCGCACGCAGGGCGCCTACGCCGACGCGATCCAGTACTACGAGCTCGGCCTCGGGATCGACCCGAAGCACCGGGAGGGGCGGCTCCAGCTCGCCCAGGCGCTCCTCCAGGCCGGGCGGTTCGACGAGGTGGTCCCGCAGGTGGACCGGCTCCTCCACGAGGACCCGAACGACCTCGTGGCCTGGCGGCTCCGCGCGGAGGCGTACCGCGCGCTCCACCGGCCGGCGGACCTCCTCTACTCGCTCCGGGCGATCCTCCTCCTGGACTCGCACGACGGCCGCGCGCTCCGCGAGAAGGCCGAGATGCATCTCACCGGCGGCCAGCGGGCCGAGGCGCTCGAGGCGTACCGCCAGCTGGTCGAGGGACCGGGCCCCGAGGCGAACGACCCCGGGCTCTGGCTCGCCTACGCCGACCTCGCCCGCGAGATGGGCGACGGGACGAACGCCGACCGCGGCTACGACCGGGCCGCCCAGCTCGGGCCGGACCGGCTCGCCGAGATCTCCGAGCGGAAGGCCCGGGGGCTGCTCGCCGTCGGGCGCCCCGAGCTCGCCCTCGCGGCGGTCGACGGGCTCCGCCTCCCGGCCGGGACCGCCCCGCCGCTCGGGCTCCTCCTGCTCCGGGCCGAGATCCTGGGCGCCCTCGAGCGGCCCACCGAGGCACAGTCGGTGTACGCCGAGGTACGGACCCGGGACCCGAAGAACCTCACCGCCGCCCTCGGGGTGGGCCGGATGCTCCTCGACCAGGGCAAACCGGGGGAGGCGCGCGACATGGTCCGGGGGATCCTCCCGACGGCGCCCCCCACGCCGGGCCTCTACCTGCTGCTCGCCGAGGCGGAGGGGGCGCTCGGCCAGCTCCCCGAGGCGGCGGCGGCGCTCGAGGAGGGTACCCGGGCCCTGCCGCAGTCGAGCGCGCTGTGGAGCCGGCTCGCCGAGGTCCGGCTGCGGCAGGAGGCGTGGCCCAACGCCTCCGACGCCCTCGCCCACGCGATGGCGCTCGATCCGAAGGACCCGGACCTGCCGCTCCGGGCCGGTTTCGTCGCCGAGCGGCTCGGCCACGCGCACGAGGCGCTCGCCCTGTACGAGCACGCCACCCAGATCGCCCCCGACAGCAAGCTCGCCTGGTCGAGCCACGGCGTCGCCCTCCTCTCGCTCGGGCGCCCGCAGGACGCCGTCGCGTCGTTCGACCGGGCGCTCGGCCTCGACTCCGACTACGAGGCGGCGAAGGAGGGCCGGAAGACCGCGCAGCAGCGGCTCCGGGACGGGCAGGTCGAGCGGTTCGGGCGCGACGCGCTCCTCCTCGAGGCGAAGATCGGACGACCGGTCGCCCGGAACGACCTCTTCGTGACGCTCCACGTGCCCTACGATCTCCTCGATCCGGTCCTCGAGGCCCTCACGCGGACCCCGAAGATCGACCTCAAGCGGCTCAGCGAGGAGGAGGTCCGCGACCTCGAGGCGGCCTCCTGCCAGCTGGTCACGGCGGCGCTCGAGCGGCATCCCGAGGGGATCGACCGGCGGGGGCTCGCCCTCTCCGACGTGGCGCTCCTGGCTCCGCCGAGCTACTCGCTCGGGGAGCTCCAGCGGCTCTTCGGCTACGTCCAGGCGGTCCTCGAACTCGAGCTGAAACCGGAGAATCTCACGCTCACGCCCGAGGTCGAGGAGCTGGCCCGGCGGGCGCTCCTCCTGGTCGAGGGCCAGCGGACGCTCTTCGAGATCGTCCGCACGCTCAGGGTGGGCCTCTTCAAGGGCCGCATCATCAAGGCCGTCGAGTCGGCGGGGGGCGCCGTGCACGCGCCCCTCCCGACCGTCGACCTCGGCCAGTACACCCCCGAGTTCCGGCACGAGGAAGGGCCCGAGACCGCGGAGCCGCCGTCGGAGACCCTGGCCGGGGATCCCCCGCCCTCCCCGGCGTTCTTCCCGGCGGACGACGAGGCGGCGCACGCGCCCCCCATCCTGCCCCCGCCCCCCCACCGGGGGACCGAGGCCCATCTTCGGGCGGCGGCGCCGCGCGCCCGGTGCGTCGGATGCGGCGGCATCGCCGCCGTCCAGCACGGTTGTGGCGCGGCGCTCTGCCGGGCCTGCATCCACCAGTACCCGAACTGCCCGAAGTGCGGCTCGGGCGTCGGGGCCGACAGCACGGTGCCGATCGGCGAGGCGCCCACCCCCGCCCGCGGCCCGGCGAGCAGGTCCGGTCCGCTCCGGGGCATCCTCGGCCGGGCCAAGGCGAACCTGCCGCGGCGGTCCTCGCCGCCCGATTCGACCGAGTCGACCTCCCGCGCCTCCGGCCGGGGCCGCGCCGCGACCGCCCGGTCGGCCCCGGCCCCTGTCGCCCCCCCCGCCTCCCCGGCCCCGGCGCACGCGGGCCCCGGGAAGTCCCGCCCGGCGGCCCCGCCCCCCGAACCGGCCCCGACGACGTCCGAGCCCGCCCCCCCGGCGCCCACCCCGGCACCGGTCCGTCCCGCCCGCGAACGCCGGGACGACGAACCGCGCCTCTAGTCGGGCCCGGGCGGGGAGGCTCCGCCCCACCGCGTTGATATATGCCGACCCCCCCTCCATGGGGGGACGATGGCAGGCCCCGCACCGGTCGGTCGCCGGATCTCCGGCGTCGTGCTCCTCGCGATCCTCCTCGTCGCGGCCGCGCTGCTCCTCTTCCTGGTCTGGATCACCGTCTCGCCGACGAGCGAGTTCTGGGCGCTCATCGGGATCGGCTGGATCGCGCTCCTCTTCGCGCTCGTCGCCTACCTCGCGCGGTCCTTCACGCCCGACCCGGTCCTCGCCCGCGCGACCTCGCTCGGATTCGCCGGGATGGGCTTCACGGTCCTCGCCGTCACCGTCGCGCTCTTCCCGGCGGAGAGCTCCGTCACCACGGTCCTCCGGATCGTGCTCGCGCTCCTGCTCCTGGGGGCGCTCGTGATCGCCGTCCTCGGCTTCTACTACGGGAGCGGCCAGCGGGCCCAGCTCGCCCTCCGCGAGGAGGCCCGGGAGACCTGGCGGGCGCAGCCCACCAGCTCCGCCTTCGACTACCCCGCGGCGCACCCGCCCTCCCCGCCGCCGATCCACCCACCGCCCCCGCGCGACCCCGGACCCCCGGGCGGCGGGACCTGACGAGCATGACCGCCTCCTCCGGACCACCGCCGCCACCGCCACCCCCGCCCCCTCCGGCCGCCACCGGGGCCAGCCTGCTCACGTGCCCGAACTGCAAGTCGACGGCGCCCGCCGGGACCCGGGTCTGCCCGAGCTGCGGCTCCGCGCTCGCGGCCGCACCGCCCGGTCCGGGCGCGTCGGTCGACCTCCGGCAGAAGGTGGACTCGGACCGCGGCACGCTCAAGCGGCTGCAGCTCCTGATCCCCGGCTTCCGAGGCTACCGGCTGGGCGAGGACCTCCGGGAGGCGGACAGCCTCCTTCGGACGCAGGTCGCGAACAAGCTCGTGACGGCGCTCGCGCGGATCCAGAAGGTCCGCGAGTCGCTCACCCAGGCCTACCAGTACGGCAGCCTCAACGACCTCGCCCTCGTGATCAGCGACCTGAATGTCCTCGAGGGTCGGATCCGTCACGCCGAGCAGGGGTATTCGGGGATCTCGGCGTCGATCCGGGTCCGCCCGAACGACCTCGACCGGCTGTACGAGTACGACTACGGCTTCGCCGAGGCCGCCGACCAGTTCCACAACGAGATCGCGCCGCTCGAGTCCGCCGCCGCGGGCAACCACGGCGAGCAGGTGAAGAGCGAGGTCGCGCGGCTCCGCGGGCTCCTCGGCCAGCTCCGGAGCTCGTTCGAGGCGCGCATGACGACGATCGAGGGCATCCGGGTGTGATCCCGGGAGGGAGGAATCGAAGATGGTAACGAACCAGCCGATCCCGCCGCGCGGGGGGAGCCTGATCGGGGCGACGACGATCAACTGGGAGGACGTCTACAAGGGGAACAACGTGATGTGGCGGGTCCCCCGCAACATCCGCCTCAACGACAACGTGGTCGTCCGGGAGGACGAGACCGCCTGCTTCTACCGGGACGGCAAGGTGCTCGCCTACCTCGAACGTCCCGGCCGGTACGCCCTCACGAGCCTCAACGCCCCGCTCGTGGGCGGGCTCATCCAGGCGCTCTCCGGCGTGCGCCAGGAGGCGGAGGTGTACTACCTCCAGCGCCGCGTGCTCGACGGGAAGTTCGGGAGCGCCGAGCCCTACGTCTTCCGCGACCCCGACTTCGGCCTCGTGAGCCTGCGCGTCTTCGGCAACTTCCGCTGGAAGGTCGGCAAGCCGGACCTGTTCATCAACCAGTTCGTGGGGACCTTCGGCGCCGCCACCTCGACCGACGTCGAGGGCCGGATGCGGAGCCAGATGGTGATCCTCGTCTACAACACCCTCGGCCACCTCAAGGACCAGGGGATGCGGGTCACCGACCTCGCCGGCCAGCTCACGACGATCGAGCAGGCGGTGCTCGGCAGCGCGCCGCAGCACTTCGAGCAGTTCGGGGTCGACGTGGTCCAGCTCCAGGGGCTCTCGGTGAGCCTGCCGGACGACGTCCAGGCCGCCGTGGACACGCGCTCGAAGATGGGGGTCCTCGGCGTGAACTACATGCAGTACCAGGCCGGTCAGGCGATGACCACCGCCGCCGCGAACGCCTCCGGCGGCGCGGGCGCGCTCGCGGGCGCCGGCGTCGGGCTCGGGGCCGGCCTCGGGGTCGGCTACGGGATGTCGAGCGCGATGCAGGGCGCCTACCAGCAGCCGCCCCCCGGCGCCGGCCAGTCCGGCACGCCGTGCCCGAAGTGCGGCCAGATGGTGCCCACCGGCGTGAAGTTCTGCCCCAACTGCGGGACCTCCATGGCCGCGCCCGCCCCCGCCCCGGGCGGCGTGAACTGTCCCAAGTGCAACACGCCGAACGCCGCGGGCGCGAAGTTCTGCGCGAACTGCGGCGCCCCGCTCGCCCGGACGTGCCCGAAGTGCCAGGCGACGGTCACCGGGGCCGGGAAGTTCTGTCCCAACTGCGGCACGGCGCTCCCGACCTAGAAGCTCCGAAGGATGGATCGAAGGTGAACTGTCCCCACTGCGGCGCCCCCCTCCCGGAGAACGCCCGCTTCTGCTACGCGTGCGGCTCGGCGGTCGGCGGCCCCCCGGCCGCGGGCGGCGGAGCGCCGCCGCCCCCGCCCCCTCCCCCGCCGGCCGCCCCCACGCCGCCGGTCGCGCCGGTGAGCGCCACCGCGCTCAAGTGCCCGTCCTGCGGAGCGCCGATCGCCCCGACCTTCGGGGAGATGGTGATCACCTGCGAGTACTGCGGTGCCTCGGTCTCGCTCGGCGGCGCCGGCTGGAAGCAGATCTCCAAGCACTCGATGCTCCCGACGACCGTCGGCGACCAGGGCCAGGCGCTCGAGATCATCCGGCGGAGCGTGGACCAGGGGTTCTTCCACCGCCACGACTTCGAGGAGTCCAAGGTCGTCGAGGCGAAGCTCTCCTACGTGCCGTTCTGGATCGTGCCGTGCTCGGCGACCACGACCTACCGCTACGAGGACGTGGCGGTCGGCGTGGCCGGGACCGTCGGCTCCATCGCCGCCGCCGAGGCGCTCGGGGGGCTCATGGGCGGCGGGCGGGGCGGGGGCTTCACCGTGATCCCGATCATGGGCTCGCCGGTCAACGCGGCCCGCGCCGACACCATCTCGGGCCTGTACGAGTTCCCCGTCGTCGCCGTCAAGGGGCTCGCGGCCTACCAGCCGCGGGACTACCAGTTCGACCTGGACGGCCGCTCCTTCTTCGACAAGAAGCAGGTACCGAGCGGCGCCGGGGTGCTCAACGGCGACCTGGCGGAGGACGCGGCGCAGCACGCGGCGCGCTCCTACGTGATCAAGATGCAGGCCGACCAGGCGCACAAGAAGCACCACATGGTGAGCCAGCTCACCAGCCAGGTGGAGGTCTCCGAGAGCGAGCTGCTCCACGCGCCCATCTGGTACATCCGCCTCGAGCACAAGGGCGAGCGCTCGGTCCACCTGGTCGACGCGAACGCCGGCAAGGTCATCCAGACGGTCGTCCCCTAGTCCGGTGGGGGGGCCCTTCCGCGGGCGCGTCCCGCCGGGGCGACGGGCCTTCGGGCGGCGGCGAGGCCGGGACGCGGTCGACCCCGCCCCTCCGGAGCACGGGGATCGGCGGTCGCCCGCGGAGCCCCTGCGGTCAGGGCCCGCGGCCCGGGAGGAACTCGTACCGGACCGGGACCCGTCGGCGGAGGTGGGTCCAGTAGCCGCACCGTCGGCACCGGTACCCCAGGGTCACCCGGTCGTCGAGCAGGGTCCGGTTCCGGATCGGCGTGAGCGCTCCGGCGCAGACGGGGCACCGGCTCAGGGGACGGCGCGAGCTCCGCTCCGCGTACCGGATCCGGAGCTCGAGGCCGGGCGAACCGATCAGGAGCTTTCGCATCCGCGGGCCACCGAGCGCGAAGAGCGGTTCGCGCTCGTGGAGCAGCTTCAGCATCGCGCGGCGCAGGGCCGCCTGGGAGGGGAAGCTCCCCCGCGACCGGCGGAGCGCCCGATCGGCCGCCCACCGGACGGTCTCCTCATCCGGGCGCCGGTACTTCGGCGCCGCCGGCTCCTTCGGGGAGCCCTCCTCGGGCGGCCTATCCGGCGGCGGATCCGCGGCGACCCTCGCGGGCACGGATCTCCTCCTGGTAGAAGCTCTGGGCGAGCTCCGCCTCCTCCCGTCCGATCCCGATCGTCTCGTCGCGCTCGTGGCCGAAGTAGCGCAGGAGCGCCGCCGCGGCGGCCAGCCGTACCGCCCGCCCTTTGAGCCGCGGGGAGAACTTCGGCTCGGCGGTGCGCGCGAGCGCCCGCTCGGAGACCTCGCGCAGCCGGCCGTACAGCTCGGGGTCGAGTCGGACCGGCTTCGCCCGGAACCGGCCCGCCACGAGCGGGTGCCGGGTCTCGATGGCGTGGAGGAGCGTCACGTGGTCCCGGATCCGGTCGGCGAGCGCGAAGTCGATCTGCCCGAGCTCGAGCCGCTCGGCGCTCGCCTCCACCGCCCGGAACCGCTCCCGGGTCATCTGGTGGAACCGGAGCAGCATCCGGTCCTCCAGCGCCGCGAAGTTCGGGTCCGCGACGGTCGTCCAGTAGTCGGAGGCGCCGCCCGTCCGGACGTTGTAGTTCACCGTGAAGAAGGACCGGAAGGTGTACGGGCCGACGGTGCCGAGCGTCGTCTCCCACTTCACCTCGCGCTGCTCCATCACGAGCTTGAGCGGCTCGACCATGCCCTTGTACTTGAACCAGTCATTGAACTCGGGCACGATGAAGTTGAACGTGCGGCCCGAGTAGAACGCCCCCACCCGGAGGAACTGGACCGGCGTGATCCCCCCGCAGTAGCGGTTCCGTCCCGGCAGGCCGTGGGGCGGGACCGCGGTCCGGGGGTTCCCGCGTACCAGGTCGTCGATGGCGAACGTCTTCCCCGTGCCGGGCGGCCCGAAGAGCGCGAGGTGGAAGCCGGTGCTGCCGGTCGTCCGGCCGGTCGGCGCGAGCAGGGGGACGTCGGCGAGGGCGTACTGCTGGAGGAGCGCGATCAGCGAATCCAGGGCGAGCGCCTCGCCGAACAGCCCGCGGACGTACTCGCTCAACTTCCGGACGGTGAGCTCGCGCCCGAACTCGATCGTGGCCTCGAGCCGGTGGGCGAGCAGCCCGCGGAGGTGGCTCACGAACTCGCCGTCCATCGCCCGGATCTCCATCGCCTCGTCGGGCACCGGCGAGAACGGGGCGCTCGCGGCGATCTCGGCGCGCGTGAGCTGGGCGACGAGCAGCTCCCGGAGCGTCTCCACCTCGGGGATCCGGTACACCCGGTCGGAGCGCCCCTCGGGTCCCTCGTCGAGGAGCCCCCGGCGGCGCAGCCGGAGCAGGAGCCGCGACGGGTCCTCGAAGACCCGCTCCTTGAGGAGCCGCCCCCGGAGCTCGGACAGCGTGAACCGGGCGCCCTGGGTCGCCACCCCCCGGGTGATCCGCCGGCGGTCGGCGTCCGCGAGGAGCGCGACCAGCACGCGCACGATGCCGACCTCCTCGTCGACCACCTCGAGGCTGCCCGGGGTCGCCACCGCGACGGTGGGAGTCGCGCCTCGCCTATATTCTCTCGTCTCGAGGGTCGCGGACCCCCCGTCGAGCCCGGAGGGGGCCCCCGGCCCCACCGTCGCGTGGCGCCGAAGGATTATCAACTCACACCGCCAGTCGGGGCCGTGGGCCGCTCCTCCTCGATGTACGAGCGGGAGCTCAAGGGCCTCCTCCAGGGGGATCCCGAGAGCCTGCGCCGCTACGGGGGTTCGCTGACCGCGTCGGACCGGGCCCTCCTCCCCCGGGTCCAGCAGAACCCCTTCCTCGTGGTCCGGGCGGCCGGGTCCCTGGGATTCGACCTGGTCGCGCTCCGGCGCGAGTTCGCCTTCCCCATCGAGGTGAAGAGCTCGCGTTCGGCGGCGATCCACTTCTCGGCGGCCAGCGGCCGGGCGGCCGAGCAGCTCGAGTTCCACCGCTCCGCGGTCGACCGGGTGGGGCTCCTCGTCCTGTACGCCTACCGGCGGCTCGGCCTCCGGGCGACCGACCCCTGGCGCCTCTTCACGCCGCAGGCGCCCCCGGGCCGGGGTCGGCTCGAGATCCTCCGGCGCCGGATCCCGGCCATCGACATGACCCGGCAGGGCAACGCCGTCCTGCGGTGGGAGGACGGGCTCCCCCTTTCGAGGTTCTTCGAGGTCGTCGCCGCGCTCGTCGAGCCGGCGGGAGGCTGACCCCGTGCCCGCGCACCTCACGGCCGCCTGCGTCGGGCGGGTCGGTCGGCGACCCGAGGGGCTCGTGGAGCTCCTGTCGGAGGTGGGGTCGGCGGCGCTCGAGCAGGTGGGCCGCCGCCCGATCGATCGGCTCGTCGTGGGCACCATGGCCGCCGGCCCGCTCGGCGGCGTGGAGAACGTCGTGGCCGCGACCGCGGAGCGGCTGGGGCTCGATCCCGCGGCGGGGGTCCGGGTGGAGGCGGCCTCCGCGAGCGGCGCCGCGGCGTTCCACGAGGGCGTGGTCGAGATCCTCTCCGGCCGCGCCGAGCGGGTCCTCGTCCTGGCCGGCGAGAAGATGACGGGCGTGCCGACCGAGGAGGTGACGCGCGTCCTGGCGCGATCGCTGCACCCGACCGAGCAGAGCGCCGGGGCGACGATGCCGGCGCTGGCCGGGCTCGTGGCCCAGCGGTACCTCCAGCGGTACGACGCGGACCCCGTCGCCTTCGACGAGGTGACCGTCCAGGCCCGGCAGGCCGCCCGGGGCAATCCGAACGCGCAGTTCCCGAAGCCGGTCTCGCGCGACGAGGTCGCCAAGAGCCGGCCCATCGCGACCCCGCTCCACCTCCTCCACTGCTCGGCGATCTCCGACGGGGCCGCCGCGGTCGTGCTCGAGCGCGGCGAGGGCCCCGCGACCGCGCTCGGCCTCGGGCAGGGGATGGACGCGTTCGCCCTCGTGGACCGGGCGGAGCTGTTCAGTTTCCGGGCGACCCGGCTCGCCGCGCAGCGCGCCTACGAGATGGCGCACCTGACCCGCAAGGAGCTCGACTTCGCCGAGCTCCACGACGCCTTCGCGCCCTTCGCGCTGATCGACCTCGAGGACCTCGGGATCTGCGGAGGCGGCGAGGCGGGGCGCTGGTACCTGGAGGGGGCGACCGGGCCCGACGGCCGGTTCCCCGTGAACCCTTCCGGGGGGCTCCTCGGGCGCGGCCACCCCGTCGGCGCGAGCGGGCTCCTCGCCATCGCCGAGGTCGCCCGCCAGCTCCGGGGCGAGGCCGGGTCCATGGCCCTGCCTCGGCGTCCGCGCGTCGGCCTCGCCCAGTCGATCGGCGGCCTCGCGGCCCACAACTTCGTCACGATCCTCGGCGCAGGGGGTGCCCCCGGATGATCCCGACGCCGATGCTCCTCGTGAGCCGCTGCGAGAGCTGCCACAGCCGGTTCCTCCCCCGGCCGGGACCCTGCCCCCGCTGCGGCTCCTCCGCGGTCCGCCCGCAGGAGATCCCGCCCGAAGGCCGCGTCCTCGCGGCCACGGAGCTCACCGCCCCCGCCCCGGGCTTCCCGTCGCCCCACCGGATCGCGCTGGTGGAGGCCCTGGACGGGATCCGGTTCCTGGCCGTGGCGGACTACCTCCCCGGGCTCGGGGCCGTGGTGCCGATCGCCCGCGAGGGCGACCACTACGTGGTGGTGGGCCGTCCCCCGGAGCCGGGGTAGCCGGACGCGGGGAGGGGGACGTTCCGGAGCCCGGGTCCGGCCCGGCGCTCCCTTTGAACCCCCGAGGTGAAACCACCACTGGATTAGCAATCCAGCGCCTTGCCGGGCTGGGCCATCCCCGCGCGGTCAAGCCCACGAGGGGCGATTTCTTAAAGGTTGGCGGGCGCGTGCGCACCCTCGGGACCCGGGCGGCGCCGGATTCTTCCTCGCGCCGCGCGTGGGCCGACCGGAGGGAAGCGACGATGCGGGTGAGCAAGGCCGGGGTCGTCGGTGCGGGAACGATGGGCGCCGCCATCGCGGAGGTGCTCGCGTTCAACGGCATCCCGGTGGTCCTCAGGGATCTCACGCCCGAGCTCGTGGAACGGGGGCTGAAGCGGGTCCGCGGGCTGGTCGACGCGCTCGTCGCCTTCCATGCGGGCCGCGCGGCCTCCGAGGCGGGCCGCCTCCGGGAGCTGGGCCTCACGCTCACCCCCGAGCAGACGGCGGTCCTCGAGCGCCGGCTCGCCCCGAAGGTCTCGGCGGACCGGGGCCGCGAGATCGTGGGCCGCGTGACCGGCACGACGGAGATGTCGGACTTCGCCGAGGTCGACTTCGTGGTGGAGGCGGTCTTCGAGCGCGAGGAGACGAAGCGCGCGACGCTCCAGCAGCTCGACCGGGTCCTGCCCGAGCACGCCGTGATCGGGTCCAACACCTCCTCGCTCTCCATCACCCGGCTCGCCCGGGACCTTGCGCATCGCCGGCAGACGCTGATCACGCACTTCTTCAACCCGCCCGAGACGCTGCCTCTCGTCGAGGTCGCGCCCGGCGTGGAGACCCGGGAGGAGACCCTGACCGAGGTCATCGACTTCCTCCAGGGGCTCCGGAACCATCGCTACCCGCTGGTCCCGATCCGGGTCAAGGAGTCGCCCGCGTTCGTGGTGAACCGGCTCCTGATCCCCGTCCTCAACGAGGCCTGCTTCGCGCTCGACGAAGGGGTCGCGAGCGCGCGCGACATCGACGTCGCGATGAAGGCCGGCGCGGGGATGCCGATGGGACCGTTCGAGCTCGCCGACCTGGTGGGCCTGGACGTCACGCTCGAGGTCGCCTCGACGCTCTTCCGGGAGTTCGGGGACCCGAAGTACCGCCCCGCCTACGCGCTCCGCCGGCTCGTCGACGCGGGCCACCTGGGCCGAAAGACCGGCGCCGGCTTCTACGAGTACCCGGCCTGAGGGTGCGATGCCGAAGTTCCCTTCCGCGGAGTGGGCCGAGGTCTACCGCGACCGGCTGAATGCGAACCCCGCCTACCAGGAGGCGGCGAAGGCGTGGGAGGGGGACATCCTCCTCCTCGTCGCACCGGACCCGGAGGCGCCCCGGGGCGAGGGGGTCCTGCTCGACCTCTTCCACGGCGCGTGCCGGAGCGCCACGTTCGTGCCCGACGCCACCGACGCACGGGCCGAGTTCACCTACCGGGGGACCCGGGAGAACTGGGGGCGGATGCTGCGCCGCGAGATCGACCCGGTGCGGGCGATCCTCGATGGCACCTTCAAGCTGCAGGGGAACCTGCTCAAGGCGATGAGGTTCCAGCGGGCCGCCAAAGAGATGGTCGACACCGCGACCCAGGTACCGGTCTCGCCCTAGGCGGGGCGGAGCGGCGGGGGACTCGGGGGCTCGGGGACCGGCGGGACCGCCCGCACCGCGGACGGGGCCCCCGGCGCCGGCGCGGCCGGGGCGGCGCCCGGGGTCGGGACGGTCCTCGCGACGGGGGGCACCGGCGGCTTCGGGGGCGGAGGCACCAGCCGTTCCTGGAGGAACCGGAGGATCTTCGCCCACGCCGCCTCGGCGGAGGAAAGGTCGTAGGCGCGGCTCTCGCGCGCGAGGAAGAGGTGGCCCGGTCCGGGGATCATCTCGACCCGGAGGTCGAGGCCGTTCGCGCGGGCCGCTTCCAGCTGGTCGCGGCAGCGCTGGGCGGACGCGTCCCGGTCGCCCGCCACGACCAGCACCGGCGCGTTGAGGAGCCGCGCATAGTCGCCCGGGGCGATCGGCTGGGGGAACGCGAGCGCGACCCCCGCGAGGTTCCGGTCCTCGCCGGCCACTGCGAGCGCGAGGCTCCCGCCGTAGGAGGCCCCGAAGACCGCGGTCCGTCCGGGGTCCACCATCGGACGGGTCCGAAGGTACTCGAGCGCGTCGTCGTACAGCTCGACGACCTTGCGGATCCGGGGCGACTCCACCCGGACCCCCCCGCGCAGCCGGACGTCCGCGCGCAGCGACAGGAGGTCGCCCGGGCCCAGGAGATCGGTCTTCCCGAGGTCCGGCAGCAGCACCTCGTAGCCCGCATGGGCGAACCGGAGCGCCGCGTCGAGCACCATGGTCGTGAGGCCGTAGACATCGCTCGTGACGAGGACGCCCGGGTGGCGGGTCTCCTTCGTCGGCGTGAGGAGGATCCCCTGGGCGTGCCCGCCCGCGACGGCCGGGCTGTCGAACCAGACCCGGTCGCTCCGGAACGCCGGCAGCGGCCGTCCCGGGGTGCTCTTCGATCCGATCCAGCTCTTGTTGAGGAAGTCGAGCACGCAGAGCTTGTAGCGCTCCTTCTGGAGGGTGATGACGGCCTGGCGCTTCCCGCAGATGTCGCAGACCCCGATCACGCCGCTCCCGAACTCGAGGGAGGGGTCCTGGAGCAGCAGGTCTTCGTCGCTCATGGCGGTCCGGGCCGGCGGTTTTCCAGCGGCGGGCGACTGATAACGGTTGGGGTACCCGCGCTGCTCCGCGGAGGGCGATCGGAGCCATCGAGGGGCGCCTCCACCCCGGTAGGTTCCATGTCGGGGGTGATGCGCGGTGCGGGGGTCGCCGTCCCGTGGAGGGGCTCGCCTCCGGCCGAGACCGGCTCCCCGCGGATCCCCCGGAGGGTGTACCCGGGCCCGATCCGGGCCCCGAGCTTTTAGGTCGTCGGGCGGGACCGACGCACGATCCTCGGGCTCGCGCTCCGCTTCGCGGGGATCGTGGCGTTCCGGGCCCTCGTGCGGGGCGGAGCCCCCGCTCGGCCGGGCGGTACGATCACCAGCCGGGTGCGTCCGCGCGGCCGCAGGACCGTGATGCCCGCCCGTCCGAGCCGCTCGGCGAGCCCGCGGTCGGCGGTCACGACCCAGCCGGGACGGCTCCGGGCGAGCGCGACGATGGCGTCATCGCCCGAGCCGTCGGTCGCCGCGCGCGGGTACCGGGCGGCCAGCTGGAGCGCGGGCCGCGCCTGCGGCTCGCCCTGGCGATCGAGCCGACGTAGCTCGACGAGGACCGAGTCCGGTACCTCGATCGGCCGGCCCGGGCCGAGCCGCGCGAGCTCCGTCCCGAGCGGGAAGCGCTCCCGGAACGGGAGCATCAGGGCGTTCGCGTCCAACCAGATCGGCGACGGGCGGAGGACCGGCCGGGCCCCGCCGAGGGCGATCGTGGGCCCCACGCCCGGCCGTTCCGGCGCCCCCACCGCGGTCACCGGCCCCCCACTGCCCGGCCCGATTCATTAACCCGCGTCCGCGCACGAAGGGGGAATCCAGGGCCACGAGAGGTCGGCCGCGACCCCCGTACCGCATCCCGTCCCCGCGCATGGGCTGCCGAGATGCCGCCCCGGCCGGTCCTCGACTGGTTGCTCGAAGCAGAACAGCCCGCCGTTCGCCACCTCGCCCTGACCGATCTGCTGGACCGGAAGGCGGACGATCCCCAAGTGCGCGCCGCGCGCGCGGCGATCCCGCGGACCGGCTGGGCGAGCGAACTGTTGAAGCGCCAGGGACCCCGGGGGTTCTGGGAGCGGCGGGAACCGCGGACCGTCCAGCAGTACCTCTTCTTCCTCTGGTTCCCGGAGTTCTCCGCCACGATCTGGCACGCCGTCGTCCTCGCGGATCTCGGACTGACCTCCGAGGACCCCCGGATCCGCAGGATCGCGGAGCGCCTCTTCGACTACAGGCTCGGTCTCAGCTCGATGATCAACCTCTACCACGAGGAGATGTGCGCCGTCGGGAACGCCACCCGGACCCTCGCCCGGTTCGGTTACGGGGACGACCCCCGCGTGCGGAGGCTCTACGACTGGATCCTCGAGGACCAGCGGGAGGACGGCGGCTGGAACTGCAGCCAGGGGACGCCGGGGACGCTCGAGCGGTGGGAACCCCTGGCGGCGCTCGCGGCGCGGCCGCGACCGCAGCGGACGGCCGCGAGGGAACGGGCGATCGAACGGGGCGCCGAGTTCTACCTCACGCGGCAGCTCCTCCGCGAGGGGGCCCGCTCGGCCCCGTGGTTCCGGCGGCACTACCCGAACCACTACTTCTACGACCTCCTCGTCGGGCTCGACCTCCTGACGGGCCTGGGCTACGGCGACGATCGCCGGCTCCGCCCCGCGCTCTCGCGGCTGGCGGAAAAGCGGCGGCGCGACGGTACCTGGAGGATCGACCGGGCGAATCCCGACGCCCCGGCCTCGCAGCTCCATCTCCACGGGAAGAAGGTGCACCTGCTCCAGCTGGAGACGCCCGGACGTCCGAGCAATTGGATCACGCTCCGGGCGCTCCGGGTCCAGAAGCGCGTCGAGGAAGCGCGCTCCGGCACGGCGGGCCCCCCTCGTTAAATCCCAGGGCCCTTCGGAGCTGCGGCCCCGCCGGAGCGGGGAACGCCGATGACCGGGGATTCGATGGCGCGGCTGCGGGAGGAGATCGTCGCCTGCCGCCAATGCCCCCGGTTGGTCACCTTCCGGGAACGCATCGCCCGGGAGAAGAAGCGCGAGTTCCGCTCCGAGACGTACTGGGGGCGCGGCGTGCCCGGGTTCGGGGACCCCGAGGCCCGCCTCGTCGTGGTCGGCCTCGCTCCCGCGCCGCACGGGGGCAATCGGACCGGGCGCATCTTCACGGGGGACCGGTCCGCCGCGTTCCTGGTCCGGGCGCTCCATCAGGCCGGCTTCGCGAACCAGCCCACGTCCCGGAACCGCGGGGACGGCCTCCACTACACCGATGTGTGGATCACGGCGGCGGTCCGCTGCGCCCCGCCGGACAACCGGCCCTCGCCCGCGGAACGGGACCGTTGCCAGCCCTACCTGCGCCGGGAGTTTTCCCTCCTCGGCAACGTCCGGGCCTACCTCGCGCTCGGCGGGTTCGCCTGGGACGTGGTGCGGACCACCACCGCCGAGCTCTACGGCCGACCCCGGTCCAAGGTCCCCTTCGGCCACGGCGCCTGCGCCCCGCTCGGTGAGGGGCTTCCGCTCTTGTGGGGCTCCTACCACCCCAGTCCATTGAACACGAATACCGGCAAGCTCTCTCCCCCGATGCTCGGGGACCTCCTCGAACGGATCCGGTCCAGCTGGGGTCCTTCGCCGGCGTCCCCGGGGCGGAGCCCGGCGTGATCGACTTCGAGATCCTGGAACGCGACGGGATCGCCCGGATCGGCCGCTTCACCACCCCCCACGGGACGATCTCGACGCCCGCGCTCCTCCCGGTCGTCCACCCCGATCCGGCGCGGCAGCCGATCCATCCCACCGAGATCGCGGGGGAGTTCGGGCTGCCCGCCGTGATCACCTCCTCCTACATCGCGTGGCGGACCCCCAAGCTGCGGTCGCGCGCCCTGAGCGAGGGGATCCACGGGCTCCTCGGCTTCTCCGGCCCGGTCATGACCGACTCGGGGGCGTTCCAGCAGCACGCCTACGGCTCCGTCGAGGTCGCGCCGGAGGAGATCCTCGACTTCCAGAGCCGGATCGGCTCCGACATCGCGACGGTGCTCGACATCTTCGTCGAGCCCACGAGCGGCCGCGCCGAGGCCGAGCGGGGCGTGGCCACCACGGAGACCCGGGCCCGGGAGGCGCGCGCCCGACGGGACGGACTGCTGGCGGTCCCGGTCCAGGGGGGCCTCTTCGGCGAGCTCCGGGAACGGTCGGCGACCTCCGCCTCCGAGGTCGGGGATGTGCTCGCGGTCGGCGGCGTCGTCCCGCTCCTCGAGCAGTACCGGTTCGGGGAGCTCGCGCAGCTCCTGATCGCGGCGCGCCCGGGGCTCGCGCCCGAGCACCCGGTCCACCTGTTCGGCACCGGCCACCCGCTCAGCTTCGCCTTCGCCGCCCTCCTCGGGGTCGACCTGTTCGACTCCTCCTCCTACCACAAGTTCGCCCGCCGGGGAGCGCTGCTCTTCCCCGAGGGGACCGTGCCGTGCGAGGAGGTCCGCGAGCCGATCTGCTCCTGCCGGCTCTGCGCGGTCCACCCGCTGCCCAAGGTGGCCGAGATGCCGGCGGCCGAGCGCGAGCTCCACATCGCCCGCCACAACCTGCTCGCCTGCTCCGTCGAGATCGCCCGGGTCCGCCAGGCGATCCGGGAGGGGACCCTCTGGGAGCTCGCCGAGCGGCGCGCGGCCGCCCACCCCGCGCTGCTCGCCGGCCTCAAGCAGGTGGTCCGGGGCGCCCGGGTGCTCGTGCCGGCCGAGCCGGTCGCCCGCCGGAGCTTCCGCGCCGCCTCGCCGCTCTCCAGCATGCGGCCGGGCGTGATCCGGTTCCTGGCGCGGCTCCGCAACTTCCAGTCCGGGAGGGGCCCGTACCGGATCCGGGCGAGGGTCCCGCTCACGCCCGGGTCGCTCCGCCACATCCCGGCCCACGGACCGGACGGCTCCCCGATCCTCTGGGAATGCCCGACGCCGATCGGCCCCGTGCCGCTCGAGCTGACGGAGCTGTACCCGGTCGGCTGCTGGGTCGGCGTGGAGGAGTTCGAGCCGCCGAGCGGGAGCGGGCCCGCCCCCGAGGCCCCGGCGCCCGAGGAGGAGGCCGTGGCCGCCGGCGACACCGACTGGACGGCCGCCTGGACCGAACGGCAGGTCGCGGGGCTGCTCGAGTGGCAGTACGGCCCGGACGCGACCGCGCTCGCCACGCGGGTCACCGGCGAGCGCTCGCGCCGGACGGCCCGGCTCCGCGGGGCCTCGGGCCCCGACGGGCGGTGGTTCGTCTTCGGCCCGGGCGCGATCCCCCGACCGACGTGGCGGGGGGCCGTGGAGCTCCACCGGACGCTCGGCTACCCGCGCGCGCGGATCGTGGTGGACGGCGACGCGGTGCCGTTCGTGCTCCAGGGAAAGAGCCTCTTCTCCCGGTTCGTCCGGGGGGGCGATTCCTCGCTCGTCCCGGAGGCCCCGGCGCTCCTCGTCGACCCCGACGACCGCCTCCTCGCGGTCGGGCGCCTGCTCCTCGCGCCCTACGAGATGGGCCGGCTCACTCGGGGCGTGGCGGTGCGGGTCACCGCCCACGCGAAGGACCGCGGGGAGCGGATGGAGGAGGAAGCGGAGGTCCCCGGCTACGTCGGGTACGGCTAGCGCGCGCCCCCCGCGGCGCGCCCGGGAGTGAGCTTTATCTCGGCGCCGAGCGTCCGACCGACGTCCCCGTGGCCCCGCGATGAAGACCTACCTGCTCGTCCAGCTCGACAGCGAAGGCGCGAGCTTCTCCGAGGTGGCCGAACTGCTCGAGGACATGGGGTTCCGCCACCAGCAGGGCGGGTACGACTTCGTCTACGACTGGGCCCGGGACGCGACGGTGAAGGAGTCGCTCCAGTTCGCGGACCGCGTGCAGGCGGCGCTGCGCGGCAAGGACGTCTACTTCCGCGTCGAATCGGTCGAGGAGTAGCCCGGGCGGCCGACCCGGGCGTGGCGCGATGGTGCTCCTCGGCATCGAGTCGACGGCCCACACCGCGTCGGTGGGGATCGTCGACGACACGGCCCGGGTCCTCAGCATCGCGAGCGACATGTACCGCCCCGTGGCGGGCGGGATCCACCCGCGCGAGGCGGCGAACCATCACGTCGATCTCCTGCCCGAGCTGGTCACCCGGGCCCTCGAGACGGCGAAGGTCTCCCCCCGCGAGATCGAGGGGGTCGCCTTCGCGCAGGGCCCGGGGCTCGGCCCCTGCCTCCGCGCGGGGGCGACGGTGGCGCGCACGCTCGCCCTCCTCTGGGACCGGCCGCTCGTCCCGGTGAACCACTGCGTCGCCCACGTCGAGATCGCCCGGGTGCTGAGCGGGCTCGACGATCCGATCCTCCTCTACGCGAGCGGCGGCAACACCCAGGTGATCGTCTACGGCGGGGGCCGCTACCGCGTCCTCGGCGAGACGCTCGACGTCGGGATCGGCAACTTCCTCGACAAGCTCTGGATCGCGCTGGGGGGCACCTTCCCGGGCGGCCCGGCCCTCGAGGCGGAGGCGAAGAAGGGCACCGAGCTCCACCCGCTCCCGTACTCGGTCCACGGGATGGACGTCGCCTTCTCCGGGATGCTCACCGCCACGATCGCCCTCTCGGGCGACGGGGTCCCCCGTCCCGATCTGGCCTACTCCGTCGAGTCGACCGCCTACGGGATGCTGGTCGAGATCACCGAGCGCGCCCTCGCCCACCGCCGCCGCACCGACGTCGTCCTCGGTGGGGGGGTCGCCTGCAACGAGCGGCTCCGCTCCATGGTCCGGGAGATGGTCGAGGGCCGCGGGGGCCGTTCCTACGCGCCCCCGAAGTCGCTCTGCGTCGACAACGGGGCCATGATCGCCTGGGCGGGGCACTTGGCCCTCCGCGCCGGCCGGAGCGTCCCCGTCGAGGAGTCCGCGGTCCTCCCGCGCCAGAGGACCGACCTGGTCCCCACGCCCTGGCGGACCGAGCTGCCGGCGTAGGGTCCGGCTACGCTTCCGACCGGAGCGCGAGCCAGCCGAGCCCCTTCTCCAGGAAGTAGGTGAGCCGGCCGTTCGCGATCGCCGTCCCGGCGAGCGGGGCGCCCGCGCCGCCCCCGAGCGGCTGGGCGAGGTCGGCGGGCGGGGCGGCGGTCGCGAGGGTGGGGGCGGGGTGCTCGAGGGCGCCCACCGCCACCCGGACCGCGGTGTACGTCAGCAGGATCGAGTGGCTCGCGCCGTAGATCGAGGTGAGGCAGCTCGGGTAGACATTCGCGCCGGGGGGCGCCGGCCCCGACAGCGTGCTGATGTCCAGGTTCGGGCCGGCGGAGGAGACCGCGTTGTCGACCCAGAGCGTGACCGAGTGGCTCGCGTCGGCGGTGAAGCCGAGCAGGCTCGTGCTCGTGTAGTTGATCGGCTGGTTCGCGAAGGAGCTGTTCACGGCCACCGTGCTGTAGGACTGCGACCACACGTGGAAGAAGTCGCCGAGCGTGTAGGTGTAGGCCCACGGCGAGACGATGAAGATCGTCCCGGGCACGCCGCCCTGGCTCGCCGGTTGGGTCGAGATGGGGAGGACGCACCGATAGGGCGCCCCCGAATCGCGGTAGCTCGAATTCCATCCGATGCCGGTGGGCAGGGCGACGGAGGTGCTCCCGATGACGATCCGGAGCGTCGGGTAGGACTCGTAGACGTTGGTCACGCTGGGGGGGCACCAGCTCGTCCCCAGGCTCGTGTTCGCGGCATGGGAGGGGAACTGCGGGTAGCCGCCGCTCGAGGCGGGGACCGGGGTGAACTGGATGCACGGCGGCTGGAACGGATTGAAGAGCAGGAGGACGACGATGACCACGACGATGGCCGAGGGGATGCCGACGAGGACCCCCCGTCGGAGCCACGAGCTCGAGCCGCCGCCCGCCCTCGTGTTGCCCGCCTCGCGGGCGGCTCGCTGTCGCTTCCGCTCCCGCCGCCGATCGGCGGCGGAGGCGGGCGCCGCCTCCTCCTCGTCGGAGGACGGGCGGTTCCGCCGCTTGGCCACGGGGTTCTCACCCGGGCCCTCGGCATAACCTTGCCGGGTCCGCCGACCCCGACGGGGGCGCGCGCGGAGCGCGGCCCGCTATATACTCGCCCTCGGCTCCGAGCGCGGATGCGGACCGACGTGCTCGTCGTCGGCGCTGGACCGGCGGGCTCGACCGCCGCCTACGAGCTCGCGCGGCGGGGGCACTCCGTCGTCGTCGCCGAGGAGCACCGTCGGATCGGGCACCCCGTCCAGTGCGCCGGCCTCGTCAGCCGACGCGTCCTCGAGCTCGCCGGCACGGAGAAGATGGTGCTCACCCCCGTGCACGGCGCCACGGTCCTGAGCCCCCGGCTACGGGCGATCGAGTTCCGGGCCCCGGAGCCGCGCGCCTTCGTGATCGACCGGGCGGGGCTCGACGTCCATCTCGCCGACCGGGCCGCCCGGGCGGGCGCCGAGTACCGCACGGGGCTCCGCTTCGACGAGTTCGGCGACGCCTCGGACGGGCTCAAGGTCGCACGGCTCGCCCGGGCCGACGGGGGCCGGGAGGAGATCCACGCCCGGGTGGTGATCGGCGCCGACGGCGTCGCGAGCGCCGTCGCCCGGGCGGCCCGCCTGCGTCGGCCGATCGAGGTGCTCCCGGCCTACGAGGTGGAGGTCCCCTCCTCCCCCGCGGACCCCGACCAGGTGGAGGTCTACCTCGGGAACGGCCTCGCCCCCGGCCTCTTTGGCTGGTCGATCCCCGACGGGAGCGGAGGGGCCCGGATCGGGCTCGCCGCCCGGGCGGACGGGACCTCCGCGCGGAGCTACTTCGAGCGGTTCGCGCGGTTGCTCGAGCGCCGGTACGGCCGACCGCTCCCGCCCGCCGTGGGGCTCGTGGTCTCGGGCATCCCCATCGGGACCCTCCCGCGCATCACCGCCGACGGGGTCGCCCTCGTGGGGGACGCGGCGGCCCAGGTCAAGCCGCTGAGCGGCGGGGGGATCTTCACCGGGATGCGCGCCGGCGCGCTCGCGGCGGAGACCGTGGACGTGGCCCTCCGGGCCCACGACACCTCGGAGCGCCGGCTCCGCGCCTACGCCACCGCCTACGAGGCCGAGCTGGGCGAGGAGTTCCGCCGGGCCCACTACCTGCGCCGGCTGTTCGCCCGGCTCACCGACGACGACTTCGAGCGGCTCATCGCCGCGCTCGAGGAGTCCGGGATGGGCGAGGCGATCGTCGCCTTCGGCGACATCGACTTCCCCTCCCACGTCGCCCGGAGGCTCCTCCGTCAGTCGCCGTCCCTTCTCCGCCTCTTCCCCAAGGCGCTCGGTGCCTGGCTCTCCTCGGGCGCCGAGCTCGTGCCCGACCTCGAGCTCGACCGGCGCCGCCGCCCCGCGACGTAGGCGCCCGCGAGCGCGAGGACGAGCGCGAGCCCGAGGAGCACGTAGAGCGCCACGTCGAGCGGGGTGGTGCTCCGTACGAGCACCGCCGTCTCGGGCAGGACCCCCGAGACGCCGAGCCGGCTCAGGTTCAGCGTCGGGGTCCCGTTGGGCAGCACCGTCGCGTTCTGCCACACGGCGGGGGGGAAGTTGCCGACCGAGTCGAGGAGGTACCCGGAGCCGTTCAGGACGAAGCGGAGCGAGTCCCGGATCGAGTACGTCCCCTCCGGAGCCCCGCCCGTGAAGGCGACCGTGACCGGGGTGCTCCAGTTCGCCGCATGGGCCACGAGTGTGCCGACGGAGATCGAGAGGTTGGTCCCGGTACCGCCCGTCGCGCCGAGCGTGCCCGCGCCGGCCGGCACCGCCGTGCGGCCGGTCCCCGGGAACGGATTGAAGGCGTACAGCCCGAACTCGAGCTGGACATCGCGGAGGGGCTGGGCGAGGGGGTTGTTGAGGGCGAAGGTGAGCACGGAGCTTCCGCCCGGCTCGGTCGGGTCGACGGAGAGTCCGGTGAGGAACGCCCGCCCGAACTGGACCGGCAGCGTGGGGACCTCGGCCCGCGCCGGCGCCACCGAGGGCGCCACCAGCAGGCCGACGAGGACCAACGCGAGCGCGACGGCGGTCCCGCGCGGGGCCGGCCTAGCCACGCCGGTCCTCTCGGTACTCCGGAGAGTCCGCGAGCTCGAGGAGCCGGTCGATCCGTCGGAGGGTCTCCCGGCGGCCGCGGCGGCCGGACCCGCCGAGGAGCGCGCTCGCCGAGGTGGACGCGCCCTCGCCGCCCGCGGCCAGGACGCGGTAGAGCGCCTGCGCGAGGAGCCGGGGGCGCCGGGTCATCTGGACCGCCTCCCAGTCGGCCCGGTACTCCTCGTGCCGGGTGATGGCGTCCGCGAGGTAGGCCAGCACCGGGTCCCACCGCATCATCCTCGAGAAGGTCCGGAAGAAGGTGAGGTAGCGGGAGTCGAGGTCCCGGATGTGCCCGAGCTCGTGGGCGAGGACCGAGACGACCTCCTCCTCCTCGAGCGTCGCGAGGAGCCCCTCGGAGAGCAGGATCACGTCGTTGCGGACGAAGGGCCGCCGGAGGGTGCCGAACTCCAGCAGGGTGAAGGAGAAGGCGTCGGGGCGCGGGGAGCGCATCACCCGGACGGTGATCCGTCCGGCGGGCCGGGGGAGCATACGGGGCCACGGGTAGGGGCCCGCGGCGTAGAGCTCGAGGAAGCCGCGCCCGACCGCCTGGTTCAGCAGGAAGGCGAGGACGAGCAGGGCGAAGGCGCCGATCGCGCCCCCCAGCCAGAGCTGCCAGTGGACCGGCGCGAGCACCTGGCTCGACGTGCTCACCACCGAGAAGAGCCCCGGGGAGCGGCCGATCGACAGCAGGGTCACGAGGGCGGTGGTCGCGAGCAGCGCCCAGAGCGCCACGACGAGCGCGGCGAGCCGGAGGACCCACGGGGAGCTCGAGCGCCGGAGGGCCAGGAGGAGGGTGAGCGCGAGGGCGAAGAAGAGGACGACCGGGAGGAGCAGGAGCGGCACGTGGCCCACCGGCGCCACGATCGCGGCCCCCCGAGCCTACAGACCGAGTCGGCGACGCAGCTTCCGCTCGTCCGAGGGCTGGATCTTGTCCAGCTCCTCGCTCAAGTGGACCACCCCGGCCGGTCCGAACAGCTCCACGACCCCCTTGAGGATGTTCCTCAAGTACTGTCGCTCAAAGTCGACCGGACGATAAACGAATCGGGAGCCCCCCCGGCACGTCTCCCGGCGCCGGCGGACGAGCCGCTTGGCGTAGAGGCGGCTCAGGATGGTCGCCACGGTGGTGTAGGCGACCTCCACCCCCCGGAGCTTGAGCCGGGACCGGACGTCGCGGGCCGAACCCTCGCCGCCCTGGAGCGCCCCCATCACCTCCGACTCGAGCGAACCGAGCATGGGCGCCGATTCTAGGGGCCGGCCATTCATAAGACCCCCGTTTCAACAGAACGAACGAGATGGTCCGGACCGGTCCGCTCGCTCGGTCGCGCCGGGATCGGACCTACGGGCCGCCCGGACGAAGAACGTTCCGAGGCAAGTTAAGTAGCGGTGACTCCCCTGTCGTCGGGGGGTCGACGGACACGACGGAGGGCGCCGCGGCGCACCTGGTCTCGCTCCTGAGCCTGCGCCGCAGCCGTGCGCTCCTCGCCCAGCAGCGCGGGGGCGGGCTCCTCGCCGCGACGATCGCGCTCGTCTACGCCTTCGTCTCGCTGATCGTCGGGCTCATGCTCGAGCTGGGCCCGACCGACTTCCGATCCACCACCGCGACCGTGATCACCGACCCCGGTGGGGGACTCTGGTGGAACTACCCGGGGCTCATCGTCACCGCCCCCAACGCGGTCCTGGTCCTGCCGTTCTTCCCGACGATCACGATGGCGCTGGTCGCGATGGGCGTCGGCCTCGGGATGGCGGTCGCCGTGGTCCTGAGCCTGATGCTCGCCCGGCAGAAGCGCCGGGAGCACGCCGGCCCCGCGGGGGTCGGGACGGTCGCCGGCCTCACCCCCGCGATGATCGCCCTCGTCACCCTCGGAGCCTGCTGCTCCACGACCGCCGCGGCGGGCGCCGGGATCGGCCTCGCGGCCCAGGCGAGCGGCACCACGTACGACGCGCTCCTGCTCAACACCTGGTATCTCGGCATCTTCCAGATGGTCATCCTGGGCGCCGCCCTCCTCGCCCAGGAGCAGCTCGCCGTCGTGTACTCCGTCCTCCTCCCCGCCACCGAGCGCGCGGACGCGGGGCTCGCCCGGTCCCCCGCAGGTGCGCGGTACTACGCCCTCGGGGCGCTCCGCGCGGCGCTGCTGGTGGGCGGGGTGACCTGGGCGCTCGCCTGGGTCGCCGAGTGGACGCTCGCGCCCCCCGGAGCGCTCTGGGGCGCGTGGTTCTCCGGGCTCTTCGAACATCTCCTGCCCGCCGGCCTCGCGGTCGGGGTGGCGTTGGCTCCGGGCGCCCTCCGTCACCTGGCCCGTCCCTCCTCGATCGTCCTCGCGCTGCGGGCGGCGCTCGCCGTCGGTGCGGTCACGCTCCTCGGGTGGACCCCCCCCGCGATGGTCTCCGCCGGGGTCCACGGGCTCGTCAACGAGCTCCTGGGCGCGGGCGGCGCGCCGGCGAGCTGGGGCGCGGCGGCGGTCCCCGGACTCTCCGCGGGGGCGCTCGCGCTCCGGTGGGGCTTCCAGTTCGTCCTCGTCGGCGGCCTCACCCTCGCGGTGGCGACGTACCCCCGTTCGGTCGCCCGGGCGTTCCGGGTCCTCGCGCCGCGCCCGGACCGGGCGGAGGGACTCCCGGCCCCCGGTCCCACCGGCGTCCCGACCCTCGGGCCCCTGCCCCGGGGCGAGGACCGGTAGACCCATGGCCGCCGGGCCGAACCCCTAGGGATGGTCGCGGCCGAGCTCGTCCTGGCGCCCTTCGCCGCGGCGATGGCCGCGATCACCGCCTACCTGATCGCCTGGGCGGCCGAGGCGAGGACCCGGGTCGCCGCGGCGGTCATCGCCTTCCTGCTGGCGATGATGGTCGCCATGCTCGTCGGGGCGCTCCTCTACTATCTCGACCCGGGTCCGGCCCGGCTCGTCGAAGGACTCTGGGTCGCCGGGGCGATCATGTCGGTCAGCGTCTTTCCGCTGTTCTTCGTCGTCCAGCGGGAGGCGCAGCTCCAGATCGCCTCCGGCGGGTCCTACGTTCCCTCGCGGCTCCTCCACCTCCCGCCCTACGTCGCCCTGGTGATCGGTCTGGTGCTCGTCAACGAGCTCCTCATGGGCTGGGTCTTCGCCCTCGCCGCGGGCCAGCTCCTGCCCCCGGCCGGAGCGGACCCGGTCCCGCTGCTCACCTCGATCGTGGCGACCCCGTGGTTCCTGTTCACCATGTCCGCCGAGATGGCGCTCACCGCCTACTGGCTCCGGGGCCGGGTGGGCCCGGCGCTCTTCGCTCTCCTCGCCGCGCAGGCGGGGATCATGCTGCTCTCGCCGCCCGCCCTCGCCGACGGCACGTGGGCGTGGACGAGCCTCCTCGCCGGCAGCGCGCTCATGATCGCCCTGTTCGTCGGGCTCATGGAGCTCACCTACCAGCGCCGCGAGCTCAACTCCGCCTTCGCCCGGTACGTGGTCCGGCTCCTCGTCGTCTACGGCGGGATGATGGCCGGCCTGTACCTCTGGATCGTCGACCGCGACCTCCGGCTCTTCGCGCTCGCCGTCGCCGTCGAGATGGTCCTCTTCTTCGACGTCGTCCTGCGGCCCGAGCCGTTCCAGGGGACGGACCGGATCGCCTGGCAGCTCCACCCCCGCTGGGCCTTCTCGCTGCTCGCGGGCATCTTCCTCGCGGAACTGTTCATGGGGGCCGCGCTCGATGCGATGTTCCACCCGGAGAGCCTGGTCGCCTCGGGGCCCCCCCTGCCGGTCAGCGGCCCCCTCCTCCTCGCCGTGCCGAACGCGCTCACGAACGGCTTCTGGTTCTTCGCGAACGTGACCGCGTCCACCTTCTTCCTCGCCATGATGGGCTTCGAGATGGGCACGCTGGTCGTCTTCAAGCTCCGCGAGACGGTCCCGGCCGAGACCCGCGCCCGCATCCTCCTCATGATGGGCTGCTACGGGGCGTTCGCCGTCTTCTACCCGAGCCTGTACTACCACCTCGTCTTCCCGTCCGCCCCGCGGGGCACGCAGGTCGCGGTGCTCGGCTGGAGCATGGGGCTCGGCAGCGCGCCCGTCGCGCCCGCGGTCTTCGCCGTGATCCTCGGGAGCTACGCGATCACCGGCACCCTCGCCGTCCTCTTCGGCCGGCGCGTCGTCTGCTCGACGTTCTGCACCGCCCCGTTCATGTTCCAGGGGAACGCCATCGACCGGATGAGCTCGTTCAACCGCACCTCCCCCCTCGCCCGGAAGTACCTCTCGAGCCGGTTCTCCTCGATGTACACGGCCACGACGGGGGTGGTCCTCGTCGCCCTCGCGGCCACCTCGATCCTCTCCTACTTCGACCAGATCGGGCGTCTCGACGTCCGGATCGCGGGGGCGGATCCCTCGGTCTTCCTCTTCGCCCTCTCCTTCTCGGTCCTCTGGTACGTGATGTTCGTCACCATCCCCTACACGGGGAACTACAACTGCGTCACGATGGGCTACTGCTACACCGGGGCGATCCTGCAGGCGTTCCACAAGGTCGGGTTCTTCAAGCTCAAGGTCCGGGACCGGGAGGTCTGCAGGGCCTGCACGACCCTCGACTGCGCGAAGACCTGCCCCGTGGGGCTCGTGGACATGCCGGGCCACTTCCGGAAGACGGGCGAGTTCACGAGCACGAAGTGCTGCGGCGTCGGCAACTGCGTCGGGGCCTGCCCCTACCACAACCTGTACATCTACGACGTGCGCCACGCCCTGTCGGAACGGTTCGGGCTCCGCCGGACCGCGGCGCCGCTGCGACCCCTCCCGATGGCCGCGGGCCCCCGTCCCCCGCCGGCCCCCGGCGCGGCCGCCCACGCGGACACGGCGCCGGTCCGGTGACCCCGGATCCGCGGCGCACCGGCTCCGCCCGGCGGGCGATCGGGGGCGAGCACTTCACTCCGTCGCGCCCGAGGAGGCGGGCGCCGACGGGACCGAGGGTCCGTCCGAGCCCGCGACCGCCCCCGCGGGCCCGGCGGAGGGACGGAGACCCTCGCGCACCAGGACGAGCAGCTCGCCCCCCATGGTGCCAAGCATCACGATCCCGAAGGCGAGCTGCGGCAGGAGGTCGGACGGGGCGAGCGCGACCGCGCTGCCGGTCGTGGTCATCGCCAGGAACGCGATCACCACCGCGGCCGCCGGGCCGATGCGGCCGAGCGGGCCGGGGCCGGAGCGGAGGCTCAGGCCGCGCGCGATGGCGAGGAGGGTGGCCACCATCACCGCGGCCATGAGGGCGAGCCCGAACAGCGGCGACACGGGCACCCAGGGCGCCACCACCGCCGAGCCCGCGAGGCCGAGGAGCGGCACCGAGAGGGCGCGGTCCAGGCGGACCCAGAGGAGGAGGGCGAACATCGTTCCGGCCATGGACCAGAGGAACCACGCGGAGAGGAGCGAGCCCGCCGCGACGGCGGACACGTCGATCGGCGTGGTGCCGTCGGAGACGACGAAGACGACCCCCATGAGCAGCTCCGCCGAGACGGCCATCAGCATGATCACGGTGGGCCAGAACCAGCCTCGCACGTCGGCGCGGCGGTCCTGGAGCAGGATGAGCATGATGAACCAGAGGCCGATGGGGACGAGCATCATCCCGTTGAACGCCAGCAGGACGACGGTGTAGTTCGTCAGCGTCGGCGAGAGGGCCGCCGCCGCGATGGCCATGAGCAGCCCGGAGGAGCCGAGGAGCAGGGTCGAGCCGAGCACCATCCGGGTGAGCGGGACCGAGGGCCCGTGACGGGGGAGCAGCTGGAGGAGCAGGAAGATCTCGACGACGAGCATGCCGACGACGACCATGATGTCGCCGATCGTGTTGTAGGAGGCCGGCAGGACCCAGGGGATCATCGGGCCGGAGCGGGACCGGCGGTCGGCTCATATCTCGCCGGTACGAACCGCGGGGGGCTCCGGGCGCCTGCGCGTCGGCGGCCGGTTGCGTTTATGTGCGCGCCCCGCTCCCCGGGACGTGGCCGAACGTCGCCTCCCGGGCAGCGTGCTCGACCTCATCGGCAATACCCCGATGGTCCCGCTGACCCGGGTCGGCAAGGGCGTGCCGTACTCGCTCTACGCCAAGCTCGAGTACCTCAACCCGGGCGGATCGGTCAAGGACCGGATCGGCCCGAGCATGATCGATGCCGCGGAGCAGGCCGGCCTCCTCAAACCCGGGGGTACCATCGTCGAGGCGACGAGCGGCAACACCGGCGTGGGCCTCGCCCTCGTGGCGGCCGTCCGGGGATACCGGGCCGTCTTCGTGATCCCCGACAAGATGAGCTCGGAGAAGATCCGGCTCCTCCGGGCCTACGGCGCACGGGTCGTGATCACGCCGAGCGCCCTCCCGCCGGACCACCCGATGAGCCACTACTCGGTCGCCCGACGGCTCGCCCAGGAGATCCCGGACGCCTACTATCCGGACCAGTACCAGAACCCGATGAACCCGGGCGCGCACTACCGCACCACCGGCCCCGAGATCGACCGGGACGGCGGGCCGGAGCTCACCGCCGTCGTCCTCACCGTCGGCACGGGCGGGACCATCTCGGGGGTCGGCCGGTACTTCAAGGAGAAGCGGCCCTCCGTCCGGATCGTCGGCGTCGATCCGAAGGGGTCGGTCCTGGCCCCGTACTTCCGGACCCACGAGCTCACCCGGGCCGTGCCGTACAAGGTCGAGGGGATCGGGGAGGACAAGGTCCCCGCGACGGTCGACTTCTCGGTCATCGACGAGATGATCGAGGTGGACGACGGCGAGTCGTTCCAGATGGCCCGGCGGCTCGCCCGGGAGGAGGGGCTCTTCGTCGGAGGGTCCTCCGGCTCCGCCGTCATCGGAGCGATCAAGTGGCTCCAGGGCCGCCCCGTTCCGGAGGGGTCCCGGGTCGTGGTGCTGCTGCCCGATTCGGGGGACCGGTACCTCTCGAAGTTCTATTCGGAGGAGTGGCTCCGGGAGAACCGCTTCCTGGACGCGGGCGCGGCGGCGGGCGACCTGCTCCTCGCGAAGGAGTTCCAGCCCGCGCTCGTGAGCGTCGAGCCGACCACCCTCCTCCGCGACGCGCTCGCGCTCCTGCGGCACCACGGCATCGGCCAGGTGCCCGTTCTCGCCGGGCGCGAGAACGTCGGGAGCCTCGGCGAGGAGGACGTCCTCCGGGCCACGCTCTCCGACCAGACGGTGCTCGAGCGGACGGTGCAGTCGATCCTCGGCCCGCCGTTCGCCGAAGTGAGCCGCGACGCCCCCATCGGCGAGGTCGTGCAGCGCTTCAAGGTGGAGCGGGCGCTCCTCATCCGCGATCCCACGACCCGCGAGCTCCTCGGTCTCGTGACCCGGCACGACCTCCTCTCCTTCCTCTACGACCAGGGAGGGCACCTTGCGTTTTGACACGCGGGTGGTCCACGAGGGCCAACCGCCCGATCCGCTCACCGGCGCGGTGAACGTCCCGGTCTACCTGACCAGCACCTACGTCCAGACGGCCCCCAACCGGAACCGGGGGTACGCCTACTCACGGACCGGCAACCCGACGCGGGCCGCCCTCGAGGCCGCGCTCGCCGGGCTCGAATCCGGCGCGGCCGGCTTCGCCTTCTCGAGCGGCATGGGGGCGATCACGACGCTCCTCGACGACCTGCCGGCGGGCAGCCGCGTCCTCGCCGGCGAGGACCTCTACGGCGGGACCTTCCGGCTCCTCGAGCATCGCCGGAAGATGGGCACCCTCCGGCCCGTCTTCGAGGACTTCCGGGACCTGGGACGGGTCCGTGCGGCGCTCGCGTCGGAGCCGACCGCGCTGGTGCTCGCCGAGTCGCCGACGAATCCCCTCCTCCAGCTCTGCGACCTCGCCGCGATCGCGCGCGTCGCGCACCGCCACGGCGCCCGGGTGGCCGTCGACAATACCTTCGCCACCCCGGTGCTGCAGCGCCCGATCGAGCTCGGCGCCGACTATGTCGTGCACTCCCTCACGAAGTACCTCGGGGGGCACTCGGACCTCGTGGGCGGCGCCATCGTGGTCCGGGACCCCGCCGCGGCCGAGCGGGTCGGGTGGCTGCAGAACGCCCTCGGCGCCGTGCCCGGGCCGCTCGACTGCTACCTGGTCCTGCGGGGGCTCAAGACGCTCGGGATCCGGATGGCCCGCCACTCGGAGAACGGGCGGGCCGTGGCCGAGTTCCTCGCGCGGTCGCCGAAGGTCGCCCGGGTCCACTACCCGGGGCTCCCGGGCCACCCCCAGTACGCGCTCGCGCGCCGCCAGATGTCCGCGCCGGGCGGGATGCTGAGCTGCGAGCTCAAAGGCGGGGTGCCGGCGGCCCGGCGGCTCCTCCGGCGGCTTAGGATCTTCCTCCTCGCGGAGAGCCTGGGGGGCGTGGAGTCGCTCGTCGACCACCCGGCCACGATGACCCACGCCAGCATCCCGCGGGCGGAGCGGCAGCGGCGCGGGGTGAGCGACGGGCTCCTGAGGTTCTCCTGCGGGATCGAGGACCCCCGCGACCTCATCGAGGACCTGCGTGGGGCGCTGAAGGGGATCTAGCGGTGCGGCGGTTCCAGGTCTACGACAGCCTGAGCCGCAGCCTCCGTCTCTTCGTGCCCATCACACCCCCCCGGGTGGGCATGTTCGTCTGCGGGCTCACCCCGTACGCGGAGTCGCACATCGGCCACGGCCGCACCTTCGTCAGCTTCGACGTGGTGGCCCGGGCGCTCCGCCGGTGGGGCTACCGGCTGTTCTACGTCCAGAACGTGACCAACCTGGACGACAAGGTCATCGCGCGCGCCGCGGAGGAGGGCGCGGACCCGCTCGCGCTCGCCGAGCGCCACTTCCAGGGCTACCTCGCGAGCATGGCCGAGCTGGGGGTCCGGTCGGTCAACCTCTACCCCTTCGCGACCGACTACATCCCGGAGATCCTCGCCCAGATGCGGTCGCTCGTCGACCGGGGCTCCGCCTACGCGGCCGGCGGGAGCGTGTACTACTCGGTCGCCAAGTTCCCCTCCTACGGCGCGCTCTCCGGCCAGCGCCGGGAGGAGCAGCTCGCCGGTACCCGGGTCGCCCCCGAGCCGCTCAAGCGCGCGCCGGAGGACTTCGCCATCTGGAAGGCCGCGACCCCCGGCGAGCCCTCGTGGGAGTCCGCGTGGGGGCCCGGGCGTCCCGGCTGGCACATCGAGGACACGGCGATCACGGGCCGGCTGCTGGGGGCGCGGTACGACCTCCACGGGGGCGGCATGGAGCTCAAGTTCCCGCACCACGAGGGCGAGATCGCCATCTCCGAGGCGGCGACCGGCGAGTCACCGCTCGTGAACTACTGGATGCACGCCGGCCTGCTCAACATGAAGGGCGAGAAGATGGCCAAGTCGCTCGGCAACGTCGTCCGGCTCGACCGGACGATCGAGCGGTTCGGCGGCGATGTCCTCCGGTTCTACTACCTGAACGCCCACTACCGCAGCCCGCTGGACTTCGAGGAGGGCAAGAGCCTCGAGGAGGCCAGGGAGGCCTACGATCGGCTGATCGCCCCCTACCGCCGCCTCCTCCGCGCCCTCGGCCGGGGCGGCGCGACCGGCCGGTCGCTCCCGGCCGAGCTCGCCCGGTCCGCGGCGGACCTGCCCGAGCGGCTCGACGCGACCCTCGCCGACGACTTCAACGCCCGCGAGGCGGTCGCCCAGCTCTTCACCTGGGGGCGCCGCGTGGGCAGCCTGGGGGACGATCTCGAGGAGTACTCCGAGACCGCCCTCACCGAGCTGGCCGCGCCGTACCGGTGGGCGTCGGAGGTGCTCGGGCTCGGCGAGGCGGAGGAGGGGAACTCCCCGCGGCTCGACCTGGGCCCGGCGATCGAGGCGGCCATCGCCGCCCGCACCCGGGCCCGGGGCCGCGGCGACTTTGCCGAGTCCGACCGCATCCGGGACGAGCTCCGGGCCGCCGGCATCGAGCTCGAGGACGCCGGCGGCGGCCGGACTCGGTGGCGGCCGGCCCGGAGCGACCCGTGAAGGGGTTCGGATTCACCCAGCACGGGGGGCCCGAGCGGCTCGACTGGGTGGACGTCCCGGAGCCGTTCCCGGGCCCGGGCGAGGTCCGGGTCAAGCTCGCGGCCGCGGGGTTCAACCGGCTCGACCGGTTCGTGCTCGCAGGGATCCCCGGCGTCCGGGTCGAGCTGCCCCACGTGCTGGGCTCCGACGGCGCCGGGTTCATCGACTCGGTGGGGCCGGGGGTCACCGATCTCGCTCCCGGGAGGGCCGTCCTGCTCAACCCAGGGCGCTGGGACACCACCTGCCCGGCCTGCCTCCGCGGGAACGAGGCGCTCTGTCCCGAGTACCGGATCCTGGGGGAGCACACCCAGGGCACGCTCGCCGAGTTCGCGGTCGTGCCGCGGCGGAGCGTCTATCCCAAGCCCGAGCGGCTCACCTTCGCCGAGGCGGCCGCGGCCCCGCTCGTCTTCCAGACGGCGTGGCGGGCGCTCCTCACCGTCGGGGGGCTCGAGCCCGGTGAGACGGTCGCCATCGTCGGCGCCGGCGGCGGCGTCGCCCTCGCGGCGCTCCAGGTCGCGAAGCTCAAGGGGGCGACGGTCGTCGTCCTCTCCCGGAGCGAGGCGAAGCTCGCCCGGTCCCAGGAGCTCGGGGCGGACGCGACGCTCGTCCTTCCGCCCGACGGGAGCTTCGACCGGAGCCTCTGGCAGTGGAGCGGGAAGCGCGGCGTGGACCTCATCTTCGACTCCGTGGGGGCCGAGACGGTGCCCCGTTCGCTCCGGGCCCTCGCCCGGGGCGGCCGGGTCGTCGTGGTGGGCGGCACGACGGGGGCCACCGTCCCCATCGACCTCCGGACCCTCTTCTGGCGGAACGCCTCCCTCCGGGGCAGCACCATGGCGGGGCGGGCGGAGTTCGAGGCGATGTACGCCGCGCTCGCCGACGGGTCGCTCCGCCCGGTCCTCGACCGGACCTTCCCCTTCTCCGAGGCCCGGGCCGCCTACGAACGGTTCCTCGCCCCCGATCTCTTCGGGAAGGTCGTGGTCGCCTGATCGGACGCTGTTCTGCGCGCATCCCGGGCCCACCCCCACGCCCCGGGGCGCCCTTGGAGCCCTGTTCTGCGCCGGAGGCCCGGGCCCGTCCCGCAGGTCCGTTGCTTGGGTTTTTATAGCGGGACCCACCCTCTAATTTCTTTCAGGGGGGACGTCCGCCGCTCCCTCGTGCTTCAAGGGTCGTGTTGAGTTCAATGACCGATGTACGCGCGCGCTGGATGAGCATCGCCCTGCTGAGCCTGCTGCTGACCGCTGGCCTCGTCGGCCTGGCGGGAGCGGTCCATGGAGGCGGAGGCTCGGCCCTCCCGGCCCCCCTCGCCTCGTTCTCCACCCCGCTGGCGGCCCACCCCGCCCTCCCGGCTCCGGCGGTCCCGCTGACCCACGGGGACCTGGTCGTGGGCCCGAGCAACTCGCCCTACGTCCTCTCGCCGCTCACCACGGGCTCGACCACCTACTTCGAGGAGGGTAACATCACCGTCCTCCCCGGCGGCCAGCTCTACGTCGACGCGCTCTCGGTCTCCTTCCTGCAGTTCATCGGCACCAACGGCAACGTTGGCCAGCGCGTGAGCCACCTGTACAACTTCACGGTCGAGGGCCTCGCCGTGTTCAACGGCTCCGTCCTCACGACCAACGCCTCCGTCCTGAACGCCTACGTCAAGCTCACCGTGACCGTCACGGGTGGCGGGACGCTCGTCGCCAACGACAGCACCTTCGCCTTCCCCGGGTGGGTCGATGTGAGCGGATCCGGCAGCCGGTTCTACGCGAACAACTCCCAGGTCATCCCGAACCCGACCGTCCCGACCCTGCTCGAGAACCTCTCGCTGCTCCACGACACCTCCTACTCTCCCGGCCTCTCGCTGACCGCGGGAGCCCGCGCGGTGCTCACCCACACGAACTGGCTCGGCTACTACGCGGACAACATCTCCCGGAACGGCCCGGCGGGTGTGAACCTGACCGCCCCGGTGAACACGGTCGTCAACAGTGGCACCAGCTTCAACATCAGCAACCTCGCCCTGCCGCAGCCGACGGCCCCCTCGCTCGCCCTCGCGGTGGGCTACACGTCGTGGTCCACCGCGACCTTCGAGCTGGTCTACGAGGCCCCGCTCTCGCTCCAGATCGGACAGGTGAGCGTCTGGTACCACGGGGTCCGGTACGCCGTCAGCTCGAACATCCAAGTCCTCTCGCCCGGCGTGAACAAGACCGGCTTCCTCTCGATCCCCGTCGCGGGCAACCTCCCGGGCGCGGTGAACGGCTCCGGGATCCTCTCGTTCCTCCAGGCGACCGGTGAGTTCGGCGGCGGATCGACGCTCAACGTCACGATCGCGAACCCCTCGAACAACCTGGACGTGATCAGCGCCTCCCTGGTCGTCGCACCGGTCTACGGCTACAACATGGTCGCGAGCGGCCAGTCCAACCTCACCGTCGCGGACTCCCTCCTCGACCTGAACTGGAACGCCCTGCCCGGCACGATCCTCGACCCGGGGCTCCCGCCGGCCATGCCGTGGGAATCGAACAAGCTCCTCCTCTCCGGCGGTTCGGATGCGTTCCTCGCGAACGTCTCGGTGCCGACGACCTACATCACCGTCTTCGACAACCAGTCCGTCGTGGTCCCGCTCGACTCCCAGAGCGTGGCCTACTTCTACCGCTGGGGCCAGGTCACGGCGGAGAGCGGGGGGTTCGGGCCCATCCCGGACGTCCACGTGGTCGCCTACCCGGCGTTCGCGAGCACCGACTCGAACAACGCGACCGGGCTCGCCCTGAACAACCTCTCGCAGGCCGACCCCGACCTCGCGGCCTACGTCCAGAGCTACTTCGCGACCCACGGGCACAACTACGGGGTCACCGACAACTCCGGGAACGCCTTCCTGCTGCTCATCTCCTCGATCGTGCGCCAGGGGGACCTGCCGACGGGACTCTACCTCGGTAGCTACCACATCGGCACCACGCTCCCCGGCGGCGGCGCGCTCGCGACCCACTGGGAGTACGGCGCCGTCACCGCCTACCCGCTCGGGATGGACCCGGCGGCGCCCGACTTCCTGCCGCAGGCCCAGTATCCGGGCTACCACGCGGAGCTCGCGATCCCCAAGGTCGGGGTCACGGTGGACGGCGCCGCGACGACGGACGGCGTGGCGGCGATCGGCGACGACATCGGCTTCCTCCTCTCGGTCCAGAACGTCGGCACCGCCTCGCTGGTCAACTTCACGGTCGGCTTCGGGATCTACCAGTCCAACGCGACACCGCTCCCCCTCGCCACGACCCAGACCTTCGCCGACCTCGGGCCGGGCGCGACCCAGCTCGTGAAGTTCAACTGGACGATCAACGAGACGGTCATCGGTCTGGGCGGCGCGAAGAACGTGACCTTTGAGTTCAACGCGAGCTGGAACGGCGGGATCTCCCCCGTCGGCGGCGTGGCGACCAACACCGTCCAGGTGCGCGTCCTGCCCTCGCCGATCCAGCTGAGGTTCTTCCCGCCGCCGGGACCGCTCGTCGTGCAGAACGCCTACACCGGCACGGGGAGCGTGGAGTTCGCCGGCGCGCAGCAGGCGATCATCAACGTGACGCTCCTGGGCGCGGGCGGGCCGTTCCTGATCGGCCAGATGGCCACCGACAAGGGCAACTTCAACATCAACCTCGGGATCGTGAACGGCGTCCAGCCCGGCCAGACCTACACCATCGTGGTGACGGCCGAGTACAACCACGCGGTGGCCTACGACAACCTCACGAACGGCGCGGTCATCGCGCCCAACCCGGCTCCGCCGCCGAGCCTCCTCGACCAGAAGGTCGTGGGCCCGATCACCGTCTGGATGCTCCTCGCGATCCTCGCCGCCGCGGTCGCGGGCGTCCTCGCCTTCCTCTTCGTCACGGGCCAGTTCGCCCGGGGCAAGCTCGTCGAGTGCGGCGAGTGCGGGAGCCTGATCCCGGAGGCGGCCACCGCCTGCCCCAAGTGCGGTGCCGAGTTCGAGAACGACCTCGTCCGGTGCAGCCGATGCGGCTCGACGATCCCCGCGAACTCGCCGGTCTGCCCCGAGTGCGCGGCGCAGCTGCTCGGGACCCCCGTCCCCGACTCGAAGGACCCGGAGCGGCAGGGGTACGCCGACTTCGTCGAGCGGTACCGTGCCGAGGCGAAGAAGGAGCTCGCCGACAACTACGGTGAGGGCGCCTTCTGGGACTGGTGGAAGCGCCAGCCCTCCTTCGTGCCCTTCAACCAGTGGAAGCTCCAGCAGTCCGCGGCGAGCCGGGCCGGCATGACCGCCCCCATGGTCACCGCCACGGCCGACGAGGAGGAGCCCGAAGCCGCGCCCGAGCCGCCCCGGAGCCGTCCGCCCCCCGCTTCGGGGAGTGGCCCCGCCGGCGGCGGCGCCAGTTCCCGGCCGCCCCCGCGCGCCCCGGGCCCCTCGGCCGCCCGCACGAGCCCGGCGACGGGGACCGGAACGCGCGGGAGCGCGTCCGTCCCCGCCGGGACCTCGGCCTCGGTCGGCGTGGCGTCCGCCGCGGTGCCCCGACGCCCCGCCGCCTCCAGCTCCGCCGCGGCGCCCCCGAGCTCCGCTTCTGCGGCCGCCGCGGAGGCCCCACCGTTCTCCGAGTCCGACCCCGTGCCCACGCCGGGGCTCCGCGGATGCGCCAACTGCGGCAAGGAGATCCCCACCGACTTCCTGGTCTGCCCCTTCTGCGGGTCGGTGACCCGGTAGGGCCGCGATCGGGACGGGGAGGGCCGCCCGGGCGGCGGGCGGCCGACGAACCCTTTTAACGGACCCGGGCTCCGGCGGGGCGTGGTAGGCGACCGCGCCCTCGGGGAGCAGAAGATCGCCTGGGTGCGCGACCACATGCCCGTACTCCGGGCGGTGCGGGAACGGTTCGAGAGGACCCGGCCGTTCGAGGGGCGCACGATCTCCGCGGTCCTCCACGTGGAGGCGAAGACCGCCGCGCTCGCGCTCACCCTGCAGGCGGGCGGGGCCCGGGTGCATCTCGCCGCGGGCAACCCGCTGTCGACCGATGACGACGCGGTCGCGGCCCTCCGGGCCGCCGGCGTGGACACGCTCGCCCGGAAGGGGGAGAGCGTCGAGGAGTACAACGAGGCGATCCGGGCGATGCTGCGGGCCGACCCCGAGCTGATCATCGACGACGGCGCGGACCTGGTCGCGCTCGCCCACACCGCGCGCCCCGACCGCGGCCGGATCATCGGCTCCACCGAGGAGACCACGACGGGGGTCGTACGGCTCCGCGCGCTGGCCGCCTCGGGGAAGCTCCGGTTCCCCGCGATCGACGTCAACGACGCCGACATGAAGCACCTCTTCGACAACCGCTACGGGACCGGCCAGTCGGTCCTGGACGGGATCTTCTCCGCGACGAACCTCCTCATCGCCGGCCGCACCGCCGTCGTGGCCGGGTACGGCTGGTGCGGCAAGGGGGTCGCCGGGAGGCTCCGGGGCCTGGGTGCCGACGTCATCGTGACCGAGGTGGACCCCGTCCGCGCGATCGAGGCCCGGCTCGAGGGGTTCCGGGTCCGGCCGATGCTCGAGGCGGCCCGCGAGGCGGACCTCATCGTGACCGTCACCGGCAACCGCGACGTGGTCGCCGAGGAGCACCTCAAGGTGCTCAAGGACGGCTGCCTGCTCGCGAACGCCGGCCACTTCGATATCGAGATCTCGCGCCCCGCGCTCGAGCGGCTCGCGACCGGCCACCGCGAGGTCCGGCCCCGGGTCGAGGAGTACCGGTTCGCCGACGGGCGGGTCGCCTACCTGCTCGGCGACGGGCGGCTCATCAACCTCGCGACGGGCCAGGGGCACCCGGCGGAGATCATGGACCTGAGCTTCACCCTGCAGGCGCTCTCCGCCGAGCATCTTCTCCTCCACGGCCGCGAGCTCGCTCCGGCGGTCCATCCCGTGCCACGGTCGATCGACCGCCAGGTGGCGCTCGCCGCCCTGGCGCCGTTCGAGGTCGGGCTCGACCGCCTCACGGAGGCCCAGGAGAAGTACCTCGCGAGCTGGACGGAGGGCACATGAGCGAATCGAAAGTTCCGGAGGGGCTCCGCTACACGAAGGACCACGAGTGGGTGCGCGAGGAGTCGGGCGAGCTCGTGATCGGCATCACCGACCACGCCCAGAGCGAGCTCACCGACATCGTCTTCGTCGACCTGCCGGCCGTCGGAAAGCCGGTCCAGGCCGCCGCGAGCTTCATGGTGCTCGAGTCGGTGAAGACCGTCGCGGACATCAACGCCCCCGCCGGGGGCGCGGTCTCCGCGGTCAACACCGAGCTCGCGAAGCATCCCGAGTGGGTCAACCAGGACCCCTACGGGAAGGGCTGGATCGCCCGGATCCGCCCCTCCGGACCGCTCGGCGCGACGCTGAGCCCCGCCGAGTACCGGGCGTTCCTCGCCGCGCCCTCCTAGGCCGGGGGTGCCGCGGGGTCCCCGCTACCGGCCGGTGAACCTCGGCGGTCGCCGCTCGAGGAAGGCCTTCATGCCCTCGTCCTGGTCGTCGGTCGAGAAGGTGTAGCCCGCAGACTCGCCCTCGAGCCGGAGCGCACCGGCCAGGGGGAGGTCCATCCCGAGGTCGATCATCCGCTTCGCCCAGCCCAGGGCGAGCGGGGCGCGGGAGGCGATCGTCTCCGCGAGCCGCTGCGCCTCCTCCCGGGCGGAGGCGGCCGGGTACGTCGTGAGCACGATGCCGAGCCGCACCGCCTCGGTCGCGCCGATCGGCTGGGCGAGGTAGACCAGGTACTTCGTCCGGGCGCGGCCGATGAGCCGGGTGAGACGGCTCGCGCCGCCCATCCCCGGGTGGATCCCCACCGACGCCTCGGGCAGCCCGAGCCGGGCATCGTCCGCGGCCACGATGAGATCGCAGGCCACGGCGAGCTCGAGGCCCCCGCCCAGCGCGTACCCCTCGACCAGGGCGATCACCGGGTGCGGGAAGGAGGCGATCGCCTCGCAGGTCGCCTGGCCGACGTACCCGAACTCCCGGCCCTCGGGGAGCGTCTTCGTCGACATCTCGGCGATGTCCGCCCCGGCGGCGAAGACCGGCGAGCTCCCCGCCAGGACGACGACCCGGAGCTCCGGATCGTCCCGGAGCCCCTCGAAGGCCCCGCGCAGCTGGCCTAGGAGATCGGAGTTGAGGGAGTTCAGCACCTCCGGCCGATCGAGGAGGACCCAGGCGACCGCCCCGCGCCGCTCGACCCGCACGTACCGGAGGGGCCAGCTCGTTTCGCCGGCCCGCGCCCGTCGCCGGAGCTCCCCCGCGACGGGGAACGATGCCCCCCAGCGCTTCGCGTAGGCCTCCACCCGCTCCGCGGCCGCGGGCAGGCCGACCGAATTGAGGAGCGCGAAGGGACCGCGCGCCCACCGCAGGCCGACGGTGGCGCCCCGGTCGGTCGCCTCCGCCGTCGCCACGCCCTCCTCGACCAACTCCGTCGCGATCCCGAGGACCAGCCCGAGGAACCGGTCGCGGACCGCCCCCTTGCGGTCGGGCTCGACGGTGGTCTCCTTCCACGCCCAGGGCCGGTTCGCCTCGAACTGGCGCTTCAGGGCCTCCGACGCGCGGTAGGCCGGCCCGAAGGCGGCCTCGAGGGAGCCCATCGAGTGGTAGGCGATGGGGATGCCGGTGACGTTCATGAGCTCGAACGGGCCGAGCGTGGCCCCGAAGAGCTCCCGGCCGACCTCCTCGATGGTCGCCAGCGAGGCGATCCCCTCCTCGTGGATCCGGGTCGCCTCGTTCAGGTACGGGACGAAGAACCGGTTGACGGCGAAGCCGGCCCGGTCGCGGACCCGGATCGGGATCTTCCGGAGACGGTATCCGAACCGCTCGAGCTCGTCCAAGACCTCGGGCCGGGTCGCCTCGCCACCGATGACCTCGAGGAGCTTGTTGATCGCCGCGGGGAAGAAGAAGTGGAGCCCGGCGAAGCGGCCCGGCTCGGGGAACGAGGCCGCCAGCCGGGTCACCGAGAGCGACGAGGTGTTGGTGGCGACGATCACGTCCGGGCCCACGAGCCCCGCCACCTCGCGGAAGAGCGCCTGCTTGACCGCCTCCTCCTCGAAGACCGCCTCGATGACGAGCGCCGCGCCCGGGACGGCCGCGGAGAGCTCGGTGGTGAAGGTGATCCGGCCCAGGACCTCGGCCTTCTTCTCGGGCGTGGACTTCTTCCGCTGGATCGCCCCGTCGAGCATCCTCTCGATCAAGCCCCGGCCGCGCGCGACCATCTCCGGGGTCACGTCGCGCACCCGCACGGTGTAGCCGGCCTGCGCGCAGGCCTGCGCGATGCCGCTCCCCATGTTGCCGGCGCCGAGGACGCAGATGATGTCGGGCGGGTTGAGCGAACGAGCGGCCATCGATCCCTTCCGGGACGGACGTCCCGTCCCGGGCAGCCCCAATCGTCCGGCGCTAAAGCAGTTCGCCCGGAACGGGCTTTGAATCGAAACCACCATCTTGGGTAGAGTAGAGCGGTGGCGCGGGCCAGCGGCCCGATTCCACCGCCCCCTCGTCGAACCGTACGGGCGGGTGTCCCGCATACGGCTCTCCGGCGGGGTTCTCCGAGCGGCTATCGGCATTCATACGATCCCCCGTGGCCCGTACGGGGGGGGTGTCGGCCAGTGGCTGAGCGTCAATCCCAGCCTCACTTGGTCTCGGTGTTGGGCCCATCCGCCGCGATTCCGCGACCGCCGGTACAGCGCGTTCAGCCGGCTGGTGGCATACCACCAGACCCGCTGGAACGATTCGAAGGCCATGCTTCGATGGGCATACTCCGCCCACCCTCGCACGGCCTCGTCCACCGCTTCCCTCGCCGTGAGGGGGGTCCCCCCAACCAGCGTTCGCGTCTCCGTCAGCGCTCGCACGCGGGCTCGAATGCCCTTCTCCGACTTCGCCGATGGATACCATCGAGTGAATCGCTTGCCCCGTCGTGGGTCGTAGCGCCGCCAGAGGTGAAAGCCGAGGAAGTCGAAGCCCTCCTCCGCCTTCACCGTCCGCGTCTTCTCGGCATTCAGCGCCAGCCCCAGCTCCGTCATCACGGAGTCCAAGGTCGCCTTTGGCCGGGTAGGAGGGAGCCGTTGCCAGCTCCCGCCCCCTCCAGAGCCGGACTTGCAGTTTGCCCGCATCCGGCTCGCTCGACCTCTTCAGAACCCGAAGGACGTCACGATGTGGTAGGGCAATCGTAGCCCTGCTCCGTAGAGGGTCGTGGTGGGGCATCTCTTGTCCCACACTCGAACCCAGTGCCGCTTGGTCGCATACACCTTCAGGCGCGCCAATATCCACTTGCCGATTTCATACAGCACGGGACTTCGCCCGGCCAACCGGAAGTAGTTGGACCACCCTCGGATCACCGGCATCACGCGCTGGATGACCTCCGCCAGAGGTCGTGTCTCATGTCGCTCCGTCAGCGAGCGCAGCTTCTCCTGGAATCTCTTCACCGACTTCTGGGAAGGCTCCGCCTTCCTCGGCGTGATTCGATAGCCCAGGAACTCCACCCCCGCCGCCATCATCACGACCCGGGTCTTATCCGGCTTCAGCTTCAGCCCCTCCTCGTTCACCGCCGCCTCGACCGCCTTCGCGGCCGCCCTCGCCTCTGAGTTCGTAGCGCACAGCACCACGATATCATCCGCGTACCGCACCAGGGCATGGCAACTCCCGACCTTTCGGTCGAACTCCGCCAGGTACACATTCGCCAGGATGGGCGACAGCGGACTCCCTTGCGGGACCCCCACGTCGTCTTCTCCCTGCGGTTCCCCCAGTACACCCGACCTCAGGATGAGCCTCACCAGCCTCAGGAAGCTCCCATCCGCGATGCGCACCGCGAGCTTGTCGACCATCCGCCCCCGGGGGATGGTGTCGAAGAACTTCGACAGGTCCGTCTCGAACACCCACCCCTTCCCAGCTTGCCCCTCCTTCTGGACCCGCTGGACCGCGTCCAGGGCGCCCCGACCCCGCACGTGTTGGTTCCCGAAATTCCCTGCACACTTCTTCCCGAAATTATCAGCACACCAATGAGACCCCCGCCGGGGGTGTCCCGTGACGCCCGATATCTCGCCGACTTCCTGGCCGATGGGTATGTACGATCCGATGAAGCGGCACCAGATCGAGGTCCTGCGCAGCGCCGGCTTCTCGCTCCGCGAGGTCGCCCGAAGGGCGCAGGTGAGCCTCGATACTGTCCAACGCGTGCTACGGG
>DAHUZZ010000011.1 GCA_027314915.1 Thermoplasmata archaeon | reverse complement strand
AGGGGCTGAACTCGAAGATCGCGACGATCCAGAAGATGGCCTACGGGTTCCGGAACAAGGACCACTTCCGGACGGCGGTCCTGTTCCGGTGTGGGGGCCTTCAGCTACACCCGGTGACCCACCCGATTCCCGGATGAGCCCCAAATCTAAAGGGGTGCGCGACAGCCTCACCCCTAAACCGCTGTCCAAGCAGGTTACCCTCCCTGCCTGGTCCCTCGCTTCGTGGCTCACGGTTCTGACCACGGCGGGTCTCCCACCCGCTGGCTGTTCGGCTTTGACGGCGCACAAGTGCGAAAGACCACCCTTCACCAACCGACAATATAGTCCGGCATCTTGACAGAAACGGATCCTGTTGAGGTCTGCCAGTTGGTTGGGTACGACTCACCTGATACTTGGAAAGAGAAGGCCCCACCCACAGCGCTGGCAGTCATCGCCGAGAGATTCTGAGAAGTCGATACTGTGAACGCGAATGAATCCTCTGCGGCATTTATCGCGGACATGAGGCCAAGATAGTCGCCAACGACGGAGAGTGCATCGGCGACTCCGCCTGCATCACAGAACACTCCGCATGTTTCAAACGCCTCCATTACCAAGAACCCGAGATCGAGGGTAGTTAGGAAGAACGAAGCGACTGTCTGCACTTGATGCTGCAGCGCCTGAGCGTTGCTGTATCCGGTTGCGTAGCCCGTCATGACTGCCCAAGTTTGATAATTCCCGCTTGCAGTGGTCAGGTTTGCTATCTGGTTGGAATAGGCTTTGATTACAGAAGTCAGCAGCGAGCCGTACCCCGAGTTCCAATGGGCCACCTTGAGATGGAATCCTGTGTCTGTCATCCCCACGACGGTTGTGGTGACGTACTGAACCTGTTGGGTCACCACGGCGCACCGCGGTTGTGTGTAGTAGGTGAGAGTCTCCGTCTTTCGAACGCCGTGTAGCGTGACGTTGTCGAGATAGATGACTCCAAACGAATACTGGGACTCCGAAAGTGCGTCGACACCAGGCCCAGCTGCGCTAAAAGTCGTGGGCTTAGATCCCCAACTGATGCTTGTTCCCGCCGTCGTGGAGTAGGAACCGTATGCGTAGCTTCCCCCGGCGCCCGTGAAATCAAACGTGGTGGTACCCCCCGCCACGGTATTGGTCAGTACGAAATCGGGTGATCCACCAGAGTGCCGCTGCGTGTCATTCCCCATCAGGACTGGGAAGGGGCCAGTAACATACCCGTCCCAGTTCGTCTTCCACTTTGGCTGAGGATTGGGACCGCAGTTCACCCCATCGGGACGAACCATCGCAGACGCCTTCATTGTAGTGTTTGACTCAGCGGATCCGTTGCCCGTCCCTCCGAGTCCACTGGAAGGTGCCGCGCCGCCCGGAGGAGGGAGGCCAGGCAGGGGTGCCGCGGGTTTTGCCAAGTTGAAGTAGGCCGCAGCCGTAAACCCTGGAGGAGGGCTACTCGGATTAAACGGGATTGAGTCCCGGTACGTGTAGAGCTCCCACACCTGAGATGTATTGCTGTAAGCTTGGAAGGTCGAATCCATCCACATCGATACCTGAGCTGTTGAAGCCCCATCATACGACGGCCACTGAGTTGAGACCGTAGTCCAGTTTGTCAGATTGAGCGATCCTGAGATGACTCCGCCTGAACCAGTGACCCCTTGGAATAGCTGAAGCTCAATGTTCGGCCCACTTGTGAAGTTCACGAACCCAGGGCCGTTGGGGACGGAGCTCGGCAGGACGGATGTGACGGTGACCCAAGAACCAACTGCGGGGGACCAGGCAGGAACACCGTTCGGACTTTGGAAGGCCTGGAAGGAGAAGTTCGGACCGGTTGCCAAAACCAAGTGACTACGCCCTGGTTGCGTTGGCGAATGAAGGCCAACCCACACCACCCAGGTGCCTAGGATTACCAAGAGGACCGCAGACGCAACGCTCGCTACGACGATACCAAGTCGCTTTTTCGATGCCGTGTAAATCATGGGTGCGACCTACTATTTAGACCTTGGCCGGGTAGGAGCTCTCGTACTCTCTCGCATCCAATAACCGTCACCCCGACCGGGCCCGCTGACCCTGTTTCTCGACTGAAAGTGGTTAGGCGCAACGCTTACTAACACTTACGGATATCCGTAAGCGCATGACCGTCCGTACGGAGCGGCTCATCGTCTCCCGAGGTCACCAGTACCGCCAGCTCGTCGAGCACTACTGGGACCCAACGGCCAAGCGCACGCGGACCCGCTTCGTGAAGACGCTCGGCCCGGTGACTCCCCGCTTCCCTCGAGTGGATCCCGCTCAGCTCCCGGTGAGCCTCCCGCTCGAGGCGCCCCACTTCGGCCTCCTCGCCACCCGCATCATGACCGGCACCCTCACCCTGACCCACATCGTCCAGGCCGTCCACGACATGGGCGAGGAGATGCCCGTCGGCGACCTCGCCGCCGTCGGCATCCGCTTCGACCTCGACGTAAAAAAAACTCCGCGCCTCGAGCTCCTCCTCTGGCCCGAGCCACCCTCGCCCCGCCCCCGCCCTGCCCGGCCTGCGGGAAGCCCTTGGAAGTCCAAGGGCAGCGAGAGCCCACCACCGTCCTCACCCTCGAAGGTACGGCGACCCTGACGAACCCGGCCTGGGGTTGCCCCCAGGGGCATCCGAAAGGCCGGTGGACCTCCTCCTTCCGGGACACCCTCGCCCGCCCCTACGGCGTCTTCGGCCTCGATGTGATGATCACGGTTGGAATCGCCCGCTTCGGTCTCGACCTGCCGGAGCAGAAGGTCCAGGCGCTCTTCGAGGACGGCTGTGGACTCCCCCTCGTCCAGAGCACGATCTCCCGCCTCTCCCTGGAGTTCCTCGTCCGATGGCGGATGCTCTGCGAGGAGCGCCTCCCCCTCGCCGCCCGCGTCCTCGGAGGACTCGTGGTGCAATTTGACGGAACGGGAGAGCCCTCCGGGGGGAAGCGCGTCACCTACCGAGCGCGGGAGGCCCGCCACGGACTCACCCTGTGGGCCGACCCCCTGGTGTCGGAGAGCGAGGTGGAGGTCGCGCGCTTCTACGCGACCTTCCGGGAGCGCTACGGAACCCCGTTGTTGGGGCTGCGCGATGACGGGACAGCCGCGAAGAAGGCGATGGCCACGGTCTTTCCCAACATGCCCGTCGGGGAGGACCACCAGCACTTCCTCGACGACCTGGGTCCGGTGATCCTGAGGGAGTACGAGCCGCTGCGCCAGGGCCTCGTTGGGGACGAGGGACTCGCGAACCTGACGAAGTGGTCGCACACGCTCCCGGTGGCGGGATGGGGCCTCGAGGAGCTGGAGGCGGTGTGGGTGCGGGCGGCGCTCGAGTGGATCGAGTCGGCGAGGGAACACGCGGGAGGGTTCCCGTGGAGGCTCGCCTACTGGGAAGTGGCCCAGCGGCTGGAGCGGGTCCGGGGCTGGGCGGTCGAGCTACTGTCGTGGAACGTACGGCTCCACGTGGTCGTCCCGAAGGTCGCGGAACTGAAGCAGCGGGTGGAGCGGTTGCTGAACCGGGAGGCGGTGCGTTTGGCTCAGGGTCGGCTGAGGTGCGAGGTCGGGCTATGGGAGGAGTTGCGGCGGGCGATGCGGGTGGAGAGAGATCGGAGAGGTCGTGTGGATCTCGCGCCGTTGGCCCGGGGGGACGTAGCGGAGGTGAAGGGGGCGATCGAAGCGGCGGGGAGGAGGTTCGTGTTGCTGGGGGAGTGGGCGGAAGCGGTCTGGACGACGGTGGCGCGACGGTTCGAGGAGCACGGGCCTCAGCTCTGGACGGAGGTCCCGGGCCTGGGGACGGTCATTCCGAGCACGGTGGCGCTGGAGCGGGACCATGGAGCGGACCGTCGGAGGATCCGGCATCGGACGGGGGGGAAGGAGAGTGCGGAGGAGATGGACGCCCACGGGGCGCTCTTGGCGTTCTGGAACAATGTCCGATGCCCGTGGTTCATCGAGCAGGTGCTGTCGGGGGTGAACCTGTGGGACGAGTTCGCCCGGTAGGACCCCGGAGAGGTGAGCCGTCGGCTGAAGGCTCTGCCGAGGGAAGCGAGACGACCACGGGTGGAACTCCGAAGAGGAAGGGAGAAGGAGCAACTCGAGGGGCTGCTTCAGGTGTTGCGGGGTCCGGGACCGTTGGAGCCCGGCCTCACGGCGTGGGCGACCTCGGTCGGGTGCTCCCCTCCTTCCGAACCGTCCTCGTCATGACGGTTTATGGATACGAGAGTCAGCGCGGGATCCCCGAAGCGCACTTTGAAGGCCACCAGAACGGGGACGACCTCTTCCAGACTCTCCGCCACGATCTGCCGGGCATACAGCGTGACCCCGCTCCTCGCCTCTCGGACCCGGAAGGTGACGGGCCCTCCCTCGACACACGTCCCATCGATCTGCAGGACGAAGGGACGCAGCTGGGGGGCGAGGTGGAGGAGTCTCACCTCGCTGAACATCTGCCAACGCACCAAGAACTCGGTCGTACGCAGCGAGAGAGAGGCCTGGGAGACGGAGAGGCCGTGGCCCCTCAGAAAGGTCTGAATGTCCTCCTCCTTCCACTTCAGCCCGAAGCGTAGGAATCCCACCAGGGCCGTGACATCCAAGCCGAAGGTGTGCTGGGCGGCCGCCACCCAGGGACGGAGCGACGGGGTGTAGCGTTCCCCGAGGTGCCGGGCGGAGCACTCCCACGTGGGGAGGGTCAGAGTCCCTTCGCCCTCGAGCGTTCGGAGCCGCGTGGTGTGGGTGTCCGCGAGGCGCGGGGCCGCTTCGCATGGGAAGGGGGGCGGTCGGAGGGCATCGAGGGGTAGAGGTGCAGCTCGGAGTGTTTTTTTTGGAAGTCGTAGCGGATGGCGAGGGCCTCCAAGGGAATTCGAGGGAGCTCGACACCCATGTGCTGGACGAAGTCGAAGAGGTCCTGGGCGGAGAGGGATCCCGTGGCGAGGCGGGTGGCGAGGAGTCCGAGATGGACCGGGGGGAGGGGGATCGGCTCGATGGGAGAAGTCCCGAGGTAGCGGAGCCGCCGCTGGTGGACCTTGCCTCCCTCCCGGTAGGATTCCACGCGTTCGTAGTAGGTCCGGATTCTCCCATCCTTGAGCCGTCGCTGGTGGGTTCGGGTGAAGGTCATCGGTAATGCCAATATTTACACTACGGCCATAACCTTTCCGCCGATGAAGAGGGAAGGCGCGTTTCCACTACGCAGCGAGATCGCTATCGAAAACCCGACGGGGCGTCACCCGCCGCTTGATACCGTGGTCGCCGCCGGCCCGCTCGAGGAATCGCTATATATGGACCTCCCCGCTCACGGGCCGGTTCCATGCGCACGGTACGGCTCACCCAGGAGGAGCTGCACAAGATCCGGGACCTCTACGAGGGGGTCATGTCGCATGCCTGCCACGGCCTCTTCTTCAAGGAGGGCTCGGTCGTCAGCAGCGACATGGTGGAGCAGGCGCTCCAGGACCGGTCCAAGTACTTCCAGAAGGCCGGGGAGATCCTCAAGGAGCGCGGATGGGTCGAGGAGATCTCCTTCCAGGACGGCGAGGTCATCGTCAAGGGATCGATCGAGGTCGCCCCCAGCGACCTCCCCAGCTGCCACCGGCTCCGCGGCATCCTGCGGGAGTTCTACGAACGTTTTAAGGGGGCGCGAGTCAAATGTACCGAAGAGTCATGTGCGAGCGTCGGTCAGCCGGAGTGCCGCTTCCGTATTGAGGAGATGTAGGAGAGATCCAGGATGATGGCCACCGGGAACGTCGGCACCGTGATCAAGGACCTCAAGCAGCGCATCGGGGGGATCGCCACCGCCCTGGTCTCGCGCGACGGACTGGTCCTCTACGCGGACGTGCCGGCCGGAGTGTACACCGAGACGTTCGCGATCATGTGCGCGACCATCCTGGGCGCGGCGGCGACCGCCAACACCGAGCTCAACCGCTCGCCCCCGGAGCGCATCGTCATCGACGGGCACGATTCCAAGACGATCATCGTCGGGAGCGGCAAGAAGGCGCTCCTCGTCGCGGTCGTCGACCAGAGCGCCGACACCTCGAAGGTCCTCGCCGAGGCGACGAAAGTCGCCGAGCTGCTGAAGACCGCCTGATCGGGATCGGAGCAAGGGCGGGCGCGTGGACCCCGGCGCCCCGGCGACCGAACCGGTCCCTGCCCCGTCGCCCGAGCGCAAGCGGGTCCTGCGGACGCTCGCCGCGGGAAAGCGGTACGAGGCCTACGTCGAGCAGCAGACCGCCGAGATGCGCGTCTGCGCGCTCTGCGAGCAGGTCTTCTACCGGAAGAAGCCGATGAAGAAGATCGGCGCGCGGTGGCTGTGCATCGACTGCCTCCGGGGGCTGAAGGACAGCCTGGAAGGGCTCGAGCAGTGGGAGGAGATGAGCGCCCTCCACGAGACCATCGAGCGCGACGTCCACGGCGCCCTCCGGCGCTGAACCGGACGGTCAGGCGCGGCCGGGCGCGCCCTCGGCGCCGTCCCGGGACTCGAAACCGGTCGGCGGGGGCGTGGGCGTCAGCCGGCGGCCGCCTCCGGTGAGGACCCGGGTGAAGTAGCCGGCGAAGGCCGCCCCGAGGCGCGCCCAGGCGATGACCGAGCGCTGACCGGCGAAGAGCCGCCGGTACCGGTAGCTGGCCCAGAGCGAACCCTGCTTCTCGGTGAGCTGCTTACGGCCGTAGCCGTTCCAGAACGCCTGGATCCCGAACCTCAGGAGGCTCTCCCGGACCTGGTGGTAGATGAGCGCCTCGGGGACGTAGGCGATGCGGACGCCGCGCCGCACCGCCCGAAGGTTGAGGTCGATGTCCTCCGCGGTGATGAACCGGGGGTCGAAGCCCCCGAGCTCGCGGAAGAGGGAGCGCCGGTAGGCGAGGTTGCACGAGGGGTAGGTCACGTCGCTGCCCTCCTGGTAGAGCTCGACCCGCTCGAGGTGGCCGTAGGCGGCGTTGCCGACGGTGGTGGTCTGGCCCGCGGCCACGTCGGAGCGCGCGAGGCCCCGCCTCAGCTGGCGGAGCCAGCCGGAGTCGGCGATGCAGTCGCCGTCGGTGAAGGCGACGAACTCCGCCCGGGCGGCGCGGACGCCCTCGTTCCGGCCGATGCCGCGGGAGCCGTACTTGCGGAAGATCCGGAGGAGCCCGGGGTGGGCCCGGGCGAACTCTTCCGCGATCTCGACGGTGCGGTCGTGCGAGAGGGCGTCGACGAGGACGATCTCGAAGGGCGGCTCCTGCTTCCCGAGGGACTCGAGGAGCCGGCCGACGTGCCGCTCCTCGTTCCGGACGGTGATGACGATCGATACGAAGGGGGGTCCGTCGGGATTACTTGCCAAGTTCCATCACGACGACGTCCTTGACCGCGCGCATGCTCTTGAAGGGGAGCACCAGGCGGCCGGACCCGTCGGTCTGGAAGAGGCGCGACTCGACATCCTCGCTGGGGGTGACCAGGACGTGGGCGATCCCTCCGTTGCCGGTGTCGACGACGAAGTTCTCGATCAGGCCCAGGATCTGGCCATCGTTGGTCATCACGGTCTTGCCCCGGAGCTCCGTCAGGAACTTGCGCATCGTTGGCCTCTTGCGGTCGCGATGTGGAGGGACGCTATTTAATCGTTCGTGACGCACGGAAGCCCTCGCACCGGGGCTCCGTGGTCGGGGCGCGTCGCCGGTGTCGCCGACGGCGGCAACCCTTATATCGGCCACCCGGGTCGTGGGCCTCCCGCCATGCTTCGTACCATTCGCAAGGACGACCCGGAGCTCGTCCACACGCTCCTCGCGCTGCGTCGGGCAGCCCGCGACCACCAGGCGCCGCTCTGGGGCGCCGTGGCCGAGAAGCTCGCCCGCCCGCGGCACCAGGCCCGCCCGGTGAACGTGGGGCATCTCGCCCGCCTCGTCACCGCGAAGTCGACCGTCGTGGTGCCCGGCCGGCTCCTCGCCCAGGGGGAGATCCATGAGCCCCTCACGGTGGCCGCCTTCCACTTCTCCGAGGCCGCCCGCGCGAAGATCCATGCGGCGGGCGGGACGACCCTCTCGATCCCCGAGCTCGTCAAGTCGCATCCGAACGGCAGCGGGGTCCGCCTCTATGCCTGAGGAAGCGGCCCCGAGCGCGCCGGCGACCCCGGCGGAAGCTCCCGCGAGCCCGGCGAAGCCCGTGGTGCGCAAGCGGGCCCCCCGGAAGGAGGCGGCTCCGGGCGAGCCGCCCGCCGCCCCCGCGTCCTCCTCCTCAACTTCCGCTCCGGCCGCAGCGGGCACGCCGGCCGCCGCGACGACGGCGACCCCGCCCGCCGCGAAGCGCGCCGCTCCACCCGCCGCGAAGAAGCCCGCGACGCCTCCCGCGCGGGCCCCCGCCCCGGCGCCGAAGCCCCCGACGGTCCCCGACGGCACCGTCGTGGACGCCACCGGGCTCGTCCTGGGCCGCGCGGCCAGCCTGATCGCGAAGCGGCTCCTCAACGGCGAGCGCATCGTCGTGGTGAACGCGGAGCAGAGCGTCGTGACCGGGGACCGGGCGATGGTCCTCGAGACCTACCGGGCCCACCGGGCGCGCGGCTCGAAGAGGACCGGCCCGCACTTCCCGAGGTACCCGGACCGGATCTTCCGACGCACCGTCCGCGGCATGCTGCCCCATCTCAAGACCCGGGGCCAGGAGGCGCTCGACCGATTGCAGGTCCACATCGGCGTCCCCGCGGAGTTCTCCGGGCATCCGCACCAGTCGCTCGAGGGCGCCCGGATCCGGCCGGCCCTTCGGCGGCCCCTCACCCTCGCCGAGATCTCGCGTCTCCTGGGGGCTCACGTATGACCAAGTCGCCGCAGATCGTGCAGTCCAGCGGGAAGCGGAAGAGCGCCGTGGCCCGGTGCACCGTCCGCAAGGGCGCGGGGCTGGTCCGGATCAACCGGCGGCCGCTCGAGATCTTCGAGCCCGTGCTCGCGCGCCAGAAGATCCAGGAGCCGCTCCTCATGGTCGGAGGGAAGTGGAAGAACCTCGACATCGACGTCGAGGTCGAGGGCGGCGGGATCATGGGACAGGCGTCCGCGGCCCGCACCGCCGTCGCGCGGGGGCTCCTCCTCTGGCTCAAGGACAGCTCGCTCCAGGACATGTTCAAGCACTACGACCGGTCGCTGCTGGTCAACGACCCGCGCCGCAAGCTGCCGAAGCGGCCCGGCGGGCGCGGGGCCCGGAAGCGGCGGCAGAAGTCCTACCGTTAGGGTGGAAGGGGGAGAAGAGCACCGATGACGATGATGGTCCCCGTCCGCTGCTTCACCTGCGGCAACGTGATCGGCCAGCACTGGGACACCTTCCGCGAGCGTACCGCGGCCGGCGAGCCCATCGGCAAGGTGCTGACCGAGCTCGGGCTCGAGCGGTACTGCTGCCGCCGGATGCTGCTCGCCCACGTCGACCTCCTGGACGAGGTCGGACCGTACGGCTGAACGCCGCGGTCTAGCGCCCCCGCCCCCGGCCCCGGGGAAGGTCCCCTCGCGGGTGGCCCCACGAACCTGATCGCGCGAGCTCGCCCCGGCGGAGGCACCGCGGATCCCCGGCGATCCCGGCCCAGCCCGCCTCTCCTTCGGGCCCGTGCCGAAGGCGGGAGCTCCGAGGTCGGGTCCGGTCCCTCCGGCAGGCCCGCGGAACGACGTGGGCCCCGCGCCCCGGACCCCCCGGGCGGCGCTCACGGGCCGCGGGGCCGCATCGGATCCGAGGGTCGGCGAGCCGGTGAGGGGGCGATCCGGTCACCCCGCTGGAAACGGAAAAGGAAGGGAAGGGGTTCGGACCGGGGGCGCGCTCCCGACCGGGGCTAGCTGTCCTCGTCCTCGTCGTCCGTGGAGGAGCTCGGCTTCTCGGTCGCGGGCTTCTTGCCGCCCCGCTCCAGGCCGGACTTGCTCGAGGAGCTCGTCGTGCGTCCGCCGCCGCTGCCCCGCCGGAAGGTCCCCCGGCGCAGGAGGAAGACGATCACGCCGATGATCGCCGCGACCACCACGACGATGATCACGATCTCGAGGATGAGCTGGTTCTGGTTCTGGTTGAGCGTGACCGGCGTGTTCACCACGTTCGGACCCGTGCTCGTGACGAACAGGTTCGACGAGGTCGCGTTCATGTAGAGCACGTAGGAGCCCGTGATCGCCGGGTCCCAGCTGATCTTCGCCCGCACCGTCTGGTTGTAGGCGAGCGTCGGGAGGACGCCCTTCGCGAGCGGGGTCGAGTTCATGACGCCGTTCGTGAAGCCGTAGAACTCCACGTCGCTCGACGGCACGATGTAGACCCTCGAGCCGGTGCCGCCCGGGTGCAGCAGGTAGAAGTTCACCACGACGTCCGTCGCGATGGACTTGACCCCGCCCGAGTTGGTCACGTTGCCCATGATGGTGTAGCTCGAGCCGTCCTGCATCGTTCCGGGGGCGCTCAGGTTGGTCGCGGTCAGGATCGGCCGCAGCGTCCCGTTGATGCTCACCGTGAGCGGCGTGGTGGCGTAGGCGGTGTTCCCCGCGAGGTCGGTGACGGTCAGGTTCACCGTGTAGGGCTTCGACTGGGGGTCCAGGTAGACGCCCCACTTCGCGCTCGTCGAGTTGTAGTAGGTGTGCACCGAGGTGTTGCCCGCGTTGGTCAGGTGCCAGCTGTACTTCGCGATGGAGCCGTTGTTGGGGTCGTAGGAGTACTGGCCGTTCATGAGGACGTAGGCGGTGTGGTTCGCCGCCTCGACGATCCCCGTGCTGGTCAGGTTCTGGCCCCGCGAGTTCTGCAGCGCGACGACCGGGATGGGCTTCTGCGTGTCCTTGACCAGGATCGGCAGCACCGCCACGGCCCGGTGGCCCTGGCCGTCCCAGAGGGTGAGGGTCATGTTGTACTCCCAACCCTGGAAGGTGACCGGCTGCCCGCCGATGGTCGCGCCCTTGAGGTAGCGGCCCGCGCCCAGGAACTGGACGGTGAAGTTCGAGTCGACCTTGGCCCCGGACGCGGCGGTGTAGTTCGCCGTCTGGTTGTACTTGGTCGAGGTGAGCGCCCAGGAGGCGACGTTCAGGACCCCGGCCGGCGAGGAGAGGTTGCTCGCGAGCGTGGAGGCGGAGCCGGTGAGGTTGAACTGGAGCGTGCGCGACCAGTTCACGAGCAGGTAGCGGTCCCCGCCCGAGGTGCGGATCTCGCTCGCGGTCGCGTTGCTCGTGATCACCGCCGTCGGCGGAGAGTTGCCCACGAGGACCGTGAAGCCGGTCTGGCTCTGGCGGCCGCCCGAGCTCGTCACGTTGACGTACCCCACGTACTTCCCGGGCACCGTGTAGGTGTGGTAGGCGGTCGGCGCGGTCGTCGTCTGGGTCGCGCCGCCGAAGTCCCACCGGAAGGCGGTGCCGTTGGTGCCGTCGGGGTAGCTCGTGTTCTGCGCCGAGAAGGTGACGTTCTGGCCCGCGCCGACGACCACCGAGTAGTTCGACCGGGTCGAGTTGACCACGTTGTTCGACGAGAAGTCGAAGGCGGCGACGGTGATGTTCACGTTCGCCGTGATCGAGGCGTACCGGACGACGGTGAAGTTCGCGGTCCCGTAGGCGGAGGCGGTGCTGGACACCGGCTTCGCGCTGAGGGTGAAGTTCCGCCAGCTACCGTCCGGTCCCGAGGGGACCAGCACCGAGTTGGCCGGCTTCGCCGTGTTGGCTGCGAGGGCGTACCCCGCGGGCAGCGCGATGGTGTAGTTGTAGTCGAGCGGGCCCACGGGGTAGCGGAACCCGAAGGAGATCGTGTAGGTGGGTCCGTTGCCGCCCGAGGGGACCGCGGAGGTGCTGTTGGCCGCGTTCGCCCACGCGATCGACATGCCCGCGGAGGTCGTGTAGTCGGAGGTGCCCGCGGGGAGCGTCGGGGCGGTGTACGTCGAGGTCGTAGGGGCCCCGAAGGTGGTCCCGTTGACCTTGAGGTTCGCCTGGTCGGCCGCCCAGAACTGGCCCTGGCTCGCGAGCCACGACTGGAAGGCGGTCGCTCCCGGCCCGGTACCGGCGAAGCCGAGCGACCCGCCGTTGAAGTCGAGCCCGAGCTGGCTCCAGAGCTGGCCCACCGAGGCGTTCGCGAGGTCCGGGAAGGTCGAGTCGTTCCCGAGCGTCGTGTTCGTGCTGACGGCGACCCGGTTGAAGCCGGGCGCGAAGGCGATCCGCGTCGCGAAGGTCCCGGCGGGGCCGATCGAGGGCACCGTGACGTCCCGGGTGATCCCCGCGGTCGCGGTCGTGTAGCCCACCGTCTCGTAGCCCGCGGGGTTGACGAGGACGACCCAGGGGCCCGCGGACGGGGTGGTGCCCACGCTGTAGAAGCCGGGGTAGACGATGCCGGAGAGCACGGCGTTGTCGGTGGTGTCGTAGAGCGTCACGTTGCCGCCGGCGGTCGTGGGCGTGGTGCCGCCCGCCTGGTAGATGTAGCCCTGCGCGAAGAGCGGCTGGAGGGCGACGTTGCCCAGGTTGGTCGGCCCGGAGTTGTTGACGAAGATCGACCGGACGCTGTACCAGGTGACGGCGGCGCTGCAGTAGGCCTGGAGCAGCCAGCTCCCCGTCGGCGCGTGGAAGCTGAAGCTCCCGTTGGCCGCGCTCGTCGTGCTGTTGAGCGCGAAGGAGAGGAGGTTCGGCGAGACGATCTGGACCGCGGCCCCGTCGGGCGAGCAGCCGTTCGCCGCGGCGGTGAGGGTGCCCGAGACCGTGCCGGAGAGCTGGTACATCGAGGCGCTGGTCGTCAGCCGGTACGAAGGGCTCGTCAGGTTGGCCGAGGTGATCGTCGAGTAGGTCGGGCCGGGCCCGCTCGGAAGGACCGCCCAGGCGGAGGAGCCGCCGAGGGAGAGGTTCGTCTGCGCCGGGACCCCGAGGCCCCAGACGCCGGGCTGGAGCGCGCCCCCCGTCGTGCCGGTCGAGAACTGGAACGTCCCGCCGCTCGCCGTGGTGGCGCGCAGCGTCTGGTGGGTGACGCTGTTGATCAGCTCCACGCCCACGCCCGCACGAACGTAGCCGACGCCGTTCGCGAGGCGAACGGAGCCGGACAGAGTGTAGTTCGGCGTGGCGGCCTGGGCCGTCGCGAGGGTGGCGAGCGGAGTCGCCACCAAGAGCGCGACGAGTACCCACAGGGCGAGGCGCATGGAGCGGCTACCCATCGTGTGTCACGTCCCCCTTTCGGTCGCCCCCCTATCGGGGAGCGGGGGCGCGAACCTAGCCCCCCTACATATAGCTTGGCCGAGACGACGCGCCGCACGGCGCCGTCCCGCCCGCAGGCGGTCCCCGCCCCCACGCCGCCTACCGGTAGATGGCCTGGAGGACCTCTTCGGTCTTCCGGCCGACCCGCTCCTTGAGCAGCTGCTTGGCGAAGTCCTCGTAGAACTTGAGCGACTCCGGGTCCGTCGACGCGTGCGTGATCTTGAGCGCGGCGTCGAAGTGGGCCATGGTGACCTTCTTCGCGTTCACGTTCTCGCGGATCGCCGTGAGCCCCGCCTCGCGGCAGAGCGTGGCGAGGTCGCTCCCGACGTACCCCTCGGTCCGCTGGGCGATCTCCGGCAGGGAGACGTCGTCGGTGAGCGGCATGTTCCGCGTGTGGACCTTCAGGATCTCGAGCCGGCCCGCGAGCGACGGCGGGCCGACGTAGAGGAGCCGGTCGAACCGGCCGGTCCGGAGGAGCGCCTCGTCCAGGATGTCCGGCCGGTTCGTGGCGGCGAGCACGAGCACCCGCTCGAGCGATTCCAGCCCGTCGATCGAGGTGAGGAGCTGGTTCACGATCCGCTCCGTGACCCCGCTCGAGTTCTGCATCCCCCGGCGCGGCGCGATGGAGTCGATCTCGTCGATGAAGACGATGGCCGGCGAGGCCTGCCGGGCCTTCTTGAAGATCACCCGGATCGCCTTCTCGCTCTCGCCCACCCACTTCGACATGATCTCGGGGCCCTTGACCGAGATGAAGTTCGCCTGGCTCTCGGTGGCGGCGGCCTTGGCGAGCAGCGTCTTCCCCACCCCCGGCGGGCCGTAGAGGAGGAGCCCGCGGGGCGGCTCGATCCCGATGTGGCGGTAGACCTGCGGATGCTTGAACGGCAGCTCGACCGACTCGATGAGCTGCTGCTTGATGGGGTCGAGCCCCCCGACCTCCTCCCACCGGGTGGTCGGGATCTCGATGGCGACGTCGCGGAGGCTCGAGGGCTCGATCTGCTTGAGCGCCTCCTTGAAGTCGCGCTCGGTGACCTTCATCTTCTCGAGCAGCGTGATCGGGATGGGCTTGTCGAAGTCGATCTCCGGCAGGTAGCGGCGGAGCGCGCGCATCGCCGCCTCCCGGGCGAGCGCGGAGAGGTCCGCCCCGACGAAGCCGTGGCTCGCGTTCGCGAGGTCGAGGAGGATCTTGTCCCGCTCCTTCTCGGTGCCCTCGATGGGCATGCCGCGGGTGTGGATCTGCAGGATCTCGAGCCGCCCGGACTGGGTCGGCACGCCGATCTCGATCTCGCGGTCGAAGCGGCCGGGGCGGCGCAGGGCGGGATCGATCGCCTCCTCGCGGTTCGTCGCCGCGATGACGATGACGTTCCCCCGGCCGGAGAGCCCGTCCATCAGCGTGAGGAGCTGGGCGACCACCCGCCGCTCGACCTCGCCGACCACCTCGTCCCGGCGCGGGGCGATCGAGTCGAGCTCGTCGATGAAGATGACCGAGGGGGCGTTCTTCTCGGCCTCCTCGAACTTCTCCCTCAGCTCCTTCTCGCTCTCGCCGTAGTACTTCGAGATGATCTCGGGGCCCTGGATGCCGATGAAGTGCGCCCCGGCCTCGTTGGCGACCGCCTTGGCGATGAGCGTCTTGCCGGTGCCGGGCGGGCCGTAGAGCAGGACGCCCTTGGGCGGGGAGATCGCGAGCCGGTCGAACAGCTCGGGGTGCTTCAGGGGCAGCTCGATCATCTCGCGGACCCGGCCCAGCTTCTCGGTGAGCCCGCCGATGTCCTCGTAGGAGACCCGGGGCGCCGCGACCTCGGTCTCGGTGACCGTCTCGTCCTGGATGTGGATGAGCGTGCTCGGGCCGACCTGGACGATCCCCTTGGGATGGGTCGTGAGGACCATGAAGGGCAGCGAGCCCCCCATCAGGAACACGCCCGGGATCACGAAGACGTCCCCCCGCACGAACGGCCGGCGGTTGAGCGCCTTGGAGACGAACTGCTCGAGCCCCGGCCCCAGGTCCATCTTGGCCGAGCCGGAGTAGATCGGGGCGATCGTGATCGTCTCGGCGATCGGGCAGTCGACCCGGGAGATGGTCACCCGGTCGCCGATGCTGACCCCCGAGTTCCGGCGGACCACCGCCTCGACCCGGATGAGCCCCTTGCCCTCGTCGTCCTGCTGGGCCCGGTTCACCACCGCCGCGGTGTTCTTCCGGCCCCGGATCTCGACGATGTCCCCGACCCCGACCTTGAGCCGCTGCCGGGTGGTGACGTCGAGCCGGGCGGTGCCGAGGCCGATATCCTGCTGGAAGGCCTCCGCGACCCGGAGCGTGATCGACTCGCCCATGGGAGCCCCCTTCGCAACGCCGCGCGAGATAAAAGGAGGTGCACGTACCCCCCCGTTCCCGTCGGGGAACTCGGGGGCGCGGTCGCCACCCTCGGGCCCAGTCGGACCGTAGGGACTTATCTTACGAACGATACGACCGGCCATCATGGGCGCGCCGGACGACCGGGAGCCGCAGCTCAAGCGGCTCTTGGTGGCGGCGCGGTACCGGGTCGACGACGCGACCATCGGCGTCGTCGCCTACCGGGCGACCGACCGGCGCGCGGTCGCCATCCTCGCCGGACCGGTCTCGCCGCTCGAGGCCGACCGGGAGTTCCCGACCGGCTGCGTCCACCGCACCCTCGTCTACGCCGAGGAGCCCGGCCCGGCGGCCCGGGGCGCGGCGGCGGAGCACGGGCTCGAGATCCTGGTCCCCGAGACGCTCGGCACCGCCCTCGGCGAGCTCCTCCTCCTGCCCGAGCTCGCCGTCGGTCCGTCCGAGCGCGCCGGCGAGGAGACCCCGCCCGGGCCCGTCGAGACGCCCATCGCGGCGTTCCCGCCCGGTGAACGGGTCGTCCGGCCCCGGCTGGGGCGCCCGGAAGCGGAGCTGATCGCCGGCGTGGACGGCTTCCGCTACACCCTCCGGCTCGTCCCCTACTACGTGGCCCCCTACCGGGTCCGGGAGCCCGCCCCCCACGGACGGGTGGGCGCGGTCCGCGAGTTCTGGGTCGCCGTCCACGGGCTGAGCGGCCGCACCGAGGTCTGGGAACCGGGCGACCGGGAGCTCACGGGCGAGCTCTCCGAGCCCCACGAGCGGCTCGAGCCGACGGTGCCCGACGACCGGGCGCGGGAGATCGCGGAGCAGCGGCTCCGCGAGCGGCACACGGTGAGCGTCGACCACACGGAGCAGCACGGCGGGGCGCTCGTCATCGAGCGGCGGAAGGTGGCGCCGGAGCCGAACGACCTCAAGATCGGCTCCTTCGCCGTCGTCCACGTGCCCTTCTGGTACGTCGAGGGGGCGGACGGACGGGTGGTCATCGACGCGGTGAGCGGCGCCCGCTCCCTCCCCGAGGGCCGCGCGGCCCCCGGGCGCTGAACGGCCCCGGCGCGCCACCCGTCAAATACGTGCCCCGGCTCGGCACGCCGTGTTCCTCGCGCAGCACCGGATCGGGCCCTACCAGAACTTCACCTACCTCGTGGCGGACCACGAGGACGGCGAGGGGGTCGTCATCGATCCCTCCTTCGGGGTCGACCCGGTGCTCGCCGAGGTCGACGCGCGGAAGATCCGGGTCCGCTACATCCTCATCACCCACAGCCACCCGGACCACTACGCCGGCGCGAAGGACGTCCGGGAGCGGACCGGGGCGCGGCTCGTCGCCTACCGGACCGCCCCCCTCGACCAGGACCTGCCGGTCGACGAGGGGGACACGCTCCGCGTGGGGGGGCTCTCCGTCCAGGTGCTCTTCACGCCCGGCCACACCCGGGACAGCGTGCTCTACCTCTTCGACGGGCACGTCGCCACCGGCGACACCTTGTTCGTCGGGGAGTGCGGGCGCACCGACCTGCCCGAGAGCGACCCGGCGGCGATGTACGACAGCCTCCTGCACCGGGTCGTGAAGCTCGACGACGCGCTCGTGGTCCTCCCCGGCCACGACTACGGGAGCACCCCGACCTCGACCATCGGGCGCGAGAAGCGGGAGAACTACACGCTCAGGCCACGGACCCGGGACGAGTTCCTGCGGTTCCTGAGGGAGTGAGCCCGCCGTGCCGACCTCCCCCCCCGCCCCCGGCGAGCGCACCCTCCAGGCGACGGGCGCCCGGCGGGCCGCCCCCGGGGTGCCCACCGTGGAGGAGATCGTCCGGAAGATCCGCACCTCCAACCCGGGCGAGGGGCCGTTCATCGCGCTCTTCGACGCCCGGTCGATCGGCGGGGAGCGCCACCTCCTGTCCGCCTGGGCGCACCTCGGCCGGGCCCGGTCCCGGAACGAGACCCGGCTCCGGGACCGTTCGGCCGAGTTCGCGCTCTACGTCGCGGGGGACGACCAGCTGCCCCGCGCGCTCGGGAAGGTCGGCGTCGGGCCCACGACCGAGGAGTTCGTGGTGGTCGCCGAGCGGCCCCGGGACCTCGCCGCCACCCTGGGCGAGTTCGGCCTGGTATCGGCCCCGGGCCTGTACCCCCGGCCCCCGCGCCGGGAGACCCTCGAGCGGCTCGGGATCCCCCCGGAGGAGTACTCGCTCCTGCCGGAGGGGTCGTGGGAGGGGCTCGTCCTCGAGCGGGTGGCCTTCGTCGAACTGAGCGCCGCCCACGCGAATCCCCCCTCCCATCCGACGAAAAAGGCATAGGGCCGGAGCACTCGGCTCTTCCCGGCAGGCCGGCGGCGTGCAGGTGTAATCTAGTGGTAGGATATCAGCCCTCCAAGCTGATCGCCCGGGTTCGAACCGGCGCCGGGTCGCTCCGGCCCGCGGAACTCCCGGCACCTGCACTCTGGGGCTGGCGACCCCCCGCCGCGCCCGCCCTACCTTGGTCGGGGACCCCCGGCGATCCGGGACGATCACGACGCCGCCCCGGCGCGGTCGGGGCGACAATTGCTGAGGTAGCCTAGCCCGGTAAGGCGCCAGCCTTGAAAGCTGGTGGCGTTCGCGCCCCGGGAGTTCGAATCTCCCCCTCAGCGCTCCCGTTTCCCGGCCTCGACCGAACCCTTTTGGCTGGCGCTCCCTCCGGGGCGTGAAGATGGCCGCCGCTGCCGCCTCCACGCCCCTCATGGACCAGTACGGGAGCGTGAAGGCCCGCTACCCCGGCCACCTGATCCTCTTCCGGGTGGGCGACTTCTACGAGACGTTCGGGGAGGACGCGAAGCTCCTCGCCCGGGAGCTCGAGGTCGTCCTCACGGCCCGTACCGCCGACGCCCGCGGCGAGCGGGTCCCGATGGCCGGCGTGCCCTACCACGCCGTGGAGAGCTACCTGGGCCGGCTCGTGGGCAAGGGGTACAAGGTCGCCCTCTGCGACCAGGTCGAGGATGCCCGCTTCGCCAAGGGGCTGGTCCGGCGCGAGGTGACCCGGGTCGTCACGCCCGGGACGGTCATCGAGGACCGGATCCTCCCGGGCCCCGAGCACAACTTCCTGCTCGCCCTCGCGCTGAGGCCCGACCGCCCGGGCGGCTTCGCCGCCGTGGACGTCACCACGGGGGAACTGTTCACCGGCGCGGCCGGGAGCGCGGGGGCGGCCCCGCTCCTCCTCGCGATCGCACCGTTCGCCCCCCGGGAGGTGCTGGTCCCCGCCGAGGCCTCCGTCGGGGACGCCGGGCTCGGGCGGGCGCTGAGGACGGAGTTCCCGGCGTCGCGCGTCGAGATCGCCCCGCCCGCGGCCGAGCCCCTCCTCTGGCCGGGACCCCTCGCGCGCGAGGAGGCGGGCCTCTCCGAGGCCGAGCGCGAATCGGTCGGACGGCTCGTGGCCTACCTGCGCTCGACCCAGCCCCGGCTCCTCCCCTTCCTGGAGCGGAGACCGTGGGGGTCGGGGGAGCGCCGGCTCCGGCTCGACGGGAAGACGCTCCGCCACCTCGAGATCACCCGGCCGATGAACCCGGACGAGGCAGCCACTCCGACCTTGATCTCCACCTGGGACGAGACCGTCACGTCGCCCGGCCGCCGCACGCTCGCCTTCTGGTTCCGTAACCCGCTCGCCGACGTCCCCTCCATCCGGGCGCGGCAGGAGGTGGTCGCGGGGCTCGTCGCCCTCGGCCCCGAGCTCGAGGCGCTCCGCGAGCCGCTCCGCCGGGTGGCCGACCTCTCCCGGATCGCCACCCGGCTCGCGGGCCGGCGGCTCCGTCCCCCCGAGCTGGGGGCGGTGCGCTCGAGCCTGGGGGCGATCGCCGAGCTGGTGGCCCGGTACGGCGGTCCCGACACCGAGGTCGGGCGGGCGGTGGGCCGTCTCGACCCCCTGCCGGGGCTCGCGGGCCGGCTGGCGGCCGCCCTGCCCGAGGAGCTGCCGGCGACGGTCGAGGCCGGCGGGCTCTTCCGGCCGGGGTTCCGGGAGGACTTGGATGGGTGCGCCCGGGAGGCCCAGGCGGCGGAGGAGGCGCTCGAGGCCCTCGAGCGCACCGAGGCGGCCGCCTCCGGGATCCGGTCGCTCAAGATCGGGTACAACCAGGTCTTCGGCTACTACTTCGAGGTCACCCGGCCCCATCTCGCGCGGGTCCCGCCGCACTTCCGGCGGAAGCAGACGCTCTCGGGCGCGGAGCGGTTCACCTCCGACGAGCTCACCGCGCTCGAGGGCCGGATCCTGGGCGCGCGCGAGCGCTCCTCCGAGGTGGAACGGGAGCTGTGGGAGCGGTTCCTCACCGAGCTCGAGGAGGAGATCCCGCGGCTCCACCGCCTCGCCCGGGCGGTGGGCGAGCTCGACGTCCTCACCGCCTTCGCCCGGATCGCCCGGGACCGCGGGTACGTCCGGCCGGAGGTCGACGAGGGCGGCGAGCTCCAGATCCGGGAGGGGCGGCACCCCGTGCTCGACCGCACGCTCGGGGAACGGTACGTCCCGAACGACACCGAGCTCGACCGCGACGGGACCCGGCTCCTGGTCCTCACCGGCCCCAACATGTCCGGGAAGTCCACCTACATGCGCCAGGTAGGTCTCCTGGTCGTCCTCGCCCAGGTCGGGGCGTGGGTCCCCGCCCGGTTCGCGCGGATCGGGGTCGTCGACGCGCTGTTCACCCGGATGGGGTTCACCGACGAGATCGCCCGGGGCAAGTCGAGCTTCATGGTCGAGATGAGCGAGGTCTCCGACATCCTCCGCGGCGCCGACGCCCGGAGCCTGATCCTGCTCGACGAGGTGGGCCGGGGGACGAGCACCTTCGACGGGCTCGCCCTGGCGTGGGCGACGCTCAAGGAGATCCACGACCGGGTCGGCTGCCGGACGCTCCTCGCGACCCACTACCACCAGCTCACCGAGCTCGTCGCGACGCTCCCGGGCGCCGCGAACGCCCACCTGGCCGTGCGCGACGACGCGGGGGAGGTCACCTTCCTGCACCGGCTGGTCCCCGGCAGCACCGACCAGAGCTACGGCATCCACGTGGCGCGGCTCGCCGGCCTCCCGCCCACGCTGCTCAAGGAGGCGGAGCAGCTCCTGAAGCGGCTCGAGGGCGAGTCGCTGCCGCTCGCCACCGCCCGGCGGGGCCGCCCGCCCGCGCCGGTGCGCTACACCCAGGCGGTGCTGCTGGCCGCCGAGGGCCCGCGCACCGACGGCCCCGAGGCCCAGGTCCTCCGGTCGATCGCGGAGAGCGACCCCGAGCGGATGACGCCGCTGGAGGCGCTCGCGCGGATCGGCGAATGGCGGAGGCGGCTGGCCGGCGCCCCGGGGGCCCCCGAGGGCTCGAAGTGAGCGCCGTCGCGGGGCGCCGCCCGATCCGGCGGCTGGACCCGACGACCGTGGGCCGGATCGCCGCCGGCGAGGTCGTCGAGCGGCCGGCCTCGGTGGTGAAGGAGCTCGTGGAGAACGCGATCGACGCCGGCGCGCACCACGTGACGGTCCGGGTGGAGGGCGGCGGGATCCTCGGCATCGAGGTGGCCGACGACGGCACCGGGATCCCCGCCGAGGAGCTCGCCCTCGCCGTCGAGCGGTACGCCACGAGCAAGATCACCGAGGAGAGCGAGCTCGGGTCCCTCGCGACGCTCGGGTTCCGGGGCGAGGCGCTCGCCGCCATCGCGAGCGTGTCCCGGCTGACCCTCACGAGCCGGGTGCCGGGGGAGCCGGGCGCCCACCGGCTCGAGGTGCACGGCGGCCGGATCGCCCCGCCCGCCCCGGCCGCGCGCAGCGTCGGGACCACCGTCGAGGTCCGCGAGCTCTTCTTCAACGTCCCGGCCCGGCGCAAGTTCCTCCGGAGCCCGGCGGCCGAGCAGCTCGAGGTGACCTCGGTGATCGACCGGCTCTACCTGGCCCGGCCCTCGGTCGGGCTCACCCTCGAGGCGAACGGCCGGGAGGTGGCCCGGTACCCGCCCACCGAGGAGCTCCGCGCCGCCGCCGCCTACGTGCTGGGCCCGGAGTTCTCCGAGTCGGCCTTCCCGGTCCGGCTCGACGAGGGGCCGATCCGGCTCGAGGGGTGGCTCGGTCGGCCGCCGCTCGGGCGGAGCTCGTCGGCGGGGCTCTTCGTCGCGGTGAACCGCCGCACGATCGTCGACCGGTCCCTCCAGCAGGCGGTCCGGCTCGCCTACGACGAGTACCTCCCCCGGACCCGGTTCCCCGTGGGGGTCCTGGGCGTGACGCTCCCCCCCGAGCGGGTCGACGTGAACGTCCACCCGACCAAGCGCGAGGTCCGGCTCGCCCAGCCCACCGAGATCGCCGACCGGGTCCGCCGCACGGTGCGGGAGGCGCTCCGGCAGATTCCCCACCTGGCGGTGGCGCCCGAGGGGATGCCGCCGGCCGCGGAGGTCCCGCCGGCGACCGAGCCCCCGGTCTCGGCGGTCTTCGCCCCGGCGCTCCACCAGACCCGGTTCGAGGGGATGGAGGGGCCGCGCACGATCGCCCCCACCGACCGCCACCCGAAGCTCGAGCTCCTGGGGTGCCTGGGGTCGCTCTACTGGGTCGCCTCCGCCGGCGAGGAGCTGGTGCTCGTCGACCAGCATGCCGCGAGCGAGCGGGTCGTCTACTCCGAGCTGCGGGCCGGCAGCCGGCTCGCCCGGCAGGAGCTCATGGCGCCCGCCCGGATCGCCCTCTCCCCCCGGCAGGCGGCGACGCTCGCGACGGAGTCCGAGACGGTCGCCCGCGCGGGGTTCGTGGTCGAGCCGTTCGGGGCGGGGAGCTGGCGGATCCACGCCGTTCCCACCTACCGGGGGCGGACGACGCCGCCCGAGGAGCTCCCGCGGCTGCTCGACGAGCTCGCCGAGGGCGGACGCCCGAGCGTGCCGGACGGCGTGCAGGAGCGCGTCGCCGCGTCGATCGCCTGCCACGCCGCCGTCCGCGCCGGCGATGCCGTCGGCGTCGAGGAGATGGCGCACCTCCTGGAGGCCCTCGACGCGCTGCCCGACGGGGCGTTCGCCTGCCCCCACGGCCGCCCCATCCTGGTCCGGCTCCCCCGGAGCCGGCTCGACCGCTGGTTCGGACGCTCCGGGACATGAGCCCGCGCGCGAGGCTCCCGCCGCTCCCGGCCCGGGAGACCGATCTCCTGCCCGACGTCCGGGCCCGGCTCGAGGCGGAGGGCTACACGGTGTACGTCAACCCCGACGGGTCGGACTACTTCGACGTGGTCGCGCGGCGGGGCGAGGAGGTCGGCCTGGTCGAGCTCAAGCGGACCGACTGGAAGCACCTCCTGGTCCAGGCGGTCGCCCGCCGGGGCTACGGGGACTGGGTGGTGGCCGTGTTGCCCCGCCGCTTCTCCGCCGAGCGGCTCCGGGCCCGGGCGGACACGGAGCTCTCCCGGGCGATCGGCATCTGGTGGGTGGGCGCCCACGGCCTCGAGGTGCTCAGGGAGGCCACCCCGTGGAGCGCGGGCACCCGGGAGCGGTTCCCCGACCACCGCGCCGCGCTGAAGGAGATGCTCGAGGCGATCGCCTCGGGCGCCGTGCCCGCGGGGGCGACCTGGGGCGGGTTCCCCGCCCGCACGGCCCGCCGGGCCGGCGGCCGCTCCGCCCGCGAGTGGCGGCTCGACGAGTTCGACGGGGCGGCCGCGCCGCCGGACGGCTGAGCGGCGTCCGGCTCAGCTCGCGAGGAACGGCGCGAAGACCCGTTCGATCCGCGCGCAGGCCTCGTCCACGCCGAACTGGGCGGCGTACGTCCGTCCGGCCTCGGCGAGGGCCCGCCGGGTCGCCGGGTCCGCGAGCAGCTCGGCCAGGTCGGAGGCGTAGGCGCCGGCGTCGTCCTCCCGGACGACCCGCAGCTCCCGGCCCGCGACCGCCCCGTCGAAGGGGACGTGGGCGCTCACGATGGTGGCGACGCCCGCGGCCATCGCCTCCCGCGGCGCGAGGCCGTAGCCCTCGTACCGGGCCGGGAAGAGGAAGAGGTCGGCGGCGTGCAGGATCCTCGACTTCACCGTCTCGTCGACGATCCCGAGCGGCATGACGCCCGGCTCGGAGGGGAGCGTGGAGCCGGCCACCAGGAAGCGGGCGCCCGGGAAGAAGACCCGCACCCGCCGGAACGCCTCCAGCGCGATCGGCAGCCCCTGCCGGTCGGGCGTGCGGCCGATGAAGGCGACCACGGGCACGTCGAGCGGCACGCGGAGCGCCTCCCGGCAGGCGTTCCGGTCGCCCACCTCGGCGAGCGGCGGGATGGGGTGCGGGATCACGTGCACCCGGTCCGGCGGCACCGGGTAGAGGCGGAGGAGGAGCTGCCGGTTCGCCTCCGAGGCGACCACGATCGCCCGGGCGCGGCCGAAGGCGCGGCCCTCGAGCTTCGCGATCGCGCGCCGGTCGAGCCAGGTGCCGACCCGCTGCCGGATCGTCGGGCGGGGCTGCTGGAGGGCGCGCATGGTGAGGAGGTGGTGCTGCTGGATGTCGTGGGCGAGCATGCCGAAGACGGGACGGCCGCCGGCGCGGCCGTTCGGCAGGTCGATCGCCCCGCCCTTCTCGTCGTTCGCGAGGATCAGGTCCGCCTTCGGGTCCAGGAGCTCCGAGGCGGCCCGGGCGACCGCCCGCTCGTAGCCGTAGGGCTCCCTCCGGAGGCCGAGGACGGGGATCGGCACCCGCTCGACGCCCTGGTAGGGTGGGGCCGGCTGGAACGGCTGGCTCGGGTAGAGCACCCGGACGCGGTGGCCGCGCCGGACCATCTCGACGGCGACGCTCCAGACGGTGCGGCCGAGCCCCGAGTTCGTCTGCTCCGGGGGCGCCGAGGCGAGGATCTCGATCGACCAGCCCCCCATCGCGGTCTACCCACCGCTCCGGGGAGGCGAGAGATCGGCGAGGAAGGAGCGCCCGGCGAAGGAGTCCGGGACGGGGAGCGACATCCCCTCGAGGATGGTGGGGGCGAGGTCGAGGAGCGAGAGCGGTTCGGCGCGGCGACCGAGCGGGGCCACCCCGTCGCCGGAGGCGAGCAGGATCCCCTCCATGCGGTGCACGCCGCTCCCGTAGAAGTAGCCGGGCCGCCTCCGCATCATCGTCCGCGGATAGTTGAAGTCCATCCGGCTCTCCGACTCCATCCGGTTCACCCGGAGCATCAGGGCGGGGGGCTGGGGCCCCAGGATCCGCCGGTACATCTCGTCCGGCGCGAAGACCTCGATCCGGGCCTCGGGATACGATTCGAGGCCGCTCCGGATCGACGCGACGATCCGGGCCCGGGCCTCCGCCGTCAGGGAAGGGTGGTAGGGGTTGAGGTAGATCGCCTCGGGGACCGGGTAGGAGAAGGCCGTGGTACGGTCCCAGTCGATCCGCTCCGCCATCGCCTCGAAGCTCGCATCGCCGGCGACCTTCTGCGCGAGCTTCTCGCGGCGCTTCCCGTTCTGCAGCCGGTCGACGAGGGGGGCGAGGAGCGCCCGGGTCGGGGGGAACCGGTCGAGGCCCATCAGGAGCCGGGAGACGAACCGCCGTCGCCGGGCGTGGTCGCTCCCATCCTTGAACGTGAGGTAGCCGTGCTCCAAGAGCCAGCGGTTCGTGAAGAAGTCGGTCCCCGCTCGGCCGTGGCCGTGGTCGGAGATCACGAGCGTGACCGCCGGCCCGCCGTCGGCCCGGAAGGCGGCGTCGACCCGCGCGCAGGCGCGGTCCACCTCGCGCCAGAAGGCGAGGAGGTCGTGCGGCATCTTCCCGACCGCCCGCTCGAGCTCCGACCAGTGCTGGTGCTCGATCCGGTCGGTCTCCCGGAAGAGGACGAAGAGGAACTCCGGGTGGTAGCGGCCGATGAGCCGCTCCGCCGCCTCGGCGCGCTGCTCGACCCCGCGCCGGGCGAGCCGCATCCAGGTGCGCCGCTCGGAGGCCCGGTACGGCGGCAGCTCCGGCAGGTAGCGATCCTTCGGCCCGGCCGTCATCGAGGCGACGGCCTCCTCGGGGTAGGTCTGGGGGGTCTCGGAGAACATGCCGGCGACGAAGAAGCCGTTCAGCGGGTTCGGGGCGCGGACCGGGAAGTTGAGCACCCCCACGCGACGGCCGTGGCGGGAGAGCCGGTCCCAGATCGCCTCGTGGGGGCGGTAGGTCTGCACGAGCCGGCTCCGGCCCGGCCCGCCGTCCGGCTCGGTGAAGCCGAAGATGCCGAGCGAGCCCGGGTCGAGCCCCGTCGCGAAGGAGTACCACGCCGGGATCGTCTTCGGGGGGAAGACCGAGGTGAGCGTGGAGGAGAACCCCGAACGGGCGAGGCCGGAGAGGAACGGCAGCTCGCCGGCCGCGAAGAGGGGGTCGAGCAGCGAGAAGGTCCCCCCGTCCAGGCCGAGGACCAGGAACCTTCGGGAGGCGGGATTCATGGAGTTAGGTACCGACGGGGGGGTCCGACCGAGACCGGGGCGCGTATAGAAGCTTAAGAGTGCGTCCCGTCCGGGTCGGACCGCACCGGCCGCGCCCGTCTAGAGCATCCGGACGGCTTCCAGGTTGTACGGCGCCCGCGTCTCCAGGTTGAACCGCTTGTGGAGCGACGTCGAGAGGTCGATCGACTTCGACTCCTCGCCGTGGTTGAGGATGATCTGGCGGGGCCGCGGGTCGAGGGTCGCCACGTAGTTCATGAGCTGCACCCGGTCGGAGTGGCCGGAGAACCCCTCGATGGTCGCGATCTCGAGCCGGACCGGGACGTTCACCTGGCGCCCGCCGTCCATGAGCGTGGCCTCGCCGATCCCCCGCTGCAGCCGGCGGCCGAAGGTCCCCTCCGCCTGGTAGCCGACGAAGAGGAGGCCGTTCTTCTCCTCGGGCGCCCAGGCCCGGAAGTACTCCATCACCGGCCCGCCGCTCATCATCCCGCTGGTCGCGAGGACGATGCACGGGTCCTTCTCGTCGAGGAGGCCGTACCGCATCTGGGAGGAGTCGACCCGGTGGAAGATGTCGGAGAGGAACGGGTTGTCCCCCTGCTGGAAGATCTGGGTCCTCAGCTGGCTGTTCAAGTACTCCGGGTAGGCGGTGTGGATCGCCGTGGCCTCGAAGATCATGCCGTCCAGGTAGACCGGCATCTTGGGGATCCTCCCCTCGCGCATCTCCTGCTCGAGGACGAGCATCACCTCCTGCGAGCGGCCCACGGCGAAGACCGGGACGACGAGCTTCCCGCCCCGGGCGAGCACCTTGGCGACCAGCTGGGAGAACTCCGCGGTGGCCTGCTGACGGCTCGGCTGCAGGTCGCGGAAGCCGCCGTAGGTCGACTCCAGGATGAGCGTCTCGAGCCGGGGGAACCGGTTCGTGGCGGGGTTGAACAGCCAGCTCCGCTCGAACTTGATGTCCCCGGAGTAGGCGAGGTTGTAGTCGCCGTCCCCGATGTGGAAGTGGCAGATCGACGAGCCGAGGATGTGGCCGGCGTTGTGGAGCGTGAGCCGCAGGTCGGGGGCGATGTCCGTCGTCTCGCCCCACCGGAGGGGGATCGTCCGGGCGATCAGGTCGCGGACGTGGGAGGAGTCGTAGAGCCCCTTGCGGGCCTCCTGGCTCGTGACCTTGATGGCGTCGAGCAGCATGAGCGCCATCAGGTCCCGGCTCGGCGCGGTCGCGTAGATCGGCCCCTTGTAGCCGTACTTGAGCAGCGTCGGGACGAGCCCGCAGTGGTCCAGGTGGGCGTGGGTGATCACCACCGCGTCGAGCGAGTCCAAGGGGAGCAGCTCGGGGGCGTTGAAGAAGGGCGTGCGGTCGGAGCCCGGGTCGATCCCGCAGTCGATGAGCACCTTGGAGTTCTGCGTCGAGAGCAGGTGCGAGCTCCGCCCCACCTCCCGGTAGCCCCCGAGGGCGGTGTTGCGCGCCCAGATCTTGTCCGGCAGCCGGTCCCGGGCGATCCGGATGCCGACCTTCTTGAGGAAGCTCCGCCGGTCCTCGAAGACGTTCCGGAGGTGGATCCGGACCTCCTCGACCGTCTTCGACGGGATGGGGGGGGTCCGGACGACGGTCGGGACCCAACCGATCTTCCGCTTGAGCTCGTTGAGCGTCGCGCCCTGGCGGCCGATGGCGGCGCCGGGGTTCGCCGCCTCGATGGCCACCTCGCCCGTCTCCGGCTCGAAGAAGAGGCCGCTGATCTCCGCCTCGGCCGGGATCGTCTCCCGGATCGACTTCTCGGCCTCCTTGGGGTCGATGAGCGAGGCCGGGTCGCTCCGGACCAGGACCCGGCGGCGGAGCCGCTGGGCGATCTGCCGGAGATAATCGCCCCCGGAGAGGAAGGAATCGAGCTGCTTCGTGTACAGGACGATGTGGGGTCCCTCGAGCTCGATGTCCGTGATCTCGATCGTCTCGGGAAGCACGTCGTGCAGCGCTTGCCGGGTTTGCTCGAGTAAGCTGTCGAAACTCATCCGTGCCCGGAACGGGTTGGGGAAGGGGTTCGGGACGAGGGTGGACTGGGACCCGGGGGGCCCACCGCGCTAGGGGAGCGTGGGGGGCAACGGGATCTTCAATGCCTTCAGGCGCTTATTAACTTCGTCCTCACCGAACTCGTGGTACTCCTTGGCCGTGATGGTGTGGACCAGGTAGCCGTCGCCGCTCGCGGAGTCCCGCTTCATGGCGGTCGTGAGGCCCCGGAGCGCGAGGTCGACGCCGTCGGAGACCGACATGTCCCGGGAGTAGTTCTCCTCGATGAGCCCGTAGACGAAGGTCGAGCCCGAGCCGGTCGAGACGAACTTGTCCTCGATGGACCCGCCCGCCGGGTCGACGGAGAAGACGTGGCCGCCCTTGGCGTCCACGCCGCCCAGGATGAGCCAGGCGTAGTAGGGGAACATCCGGTTGCCGTTCAGGATGTTGGCGAGCAGCGTCGCGGCCCCCTCGACGCTCAGGGAGGCGCTCCGGCGGAGCCGGTAGAGGGTGACCTCGGCCTTGAGGTAGCGCGCGAGCATCTGGGCGTCGCCCACGAGCCCGGCCACCGTGATCCCGATGTTGTCGTCGATCCGGAAGAGCTTCTGGGTCGTCTTGTTGGCGATGAAGGAGCCCGCGGTCGCGCGGCGCTCCGTCGCGAGGACCGTGCCGTCCTTGCAGACGAGGCCGATGGTGGTGGTGCCCTTCAGCAGGCGATCCTCGTCCATGACGAGCTGCGTTGCGTCCATCGAACTTCCCCTCGAGGAAACCGGCGCGGTGACTTCGGGTCGCTATATAAGCCCTCATTGAGAAGTGGCTGCCGAGTTACCTCGTGCGCCGGCGCCACGGACCCCCGGCCGACCCCGCCGAGGGGGTTACGGTTATTTTCTCCGCCGATTCCACCGCCGGACTTCTCCGATGCGGAAGCACGACGTCCTCGTCATCGGGGCCGGGCTCGCGGGGCAGCGCGCGGCCCTCGCCGCGGCCCAGGCGGGCCGGAGCGTCGGCATCCTGACCAAGCTCCACCCGCTCCGCTCCCACTCGGGCGCCGCCCAGGGCGGGATCAACGCCGCCGTCGGCGCGCAGGACTCGGTCGAGACCCACATCTACGACACCGTCAAGGGGTCCGACTACCTGGGCGACCAGGACGCGATCGAGTTCTTCTGCACCGAGGCCCCGAAGATCGTCGTCGAGATGGAGCACTTCGGCACCATCTTCTCCCGGGCCGAGGACGGCTCGCTCGCCGCCCGCCCGTTCGGCGGCGCGGGGTTCCCGCGCACGATCTACGCCGCCGACCGCACGGGGCTCGCGCTCCTCCAGGCGCTCTACGAGCACCTGGGCAGCGTCGACGTGACCGTCTACGAGGAGTGGGACCTGGTCGATCTCGTCCTCCGGGGCTCCCGGGTCCAGGGGGTCGTCGCCTACCATCGGCGGACCGGCGAGCTCGACGGCTTCTCCGCCCCGGCGGTCGTCTTCGCCACGGGCCCGTTCGGGCGGATGTACAGCCGGACCACGAACTCGCACAGCTCGACGGGCGACGGCGTCGCGGTCGCCTACCGCGCGGGGGCGTGGCTCAAGGACATGGAGTTCGTCCAGTTCCATCCCACCGCCCTCATCGAGGACGGCATCCTGATCACCGAGGGCGCCCGCGGCGAGGGCGGGATCCTGAAGAACGGGCGGGGGGAGCGGTTCATGTCGAAGTACGCGCCCCACGTCCACGAGCTCGCGAGCCGGGACGTGGTCTCCCGGGCGATCTACACCGAGGTCCTCGAGGGCCGCGGCTTCCCCGGCGGGTACGTCCACCTGGAGCTCATGCACCTGGGGAAGGAGAAGATCGAGTCCCGGCTCCAGGAGATCTGCGACTTCTGCCGCAACTTCGCGGGCATCGACCCCGTGACCGAGCCCATCCCGATCATGCCCGGCCAGCACTACATGATGGGCGGCATCTCGACCAACCTCCGGGGCGAGACCAACATCGCGGGCCTCTACGCCGCGGGGGAGGCGGCCTGCGTGTCGATCCACGGGGCGAACCGGCTCGGCGGCAACTCGCTGCTCGAGACGCTCGTCTTCGGCAAGCAGGCCGGCATCGCCGCCGCGGCCTTCGCCCCGACGGTGCCCGGGGCCGAGGTCCTCCCCGAGGACGTGCGGGCGGCGAAGGACCGCATCGAGGGCATGAAGCGCCGGACCGAGGGCCCCACCCCGCTCCCGCTGCGGGCCGAGCTCCAGAAGATCATGGAGGAGGACGTGGGCATCTACCGCACCGCGGAGGAGCTTACGCGGGCACTCGGCCGGCTCGCCGAGCTCAAGGTGAAGTCCCGGGACCTGAGGATCCCGGACCCCTCCCACGTGTTCAACCTCAACGTCACCGACGCGCTCGAGACGCTCCACCTCATCGACCTCGCCGAGGTGGTGGTGGCGGGGGCGCTCGCCCGGACCGAGAGCCGCGGGGCGCACGCCCGGCGGGACTATCCGAAGCGCGACGACGCGAACTGGATGAAGCACACCATCGCGTCCTACCGCCCCGAGGGACCGCAGCTCTCCTATGCGCCGGTGGCGTACACGCGCTGGGAACCGAAGGAGCGGGTGTACTGATGCCCACGGGGGAACTGCTCACCATACCGTTCGACGTCTACCGCTACGACCCGGCGGACGGATCGACCCCGAGGTACGCGCGCTACACCCTCGAGCTCGCCCCGCACACCCCGGTGCTCACCGCGCTGCTCCGCATCCGGAGCGAGATCGATCCCTCGCTCGCGCTGCGCTACTCCTGCCGGAGCGCGATCTGCGGCTCCTGCGCGATGCTGGTCAACTCGAAGAGCCGGCTCGCCTGCCAGACCCAGGTCGGTCCCGAGTTCGCCGAGCACGGCCGGATCGTCATCGACCCGATGAGCAACCAGCCGGTGATCCGCGATCTCGTCGTCGACCAGTCCCCCTTCTGGAAGGAGTACGAGCGGATCGTCCCGCACCTGATCCTCGACCCGATGCACCCGATGCCCGAGGGACGCCCCACCTCGATGTCCCCGGCGCAGGTCGCGCGGTTCGAGGAGACCCCGCGGTGCATCGCCTGCGGGTCGTGCTACTCGGCCTGTCCCGCCGTCGCCGCGGACCCGGCCTTCCCCGGCCCGATGGCGCTCGCGAAGCTCTACCGGTTCGTCGTGGACCCCCGGGACACCGCCTCCCAGGACCGGCTCATGCGGATCCAGCCGGGGGGCCTCTGGACCTGCCTCCGGTGCCACCTCTGCACCTCCTCCTGTCCCAAGGACGTCCGGCCGTCGGAGCGGATCCGGGACCTCAAGGAGATGGCGATCGCCGCCCAGGGGGCCACCGAACGCGGCTCCCGCCACGCCGTCGGCTTCAAGGACAACATCGCCGAGCGCGGCCTCCTCAACGAGTCGAAGCTCGTCCGGCAGACCGACGGGATCGTGGGCATGATCGGCCAGATCCCCCAGGGGCTCCGCATGCTCCGCCGGAAACCCGAGATCCTCCGCGCGCCGCACGCGATCGAGGGCCAGGACGAGGTCCAGCGGATCTACGAGCTGCTCGAGGATGCGGGGGAGGACGGGACGTGACGATGAGGTATGCCTACTATCCGGGCTGCGTCGCGCAGGAATCGGGGAAGGAGCTCGACCTCTCGACGAGGTGGGTCTGCCGGAAGCTGGGCATCGAGCTCGTCGAGGTCCCGAAGTTCTCCTGCTGCGGCTCGGGGTTCCTGGACGAGGCGAACCTGACCCTCAACGTGGCCCTCAACGCCCGGAACCTCGCGCTGGCCGAGAAGCAGGGGCTCGACATCCTCACGATCTGCTCGACCTGCCAGGGGATGCTGAGCTTCTCGAACCTCCAGTACCGGAAGCCGGAGATGAAGACCCGGGTCGACGGCGCCCTGGGGCAGCTCGGGATCCACTACTCCGGCCAGACGAAGGTCACCCACCTCCTCGAGGTCCTCGCGCGGAGCGTGACGCCCGAGAAGCTCGCCGGCCTGGTCGTCCGGCCGCTGCGGGGGCTCAAGGTGGGCGCGTTCTACGGCTGCCATCTGCTCCGCCCGGCGGACGAGCTCCGTTCGGAGAGCGCGGAGGAGCCCCACAGCTTCGAGGAGATCATCCGCGCGCTCGGCGCCACGCCGGTCTACTACCGCGGGCGCGTGATGTGCTGCGGCTTCCCCATCCTCTTCGTCAACCCCGCGTCGGCGAACCGGATCGCCGCGCACCAGATCGAGGATGCGAAGAGCCACGGCGCGGACGCGATGGCCACGCCCTGCCCGCTCTGCCACATCTCGCTCGACGGCTACCAGAACCACGCCTCGAAGGCGGCCGGCCACGATCTCGACATGCCGATCTTCCACCTGCCGCAGCTCGTGGGGCTCGCGCTCGGGGCCTCCCCCGAGGAGCTGGGGCTGCCGCGCCACCTCGTCGCGACCGAGGCCGCGATCGCCAAGATCGGCCAGGTCGCGGTCCCGGCCTGACCGGCCCCCCCGACGGCCGGCGGCGGGTCCGCCGTAGGTCGCGGGGCCGGGCCCCGGAGCCCGCGTGGCGTGGGGGCCGGCCCGGCCGAACGGTCCGTCGACAGCGGGAAGCCGCGGGGCGCCTGGGGAGGGCCCGTGCGTCCGCGCGGCTCCGCCTCCTCCGTCGTGCTCCGGGGCCCGCTCGGCGTCGGCACGACCACCGTCGCCCGGGAGCTCCTCCGCTCCCTCGGCGGGAGGTACGTGCCGATCGACGGGATCCTCGAGGCCGTTCGGTGGGAGGGCGGGTCGGAGCGGCGGTTCCTCCGGGCCCACCGGGTCGCCGCGCGCCGTGCGGCCGTGGCGCTCGGGGCCGGCGTGCCCGTCGTCCTCGACGGGAACTTCCACGGGGACCGGGTGCTCGACGATCTCGAGTCCCGGCTACCGTACCCGGGAGTCGTGTTCACCCTGAGCGCGCCGCTCCGCGTGGGCATCGCGCGGGACCGCGCCCGGGCCGAAGCCTACGGCGAGGCGGTGACGCGGCAGGTCGTCGCGAAGGCGCGGAGGGTCCGGCGCGGATCGGTCGTCGACGCCACCCGACCCGTCCCCGCGATCGTCCGGGCGATGCGACGGCGTCCGCCGCCCGCGGCGCTCAGCCCGGGACGTTCCCGGGGTCCGCGTCCTTCCCCTGGAGCACCCGGGCGCCCTCGCCCTTCGCGACGAAGAGGTGCAACCGGTCGCACATCCCGCGGAAGTAGCTCTTCGAGCCGCCCGGCCGGGCGAACCGGCCGATCTCCGCCGCGAGCTCCTCCTCGGTGGACGCGGCATCGACGTTCGGCGTGAACAGGCAGGCGAAGACGATGAACCGGTGACCCTCGAGGTCGAGCCGGTCGGTCTCCGCCGCGCCGCAGAACGGACAGGTGAGCATCGTCCACCTCAATCGATGTAGCCCAGGGAGCGCAGCCGCTCCTTGAGGCGGCGCTCGTCCTCCTCGCTGAACGGCTCGGTGGAGGGGTTCTCGAGCAGCCGGGCCAGGACGAACGCGACGAAGGCGTCGACGGAGGCGAACCCGGTCCCCCGGATCCGGTCCTCGATCGCCCGGGCGAGCTCCGCCGGCAGGTGCAGCGTCGACCCCTCGTCGGTCATGGACGGTCCTCCGGAGGGACCCGGCCGGGCTCGGATAGGCTCATCGCTCGGCCCTATTCCCACTCGATCGTCGCCGGCGGCTTGTCGGTGATGTCGTAGAGGACCCGGGTGACCTTCCCCGGCAGGGCCCGGGTGATCCGCTCGGCGAGGGTGCGGAGCAGCTCGTGGGGCAGCTCCATCGAGGTGGCCGTCATCGCGTCGATGGACTCCACGGCCCGCACGCTCACCGCGTGGCCGTAGATCCGGTTGTCGCCGGTGACGCCGACGGTCCGGACGGGCAGGAGGACCGCGAAGTACTGCCACGGCCGGGGGATCTGGCGGGCCCCGAACGCCCGCTCGATCTCCTCCTCGACGATCCGGTTCGCCGTCCGCTCGATCTCGAGGAGCTCCCGGGAGACCGGGCCGTTCACGCGGACCGCGAGCCCCGGCCCCGGGAAGGGCTGCCGGTCGGGCGAGGCCACCCCGAGGTGGTGGGCGAGCGCGCGCACCTCGTCCTTGTAGAGGTCCCGGAGGGGCTCGACGATCCGGAGCTTGACGTCGGAGGGGATGCCGCCCACGTTGTGGTGGGTCTTGATCGTGTCCCTCAGCTGCCCGCCGCTCTCGATCCAGTCGGGGGCGATGGTGCCCTGGATGAGGACCTCGGCCCCCCGGCGCTCCGCCTCGGCCTCGAACAGCCGGATGAACTCGCGCCCGATCCGCCGCCGCTTCTCCTCGGGATCGGCCACGTCCTGGAGGGCGCCCAGGAACCGGTCCGCCCCGTCGAGGATCTCGAACTGGAGGCCCGCCTCGCGGTAGAAGCCGCGGACCGACTCGACCTCGCCCGCCCGGAGCAGCCCCGTGTCGACGAACAGCGCGTCGGAGCGGTCGCCGAGCGCCTCCTGGGCGAGGAGCGCGGCGAGCGTGCTGTCGATCCCTCCGCTCGCGGCGACGATGGCGCGGCCCGGGACCTCCTTCCGGAGCTTCTCGACGGCCTCCCGACGGAACGCCGAGGGGTCCTTCATGCCGACGTCGCCGGAGGGGCGACCGGCTCCTCGTGCCACCGGGCGCGGTACTTCCGGAGCCGTTCGTTGAGCTCGGGGTACTTGAGCGCCAGGATGTGGACCGCGAGCAGGGCGCCGTTCTCGGCGTTGTCGAGCCCCACCGCCGCGACCGGGACGCCGGGGGGCATCTGGACCACCGAGAGCAGGCTGTCGAGCCCCAGCCCCTTGCCGAGGAGCGGGACGCCGATCACCGGTCGCAGCGTCCGGGCCGCGACCGTGCCCGGGAGCGCCGCCGAGAGCCCCGCCATCGCCACGAAGACGTCGAAGGAGGGATCCTGGGTGAGCCGGTCGACCTTCTCGGGGGTCCGGTGGGCGGAGGCCACATGGACCTCGCTCGGCACCTCGAACTCGGCGAGCCGCGCCCGGACCTTCTCCGCCTGCTCCAGGTCGGACTTGCTCCCGACGAGGATCGCGACCTTCATGGCCGAGGAGACCGGGCCGGTTCCAAAAGGTTGGCGGCCGCGTTCGAGGGGGCCCGCGCGGAACGGCCAAGCCTTCTAAGCTCGGCCCCCTCCGGCGCGCGGTGTCGGTCCGTCTCCACCGCGGCGGAAAGTTCCGGGGGTGGCTCGGACGGAGGCTCGGGGGGGACGTCGAGCTCGGGGACCGGGCCTGGCGCCGGATCGTGCACACCTTCGGGGTCGTGATCCTCCTCTACTACGTCGTCCCGCCGGGCTACTTCGTCGTGATCACCACCGAGGAGCTCGTGCTCCTCCTCCTCGCCGTGCTGCTCGTCATGGAGGGCTGCCGGCACCTCCTTGGCTGGGAGCTGCCGATGATCCGCCCGGTCGAGGAGCGGCGGGTCGCGAGCTTCGTCTACTTCGGGGTCGGGCTGGTCGCGGCGGTCCTCCTCTTCCCGGAACCGGTCGCCGTCGTGGTCGTCATCGGCACCGCCACCCTCGACCCGCTCGTCGGCGAGCTCCGGGGGTCCCCGCGGTACGCCCGGTACTACCCCGGCGTCCCGGTCGCCCTCTACGCGGGGATCGCGGTGACCGTGTTCGCCGTGCTCACCGACTGGTCCGTCGTGGAGGTGATCGTCCTCGCGGCGGCGGGCGCCCTCGTGGCGATCGCGGCCGAGGCGCCGAACGACCGCTGGATCGACGACGACCTCGCGATGACGATCGTGCCGGGGCTTCTGCTCTGGGCGCTGGTCGTCTTCTGGCCGTAGCCGCCCGATCGGGAACTTCCCGCCGGGCTGCCCGCCCGCGGCGGGGAGGCGGGGACGGCGGGCCGGGCGCGACGGAGGACCGGTGGGCGACCTAGACGATCGGGGTGAGCCTCGTGTGCGGGGCGCCCGCCTCGGCGTCCACCGAGATGGCGTAGATCCGGGTGCGTGGCCGGATCCCGTAGACGCACGGTGCGTTGTCGATGTTGATGATCCGGAAGTAGGTGTCCATCATGTTGAGGATCTCGCTCGACATGAGCAGTCCCGGCTTGAGCAGCCCGATCCCGAGGTTGCCGACGAGCTTCGCCCGCTGGACCCCGTGGAAGTACATCCGGATGGCCGCCTGGTCGCCCATCAGGCTCTCGAGCGTGTCGAAGGCGGTGTACTCGAGGATCGGCTTCTGCTCCGGGCCCCGGGCCGCCTTCTCGGCGGTGACCATCGCGCGCATCGCCTCGTCCCGGCCGAACCGGGCCATGGGCACGATGTAGGTCTGCTCGGTCTCGCTCGCCGTGTAGTCGGCGATGCGGACCCGCGTGTCGAACAGGTGGGTGGGCGAGCTCTTCGTGATGGAGTCGCGGAGCTTGTCGTGGGACTCCCCCGCCGCCAGGATCGCGATCATGCCGCGGCTCTGGGTCAGGAAGTTCAGGAACGTCGGCAGGAAGAGCATGTAGTAGTCGTCGATGCCGACGTTGACGTCGATCTCGAAGGCGTTGAAGCTGCCGCGCTTGTACCCGCCGCCCAGCAGCTGGTCGAAGTCGGAGATCCCCGTCGAGTAGTGCCGCTCGGAGTCGGCGACCGGCCGCCACATCTGGGGGCTCGGCGGGACGTGGTCGTGGGGCGAGACCCCGAGCGCCTCGAACCGTCCGCCCGCGAGGGTGACGGCGTAGCGGGGCCGGCCGATGGCGGTCGCGCGGAGCTTCTCGAGCCTCAGGTGCCGCACCCGGCGCTCGTCGAGCTCCTCGCGCACGAAGGAGAGGAGCCCGTCGACCAGGTACTCGATCCCGCCCGCCTCGGGCTTCTCGAGGATCATCACGACGTTGGTGTTGGACGCCTCCACGAGGTCCTTCTGGAGGGTCATCACGAACTCCTCCATCTCGAGACCGTACTTGTGGGTCACACCCTCGAGGGAGTCGATGACGAGGAGCGACTTCTCCGGGAGGTTCTTCTCGATCCGGTTGTAGATGTTCTCCACCTCCGGCATCGGGTTGCGGCGGAGCAGCGCCGTCAGGTGGGTGCGGTCGACGCGCGTGGGCGGCCCGCGCTCCTCGCTGAAGGAGCGCATGACCTCGCGGGCGGCCGCGATCTTCCGCTGCTCGCTCTCGGGCAGCTCCGTCGACGCCGCCATCCCGCCGGGGCCGCGGACCGTCTCGAGGAAGAGCTTCCCCGCGTCCAGGATCCGGGCGCGCATCTCGGTGGCCTTGAGCCAGGGGAACTGCCGGTAGAGCGCCTCGTCGCCGACCCGGGTGGAGAGGTAGTAGGACTGGTTCGGCTTCCCGACGCGCTCGAGCAGCTCGAGACCGAAGGTCGTCTTGCCGGTCCCGGCGCCTCCCTTCACGATGAGCGAGCGCCCGCCGCGTCCCGAGACGAACTCGAGGACCTCGGGGGGCACCCCGCCCCGCACGCCGTCGTCCGCCACCATCAGGCTGCTCCCGCTCGACCGCATCCGGAGTGCAATTCGCCAGTCATGTCGAAGTCCGACCGCGTGTAAGACGTCGGCACCAGAAGGTAAACCTTCCGTTCGAACGACGGGCGCTTTTCACGTCGGTGGAGACGCCCCGGCGAGCCGACGGGCCTCCGCGCGGCCGGCCGCGAGCGCCGTCCGCAGCGGCTCGCCCGTCGCGCCCGAGGCCGTCGCGACCGAGGGATTCCCGCCGCCCTTGCCCTCGAACAGCGGCGTCATCGCCGCGAGGACCTCCTGCGCGGGCACCTCCGCCGCCCGGGACCCGACGATCGCCCGGCCCGCGCCCCCCGATTCCGTCACCAGGATGGCGACCTGGCCGGACTCGCTGCTCAGCCGGCGGGCGAGCTCCTGCATCGCCTTGGGCTCGAGCGCCACCGCCCGGGCGACGATGGTGACGGTGCCGACGCGCTCGGTGAGGGAGCCGTCGGCGAGGGTCGTCTCGGCGAGCGACTTGAGGTCGGTCGAGCGTCCCGCGCGGGCGCTCCGCCGGGCCTCCTCGATCTCGATCAGGAGCCGGTCCACCCCCTCGGGGACCTTCTCGGGGGGCACGCCGAGCTTGCGGCCGGCCTCCCGGAGCGAGCTCTCGTAGAGCTGCTTCAGATCGAGGGCCCGGTCGCCGGCGGCGTAGACGAGACGCACCACGCCGTCCTGGATCCGCTCCGTTCCGAGCAGCGTCACGAAGCCGACCTCGCCGGTCCGCGTGCAGTGGGTGCCGCCGCACGCCTCGACGTCGAACTCCGGGATCTCGACGATCCGGAGCTCGCGGCCGGGGACCGCCCCGCCCTGGTAGAGGGTGAACCCGAACCGCTTCTCGGCCTCGGCCCGGGATTCGAAGTAGCTCTTCACGGGGCGGTTCTCCCGGATGACGTGGTTGACGAGGCGGTCGACCTCCTGGAGCTCCGACGGCGCGAGCGCCTTGAAGTGGGTGATGTCGATCCGCGCGAGCTCCGTGCCCTTGTAGGCGCCGGTCTGCCAGACGTGGGGGCCCAGGAGCCGGCGGAGCGCGCCGTTGATCAGGTGCGTCGCGGTGTGGTGCTGCATCAGCTGCCGCCGGCGGGGGAGGTCGACCCGCCCGTGGACCTCGGCGCCGACCGGCACGTCCGCGGGCGCCTCGAGATGATGGAGGACCCAGCCGGCCCGGCGGACCACCTCGTCGACCCGGCGGTCCCCGATCTCCCCGGTGTCGGTGATCTGGCCGCCGCCGGTGGGATAGAAGTAGGTGCGATCGAGCACGACCCACGGACCGTGGGACCACAGGACGTGGGCGCGGAAGGAGACGGTGTAGGGGTCGGTGAAGTAGAGCACCTCGGTCGGGGCGACGTGATCCGGGACGTCGGGCGGCGCGCGCGACGGCTCCTCGGCGCCGGGCTTCGCGGCCGCCGCCTCCTCGTGGCGTCGCGCCACCTGGAGGTAGAAGTCCTCGGGGATCGGGATCGGGTTCGGCAGCTCCTCGGCGGCGACGTCGGGGGTCACCCCGAGCGAATCGTACCACGCGATCATCTGGGGGAGGCCCAGCGTCTCCCCGGTCCGGGACGCGCGCTCCACCTGGCGCCGGATCTGGACCCGCGCCCGGGCGATGGCCTCGTCGAACCGCTCCATCTCCGCCCGGACGACCCGGTGGAGATCGTCCCGGTGCTCGCCGATCTCCGGGAAGGCGTGCGTCTGGTCCCGGGCCGCCCGGTCGAGGACCGCGAGGAGCTCGGGCGCGCCGGGGTACTTCGCGAGCGCCCGCAGCATCCGCCGCAGGATGAGCCGGGCGTAGTAGCCCTCCTGGGTGTTCGAGGGCACCACGCCGTCGGTCAGCAGGAAGTTCATGGTCCGCGCATGGTCCACCAGCATCGCGGCGACGGGCTCGGGGGCGATCCCCTCCCACTCCGTGAGCGCCGGACCGAAGACCGCGCGGTAGGCCGTGTCGGTCCCCTGTCCCATCCAGGTGAACCGCTCGAGCCCGTAGCCGGTGTCGACGACGGTGAGCGGCATGGGCTTGAGCGCGTCCCCGTCCCGGGTGTACTCCATGAAGACGAGCGTCGCGAGCTCGAGCCCCCCGAGCCCGACCGAGAGCGACGGGCCCAGGTTGCCGCCGCCTTCCCACTCCTCCTCCTTGTAGGTGATCGCGCGCGGGTCCGCCCCGAGCTCCGAGGTCAGGAGCTCGTGGCAGAGCTCGACGGTGCGGTCCTTGAAGTAGACCTCGTGGCCCGGGCGGTTGAAGGCGTGGTGCGCCAGCATCTCGAACTCGGTGAAGTGGCGCCCGCTCACCCCGACCTCGACCAGGTCGTTGAACCGCAGCGAGGGCTGGCTGATCGTGAGCGGGTTCGCCGGCGGAGGGATGAGCCCGCCGGTCACCCAGGGCTGGAAGTCGTAGATGCTCGCCTGGACGAAGAAGACGTCGTTCCGCCATCGGCAGACGACGGGATACCGTCGCAGCCGGGCGTGCCCCCGCGACTCGAAGAAGCCGAGGTAGGTCGCGCGCATCTCGGCCAGCGTGCGGGGGCGCGAGAAGCCCGGGCGCCCGAGGAACCCGTACGGGGTGCAGGGGGCCTCCTGGCACCGGTCGTGGTCCCCGAGCGTCCAGAAGGCGGAGCCGCAGCTCCGGCAGCTCCTCCGGTGGAACCCGCTCCGGTGGAAGATCTCGAGATCGTACTCCGCCGGATCCATCGGGGGTCCGAGCGGTCCTCCCCAAAAAGTCCTTCGCAACTCCCCCGGGGTCCCGCGGGGGGGACCGCGGCGCCCCCGGCGGGCGGCGGTTCGACGGCGCCGGGCCCGGCCGGGACGGTCCGGTCAGCCCCGGCCCGTGGCGCGGCCGACCGGTCCGGTCCGTCGGCGCTCCCACGCCCGCCCCGTCCGGCAGAACTCCCGGATCGGGCACTCCCCGCACCGGGGCGTGTGGGGACGGCAGAGGTTCTGGCCGTGCTGGACCAGGAGCGGGTTGATCGGGATCCAGTACTCCCGGGGTACGATCCGTTCGAGCCGGCGTTCCGTCTCCTCGGGGGAGCGGGTCCGCACGAGGCCGAGCCGGTTCGAGATCCGGTGGACGTGCGTGTCGACCGGGATCGCCGGTTCCCCGTAGCCGAACACGAGGACGCAGTTCGCGGTCTTGCGCCCGACCCCCGGAAGGGAGAGGAGCGCGTCCAGGTCGTCGGGCACCGCGCCGCCGGTCTCGAGCAGGAGGGCCCGCGCGCACTCCTGGATGTTCTGGGCCTTGGCCCGGTAGAACCCGACGGGCCGGATCAGCCGCTCGATCGCGTCGGTCCGCGCGGCGGCGATCGCCTCGGGCGTGGGGAACCGCGCGAAGAGCGCGGCGCTCGCCCGGTCGGTGTTCGCGTCCCGGGTCCGCTGCGACAGGATGGTGCCGATCAGCACCTGGAACGGGTTCTCGGCATGGTCCCGCAGGTACGGCACCCTCCAGTCGCCGGTGTGGTAGAGCGAGGAGAGCCGGTCGAGGACGGTCTCCCACGGGACGCGGGGCGCGACCGGCCGGCTCACGGTGGTGCGCTCCCCCGGGCCGCCACGACCTCCCGGCCCGGTGCCCGCAGCGTGGGATCGGAGAGATCCGGCTCGTCGCCCGGGGCCCCCTCGAGCAGGTTCAGGAGCTCGCCCACCAGGTAGTCGCTGCCGGTCGCGACCGTGAACCCCGTGGCGGCGGTCGCGGCGCGGGCGAGCGGGAGCCCCGCCTCGGCCGACGGCGACACGATGACCCGCGGGAAGAGCCCGAAGGCGGCCCGCTTGATCGTGCCGACCTCCATCGACCGGTCGGAGCGGATCGGGGTCACGATGAGGGTCCGGGCGAGGGGCGCGAGCGCATCCAGGATCGCCGCCACCCGCTTGCCGGCCAGGCAGCCGAAGAGGATCGCATTGTCCTCGGGCTCGAGGAAGGGGGCGATCTCGGCCAGGCTCGCCGCGAGCGCCTGGGCGCTCTCCGGCGTGTGGGCGACGTCGAGGTAGAGCTCCGGCGGTCCCGCCTCGATCCGCTCGAGCCGTCCCCGCCACCGGACCGCCTTGAGCCCCCGCCGGAGCGCGGCCTCCGGGATCCGGGTCCCGGTCGCCTCCCCGAAGAGGTCGAGGGCGGCGACCGCGAGCGCCGCGTTCCGGAGCTGGAACTCGCCCAGGAGGGGGAGCTCGAGCCGCGGGTGCTCGCGATGGGGGGTGACGACCGTCAGGTGCTGGCCCGTCGGGGCCATGCGGCGGTCCTCGATCCGGATCTCGCGTCCCAGGTGCCAGAGCGGAACGCCCTGCCGGCCGGCGATCCGCTCGATCTCGCGGAGCGGCTCGGGCTTCCCCTCGCCGGTCACGGCCCGCATGCCGGGGTGCAGGATCCCCGCCTTGGCGTGCGCGACCTCGGTGAGGGTCGGGCCCAGGATCTCGGTGTGCTCGAGCTCGATGGTCGTGAGGACCCCGACCCGGGCATCGAGCACGTTCGTGGCGTCGAACTCGCCGCCGAGGCCGACCTCGATGGCGGCCGACCCCACGCGGCTCCGGGCGAAGTGCACGAGCCCGAGGGCCGTGGTCATCTCGAAGAAGGTCGGCGGGTGCTCGATCGTCCCGCGGCGCTCGAGCCGCTCGGCCGCCGCCTCCACCTCCTCGAGCCCGCGGACCACCTGCCCGGGCGGGATCTCCGTGCCGTCCACGCGGATCCGCTCGCGGAAGCTCTGGAGGTGCGGGCTCGTGTAGAGGCCGGCGGGGGCCGCGGCACGGGAGAGCACCGACGCGGCGATGGCGGAGACGGAGCCCTTCCCCTTGCTGCCCGCGACGTGGATCGACGGGAAGCTCCGCTCCGGGTGATCGAGCTCCCCGAGGAGCGCGCGGATCGTCGCGAGCCCGGGCCGCATCCCGAACCTGCGCCGCAGGTACATGCGACGGAGCGCCTCCGAGTAGCCCGGGACCGTGGGAGGCCGCACCGGGGCACGACGCTTCGCGGGCATGCGACGGGCGGGGTCGACCTCCCCTCAGTACATCGACCGCTCGCGGTAGGAACCGAAGACGTCCTGGAAGGCGTGCACGATCTCCCCGAGGGTCGCCCGGGCCTCGAGCGCCGCGAGCACGGCGGGCATCGTGTTCGCCCGCTCGTCGCGCGCCGCCCGCCGGAGCGCCTCCAGCGCGCGGGCATGGCGCGCCGGGTCCCGGTCGGCGCGGAGCTTCCGGAGCAGCCGGCTCTGGCGCGTGCGCGCCGCCTCGGAGATCTTCAGCCGTGGCACGGTGATCGGCGCGTCGACCGTGTAGGCGTTCACGCCGACCACCTTGCGGGACGCGGACTCCACCTCCCGCTGGTAGCGGAAGGAGGCCTCCTGGATCTCCCGCTGGAAGAAGCCGCGCTCGATGCCCGCGACCACCCCGCCCATCGCGTCGATGCGGTCGAAGTACTTCCGGGCCTCCTCGCACATGCGTTCGGTGAGCCACTCGACGTAGTAGCTCCCGCCGAACGGGTCCACCGCCTCGGCGACCCCGCTCTCGCTCGCGAGGATCTGCTGCGTGCGGAGCGCGATCCGGACCGCGTCCTCGGTGGGGAGCTGGAGCGCCTCGTCGTAGGAGTTGGTGTGGAGCGACTGGGTGCCGCCGAGCACGCCCGCGAGCGCCTGGATCGTGGTCCGGACGATGTTGAGCTCGGGCTGCTGCGCCGTGCAGGAGCAGCCGGCGGTCTGGGTGTGGAACCGCAGCCACATCGACCGGGGCTTCTTCGCGTGGAAGCGGTCGCGCATCGTCTCCGCCCACAGCCGCCGGGCGGCACGGAACTTCGCGATCTCCTCGAAGAAGTCGTTGTGGGAATTGAAGAAGAAGGAGAGCCGCGGGGCGAAGTCGTCCACGGGGACGCCCCGCTTCACCGTCTCCTCGACGTAGGTCATCCCGTCGGCCAGCGTGAAGGCGAGCTCCTGCGCCGCGGTCGAGCCGGCCTCCCGGATGTGGTAGCCGGAGACCGAGACCGGGTTCCACTTCGGGAGGTGCTCCGAGCCGTAGACGATCGTGTCGATGACGAGCCGGAGGGCGGCCGGGGGCGGGTAGAGGAACTCCTTCTGCGCGATGTACTCCTTCAGGATGTCGTTCTGGGTGGTCCCGCCGAGCGCCTCCGGGGCGACCCGGTGCCGCTTCGCCGTGAGGAGGTACATCCCCCAGACGATGTTGGCCGGGCCGTTGATCGTCATGCTCGTCGTGACCCGGTCGAGCGGGATCCCCTCGAGGAGCCGCTGCATGTCGGGGAGCGACGAGACGTTCACGCCGCACTTGCCGACCTCCCCGGCCGCCTCGGGGTCGTCGGCGTCGATGCCGTACAGCGTGGGATCGTCGAAGGCGATCGAGAGACCGCTCTCGCCGTGGGCGAGGAGGTAGCGGAACCGCCGGTTGGTGTCCTCGGGGGTGCCGAACCCGGAGAACATCCGCATCGACCAGACCCGGCCGCGGTACATCGTCGGGTGCACCCCGCGCGTGTACGGGAACTGGCCGGGGTAGCCGAGCTGCTCGGGATCGACGGGGGAGTTGAGCGGCGTGTACAGCCGGCCGACGGGGATCCCGCCGAGCGTCCGGAACTCCTCCTCGCGCTCCGGCGACCTCTTGAGCGCCGGAGCGAGCGTCTCCTCCTCCCAGCGGCGGTGCTCCTCGCGGTAGGCCGACCGGGAGGCCGAGCTCCCCGGAGCGGGGGTCGGCTCCGTCCCGGCGGGGCGGGTACGGCTCAGCGCCACGTCGATTCCAAGCGCCGGGGCTCCATAAAGCCCGCGCCGACCCTCCGGACCGGACTACGCTGCGGGCGGCCCGGGGACCCGCAGGCCCATCAGGTGGGTCCCCCGGCGGCGGTAGGGGCGGGTCCCGAGCCGGCGGGCGAAGTCGGGGAACGAGCGCCCGGTCCAGTTCGTGTTGTCCGCGAGCACCACGCTGCCCGGGCGGAGCTTCGGCCGGATCGTCCCGAGCTCGAACTTGAGGTGGCGCGGCGTGTGGAGGTCGTCGTGGAGGAAGAGGTCGATCCCGGGCAGCTCGGAGACGAGCGGGACCAGGAGCTCCTGCGCGGGCCCGATCCGGAGGTCCCACTTCCTCCGGAGCCGCTTCGGCACCGCCCATCCGCTGGCGCGGTCCGGCGGGATGGCGACCGGCGACTCGTCCGCCCGGTGGACCGCCCCGGCCTGGAAGGTGGGGAGGTCGATCGAGTGGAGCGAGCCCCCCCGGTTCTTCGCGAGCCCGAGCAGGAAGTGGGTCGAGGAGATGCCGCTCGAGACCCCGAGCTCGACCACGTGGCGGGGTCGGAGGATCCGGGTCAGGGCGTACAGCTCGAACGGGGCCTGGATCTGCGCGTAGAACTCGCGGCCGCCCGCGCGGAGCGTGGCCCGGATCCGCTCCTCCTCGCCGCGGCGGGCCGTGAGCTCGCGGAGCGTCCGGTCGATCGTGGCGTCGGAGGCCCCGGTCAGCTGGGCGATCCAACGGCGGTCGGGGAGCGCCGCCGCAGTGCCGAGGGCGCGGGCGAGCGATCCGTCGAGCTCCTTCGAGGCCGCCGCTCCCGGCACGACCGGGGGAGTCGCCGGGGGGTAAACCGTACGCCGGAAGACGGGCGCGCCGCTAGGGGTGGGGTTCGAGCCGCGCCCCGGTGGGGCGCCAGGTCGTGACGCCGCCCTGGGTCGTGGAGCTCGCGCCCTCCCAGACGATCCGCGAGGTCCAGAAGGGGGCGTCGACGACGAGGCTCTCGTACTCGCCCCCCTCTCCGGCCACATGGAAGGCGCGGACCGAAGCACTCCGACGCACGAGGTCGGCCAGGCGCTCGCCATCGAGCCGGGCGCCGGCGAGCTCGGGCGTGAGCGGCTCGGCGGCCAGGTGGGCGAACCGGATGTCGAGCCCCGCGCCGATCTCCTCCCGGACGACGCGCTCCCCCGGTTTTCCCCAGAGCGGGGTGTAGAGCCGGCGCCCGAGGCGGTAGCAGACCCGATGGAGCCGAGCCCACTGGTAGTTCGAGGCGATCGCGCCGGCGACGATGACGTTCCCCGCGGAGCCGAGCGCGGCGGTGAGCGCCGCCTCTTCGGCCGCGGGACCTCCCTGCGGGATCGGGACGAGACGGTGCGGACGGCCCCACGCCGCCGCCTGGAGGCCGACAAGGTCCAGGTTGGGGGTGTGGTAGAGGAACGACTCCGGGTCGCTCGGGGCCAGCGTGAGGATCTCGTCGACGGGCCAGCCCTGCGTCTCCGCCAGGTAGGCCGAGTAGACCGAATCCTTCCCGCCGGAGATCAGCGCCGTGACGGTCACGGTCGGGGCTCGGCGGCCGCATCGATCCCGGCCCGCCAGCGCGGGTAGAGCCGGTCGGGGTCGAGCTCCGCGACCGTGGCCGCGCCGAACCGGAACCTTCCCGGGCCCGGGGCGACCGTGCCCAGGCGGCCATGGGGGAGCGTCGAGAACCGTCGAAGGAACGCCTCCTCGCGGTCCCGGGCGACCTCGACGACGAACCGCGAGGCCCCCTCGGCCGCCAGGGCGAGCGGCGCACGGCCGAGCCCGGTGGCGGCGAGGTCGACCTCGAACCCGAGCCCGCCGCCGAAGGCCATCTCCGGCAGGGTGACCGCGAGGCCGCCGTCGGAGAGGTCGTGGACGGCGCGAAGGAGCCCGCGTCCGCCGGCGTCGAGCAGCGCCTCCCCGATCCGCCGGAGGGCCGCCGGGTCGGTGGGCGGGAGCTTCCCGCCCGCGGCCCCCGTCCGTCGGGCGTAGAGCGACCCCCCGAGCTCGGGCGAGCTCTTCCCCACGAGGTAGAGGGGATCCCCCGCTTCCTTGAGGTCGCTCGTGACGGCCCGGGTGAGATCGGGCACCACGCCCACCGCCAGGAGCACCGGGGTCGGGGGGATCCCCCGACCCCGCCCGCCGTTGTACAGGCTCACGTTGCCGGAAGGGACCACGAGATCGAAGGCGCGCGCTCCCTCCGCGAGCCCCCGGACGGCCCCGTCGAGCTCGGCCATCACGCCCGGGTCCTCCGGGTTCCCGAAGTTGAGGCAGTCCGTGAAGGAGTCCGGTCGCGCCCCCACCGCGTAGAGGTTGCGGCACGCCTCCTCGACCACGGCGATCGCGCCGTGGTACGGGTCGATCCGGCAGCTCCAGGGCTGGGCCGCGACGGTGAGGGCGAGCCCGCGCCGGCTCTCCGGTCGGGGCCGCAGGACGGCGGCGTCCCCGTGGCTCGAGCTCCCGGGCCGCCCGTGGAGCGGCTTCACGACCGTCCGGCCTTGGACCTCGTGGTCGTAGACCCGGATCACCGGCTCGCGGGAGAGCGAGTCCGGGGCCAGGAGGAGGTCCTCGAGGAGCGCTTGCGGGCTCCCGAGGGGGGACCGGGGGCTCCTGGCGGATCGGGCGGAGCGTCGGCGGGCCGGACGGGGCGCCGGCTCGGGCTCGATCCGGAAGGCGAGCTCGAGGTCCGAGGCCGGCGCGCCGAGGAAGGTGAGGCGCTCCCGGTGCCCCGGGACCACCGTGCCCACCTCGGTCGCCGGCACGTCATGCTTCGCGAAGACGGCGAGCAGCTCCGCAACGTGCCGCGGCGGAACGTCGAGGATCATCCGTTCCTGCGATTCGCTGATCCAGATCTCCCACGGGGAGAGTCCCGGTTCGCGGAGCGGGACCCGGTCGAGCGCGATCTCGAGGCCGAAGCCCCCGGCGTGCACGAGCTCCCCCGCGGCGGTCGCCAGGCCGCCCCCTCCGAGGTCCTTCACGCCCCGGACGAGGCCCCGCTGGTAGGCCTCGAGGCAGGCGTGGATCAGCGGCTCCTTCATGATCGGATTGCCCAGCTGGACCGCCCCGCGGGATTCCTCCTCGCTCCGCTCGTCGAGCTCCTTCGAGGCGAACGCCACGCCGCCGATCCCGTCCCGGCCCGTGGAGCCTCCGACCAGGACGAGCCGGTCGCCGGCGGCGGCCGCACGGTTCGGGCGAAGGTCCCGCCGGCGCAGCAGGCCGACACAGCCGACGTTCACGAGCGGGTTCACGGTGTAGGCCGGATCGAAGTAGACGCCCCCCGAGACCGTGGGCACGCCCACCCGGTTGCCGTAGTCCCGGATCCCCGCGACGACCCCGCTCAGCAGGTAACGGGGGCTCTTCACGCCCGGCGGGACCTGCTCGGGCGGGAGCTCCGGGGGACCGAAGAAGATCGGGTCGGCCAGCGCGACGGGCTTGGCCCCCACCGCGAGGACATCCCGAAGGATGCCGCCGATGCCCGTGGCGGCCCCGCCGTACGGCTCGACCGCCGACGGGTGGTTGTGCGACTCGATCCGGAGGGCGTAGGCCCATCCGGGCTCGAAGGCGATCACGCCGGCATCTCCCGTGCCCAGGACCCGGGCGGCCTTCGGCAGCCGGCCGAAGTGCTTCCGGAGGATCGGTCGGGAGCTCTTGTAGCTGCAATGCTCGCTCCAGCTCTGCGCGAGGCCGGCGAGCTCGACGTCGGTCGGGTCGCGACCTTCGCGACGGAAGTACTCCCGGATGCGGGCGAGCTCCGCGCGATCGAAGCCCCACTTGCTCGTCGCGTTCGTCCGCTCGAGCTCCCGGAGCGGGGCCGTCGTGAAGGGGAGGGTGCGGACCCCGTCCGCCCACGTCGGCGCGCCGGAAGGCACGGGCTCAGCCACCCTGATCGACGAGGGTCACCCGGTGGATCACCGGGTTGGCGAGGAGCTGGTCCACGGCGCGCTGGGCGAGGGCATGCGCCGTCGGCAGGTCCACGCCCTGGAAGGTGAGCTCGTAGACCCGGGCGGTATGCACGGAGGCGATCTCCGAAAGGCCGAGCAGGCGGAGCGACTTCTCGATGTTGTCCGCCTCGGCATCCAGGATGCCGGGTTTGAGCTCGACGCGCACCCCGACGGTCGGACCCGAAGGACCTGAGCCCACCCGAACCCCTCGCGCCGCTTCGAGCGGGTCCGACCACTTAACGGTGACTTCTGCCCGCCTTCGTCGGCAAGTGGGTCGCGGCGGCGCACCGTCCGGCGCCGCTCGCCGGCCCTCGAAATCCCGGAGGGGGGAATCCTATCCGCGTACAGTTTGTCGTAACTGCGGGGGGGGGAAGCTACATCTGTCTCCATGCCTACAGGTCTCGACGACCTTTGGGGGCCGGGACGCTCGCCGGGGTCCGGGATCATCGTGTCCGTCACCCGCGAGGCCGAGGCATCGGCGTCCAGCCGGTCCCCGGTACCCTCGATGCCCGCCGCGGAACCGAAGGGTCACCGTTCGTCCGCGGCCCGGGAGGCGAAGTGCGACTTCCGGTCCGCCTACCTGTTCGCCGCCGGGCACGCTCCCTCGGAGGCGCTCCTCGGGCCGACCTGCTCGGGCACCGTCGCCGAGAATACGATCTCCGCGGGGAACGGGCCCGAGCGCGAGTCCAAGTTCGCCCTGTGCACGCGCCACAGCGACCTCCTCTGGCTCCTGGGCTACCATGGCGAACTGCGGGACGGCAGTTCGCTGCACCCCTCGAGGTCGCCGGCGCACGCCCCGGGGGGCGTCGGGCCCCCGGTCCCGCCGTCGGAGCCGTAGGCCGCCGGCCGGGGCTACCCGGGGGGTTTTCCCGGCGGCGCTCTCGCAAAAGGGTATATAGAGCCCCTTTCTCGGTCGCCCGGCGCGCGGGGGGAGCGGGCCAGTACCATGGAGGAGCTCATCTGCAGCGTGGAGTTTCTCAAGGGCGGGCGTGAGCTCTTCGCCCGCGTCTCGAGCGAGGCCGGCGGCGTGCGCGAGTACCGCGCCCCCACGTCGGACGAAGTCATCGACCTGGTGATCAACGACCTCCAAGAGGAGTTCGAGTCGGCTCCCGCGGCCTAGCGCGTGAGGGGTTCCGCGGACTGTGGGTGAGGGCAAGGCCATCGTACGGGTCGGGGAAGGGCATCAACATGGAGCGTTCCACGGATTCGAAGGCGCCGGTGAGCCGCACCGTCGAGACCGCCTTCACGAAGGTCTGGGGCGACGAGAACGTCACCGCGCTCATCGCGCTCAAGGTCGAGACGAGCGAGGCGGACACCGTGGCCGCCGAGGTCAGCCGGTTCACCGAGGTCGAGGACGTCTTCCTGGTCACCGGGGACACCGACATCTTCCTCAAGGTCCGCTTCCCCCACTACGACGAGCTCAAGGAGTTCGTCCTGAGGCGGCTCCCGGGCGTGAAGGGGATCCGGGAGACGAAGACGCTGCTCGTCGTCACCGCCTACAAGGAGGCCGGGGAAGCCCGGCGGACGTAGGAGGGACCGTGACGCCGATGGAATCGACCCCGGAGGGGCCCGGCCTTCCCGCCCCGCCGGCCACCCCGAAGGACCTCGAGATCGGCCGGATCCTGGGCACCCTCGACGAGCTCGCGGAAGACTCCTCCGTTCCGCGGAACATCCGGCGCGGGGCGCAGAGCGCCAAGGAGGCGCTCGCGAAGCCCCGGACCGCGCTCGACGTCCGGGTCGCGAGCGCGGTCTACCTGCTGGACGACCTCGCCAACGATCCGAACCTCCCGAGCCACGGTCGAACCGCCATCTGGTCGCTGATCTCGAGCCTTGAGAGCCTGCAGTGATGGGTCCCTCGCGCAACTCTAAATATCGAGCCCCCGTGTCGCCCGACGGGAGCGGGCGCGGGCCCGTAGCTCAGGTAGGTCGGTCCCCGGCACCCTGCCGGGACCCTACACAGAGCATCTGGCTTTTAACCAGGTGGTCGGGGGTTCGAACGGGCGGCCCCGTCGCGCACGCGGGCCGCCCCGAGATTCCCCCCGGGCCCGTCCCCCTCCCCTTCCCCCGCGCCCTCCTGCGTTCCGCTCCATGACGCCTTCCTCCACCAGCCGTCCGAAGCGCCCCCGTACGAGCGCGAAGAGCCGCAAGGCTGCCGCCGAGCCGACGGTCGAGAGGCCGTTCGTGGCCCACCTCCTGGTCCCCCCGCACGAGCTGCTCGGGGCGGAGGAGAGCCGGGCGGTGCTGCAGAAGATCGGGGTCCCCGCCGAGCGGATCCCCCGCATCCTGGTCGCCGACCCGGGGCTCAAGACCGATCCGAACTTCCGTGCCGCGCGCGAGGCGCGCGAGCCGCTCGCCGGACGCCTGGTCCGGATCCGCCGGCCCTCGCCGACCGCCGGGGAGGCGATCGCCTACCGGATGATCGCCCAGTCGCTGGGGGAGTGAGATCACCGTGCGCGAGATCGTCGACGCCTTCTTCCGGGAGCGGTCCATCGTCAACCACCACCTGGCGAGCTTCAACGACTTCCTGCCGACGAACGACAATCCGAACTCGAGGATGCAGCGGATCGTCGATGAGTCGCGGGTCAGCGAGGATTCGACCGAGCGCGGGGTGATCCGGCTCGACGTCCAGAAGACGAAGAGCTCGATCTACGTCCGGGTCGGCCGCCGCCGCGACCCGCGGAGCGGGCAGGTCACGAGCTCCTCCGAGCCGACGATCTTCGTCGGGCAGCCGTTCGTGAAGGAGCCGGTCGGCTCGAAGCCGACCCTGACGCCCATGGAGGCCCGGCTGAGGAACCTCACCTACCAGGCCCCCATCTTCCTGAGGGTCACCGTCGTCGAGAACGGCGTGGAGCGCGCCCCCGAGGACGTCCACATCGGCGACCTTCCCATCATGGTGAAGAGCCGGCCGTGCAACCTCCATCGGTCCAACATCGAGCGGGACTCCGGCTTCCCGCTCTCCGAGGACGAGTACCGGGCCAAGCTCGTCGAGTACGGCGAGGACCCGCTCGACCCCGGCGGCTACTTCATCATCGGCGGGACGGAGCGCGTGATCATGAGCCTCGAGGATCTCGCCCCGAACCGGATCTTCGCGGAGTTCAACGAGCGCTACGGCACCCCCATCGAGTCGGCGAAAGTGTTCAGCCAGCGCGGCGGGTACCGGTCGCTCACCGTCGTCGAGAAGAAGAAGGACGGGATCCTCCAGGTCTCCGTCCCCACCGCCTCCGGGCAGATCCCGCTCGCGATCCTGATGAAGGCGCTCGGGATGAAGAACGACGAGGAGATCTACCAGGCGGTCCTGGGCGAGCTCCTCCCGCTGGACGAGCCGTTCGTCCAGACGATGAAGCACCTCCTGAACGTCAACCTGGAGGAGTGCGTCTCGAAGCGGCTCTACCCCCCCGAGGGGATCCTCACCACCGAGGATGCGCTGCTCTACCTCGAGAAGAAGTTCGCGACGGGCCAGGCCAAGGAGTACCGCCAGCGCAAGGTGGACGGCATCCTCGACCGGTCGCTGCTCCCGCACCTGGGCGACACCAAGCAGGACCGGCTGAAGAAGGCGCTCTACCTCGGGCGGATGGCGCGTACCGTCCTCGAGCTCCACCTCAAGGAACGGGGCGAGGACGACAAGGACCACTACGCGAACAAGCGGCTCAAGCTCGCGGGGGACCTCATGGAGGACCTCTTCCGCGTCGCCTTCACGCTGCTGCTCAAGGACCTCAAGTACCAGCTCGAGCGCTCGTTCGCGCGGAAGAAGGACCTCCGGATCGCCTCGGCGATCCGCCCGGACCTCCTCACGCAGCGGCTCGTCCACGCGCTCGCCACCGGCAACTGGGTCGGCGGCCGCTCGGGCGTGAGCCAGGTGCTCGACCGCACGAGCCACATGTCCACGATCTCGCACCTCCGCCGGGTCACGAGCCCGCTCACCCGGAGCCAGCCGCACTTCGAGGCGCGGGATCTCCATCCCACGCAGTTCGGCCGGCTCTGCCCCAACGAGACCCCCGAGGGCCAGAACTGCGGTCTCGTGAAGAACTACGCCCTCTGCGTCGACGTCTCGGAGGGGGCCGACGAGGACGAGGTCACGCTGCTCCTCCGGGACCTGAACACCCGCGAGATCGGTCCCGAGGTCTTCCAGGAGGGCGCCGCCGCCAAGGGCCGCCGCGCCGCGCGCGTCTACGTGAACGGGAACCTGGTCGGGCTCCACTCCGCGCCCATCGAGCTGGTCCGCGAGATCCGGGAGCGGCGCCGCTCGGCGATGCTCTCGCCGTCGCTCGGTGAGAAGACCTACGAGATCAACGTCCGCTACGACGAGGAGATGAACGAGGTCATCGTCCACTGCGACTCGGGCCGGCTCCGCCGGCCGCTCATCGTCGCGCGGCAGGGCACGCCCAAGGTGACGCGCGCCGACCTGGACGACCTGGCCCGGGGTACGCTCTCCTACACCGACCTGATCCACCAGGGCCGCGTCGAGTGGATCGACGCCGAGGAGGAGGAGGACACCCTCATCGCCATCGACGCCTACCGGCCTCCCGAGCACTGCCCCCACTGCGACCGGGAGCTCTCCCGGGGCGACACCCGCTGGCTCACCGCCGGCGAGAAGGTCGACCAGACGCAGGTCGAGTGCCTGCACTGCCACGGCCAGATCGCGACCCCCACGCTGCTCGACGAGAAGCACACGCACCTCGAGATCGACCCGAACCTGATGCTCGGGGTCTGCACGGGGCTGATCCCCTACTGCGAGCACAACGCGACGCCGCGCAACACCATGGGCGCCGCGATGGCGAAGCAGGCGCTCGGCGTCGAGAGCGTGAACTACCGCCGGCGGCCGGACACCCGCGGCCACCTCCTGCACTACCCGCAGGCGCCGCTCCTCCGGACGCAGACGATGCGGTACGTCCACTTCACCGAGCGCCCGGCCGGCCAGAACTTCGTCGTGGCGGTCCTCTCCTACGAGGGGTACAACATGCAGGACGCGCTCGTCTTCTCCAAGGCGGCGATCGAGCGCGGCCTCGGCCGCTCGAGCTTCTTCCGGACCTACCGCGGCGAGGAGCGGAAGTACCCCGGCGGGCAGGAGGACCGGTTCGAGATCCCGCGCCCCGATGTCGCGGGCGCCCGGGTCGACACCGCCTACCGCAACCTGGGCGAGGACGGGCTCATCTTCCCCGAGCTGGAGGTGAGCGAGGGCGACGTGCTCATCGGCAAGACCTCGCCGCCGAGGTTCCTCGAGGAGAAGACCGACCTCCTGACGCCGCAGAAGCGGCGGGAGACCTCCGTCACGGTCCGCGCCGGCGAGTCCGGCTGGGTCGACAACGTGATCCTGACCGAGGGCGAGAACATCTCGAAGCTCGTCAAGGTCAAGGTCCGCAACCAGCGGGTCCCCGAGCTCGGCGACAAGTTCGCCTCCCGCCACGGGCAGAAGGGGGTCATCGGGCTCATCGTCCCGCAGGAGAACCTCCCCTACACCCGCGACGGGCTCACGCCGGACCTGATCATCAACCCCCACGCGATCCCCTCCCGGATGACCGTCGCCCACGTCCTCGAGATGCTGGGCGGGAAGGTCGGCGCGCTCGAGGGCCGGTTCATCGACGGGACCGCCTTCTCCGGCGAGCGGGAGGAGGCGCTCCGCGAGTCGCTCCAGCGGCTCGGCTTCCAGCCCTCGGGCCGGGAGACGCTCTACGACGGCGTGACGGGCCGCCGGCTCGACGCCGAGATCTTCGTGGGCGTGATCTACTACCAGAAGCTCCACCACATGGTCGCCGGGAAGATGCACATGCGCTCCCGCGGCCCGGTGCAGATCCTGACCCGCCAGCCGACCGAGGGCCGGTCCCGCCAGGGCGGTCTCCGGTTCGGGGAGATGGAACGGGACTGCCTCATCGGCCACGGCGTCGCGATGGTGATCAAGGACCGTCTCCTCGACGAGTCCGACGGCACCATCCAGTACGTCTGCGGCAACCCCGAGTGCGGCCACATCGCGATCCCCGACACGCGCGCGGGATCGCTGAGGTGCCCGAGCTGCGGGAACACGAGCTCGATCTATCCGGTCGAGATGAGCTACTCGTTCAAGCTGCTCCTGGAGGAGCTCATCAGCCTCGGCGTGATCATGCGGCTCCAGCTCGAGGACATGCGGTAGGTCCACGGAGGAAAGAACGATGGCACAGGGACTCTCGAAGAAGATCCGCAGCCTCCAGTTCGCCTTCCTCTCGCCGGACGAGATCCGGCGCATGAGCGCGGTGAAGGTGATCACCGCCGACACCTACGACGACGACGGCTACCCCATCGAGATGGGGCTCATGGACCTCCACCTGGGGGTCATCGAGCCGAACCTGCGCTGCCGCACCTGCGGCGGGCGCGTCAACGAGTGCCCGGGGCACTTCGGGATCATCGAGCTCGCCATGCCCGTCATCCACGTCGGGTACGCCAAGGAGATCAAGCGGCTCCTCCAGGTCACCTGCCGGGCCTGCGGCCGGCTCCTGCCGGACGCCCCCAGCAGCCGGGGCGAGCCCGCGACCGACGAGGAGGGCTCGACGCCGGTCCGCGAGAGCAAGGAGGAGCGCTCCTGCCCGCACTGCCACGAGATCCAGCAGCGGATCGTGCTCGACAAGCCCACGACCTTCCGCGAGAACGGCCACAAGATCACGCCGAAGGAGGTCCGCGCGCGGCTCGAGCGGATCCCCGACGAGGACGTCCGTGCGCTCCAGCTGAACCCGAGGTTCGGCCGCCCGGAGTGGATGGTGCTCACCGTGCTGCCGGTCCCGCCGGTGCAGGTGCGCCCGTCGATCACGCTCGACAGCGGGGAGCGGAGCGAGGACGATCTCACGCACAAGCTCGTCGACGTGCTGCGGATCAACCAGCGGCTCCGCGAGAACCGCGACATGGGCGCGCCGCAGCTCGTCGTGGAGGACCTCTGGGAGCTCCTCCAGTACCACGTCACCACCTACTTCGACAACCAGACGAGCGGCATCCCGCCGGCCCGGCACCGCTCCGGCCGCCCGCTCAAGACCCTCGCCCAGCGGCTCAAGGGGAAGGACGGCCGCTTCCGGTCGAACCTCTCCGGTAAGCGGGTGAACTTCTCGGCCCGTACGGTGATCTCGCCGGACCCGCTCCTCTCGATCAACGAGGTCGGCATCCCGATGGAGGTCGCCCGGGCGCTCACGGTCCCGCTCGAGGTCACGCTCCACAACCAGGAGGTCGCGAAGGAGCTCGTCAAGCGCGGCCCGACGCCGCCCCCCAAGGACGGCGGCTACCAGTGCGGGGTGAACTACCTGATCCGCGAGGACGGCCAGCGGATCAAGGTCATGGAGAAGAACGCGGAGGCGTGCGCCGAGCTCGTCCAGCCCGGCTGCATCGTCGAGCGGCAGCTCATCGACGGCGACATCGTGCTGTTCAACCGGCAGCCGTCGCTCCATCGGATGAGCATGATGGCCCACTTCGTCCGGATCCTCCCGCACAAGACCTTCCGGTTCAACCTCTGCGACTGCCCGCCCTACAACGCCGACTTCGATGGGGACGAGATGAACCTCCACGTCCTCCAGAGCCAGGAAGCACGGGCCGAGGCCAAGGTGCTCATGAAGGTCGAGGAGCACATCCTCTCGCCCCGGTACGGCGGCCCCATCATCGGGATGCTGCACGACCACATCACCGCGGCGTTCCTCCTCACCTACCAGAACCCGCGCTTCTCGAAGAGCGAGGTCACCTACCTGCTCTCGAAGCTGGGCTACCCCATCCCGCCGCCGGCGGGACAGGAGAAGGAGAGCGGCCCGTACTGGACGGGCAAGCAGCTGTTCAGCCTCACGCTGCCCTCCGACCTGAACCTCGAGTTCCGGTCCAACATCTGGACCCGCGGGGACGACGCGCCGGGCGCGAAGCACGACTCGCTCGTCGTGATCGAGAACGGCATCCTGAAGAGCGGGACGATCGACAAGAAGGCGATCGCCTACGAGAAGGGCGCCATCCTGGACGCCATCGCCCGGAACTACGGGATGGGCCGCGCCCGGGTTTTCCTCGACGAGATGAGCCGGCTCTCCATCACCGCGATCGGCCTCAAGGGGCTCTCGACCGGGATCGACGACGAGGATGTCCCCGAGAACGCCCGGAGGGAGATCGACCAGGCGCTCCAGGCGGCCCACGCCGCCGTGACGAAGCTGGTGGCCCAGTACCACGACGGCGAGCTCGAGCAGATGCCGGGCCGCTCCATGGAGGAGACCCTCGAGGTGATGGTGCGGCGCGAGCTCGGCAAGGCGCGCGACCTGGCCGGCGACATCGCGGGCCGGCACCTCGGTCTCGAGAACCCCGCCGTCATCCTCGCGAAGAGCGGGGCCCGGGGCTCGATGCTGAACTTGACGCAGATGGCCGGCGCCGTCGGGCAGCAGTCGGTCCGGGGCGAGCGGCTGCTCCGGGGCTACTACGACCGGACGCTCCCGCACTTCGCCCGGGGCGACCTCGGCGCCGACGCGCGCGGGTTCGTCTCCTCGAGCTACAAGCGCGGGCTCTCGCCGACGGAGTACTTCTTCCACTCGATGGGCGGGCGGGAGGGCCTCGTGGACACGGCCGTCCGCACGAGCCGCTCGGGCTACATGCAGCGGAGGCTCATCAACGCCCTCGAGGATCTCAAGGTCGTCGAGGACGGCACGGTGCGCAACACCGCGGGCACCATCATCCAGTACCACTACGGCGAGGACAACGTCGACCCGACCCGCTCCTTCCAGGGCGAGGCGGTGGCGATGGACGAGATCCTGGGCTCGACCCTCGGTCGGCGGATCATGCTGCAGGGCGGCCCCGACGCGAACGTCGCAGGGGCGCCGCCGGTCACGGAGGAGGAGATGGACCTCCTCGCCGAGGCGCAGCTCGAGGAAGAGGGCGAGGAGGAGGAGGGCGAGGAGGTCTCGCCCCCCGAAGAGGGCCCCGATTTCGGAGGGGAGTAGGTTCCATGGCGGAGAAGGAGAAGGGCCGGAAGGAGCGGATCGACGAGATCGCCCGGGAGGCGGACATCGTCCTGCCCACCCTGATCCTGGAGACGCTCGTCCAGAAGATCGCGCACCTCAAGCTCACCGACGCCGATCTCAAGCGGGTCACCCTCGCGGTCGCGGAGCGCTACGCGCACAACCGCGTCGACGCCCACGAGTCGGTCGGGATCATCGCCGCGCAGTCCATCGGCGAGCCCGGGACGCAGATGACGCTCCGTACGTTCCACTACGCCGGTGTCGCCGAGATGAACGTCACGCTCGGGCTCCCCCGGCTCATCGAGCTCGTGGACGCCCGGCGCGTGCCCTCCACGCCGATGATGACGATCTTCGTCGACAAGAAGCTCAAGGCCGACCGGGCCGAGGTGGAGAAGATCGCGCTCCAGATCGAGGTGACGAACGTCCCCGACGTGGCGACGATCGGCACCGTGGTCGAGGAGCTCAAGGTGGTCATCTCCCCGCAGCTGCCGCTCCTCCAGGCCCGGGGCGTGAAGCGCGCCGACATCGAGCGGGCGCTGCTCGAGAACCTCGATGCCCGCCGGTACCGGATCTCCTCCGGCTCGGGCGGCGGCGAGGGCCGGTCGTTCGAGATCCACTTGGCCGAGGGGGCGTCGATGTCGCCGCCGGCGGCGAAGGGGAAGAAGGACGAGCCCGAGGAGCCGATGCCCTTCAAGTGGCTCCTCCAGGCCTCCGACGACGCCCGGGACGTCCGCATCAAGGGCGTCACGGGGATCAAGCGGGCGCTCATCAAGAAGGAGAAGGACGAGTACGTGATCTACACCGAGGGGTCGAACCTCGAGGGGGTCCTCGAGATCGGCGGCGTGGACGCCGCCCGGACCACCACGAACTCGGTCTTCGAGATCTACAAGGTCTTCGGCGTCGAGGCGGCGCGGGCCGCGCTCATCCAGGAGGCGAACCGGACGCTCGCCGAGCAGGGGCTCGCGGTCGACATCCGGCACCTGATGCTCGTGAGCGACGTGATGACCAACGAGGGCGACATCCGGGCCATCGGCCGCCACGGCATCTCCGGGAAGAAGACGAGCGTGCTCGCGCGGGCCGCGTTCGAGATCACCGCCGCCCACCTGCTGCGGGCCGCCATCACCGGCGAGGTGGACGAGCTCAAGGGGGTGGCCGAGAACATCATCGTCGGCCAGCCGATCACGCTCGGCACCGGCGCGGTGAACCTGATCTACCGCCCCACCGTCGAGCCCAAGATCATCACCCCGCCGCCGATCACCGCCCACCCGTCGGAAGAGCCGACGGCGGAGGTCTAGGCCGATGGATCTGGCCCACGCGCTCAAGGTCGCGCTCCAGACCGGCAAGGTCCGGATCGGCCTCGAGGAGAGCCGGAAGGCCGCGCACGGGAAGGGCGCGAAGCTCCTGATCGTCGCGAAGAGCTGCCCCGACCCCGCGCTCCTCGAGAAGCGCTCGATGGACCGGGTGCCGATCTACCACTACGAGGGCGACGCGGTCGAGCTCGGCGCGGCGTGCGGGAAGCCGTTCCCCATCAGCGTGCTCGCGATCGTCGACGCCGGCAGCTCGGCGATCCTCTCGCTCGAGACCTCCGGGTAGGCCGGCCCACAGGAACCCTTCCAGGGTCATGCCCGAGATCGCCTTCGATACCGAGACGCTCGGCTACATCCGCCTCTTCGAGGAGCGGACGGGGGCCCGGGTGAAGGACTGCCTCGAGGCCGAGGAGAAGCTCATCTTCCTGGTCGAGCCCGGCGAGATCCACAAGGCGGTCGGCCCCGCCGGCACGGTCGTCGAGCGGCTCAAGGAGATGCTCAAGAAGGAGATCCAGGTCGTCGAGTACTCCGACGATCCCGAGAAGCTCGCCCAGAACATCTTCTACGCCTACGAGGTGAAGTCGGTCGCCCTCGCCCCGAAGGGCAAGGGACGGCACGCGACGATCACCGTCGACCCGGCCTGGAAGGCCCGGGCCATCGGCAAGGCCGGCAAGAACCTCAAGATCGCCCGGGCCATCCTCGTCCGCCACTCCGACATCCACTCGGTGAGCGTCGCCTAGCGAGGGGAACGGCTCCCGGGTCGATGGCCGCGGGGAGGGGCCGCCCGCGACGCGCTTCGGCGTGCCCGGACCGCGGGTAGCTCCGGACGCGGTCCCGCCGGTGGGCCGTGCCGTGGGGGAACCGGACGGTGCGCCGGGGCGTCGCCTCCCCGAGGGTCCTCTGCTCAGAACCCGCGAGGCTCCCCCACTCCGGCCGGTGTTCCCCGTACGGGGCGAACCCGACCCGCGGTCGCCCTCCGACCCCGTAGTGGGGCAGGCGGTAGCGGATCCCCCTCGACCCCCGGGGCCGCCGCGCTCGCGATGGCACGGAACTCCCTCCCGCGGGGGCCGGAGCGTTCCGGGGCCTTCTCGAGGTCGCGGTCGACGCTCCGCCGGGTCGTCGGTCCCGTCGTGCGGGGCGTCATGGAACGTTTCCGTCCGTGCGCCGGCACCTCCCCGAGGGTCCCCGGCCGACGGGTCCCGGGGGACGGGAAGGTCGGAGACTCCCCAGGTGCTCACGTCGTGCCGGGGTCGGCGTCGACCGAAGCTCGATCGCGGCGCCCCGGGTGCCGCGCGACGTACCAATCCCCCGGAGCGGCCCTCCGCGGCCGCGCTCCCGTTCGAGAAAGCATATCCGTTCCGGCCCGAATGGGGGACCGGGCGATGCCGTTCCTCCGGAAGCGCGGCGGGATCCGCGCGGTGCTGTTCGACCTGGGGGGCACGCTCATCGATGAGCGGGAGCCGCACGTCTGGATCGACGAGGCGCATGCGCTGGGCCTCTCCGTCGACGGGGACGCGCTGGTGCACTGGTTCGGCGAGATGGAGGCGGAGAACGACCGCGGCGGCAATCGATGGTCGCTCGAGGAGTTCTGGCAGAAGGTGCTGGACCGGGCCTGGGGCGGTCAGGTGGATCCCGCCAAGGTGCGGCTCTTCCTCGACCGCTTGAGATCGCGGTGGCCCACCTACTCGATCTACTCGGACGTGCGCTGGTGCCTGGGCGAGCTCAAGCGCCGTGGGCTGAAGCTGGGCATCATCTCGAACTCCCGGTCGGAGCAGTCCGTGCGCGAGATCCTCGCGAAGAACGGGCTCGAGCGGAGCTTCTCGGTCGTGATCTCCTCCGGGACGGAAGGGGTCTCGAAGCCGAACCCGGAGATCTTCCACCGGGCCCTCGAGCGGCTCCGGATCGCGGCCCACGAGGCGTTCTACGTCGGGAACCTGCCGAACGTCGATGCCAAGGCCGCGTGCTCGGCGGGATTGCATGCCCTCTGGCTGAACCGCGGGGGAACCGGTTTCGGGACCGATCCTCCGGAGATCACCTCGCTGAGCGAGCTCCCCCTGGCGGTGCGGTCGCTTGGCGCTGTCGTTAAATAAGACCCCCGGGTGCTAACCGCTACCGCGCCGGCCGACCCTTCGGGGAAGGTCGCGCGGCGACGTCGCCACGGCGAGCCGGGGATACGTGATCCGTGCTCTTCCGCGCGGCGCCACAGGTGGGCCCGAAAGGGCGTGGAGCCCCGAGATCCCCTTCCCGGAAACGGGAAGTGACCTCTCGGGACTGACGAAGGATGGAGTAACGAAACCAGCTCACTAACGTAAGTAAGTAAGCGAGAAAGTGTAAGAGCAATCAAACCGCTGATCGAAGTTCAGTCATACCGTCGGTACTAAGTTCAACCCCGCACACGCGAAGTTGTGCATCAATCCGGTTGATCCTGCCGGCGGGCACCGCTATTGGAGTTCGCTTAAGCCATGCGAGTCGAGAGGGGTAAGCCCTCGGCGCACTGCTCAGTAACACGCGGACAATCTGCCCTCGAGACGGGGATAACCCCGGGAAACTGGGGATAATACCCGATGGATCTGGGATGATGGAAGGCTCCCAGGTCGAAATCCTGCGGGGCTCGAGGATGG
>DAHUZZ010000010.1 GCA_027314915.1 Thermoplasmata archaeon | reverse complement strand
GGCGATGCCTGGACCGTCGGGAAGAGCTCCTGAACGTAGGGCGTGTTCCCGATGTGAAAGTCCTGTACCTCCACGGCCTGCCACGAGCCGAACAGCGTCACCCCGTTCCCGTTGATCCAAAGCCCCGAGAAGGAGAGGTTCCCCAGCAAGATGGGCGGAATGCAGCGTTCCGGCACGGTAGAGTCACTGTTGATGGTTCATCCGGGCTTGTCGGGGGTCCCCGGGTAGAGTGATAGGCCTCCACCACGGAACAGCACCGCCGTCCGGAAGTGCGACTCGTTCCGGAATCCGTACGCCATCTCTTGGATGGTAGCGATCTTCGAGTTCAGTCGGGACGTCCCGGCCGGACCGCGAGCACCGCCTCCGCCATGGCCTCGACGAGACCCGGGTCTGCGTTGAGGGAGGGGGTCCGTTCGAGCCGGATCCCGCGCTCGTCGGCCCGGGCCCGCAGCTCGATATCGATGTCGTACAGGATCTCGAGATTGTCCGAGACGAAACCGTACGGCACCACGAGCACGGATCGTTCCCCCGCGTGGGTCAGCTCGTCCAGGCGGGCCTCCATCGACGGGCCCAGCCACGAGCCGCCCCGACGACCGACGCTCTGGTAGGCCATCGCGGACCGGACCGGGGGCAGCCGGCCCAGGATCGCCGCGCGCGCCTCGTCCAGGTGCCGCACGTACGTTTCGGTGTCGCTCTCCGGTCCTTCCGGCAGGCTGTGGGCGGTGAAGAGGACGTAAGGGTCCGCAGCGCCCGAGGCGGCCAGGGCCGACCTCCCCTCCCGCACCCGGGCCGCGAACGCCTCGGCGAGCGACGGCGAGCGATGCCAGCTTCGGACGGGATGGATCCTCAAAGACGCGCCGCTCGCGGAGACGGCGGCCCGCAGCGCGTCCAGGTAGCCGCCCACGCTCCAGTTCGAGTAGTACGGGGTCAGCGAGAGCGCCACCAGGTCGCGAACGCCGGCCGCGGAGAGCTCGCGGACCGCCGCATCGATCCGGGGCGCCCAGTGTCGCATCCCGACCGTGCACGGGACCGGCCATCCACGGTCGGCGAGGCGACGCTCGAGGGCGGCGGCCTGGGACCGCGAGACCTCGAGCAACGGAGACGCCCCCCCGATCCGTCGATAGCGCTCCCGGAACTCCTCGATGAGCTCGGGTGGCGTGGGCCGTCCGCCCCGCAGATCGCGAAGGAACGGCTCGACCTCGTCCAGCGACGTCGGCGCGCCCAAGGCCATGAGGAGGACCGCGGAGGTCGAGCGACCCGCCGCGGCGCCCCCGGACGGAAGGGGGCCGCGGGTCCCCGGTGCGGCCGTCGGTAAGGCCCCCATCGAACCCGTCACGGCGGCGTCTGCAGGAGAACGGCGAGGAACAGAACGGCCAGCATCAGGGCCAGGTTCACGTAGGAGATGACGCGGCTCCGACGGCGCAGGGCTCGCAGTTGGTCGAGCTTCCCTTCTCGGGCCAGCCGCACGATCCGTGGCCCGTAGTAGGCGCCGTGGAGGTAGATGAGCGCGATGAGGAGCCCGACGACCCCGATCTTCACCAGCAGCACGTCCGCGGCGGCGGAGCCCCACCCGGTGCCGGGCGATGCCAGGTACACCCACGCGTTGAACAATCCGGTGAGGACGAGGACGAGGAGCAGGACGTTCACCCATCGACCGAACTGACGCGCGACCCGACCGACGAGCGCCGTGCGCGAGGACTCGTCGCTGGTCAGCTGGTAGGAGACCGGATCGACGACGAACCAGATGAAGAAGGAGCCGCCGACGAACAGGACCGCCGCGACCAGGTGGGTGTACAGGACCGCCGCGTCGAGGAGGTTCGTCACCGGGGTCACGCCTCGGCGGATGCCGCCCGGAGGCATGCCGGATCCGTCCCGAGGATGTCGCCGGTCGCCGCGAGCGCGCGGGCCCGGCTCCCGCCGCAGTACGCCCGATGCGCGCAGCGGCCGCACGCTCCGTGGAACTCCCGGCGGCGGATCGACCGCAGCGTCGGCGACGACCGATAGACCTCCGCCGGGCGCCGTTCCGGGAACCTGCCCAGCGCCTCGGGAGCGAGTCCTCCGGGATGGATCGTCCCATCATGCCCGATGAAGAGGATCCCGTCCCCGTCGAGGGTGCCGACGGGGGCGAGGCTGCTGGGACGCGCGGCCGGTCCGGCCGACCCTTCGAGCCGGCTCCGGAGCGACCGATAGAGCGGGCTCGGCGGCGGCGGCGCGCCGGCCTGCCGGGCGCGGAGGACCCGGCGGAGGAACGGGGCCTCGACGGCCCGGATGACCATCCCATACTGGGAGGCGTCGTAGAGGAAGTGGCAGACGTCCTCGGCCTCCGATGGGGTGAGCTCGCTGAGACCGGCCCCGCGTCCGGTCCGGATCAGGAAGAAGACCTCCCAGACGGGGACCCCGCGGTCGCGCAGGAGCTGGAACAACTCCGGCCATTCCGCCGCGCTCGCCCCGGTGACGGTCGAGTTGACCTGGACCCGCAGACCGGCGTCCTGGGCGAGGTCGATGGCCTCCAGGGTCTGCGCGAAGTGTCCCGGGCTCTGCCGGAGCGTCTCGTGGGTCGACGCCTGGGCGCCGTCCAAGCTGAGGGAGATCGACGCGACGCCGAGCGCACGAAAGCGGTCCAGGACGGCCCGAGAGAGCCGCGGGGAGACGGCCGGCGAGACCGCCACATGGAGGCCGAGCGCCCGGGCACGGGCGATGATCGCCCAGAGATCGGGATGGGACAGCGGGTCGCCTCCGGTGAGGATGAGCGTCGGATACGGCGGTCCGAAGTCGCGCAGGCTCTCGAGCAGCGTATTCCCCTGGGCCGTACTCAACTCCCCCGGCAGCCGCTCTCGGATGGCCGACGCCCGGCAGTGCGCGCACGCGAGGGGACAGGCGCGGGTCAGCTCCCAGAAGACCAGTACGGGACGTTGCTCGAACCGAGACGCGTCCGTGGATGCCACGGGACCCCCCCCGGCCTCAGGGATGCCGGGGTCCGTTGAAGTAAAGGCGGTGCGTACTGGCCCCCCGGGGCCGGGGGTCCCGAGCTCGGGGCCGAGGGCGGGGCCCGGGGACCGGATCACCGAGCCCGTCCACGGGGCCTCGCCGCGCCGGTAACGTCCTCGTTCGACATCGCACGACCGAACGCGGTCCGGACCGTGCCGTTCGATCGAAGGGTCCCCGGGGCCCCCGTCGGCGGGGGCCGGGCGGCCCGGACCCGGTTCAGCGCCGAGGGTCGAGCCGGCGGGCGGCCGCCGCGGCAGGATCGGGTCCGGGCGGGGGGCGGGGTTCGCCGGGGGCGCCCACGTGGATCGGGGCGGGATGGATGTACCGTACCCCCCGCAGGGCGGAGACGAGGGCGGCCACCAGGGTGATGCACCCGGCCACGACGAACGCACCGGAGATGGCCGTGCCGAAGCCGCCCCGGATCGCGGTGGCGAAGAAGTGCGGTCCGAGCAGCGTCGCCTCGACGCCCGGAGGCAAGGGGGTCCATCCCGGGAGCGTCGCGGTGACCGCGAGCACGCCGGTCATGGGATTCTCCCCGAGGAACGCCCCGAAGAGCGCGCCGGTCGGGTTCGACGCGATCACGTGGCCGAGGAGGGCCGAGTCCACGGCCGGCACGCCGGCCACGGCGAGGGCCGGCGGGACGCTCGACCCCAGGCCGGCGGCGAGGCCGACGATCACGACGGTGAAGAAGATCGCGAGCGACATCTGCTGCCCGGTGTTCTGCAGCGTCGCGAGCATCCCGGACGCGGCGCCCCGGTTCTCCGGCGGGACCGAGTTCATCACGGCGGCCGCGTTGGGGGAGGCGAACATCCCCATGCCGCATCCGTTCGCGAAGAGCAAGAGCCCCATCTGCCAGTAGGCGAAGTCGACCGGCAGGAGGGCGAGGCCGAAGAAGGCCGCCGCCCCGATCGACATCCCGGCCGTCGCCAGGAGCCGGGGCCCCCGGCGGTCCGAGAGCCATCCGCTCAACGGCCCGGCAACGAGGAAGCCCGCGATCATCGGCATCATCAGGATGCCGGCCCAGAAGGGCGTCTCCCGGAAGCTGTAGCCGTGGAGGGGCAGCCAGATCCCCTGGAACCAGATGACGAGCAGGAGCATGAGCCCGCCCCGGGCGAGCGATCCCAGGAGGGCGGCCGACGTGCCGGCCGCGAACGACCGGACCCGGAAGAGGTGGAGCCGGAACATCGGGTCCGGCACCCGGAGCTCGATGAGGACGAACCCGAAAAGGAGCCCGGCGCCGGCGACGAGCGCGGAGAGCACCCACGGCGACGACCAGCCCGTCGAGGCCCCGCCGTAGGGCAGGAGGCCGTAGGTCACGCCGACGAGCAGGAGCGTGAGGCCGGCCGCGAAGGTGACGTTGCCGGGGAGGTCGATCCGCTGGTTCGGCGCGCGGATGCTCGTCTCCTGGAGCTTCGCGTACGCCCAGACGGTCCCGAAGACCCCGACCGGGACGCTCACCAGGAAGATGAGCCGCCAGGTCGGGAGCACCCACGGCCCGATCGAGAGATCCGGCACGCTCGCGAGGAGGCCGCCCACGATGAGCCCCACGAGGGAGCCGCCGATGAACGCGATCTGGTTCACGCCCATCGCCTTCCCGCGCTCCTCCGGCGGGAAGGCATCGGTGAGGAGCGCGGCGGAGTTCGCGAAGAGGAAGGAGGCGCCGACCGCCTGGATGAGCCGGAAGAAGACGAGCGCCCAGCCGCCCATGGCGCCCGCCCACGGCTCGACGAAGAGGAGGATCGATCCGGTCGAGAAGACGGCGAAGCCGAAGTTGTACATCCGCGCCCGGCCCCACATGTCCGAGAGCCGGCCGACGGTCACGAGGAGCGTCGCGGTGACGATCCCGTAGCCGAGCAGGAGCCAGATGAGGAGCGGGAAGTTCCCCTCCTCGAACGGGTTCACCCCGATGCCCCGGAAGACCACCGGCAGGCTGATCAGCAGGATCGATCCGTCGATCGAGGCGAGGAGCCCGCCCAGCGTGGTGTTGGACAGGACCGTCCACTTGTAGGCCACCATCGCCGAGGACTCCGGAGGGGGCTCAGCCGGGGGGCGCGCCGGGCGCGAGGCTCCGGGCGAAGAAGTCGAGGACCCGCGGCCATGCGTCGCGGGCGCTGTCGGCGTGGTAGTTCGGCCGGGTATCGTTGAAGAAGGCGTGCCGCGCCCCGGGGTAGATGCGGTACTCGAAGCTCCCGCCCGCCTTCCGCACGGCCTCGGCGAGCTCCGGGACGGTGCCGGTGATCCCCGGGTCCTCGGCCCCGTAGAGCCCGAGGAGAGCGGCCCGGATCCGGGGCACGTCCACGAGCGGCGGGTTCTGGCCGTAGAAGATCACCGCCGCCCGGAGCTCGGGGTCCACGGTGGCGAGCCGCGCGGACATCGCCCCGCCGAAGCAGAATCCCAGCGACCCGATCCGGTCCGTGTCGACCTCGGACAGCTCCGCGAGGAACGCGTGGACGCCCAGTAGGTCCTGGGCGAACCCCGCGAGCGCGTCCGGGCTCTGGATCCGGGCGAACGCCCCGAGCACCGGACGGCGCTCGGGCGGTTGCGTGGCGGCGAACTCGGCGAACTTGGCGGGGTTCCGCCGGAGGTCCGGCGGGGCCTGGGCGAACGCCTGCATCGCGAGCGCGATGTTCGCCGGGGTCAGGATCGCCTCGAGCTCCCCGGTGAACAGGTTCGGGGCGAGCGCGGCGTAGCCCTCGGCGGCGAACCGCCGGGCGACCTCCTGGATGTGGGCGTCCGGCCCGAAGATCTCGTGGATCAGGATGACCCCCGGGGCGGTCCGGCCCGGAGGGAGCTCCGGAAGGGCGAGGTAGCCCGCCAGCTCCCGATCCTCGCAGTGGATCGAGACGCGACGAGGCTCCACGGGCCCCGACGACCGCGCGGGTTCTTAACGCTCGTGTGCGGGAGGCTGCGGTAGCGCGCCGCCATGGGCGGTACCGTTCCGCCGGGGGGAACGGCCGGAATCTAGCCGTCCCGCGGCGTCCGGGCCGCGGGGACCGTCGGGCCGCCGGAGTGCGTCTTCACCAGATCGACGACCGCGAGGAAGCCCTCGTAGGCGACGTTCACGGCGCGGATCTTGAGCTCGCGTCCGGCCCCGGGCGCGCGCGCGAGATCGATGAGGCGGACGAGCTCCCCGGCGAGGCCGCGGGCCGTGAGGAAGCTCAGGGGGTCCTTCCCGTCGGCGGCCATGGTGTCGGCGAGGTCGATCCGCCCCGTGAGACCGGACCGGAAGTCCTCCAGCATCTCGTCGAGCTGGGCGTCGGTGACCGCGCTCTCCCCGAAGAGGATGGGCATCCGAGGATCCTCCGCCAGGGGGACCCGGACGGACGGGAGGTAATGAGGCTCGCCCCGGCTCACAGGACCGGCAGCGCCCCGGCCGGAGTGTACGCCGGAGGCAGCTGGCCGACGATCGGGATCGTATGGCCGCACGCCCGGCACCGATGGCCCGCATCCAGGTTCCAGGCCCGGATCATGAACCCGTAGCGCTCGATGGCGACCGCGTGGCACGCCGGGCAGTAGGTGTGCTCGAGCGGGTGGCCCCAGACGTTGCCGAGGTAGACGTACTCGAGCCCCTCGGCGACGGCGAGCCGGTGGAGCCGTTCGAGCGTCGGGATCGGGGTGACCGGGAACTCCAACATCCGGTAGTCCGGGTGCCACCTCAGGAGATGGAACGGCGTCGCCGGTCCGAGCTCGCGGACGACGAACCGCGCGAGCTCCTGGAGCGCCGCGTCGTCCTCCCCGACCTCCGGGACGATCAGGTCGGTGACCTCGATGTGGACCCCGTGGCGCCGCAGATCGGTCAGCGTCGAGAGGATGGGGGCGGGGCCCTTCGCGGTGATGTACTTCCGCATGAAGCGCTCCTCGCCGCTCCCCTTGAAGTCGACGGAGATGGCGTCGAGCTTCGGTCCGAGGAGCCCGACCGCCTCCGGCGTCAGGTAGCCGTTCGTCACGAAGTTCGTGAAGAGCCCCTCCGCGTGCGCCGCCTCGATGACGTCCAGGGCGTACTCGAGGAAGATCGTGGGCTCGTTGTAGGTGAAGGTGACCCCCTGGCAGCCGAGCTCGACCGCCCGGCGGACGATCTGCCGCGGCGAGTAGGAACGGCCCGCGACCGCGCTCTCCTGCGAGATCTCGGCGTTCTGGCAGTACCGGCACCGCCAGTTGCACCCGACCGTCCCCAGGGAGAGCACCCGGGTGCCGGGGTGGAAGTGCGAGAGCGGCTTCTTCTCGACCGGGTCGACCTGGAGCGCCGCGACCCGGCCGTAGACGAGCAGGTCGAGCTTTCCGCCGACGTTCGCTCGGACGTAGCAGAACCCGTGGGACCCGGGGGGGATGATGCAGTAGCGGGCGCAGGCCGTGCAGCGCACCTTGCCCTCGGGCAGCGGCTCGTAGAGGATCGCTTCGTGCTCGGGTGCCGGCGCGGCCTCGGCCATGGATCCCCCCGCGGGGACGCAGCCCCCGGCGGGGAATGACGGTTTCGTGGCGGCCGCTCGGGAGGGCTCCGGCCCGCCATCCAAAGTCCTAAGCCCCCGGGGCCCTCCCGCCCGTCGTGCCGGGTCCCACCGGGGGTCGGCCCCCGAAGCTCGCGTCGATCGAGGCGGAGGTGCGCCGGGAGATCGCCCCGACGGCGGAGATGCTCGACCGGGTCGCCGGCGTCCGTGGACGGCTCCTCGATCTCGCCGCCCGGAAGGCGCACGAGCACCACCTGCCGCTCGTGCGCGCCGTCGTGGCCGGCAGCGCCGCGCGCGGCACCTTCCTCAGCGACCGGGTGGACATCGACCTCTTCCTGCTCTTCCCGCCCGAGCTGCCCCGGGCCGACCTCGAGTCGCACGGGCTCCAGCTCGCGGGCCTCCTCTTCGAGACCGCGGAGACGCGGTACGCGGAGCACCCCTACCTGCGCGGGACGTACGAGGGGTTCCAGGTCGACGCCGTTCCCGGCTACGCCATCCGCGACCCCTCGCACCCGCAGACGGCGGTCGACCGCACCCCGTTCCACCACGAGTACCTGCGGACCCACCAGACCCCGGAGCTCATCGAGGAGACCCGGCTCGCCAAGCAGTTCCTCCGGGCGCAGGGGATCTACGGCTCCGAGGCCAAGACCCAGGGGCTCTCCGGGTACGCCGTCGAGCTCCTGATCCTCAAGTACGGGTCCCTGGACGAGCTGCTCGCCGCGGCCCGCACCTTCACCCCGCCGGTCCGGATCGTGTTCACCCCGGGCTCCTCCCCGAGGGTCCCGGCCGAGGTACCGCTCCTCCTCGACGACCCGGTCGACCCCCACCGGAACGTGACGAGCGCGCTCTCGCGCCGGAACTTCACCCTCCTCCTCCTCGCGGCGCAGGCCTACCTCGCCGCGCCGGACCCGAGGTTCTTCCGGCCCCGCCCGGCCGCCCGGCTCGGCCGCGCGGGCGCCCTCGAACGGATCCGCGCCCGCCGGACCCACGTCGTGGCGCTCACCCTCCCCCGCCCGAGGCTGGTCGACGACATCGTCTACCCGCAGCTCGCCAAGGGGGCCCGGGCCATCGCGGAGGAGGCCCGCCGGGCCGGCTTCACCGTCGTGGGGAGCGCGTTCGCGGCGAGCGAGGCGACGGTCACGATCCTGCTCGAGGCGGACCCCGCGGCGCTCTCCGAGGTGCGGTCCCAGGACGGCCCGCCGCCCGGGCCGGATCGCGTCGCCCAGTTCCTCGCCAAGTGGACCGATCCCTCGGCGCCGGTCCTCCAGGGGCCGTTCGTCGCCGAGGACGGACGGCTCGCCGTGGAGACGCGCCGGGGGGAGCCGGGGCTCGAGGCGGCGCTGAACCGGCACATGGACCGGATCTCGCTCGGGCGCGACCTCACGCGATCGCTCCGCGCGGAGGACCGGTTCGTCCCGCTCGACCGGGCGCACGAGGTCCCGGAGCTCGAGCTCGCGCTGGGCGAGCTGCTCGTCAAGCGGCTCCCCTGGCTCGTCCCGGACGGCGCCGCTAGCTCGTGAGGTGCCCGAAGGCCCCGGCGAGGAGCAGCCAGATGCCGAGCCAGGCGAAGATCTCGAGCAGGAAGACGCTCGCCCAGTCGCCCCGCGTGTAGGTCGCGAAGTCCCGGTCGATCCGGGGGAAGAGGACGCCGGAGCTGACGACCACCAGGAGCCCCAGGGACGCGGCGCCGACCAGGTGGAGGGTGCCGCCGCCGATCAGGCTGATGATGCTGGAGAGGACCGCCGCGAGGAGCGCCCAGCCGATGGCGAGGACGGACCCGGTGGTCAGCGAGAGCTCGTGCCGGATGAACGCCCGCTCATCGAAGACGGGGAACTCGAACTTGCTCTCCTCGGTCGCCTCGGGCCGGGAGCGTACCTTCTTCGCCATCAGCTAACGGCCCCGGGCGGCCGCGCGACGATATAGCTCCTCGGCCCGGTACGAGCTCCGCACCAGGGGGCCCGCTTCGACCCCCGAGAACCCCTCCGCGAGCGCGCCCGACCGCAGCTCGTCGAACTCCCCCGGCGTCACGTACCGCTCCACGGCCACGTGCCCGGCCGAGGGCCGGAGGTACTGCCCGAGGGTGAGGAGGTCGACGCCGCTCCCCCGGAGGTCGCGGAAGCTCTCGGTGAGCTCCCCGCGGTCCTCGCCGAGCCCGAGCATGATCGAGCTCTTGGTGACCTGCCCGGGTCCCCCGAGCTCCTTCACCTGCGCGAGGAGCTCGAGCGACCTCGCATAGCCCGCCCGGCGGTCCCGCACCGTCGGGCTCAGGCGCCGGACCGTCTCGAGGTTGTGCGCGAGGACGTCCGGCGGCTCCGCGAGGAGGGTGCGCAGGTTCTCCGGCGATCCGCCGAGGTCCCCGACGAGGAGCTCGATGAGCGTCCCGGGCGACTCCCTCCGGATCCGCGCCACGGTCTCCGCCAGGATCCCGGCCCCGCCATCGGGGAGGTCGTCGCGGCAGACCTGCGTGAGCACGACGTACCGGAGCCCCCAGCGGCGGACCCCCTCCGCGACGCGCGCGGGCTCCGTCGGGTCGAGGCGGCCATGGGGCGACCGGGTCCGGACCGCGCAGAAACCGCAGCGCCGGGTGCAGTCGGTGCCGAGCAGCAGGAGCGTCGCCGTGCCGGCCGACCAGCACTCGGAGAGGTTCGGGCAGTGCGCCTCCCGGCACACGGTGCCGAGGGCGAGCCCGTCGAGGAGGGACCGCACTTCGGGGTACTGCCCGCGCGGCGGGCGCACGGAGATCCACGACGGCAGCCGGCCCGCGCCGACCACGGGCAACGGCGCGGCGAGGGGCTCCGTCGCCATGCGCGTTCCAGCCGGGACGCGAGCTTATCGTTTGCCCCGGGGCTTCGCGGCGACCCGCTCCTCGAGGAGGAGCTCGAGGCGGCTCACGGGGAGGTCGTCGAGGCGGAGCCGGGAAGGCCGTCCCACGGTGGCCGGCTCGACCTCGATGAGCCCGTCCCGCTCGAGGAGCTTCACGGTCCTCCAGAAGGTGACGCGGCTCATGGGCTTCGCACCGTGCTCCTCCGCGAGCGCCTGGTAGGCCTGCCGCGCCCGGTCCGTGGGCACGCTGCCCTTCGGACCGCGGAGCGACCGGGCCGCCGCGAGCAGGATGAAGAGCGACCCGATCGGGAGGTCATCGAGCGCCCGCTCGTTCTCCGGGGGGAGGAGCGAGCTCCGGGCCGCCCGCACGTCCTCGGCGGTGATCTCGGCCCGCCCCTCCGACTCCGCGGAACGGGCGGCGTTGAGCAGCAGCTCGAGGGCGAACCGGGCATCGCCGCCCCGGCCGGCGGCCGCCTCGGCGAGGGGGCGGAGCCGCTCGGCCGAGTAGCTGCCCGGCCGGAGCGCGAGCTCGGCGCGGCTCGCGAGGATCCCGAGGAGCGCCGCCGCGTCGTACGGGGCGAGCGCCATCCGGTGCGTCACGCCGAAGCTCGAGCGGCTCGCGGGATCCAGGTAGGGCAGGATGTCCTCGGGCGCGATCAGGAACAGCGAGATCACCCCCAGGGAGACCTCGCGGGACCGGGCGAGAAGGTAGACGAGCCGGGTACCCTGGCGGACGAGCGCGCTCACCTCGTCGAGCACGATGAGCCGGTGCCCGGGGTTCTTCCGGATCCCCTGCTCGAAGATGTCGAGCATCTCGGAGAGGCTGTAGCCGCGGTCGGGCAGGTGGACGCCCACCCCGCGGAGGAGGTCGAGCAGGATCGACCGGTCGTTCGACCGCCGCCAGCAGTTGACGTACATCGGGAAGACGGGCAGCCCCTTGATCCGTCCGGCGCTCCGGAGCTGGTCCCCGAGCCAGTTGCCCACCGCGGTCTTCCCGCTGCCGATGCCGCCGGTCAGGAGGAGGTTCTGCGGCAGCCCCTTGAGCAGCCCCTCGCGGTACCGCTTCGAGAGGAGGGCGAGCTCCTTCTCCCGGCCGGGCAGCCGGGGCGGGAAGTACCCCGCGTCGAGCGTCTCCTCGTGGATGAGCACGTCGGCCATCGATCGTCCGGCGGAGGGAGCCCGTGGCCTACATTATGGGTACTTGCTCACGCGGCCGACCGCCCCCGTGGGGTCCGGCGGGCGCGTCGCATCCGCGCGGCCACGAACCGCTCGAGCGCCCGCTCCGCCGCCTCCGCGACCTCCGGGGGCGAGGCCCCGCCGTCGAGCCGGATCCACCGGGGGGGCCGGAGCAGTCCGCGGTAGGCCCGCCGCACCTTCCTCAGCGTCGGGATCCGCTCGAGCGGCGAGCGCTCCCGTCCCCGGCCCCGGACCCGGGCGAGCGCGCGCGCCGGCGGGAGGTCGACCCAGAGGATCCGGTCGGGCTCGAGCGTGACCTGCCGCTGCAGCGTCACGAGCGAGCGCTCCTGCGCGGCCGGGAGCGCGCTCCCCTGGTAGGCGAGCGTGGAGTAGTAGGACCGGTCCTGCAGGACGATCGCCCCGCGCGCGAGCGCGGCGGCGATCCCCGGGCGGGCGAGCGCCCGGTCCAACGTGAAGAGCAGCGCGCCCGCGACCGGGTCCTTCGGCGTCGCCCGCTGCGCGGCCCGTCCGAGGGTCGGGTCGGCGGGCTCCCGGGCGATCGCGACCCGCCAGCCGCGCCGGCGGTAGCGCGCGGCCAGGTTCCGCTGCAGCGTCGACTTCCCCGCGCCGTCGATCCCCTCGATCGCGATGAGGATCCCTCGGCTCCTCCGGACGGTCATCGCGGGTTCCCCCGGGCGTCGATCTCGGGCGTGAAGCCGTAGACCTGCTGGATCGAGCGCTGGAACGGCACCTCCCAGAGCGCGAGGTGGTCGGGGTGCTGCGCGAGGTCGTGGTGCGCGCGGCGGGCCACCGTCGGCAGGTCCAGCACCGCGCCGGGGCGCGCGGGATCGTCCAGGAAGTCGGTCTCGAGGAACCACGGCCCCGGGGTCGCGAGCGCGGCGGCCACCGTCTCCCGCCGCGCGAGGTAGGAGGGGACCATCCCCTGGTACTCGGGGGTCGGAAGCACGCTCCGGTGGTAGTGCTTGATGAGCCGCCCGACCGGGAACTCCACCTGGGCGGCCAGGCCGACCAGGCCGCGGAACCCCTCCGGCCCGAGCTCCTCCGCGTGCAGGACCACCGGGCAGCCGACGTCCCGGGCCACCTCGAGCGCCCGTCGCAGGACCTCCTCCACGGGGCCCGCGAGCTCGGGGGCGGTGGGGAAGTGCGGGCGGCCCACCTCGCCGAGGGCGACCGCCCGCTGCTCCTCGATGAGCCGTCCGGCGGACTCCATCGCCCGCCCCTGGAGCTCGATCGCCGCCGGGGCCCCGAGCCGCTCGACCTGGCCCACCAGGTCGACGGGGTAGGGGCCGAGGACCGCGTAGGCGCGGACCCCGGCCTCCGCCTCCACCGCCCGGGCGAGCCCGAGCGTCGTCTCGAACTGGCGCTCGTAGGCCTCGGGGGAGAGCGGCACGCCGGCCTCGTAGTTCTGGGTCGCGAGGAAGAGGTGGGTGCCGCCGGCCGCGCGGAACCGGCGGGCGGCCCCGATCCCCTCGCCGGTGGGCGAGAGGTGGCAGTGGTGGTCGACGACCGGCAGGCCGGCCGCGGTGGCGGCCACGAGCGCCTCGGACGCGGCGACGGCTACCTCAGCAGCCCGGCGCCGCGCAGCTCCGCCGTGATCTTCTTCACGGCGACCTCGACGTCGGAGGGCTTCCGGGCGCCCGTGCAGACGAGCTTCCCGCTGCCGAAGAGCAGCACCACGACCCGGGGCTCCTCGATCCGGCAGACGAGACCGGGGAACTGCTCGGGCTCGTACTCGACCCGGTCGAGCCCCAGCGTGACCGCGATGGCGTTGAGGTTGATCTCCGACTCCAGATCGGAGCTCGCGACGATGTTCTGCACCTCGATCTTCGGGCGCATGTTGATCTTCTGGCCGCCCTTCTTGATCTGCTGGGCGACGGTGTGGATCGAGTCCTCCACCTCCCGCATGCTCTTCGCGCCGGTGCAGACCACCTTGCCCGACCGGAAGAGGAGGATCGCCGTCTTCGGCTCCTTGAGCCGGTAGATGAGACCGGGGAACTGCTCGGGCTCGTACTCCGCCCCATCGAGCCCCAGCGCGATCGACTGCAGGTCGAGTTCGTCCCCCAGCGAGGTCGAAGCGACCACGTTCTCGATGCGAATCTTCGGCATGACGCTCCCTACGCCGCGAATTTATAAGGCCTATATAAACGCTTTTTAAGCGGCCTACCGGGGCTGGGCCGTCGGCGGGCCGCCCGCCGACCCCTCGAGATGGCCCCGCAGCTCCTGCAGCACCCGGAGGGTGAACCCCCAGACGACGTGGCCCTCGTGGCGCACCGCGGCGACCGTGAGCGGCCCGAGCCGCGTCGTGCGGACGACGGGCTCGGGGGCCCGGAGCCGGGCGCTCGGCAGCCAGAAGATGCTCTCGACCTCCTCCGGATCCGCCGCCCTCAGATGGGGTGACCCCGGTCCGAGCTCGGCCACGAAGACGGCGACGTCGAGCCCGAAGGCGCTCGCCGCGAAGACCCCGAGGGAACGGGGAGGGGCGGCGAGGTCGCCGGGCGCGAGCCCGACCTCCTCGGCCGCCTCGCGGAGCGCGGTCCCGAGGAGCGTGACGTCGCCCGGGTCCTTGCGTCCCCCGGGGAGCCCCACCTGGCCGGAGGCCGGGTCCCCCTCCCGGACCGACCGCTGGATGAGGAGCGACTCGATCCCCTCCGGGCCGTCGCGGAGCACGGCCACGACGGCCGCGCCCGCCGCGGCGAGCGGTGGGGGGGCTTCCGGTAGCGTGCGGAGCCAACCGGAGAGCCCGCGGTCCGCAGTGGGGGCGGACCGGGCCCGACTAGGACTGCCAGTCGTAGGTGACCTTCTGGCGGACGGAGGCCTGGTCGATCGGGTTCTCGACCCGAGGGACGTTGTACCGCTCCAGGTTCCCGATCCGGTCCGTGAGCTCGCGGACCTTCGCCTCGAGCCGCTGGAGTTGCGCACGGAGCGCTTCCACGCTTTCGTCCATCGTGCCCGACCGTCCCCCTACGGGCGCCCAAGGTTGTAAGCTCACCGCTGACCGGCCCGCCGCCGGGTCACGGGGAGGGGGCCGGGCCCGCGGACCCGGGGCGTCGCGGGGGCCGCGCGAGCCACTCGAGGAGGAGCCGCGTGGTCTCCTCCGCCCGCTCCACGGGCAGCATGTGGCCGGTGAACGGGAAGAGCTTGAGCTCGGTGCCCGGGATCGCCTGGCGCAGGAACCGGGCGTGGGAGGCGTCGATCACCCGGTCCTCCATGCCGTGGGCGACCGACGTGGGCGCGCGGATCTGGGAGATCCGGTTCCTCACGTCGAAGTTCCGGACGGCGAGGCCCCACTGCACCGCGGCGCGGAGGTCCTGCCCGCGCAGCGTCGCGAGCGCGTGGTCGATCACCTCGAGGTGCTGCTCGAGCCACTCCGCCTGGTAGAGGTCCTTGAGCAGCCGCATCACGTAGGCGTCGTAGCCCTGGTCGCGGTAGACCTCGGCCCAGTGCTGCGCGATGGCGCGCGTATGGCCGTCGCACTGCGCGGCGGTCGAGAGGAGGACCAGGCTCCGGACCCGTTCCGGCCGGTCGAGGACCCACCGGAGGGCGAGGAACCCGCCCGCGCTCAGGCCGACGAGGTGGACCGGCCCGGTCCCGCGCGCCTCCACGAGCGCATCCAGGTCCTGCTCGAGCTCGTCGAAGGTGAACGTCGAGCCGTCCGGGGTGGGGCTCCGGCCGTGGCCCCTCAGGTCCGGCGCGAGGACGTGGAACCGCTCCGCGAGGGGGCGGATCTGGGCGTTGAAGACGGTGTGGTCCCCGCCCAGGCCATGTAGGAGCAGCACCGGCTCGCCCGAGCCCTCCTCCCGGAGGTGGAGCTCGGCGATGGCCGGGGGCGGGCCCGCCATGCGGGCGGGTAGGGGCGGGTCTATTTAAACCGGGGCGGGCCCGGCGCCGTCGGTACGGCGTTCCGCCCGGGACGCCGGGGGCCCGGCGGCCCCGGCCGACCTCTAATACCCGGCAGGGCGGTAGGGGGTCGCATGCGCGGCGTGATGCTCATGAGCGGGGGGATCGACTCGCCCGTCGCGCTCTACCTGATGCTCCGCCAGGGACACGAGATGATCGCGGTGCACATGGACAACCGGCCGTTCACCGACGAATCCCCGATGGGGAAGGTGACCGACCACATCCAGCTCCTCCGCGAGCGGTTCCAGCAGAAGATCCCGCTCTACGTCCTGCCCCACGGGCCGACCCAGATCACCCTCATGCGCTCGACCGACCGGCACGTCGGGTGCGTCCTCTGCCGGCGCTTCATGTGGCGGTCCGCCGAGCGGATCGCGGAGCGCGAGGGCGCCCAGGTGCTGGTCACCGGCGAGGCGCTCGGCCAGGTCGCCTCGCAGACGCTCTCGAACATGCGCTCGGCCACCTCCGCCGTCGGGCTCCCCATCGTCCGGCCGCTGATCGGCTACGACAAGCACGAGATCGAGGAGCTCGCCCGGTCCATCGGGACCTACGGGATCTCGATCCGCCCGGGCCTCTGCTGCCAGGCGGTGCCGGACCGGCCGGCGACCCGGAGCTCGCTCGTCCAGATCCAGGCGGAGGAGACGGCGCTCGACGTGAACCAGATCGTCGACGACGTGATCCGCCACGCCCAGGTGCTATGAGCTACTCCACGGTCCGCCTCTGCTCGGGCGGGGGCGGCTACGAGGCGATCCCCGAGCCGAAGCTCAAGCTCGACCTGGTCGCGATCCGGGGCCGCCTCGAGGCCGAGAAGATCCCGGTCATCGATGCCCGGGTGATGCTCATCGTGGCCCTCGAGCGCGAGGTCACGATCAGCCGGGACGGCCGGGTGCTCATCAAGAGCCGCGACCCGGCCGAGGCCAGGCGGCTCTTCGACGATCTCCAGCGGCGGCTCCACCTCGGCTCCGGCTGATCGGGCGCCCCGGCCCGGGGCGGTCCCGGGATCATCCCCCGGGCTCGTCGAGGACGGACTCCACGACGTGACCGGGGGCGGACGGAACCCCGCGGGACCCCCGGAGCGCACCCCCGGGGGCAACCTTCTTCCCCGGCGGCGGCCTTCGGGGACGGGGGCACCATGCGGGAGACCTGGGTCGCCGGGGCGGCCACCAACCGGTTCGGCAAGATGGCGGAGTCCGGGCGGGAAGCGGGGGCCCGGGTCGCGCTCGCCGCGCTCGACCGTGCGGGGCTCCGGCCGCAGGACATCGGCGTCACCTTCGTGGCGAACGCCTTCGGCATCGCCGAGCGGCAGGCGCACGTGGGCCCGCTCCTCAACTCCGCCCTCGGGATCCCCGAGGTCCCCTCGTGCACGATCGAGTCGGCCTGCTCCTCGTCGAGCGCCGCGCTCCACGAGGCCTTCGTCCACGTCGCCGCCGGGTTCGAGGAGGCGGCGCTCGTGGTCGGCTTCGAGAAGCTCTCGCACCTGGACACGCTCGCGGCGACGAGTTACTTCGCCGTCGGGGCGGACTACCCCTTCGAGGCGCACAACGGGGCGACCTTCCCCGGGCTCTACGCGACGATCGCGAGCGCGCACGCGCGCCGGTACGGGACCCGGACCGAGGAGCTCGGCGCCGTGGCCGTGAAGAACCACGCGAACGCCGCGCGGAATCCGCACGCCCACTTCCAGAAGGAGATCTCCTACGAGACCTACCTCAACTCGCCCATGATCGCCTCGCCGCTCAGGCTCTACGACTGCTGCCCCTTCTCCGACGGCGCGGCCGCGCTCGTCGTGACCGCCCGGGAGACGTTCCCCTCCCCCGCGTCGGAGCCGCTCGTGATCCGGGCCTCGGCGCGCGCCGGCTCCCTCGGCGACATCCACGACCGGTCCTCCATGACGAGCCTCCCGGCGGCGCGGCTCGCCGCCGAGAAGGCGTACCGGGCGGCGGGGGTCCGGCCCGGCCAGATCGACTTCGCCGAGGTGCACGACTGCTTCACCATCGCCGAGCTCGTCGCGCTCGAGGACCTCGGGTTCTTCCCGGCGGGGGAGGCGGGCCGGGCGACCCGCGAGGGGCTGACCGCCCGGGACGGCCAGCTCCCGGTGAACCCCTCCGGGGGGCTCAAGGCCAAGGGCCATCCCGTGAGCGCGACCGGCGCCTCGCAGGTGGCCGAGATCTTCGAGCAGTTCAATCACCACGCCGGGGCCCGGCAGGTCCCGAAGACCGAGCTCGCCCTCGCCCACAACGTCGGCGCGACCGGCAGCTCCTGCTCCGTGCACATCTTCGGGCACCGGTAGGACCATGGCCGGAACCGGACCGGAGGAGCTCCCGCCCGCCGCCCACACCATCCGCGAGTTCGAGCACGGCTACGAGGAGGAGTCCCGGCTCCGCGGGTTCCGCTCGGCGTGCGGCTTCGTGACCGCGACGTGGGGGCTCGTCTGCCCCGCGTGCGGCGCCCGGGACCTCGCCGAGCATGCGCTCTCGGGGCGGGGACGGATCGTGGCCGGCACGGTCCAGACGGTCCCCAGCGACGAGTTCCTCAACGACGCCCCGTACGCCTACGTCGTGGTCGAGCTCGACGAGGGCGGCCGGATGACCGGCTGGATGCCCGGCGTGCGCCGCGACGCCGACCTCCACCTCGGCGACCGGGTGCGGTGGAGGCCGTCGTACAAGCCCGGCGTGATCTTCGAGCGGGACGACGGGGCGGCCCCGGAGGGCCGGCCGTGAGCCGCCCGGCCGCCCCCGCGACCCCCCCGGCTCCCCCCCGCGATCCCGAGGCCCCCTGGCTTTCCAGCTACCCGAAGTACGTGCCCCGCTCCCTCGAGGTCCCGCCGATCACGCTGCCCCAGCTCCTCGAGCGCTCGGCGGAGCGCTGGCCGGACCGCACGGCGATCATCTACTACGGCCGGACGTGGAGCTACCGGGCGCTCTGGGAGGCGACGGGGCGCGCCGCGGCGGGCTTCGCCCGGGCCGGCCTCCACCCCGGGGACCGGCTCGCGCTCTACCTCCCGAACTGCCCGCCCTACGTGATCGCCTTCTTCGGGGCGCTCCGCGCCGGGCTCACCGTCATCCAGGTGAGCCCGCTCTACATCCAGCAGGACCTCGCGCGGGTGATCCACGACGCCGAGCCCCAGGCGATCGTCCTCCTCGAGATCCACTATCCGCAGCTGGCCGCCGTGGCCCGGGAGGCGCCGGTGCGGCTCCACTACGTCGCGCGGCTGCGCGACTCCTACCCCTTCCCCACCCGGCTGTTCGTGAACTCGGTGCTCCGCCGGGGCGGCCATCCCACGGAGTTCCCCCGGGCCCCCGGGGTGCACCCCTTCCGGGAGCTCGAGCAGGCCGGCCGCCCGCCGGAGGTCGCGCAGGATCCGGCGCGGACCGTCGCGGTCTTCCAGTACACGGGCGGGACGACCGGGAAGCCGAAGGCGGCGATGCTGACCCACCGCAACCTGGTCGCCAACGCGCTCCAGTGCTCGGCCTGGTTCGCGATCCAGCCGCCGGGCACCGGGGTGGTCCTCGCCTCGATCCCGTTCTTCCACGTCTACGGCATGACGGTCGCGATGACCTACCCCATCTCGGTGGGCGCGACGATCGTGCTGCAGACCCGGCCGGACGTGCCGGAGATCCTGAAGCTCGTCCGGAAGTACCGGCCGACGGAGTTCCCCGGCGTCCCCGCGCTCTACCAGGCGATCAACGCCCATCCCGAGACCCCGAAGTACGACCTGCGCTCGATCCGGGTCTGCGTGAGCGGATCGGCGCCGCTCCCGCTCGAGGTGGCCCAGCGGTTCCGGGCGCTCACCGGCGCCCACCTCATCGAGGGGTACGGGGTCACCGAGGCCTCGCCCGTCACCCACGCGAACCCGGTCGACGGGGAGTCCCGGGAAGGCTCGATCGGTCTCCCGCTCCCGGAGACCTCCCAGCGGATCGTCGACTCCGCGACCGGCACCCGGGTCCTGCCCGTGGGCGAGGTCGGGGAGCTCTGCGTCCGGGGGCCCCAGGTGATGGCGGGCTACTTCCGGCAGTCGGAGGAGACCGAGAACGTGCTCCGGGACGGATGGCTCCTCACCGGGGACATCGCCCGGCTCGACCCGGACGGGTTCGCCTACATCGTCGACCGGAAGAAGGATTTGATCATCGTCGGCGGCTTCAACGTCTACCCGCGCGAGGTGGAGGAGGTGCTCTACCAGCACCCGGCGGTCCAGGAGGCGGGGGTCGTGGGGCTCCCCGACCGGACGCTCGGGGAGATCGTCGCGGCCGTGGTCGTCAAGCGCCCCGGCGCCGACGTCACCGAGCAGCAGCTCCACGATTTCGTCCGCGACCGGATCGCGCACTTCAAGGCCCCCCGGCGGATCGAGTTCCGCGAGAGCCTCCCGCGGAGCGCGGTGCAGAAGGTGCTCCGCCGGGTCCTCAAGGAGGAGCTGCTCCGGACCCCGGCCGCCCCCGCGGCCGGTGGGCCGCCCGCTCCCGGCGAGCCGGCGACGGCGCCGGCCGCGTAGCGGGGCGCGGGCCCGGGCGGCCAAATACCGCCGGGGGCTCGCGCGCCCATGGTCGGGCCGTCGGCGCCGGGCGCCTTCGACCTCGGGAAGGGGACCGCCTCGCGCGTCGAGCTCCGCGATGCGGCGCGCATGCCCGTGCTCGGGCTCGGCGTCTGGCAGACCCCGAGCGGGCGGGCATGCCGCGAGGCGGTCGGCGCCGCGCTCGAGCTGGGGTACCGGCTCGTCGACACCGCGACGCTGTACGGCAACGAGTCCGACGTCGGGGCCGCCGTGCGCGCCTCGGGGATCCCGCGGGAGGAGGTCTTCGTGACCACGAAGCTGTGGAACGACGACCAGGGCTACGAGCCGGCGCTCCGGGCGTTCGAACGGAGCGAGCGGAACCTCGGACTGGGGCCGATCGACCTCTACCTCGTCCACTGGCCCGTCCCCGGTCGCCGGCTCGAGAGCTGGCGCGCGCTCCGGACCCTCCGGAAGGAGGGCCGGGTCCGCTCCATCGGCGTGAGCAACTTCACCGTCGCGCACCTCGAGGAGCTCCTCGCCGCGAGCGACGAGGTCCCGGTCGTGGACCAGGTGGAGTTCAGCCCCTTTCTCTTCCAGCGCGAGCTCCTCGCGTACTGCCGGGCGCACCGCATCCAGCTCGAGGCCTACGCGCCGCTCACCCGGGGGCGCCGGCTCGACGATCCGGCCGTGGAACGGATCGCCTCCGCGCACGGCCGCACCGCGGCCCAGGTGGTGCTCCGCTGGGGGCTCGAGCACGGGGTCGTGGTCATCCCGAAGTCGTCCCGGCGGGAGCGGATCGCCGAGAACGCCCGGCTCTTCGACTTCGAGCTCACGCCCCACGAGATGCGGACGCTCGACGGGCTCGACGCCGCGTTCCGGACGACGTGGGACCCGAGCGGGATGCCCTAGGGATCAGAGCCCCCGCGCGAGGAGGTCCCGGGCGATCACGAGCCGCTGGATCTCGTTCGTCCCCTCGAAGATCTCGCTGATCCGGGCGTCCCGGTAGGCCCGCTCGATCGGGGTGCCCCGGATGTAGCCGAGCCCCCCGTGGATCTGGAGCGCCTCGTCGATCGCCTCGCTCGCCCACTCGGACCCGAGGCACTTGATCGTCGCCGCCTCGCGGGTCTTCTGGGCGCGTTCGAGCCGGCCCCACTTCTTCGGATCGGGGCCCATCCGGTCCTGGCGCGCCGCCGCGTGGTAGACCATGAAGCGCAGCGCGTGGGCGTGCATCGCCATGTCGGAGAGCTTGAACTGGATCGCCTCGTACTCGCTGATGGGCAGCCCGAACTGGGTGCGCTCCTGGGCGAAGGTGAGCGCCTGCGCGCACGCCGCGTCGATGCCGCCCAGCGAGGCGGCCCCGAGCGAGACCCGCCCGACGTCGAGGGCGGTCATCGCCACGTGGAAGCCCTTGCCCACCTCGCCGAGGACCCGCTCCGGGCCGACCTCGACGTGGTCCAGGACGAGCTCGGCCGTCGACGTGCCGTGGAGCCCCATCTTCTTCTCGCACCGCCCGACGGTGAAGCCGGGCAGCCCCTTGTCGAGGAGGAAGGCGGTCACGCCGCCGCTCGGCCCGAGCTTCACGTCGGTGCCGGCCATGACGATGACCGTGTCCGCCTCGCGCCCGTTGGTGACGTAGATCTTGGTGCCGGTGAGGACGAACCCGTCGCCGCGGCGCTCCGCCACCGTCTGGACGGCCCCCGAGTCGCTCCCCGAGCCCGGTTCCGTGAGGCTGAAGGCGAGGAGCCGTTCCCCGCGGGCGGCGGGGACGAGCCACCGCCGCTTCTGCTCCTCGGTCCCGTAGGAGAGCAGCGGTGTCGTCCCGAGGGAGGTGTGCGCCCCCACGATCGCCCCGTGGGAGGCGTCGACGCGCCCGAGCTCCTCGAGCAGGATACAGTAGCCCACCTTCCCGAGCCCGAGCCCGCCGTACTCCTCCGGGATGGGCACGCCGAAGTACCCCTCCTCCCGCATCCGCCGCACGGTCGCCTCCGGGAAGCTCTCGGATTCGTCCATGGCGGCGACGACCGGCGCCACCTCCTTCTCGAGGAACTGCCGGACCGCCGAGCGCAGCGCCTCCTGTTCGGGGGTGAAGGTGAACTCGATCGGCATGGCTACTCGCCGGTGAACTTCGGCGGCCGGCGCTCCACGAAGGAGGCGATCCCCTCGAGGAGGTCGTGGCTCGGGAGGACCTCCCGCTCGAACTCCTCTCCCTCGAGCCGGAGCCCGTCCGCGAGCGGCCGCTCGAGCCCGGACTGGATCGCCCGCTTGGCGGCGGCGACCGCCCGCGGGGCGCGCTGCGCGATGGTGTGGGCGAGATCGCGGGCCGCGCGGAGCTCCTGCCCGGCGGGCACCGTCCGGTTCACGAGCCCGATCCGGAGCGCCTCGGCGGCCGAGATGAGCGCGCCGGTGAAGATGAGCTCCTTCGCCCGCGCGAGCCCGACCACCCGGGGCAGCCGCTGGGTGCCCCCGTAGGCGGGCATGAGACCGTAGTTCACCTCGGGCGCCCCGAGCTTGGCCGACTCGCCGGCGAGGCGCAGGTCGCAGGCCAGCGCGAGCTCGAGGCCGCCGCCCACCGCGAGCCCGTTGATGGCCGCGATCACGGGGGCCCGGAAGCCGGCGATCCGGGCGAACGTCGCCTGGCCGCGGGCGACCGCCGCGGGGGCCTCCTCGAGCCCCGTGGCCGCGATCTCCTTGAGGTCGGCGCCCGCGCTGAAGTAGGTGCCGTCGCCCGTCAGCACGACCGCTCGGACCGATCCCCCGAGCTCGCCCAGCTTCCGGTCGAGCTCGTCGAGGAGCGCCCGACGGAGCGCGTTCACGGGGGGGTTGCGCAGGACCAGGATCTCGACGCCGTCCTCCTCGCTCTTCCGGATGACGAGTTCGCTCGCGCTCACGTCCCTCACCGGCGCGCCGAGGGAGGTCCTCGATTTACGGGTATCGTGGAGCCGCCCCCGGGCGGAAAGCATGAAGTCGGGGCCCGTTCCGAGCGGGCGAGCCGCACGTGAGCCCCGAACCGAGCCCGACCGCCGGCCGCTCCTCCACGTTGTGGGCGCTCGCCCTCTACCAGCTCCTCGCGAACAACCGGGGCGGCCTCTTCCTCGTCTACATGCCGGTCTTCCTCGTGGAGGCCCGGGGCGCGAGCGTCACGGCCGCGCTGGCGATCGTCTCCGCCGGCTACGTGGGGGCGAGCCTCACGGGCCCGCTCGCCGGCCGCTGGTCGGACCGCCTGGGCCGCCGCAAGGCGTTCCTGCTGGCCGGCGAGCTCGGCTCGTTCCCGCTCTTCCTCGCGATCCCGTTCCTCCCCGGGGTGGTCGGCGCCGGGCTCGCCTTCGTGGCCGCCGAGGTCGTCCTCTCCGTCGCGGCCCCCGCGCTCAACGCCTTCGTCTCCGACGTGAGCAGCCACGCGGCCCGCGGCGAGGGGTACGCCCTGCTCAACGCGACGGCCGCCTGGGGCGGGATCGCCGGGTTCGTGGCGGCGGCCCTCCTCATCGTCCCGTTCGGGCTCAACGCCCTCTTCTACTTCGTCGCCGCCGTGATGGTCGGCACCGTCACGGTGATCCTGCGCTGGGTCCCCGACGCGCGGCAGCCGCCCGCCCCGACGCGCCGGCCGTGGCGGGAGTACCGCGAGCTCACCATCTTCTCCACGGTGGTCTCGGTCCGCTCCCTCGGCGCCGGGGCCGTCGGGACCTTCTTCGGCATCTACGCCGTGTCGCTGGGGGCGAGCGACTTCGACGTGGGCCTGATCGCCATCGCGGGGATGGCGGCCTCGGGGATCTTCTCCCTCCCCGCCGGCCGCTACATCGACCGGCGCGGGGAGATCCGCGGCATCTTCTACGGGACGCTCATCATGCTCGTGGGCATCGCCTTCTTCGCCATCACGAGCTCCTGGCTCTGGTTCCTCCCCGGCCAGGCGCTCCGCCAGATCGGCTTCGCGCTGCTCGGGCCCGGGATGCTCTCCTTCGTGAGCCGGCTCGCGCCCGCCGGGCACCGGGCGGAGTACCTGGGCGTCTTCGCGCTCATCAACTCCACCATGTGGAGCGTCGGGCCGTTCCTGGGCAGCGTCGCCTTCGGCTTGGGCGGCGCTCCCGCGCTCTTCGGCTTCGCGGTCGCGACCACCCTCGTCTCCGTCGCGGCGATCGAGGGGGTGTACCGGCGGCCGGGCCGCCCCCGCACGGCGGGCGCGGTCCCGGCCGCCCCCGAGCGCGCCGCCCCGTGACGGGGTCCCGGCCGCCGGCGTAGGCGCTATTAACCCCGGCCCCGCTCGCGGCGCCGTGCAAATCCCCGGGCGCTTCGCGGACGCGAACGCGGACTTCGACGAGTCGGAGTACGTCATCGCCGGCGTGCCCTTCGACCGGACCACCTCCTTCCGGCCGGGCGCCCGCTTCGGGCCGGGCTCGATCCGGCAGCACTCCTGGAACTTCGAGAGCTACGACCTCGAGACCGGGGTCGACCTGGGCGACCTCAGGATCCACGACCTCGGCGACACGGAGGAGTTCGGCAGCTCGCAGGACATGGTGGAGTCGGTCCGCCAGGAGCTCCGCCGGGTCTACCGCGCCGGGAAGATCCCCATCACGCTCGGCGGGGACCACGCCTGCGCGCCGCCCTGCGTGGAGGCCTACCCGGAGGACCGGTCGCTCGGCGTCCTGTACTTGGACGCCCACATGGACTTCCGGTCGAGCTACCTCGGCGACCCGCGGAGCCACGGCTGCTCGGCCCGGCGGATGCTCGAGCGCGTGGGCGCCGAGAACATCGTCGTGCTCGGCGTGCGCTCCGTCTCCCGGGAGGAGATCGAGGACAACCGGAGGATCGGGATGCAGTACATCAGCGCCCACGAGGTCGCGCGCTCCGGGATCCAGGCGACGGTGGGCCGGGCGCTCGCCGCCCTCACGACCGAGAAGGTGTACGTCTCCCTCGACATCGACGTGATCGATCCCGCCTACGCCGCGGGGACCGGCACGCCCGAGACCTTCGGGCTCACGCCGAGGGACGTGAAGTTCGCGCTCGACGAGGTCGCTCCGCGGCTCGCCGGCTTCGACATCATGGAGGTCGCGCCGCACTACGACCAGGGCAACACGAGCGCGCTCGCGGCCCGGCTCGCGCGCGAGGCGATCGTCCGGCACCACGCCGCGCACCACCGGAGCTGAGGAGGTCGGCCCGATGACGACGGAGCACCGCGAGGAAGGTCGGCCGGTCGCGCGCGGCGCGGAGGCGCACCTCCACCAGGTGAGCTGGCTCGGCCTGGACGCGCTGCGCAAGGAGCGCGACGAGAAGAGCTACCGGCCCAAGGCGCTCGACGTCCGGCTGCGGCGCGAGCGGACGAAGAACGAGGTCCGGCTGCTCGCCGAGGCCCGGCGGCTCGGCGTGCGCACGCCGGTCGTCTACGACGTGGACCTGGCCCAGTACCGGATCATCTTGGAGCACCTGCCCGGTCCCACGCTCAAGGAGCTGCTCGAGCAGAGCGCCGGGGCGACGGAGCCGGTGGCGGCCCCGATGCGCGCGTTCGGCCGGGCGCTGGGCCGGCTCCACGCCGGCGGGATCTCCCACGGCGATCTCACGAGCTCGAACGTCCTCTTCCCGGAGGGGCCGACGGGGCACGCGGCGCTCCTCGACCTCTCCATGGGGGCCCGGAACTCGAGCCTCGAGGAGCGCGGGATCGACCTCCACCTGGTCGAGGAGGACCTGAAGGGGCTCCACGCCCAGGGCGAGGCGCTCTACCAGGGGTTCCTCGAGGGCTACGAGGAGGGGAACCCCGCCGGGGCGAAGGACGTCCGTCAGCGGGCCCGCGAGATCAAGGGCCGGATCCGCTACGCCTGAGAAGCGGGATCACGCGCCGGCGAGCCTAGCCCGGCCCTCGACCAGGGCGTGCGGGAGCTCCTCGAGGACGTCCGTCGCGAGCGTGCCATGGCCCCGGTGCCGGCCCGCCCGGATCCCCGCGTCCCCGACCCAGTAGGCGGCGAGCCGGGCCGCGGCGAGCGGAGGCGCCCCCTCGCCGAGGAGCGCCGCCACGACCCCCGAGAGCACGTCCCCCACCCCCGAGACCATCGCGGAGGTGACATGGTGGCGGTTCACGAGCGTCCGGCGTCCGTCGACGAGGAGGTCCGGGTCGCCCTTGGCGAGGAAGGTGACCCCGTGCCGCTGGGCGAGCTTTCGGACCGCCTCCCGTCGCGCGGCGAGGTCCGCGCCCTCCGGCAGCCCCGTCAGGCGCAGGAGCTCCCCGGCGTTCGGGGTGAGGACCCAGGGCCGGTCCACGCCGGAGGCGGCCTCGAGCGCGGACTCGAGCCCGTCGGCGTCGATGACCGCGGGCCGGTCCGGCGGCTGCCCGGAGAGCACGCGGGCGAGGCAGGCGATCGTGCCGGGGTCCCGGCCGGCGCCCATCCCCGTCGCGAGCGCATGGTGCCGGTTCTCCGAAAGGAACCGCAGGATCTCCGGGGCGTCCTCGGCCCGGAAGCGCTCCTCCCCGAGGCCGACGACCACGAGGTTCGGCGAGTAGCCCCGGATCTCGTGGAGCGCCGACCGCGGGCAGATCACGGTCGCGCGCTCGGCGCCGGCGCGGAGCGCGGCGAGGGCCGTCAACGCCGCTGCGCCCGCGAACGGGCCCCCGGCGAGGACGAGGATCCGGGCGACCCGCGGGTCCGCCGGGGCCAGCGGGTAGAGGTGGAACTCCCCCGGCCCGACCTCCTCCTTCGCCGACTCGGGGATGCCGATGTCGCGGAGGACGATGCGGCCGGAGTTGGCGTCGTCCATCCCCTCCTTGAGCGAGGTGAAGGTGACGGTGGCCCGGGGATGCACCGCGACGGCGGAACCGAGCCCGGTGGGCTCGTCGATGCTGAGGACCGGGACCCCGCTCGCGGTGATCGCCCGCACCGCCTCGGAGTACGGCGGCCGGGGCGCCCCCGACTGCCCGGTGCCGAGGAGCGCGTCGAGGAGGAGCGGGAAGCGGCGGAGCTCCTCGGCCGCCGGGACCCCCTCGTGGACGGGGATCCGGTGGGCGATCCGGTCGAGGCAGCGGCGGGCGGCCGCCGAACGGACCTCCCGTCCGGGGCGCGGCAGCCAGACCTCGGGCCGGGCGCCCCCCTGTTCGAGGTAGTGGGCCGCGCAGGTCCCGTCGCCGCCGTTGTTGCCGGCGCCCGCGAGGATCGCGACGGGGGCGCCCTTCCCGGGGAGGAGCCGGAGCGCCTCCTCCGCCACCGCGCGGCCGGCGTTCTCCATGAGCCCCGCGAGGGTCGCGCCCGCGGCCACGGCGTTCGCCTCGAGGACGGCCATCTCGCCCGCCGACCGGCGGAGCTCGTCCATCGCGCCGCCTAGCTGGTCCCGGGGGTCTCGGGAGGGGCTTCCGTGGGGCCGAACAGATTGACCGAGGGCGGAAGCGCGTTGCGCCGCGCGAGGTACTGCGCCTGGGTCCGGCTGTAGCGGAAGAGGATGTCCGCCTTGCCCTCCTGGAATCCCCAGGGCCGGATGATGAGGAGGTCGCCCTCGCGGATCCACATCTTCTTCTTCATCTTCCCCGTGATCCGCCCCATGCGGGCGATCGAATCCTCGCCCATCACCCGGATCCGGGCCGCGCCCATGAGCTGGCTCGCCACGGCGAAGATCTCGCCGCGGGGACGCCGGGGGACCGGCAGCCGACCGAGCTCCTCGCCCCCCTCGACGACCTCCGTGACCGGACCGGGCCCGGGTGCCGTCGCCGGGGCGGGCCCCGGCGCGGAGCCCGTGCGGTCGGGCGGTGTCTCGTCCACGAGCGGCGCACCGGTCCCCCCTATTTGAGGTCCGGGGGCCGCCGCGGGCCCCGACGGGACCCACCGGCGGGTTCGGGGAAGCCGGCGAGGATCGGGGCCGTTCGTGGGTCGCGCCCTAGCCCGAGGACCTCCGGGGGAACACCCGGAGGGGGGTTTCGTGGAGCATCCGGTCGAGGAGCTGGGTCGAAAGCCCGCTCGCCCGGAGCGCCTCGAGGTTGTACCCGATGTCCCGCACGCCCGGCCCGGGCCAGTCGGAGCCCCAGAGGAGCTTCTCCCCGATCGTCTCCAGGTTCGGGAAGTAGGCCGGGATCCGCGTGGGCGGGATGCTCGAGAGCTCGAGGTAGACGTGGGGGAAGCGGCGCGCGAGGAAGACCGCCTCGTTCATCCAGAGCGGACGGCCGCCGTGGGCGAGGACGATGGTGAGGTCGGGGAAGTCGATCGCGACGTCCTCGACCAGCATCGGCTGCCCGTACCGGTTGCGGGCGCGGGGGAAGATCGAGGTGCCGGTGTGGAAGATGACCGGCATCCCGAGCCGCTCGCACGCGGCGTAGATCTCCCGGAGCGCGGGACGGGACCCGAGGTAGTCGTTCGGGCTGAACAGCTGGTGCGGGGGATGGATCTTGATCGCCCGGAGGCCGAGCCCGTGGAGCCGCTCCACCTCCTCCCCCGGCGCGGGGCGGCCGGGCAGCACGCCGCCGACGGCGACCAGACGGTCCGGGTCCGCCCGGCAGTACTCGAGGACGAAGTCGTTCGAGCGCTCGCTGTAGCCGATCACCTCGGGGCTCACGTAGTTCACGAGGACCGCCCGCTCGACGCCGGAACGGTCGAGGTACTCGAGGAACCGGGGCGGGTCGCGCAGGTACTGCTCCGCCTCGGCCGCGGGTCCGTGGGAGCCCATCATCGCCCGGACCTCCGGGAGCATCTCCCAGAGCGGGTTGATGTGCACGTGGCAGTCGGTGACCCCCATCGGGCGGCCGACACCCGGTGGGGTATTTGGGCCCGGGGGCCGCGGGTTTTCCCGGCGGAAGGAGCATTTATCCGCCGCCACCGCTGAGCCTTCGCCGATGGCGGGCACTCCCGCGGGCGACCCCATGTACCCCCCGAACCCGGCGTCCCCCGAGCCGAGGCCCCGGTACATCCGGGCCTCCTTCATGGCCCCGGGCGAGGCGATGCTCCGGGAGACCCGGTCCACGCGATGGTACCATCTCCCGGGCCCCACGTTCGCCCTCGTGATCCTGCTCCTCTTGGACTACGGGCTCGAGTCCTGGCGGCACGGCTGGCCGGGGGTCCCGGGCCTCACGGACGGTTTCGGCCGGGTCGGGACCGAGCTCCAGAACCTGTTCGGCGACGCCGGACCGCGCTACTTCGCCTACTTCTTCGGCCTGCTCACGCTCCTCGCGGCCCTCTGGCTCCTGGTCCGCTACCTGCGGTGGCGGCGCACCGCCTACGCCGTCACGACCGACCGGGTGATCCTGCAGCGCGGGGTGGTCACCGTGGACTTCGACGAGGTCCCGGTGAGCAAGGTCCGGGCCGTGGACGTCCACCAGACCGGCTTCGAGCGGATCCTGCGCTACGGCACGATCAAGATCTCCTCCGAGGGGGACAACCCCATCGCGAACGAGGCGTGGCACGGGATCCCGCACCCGTGGGAGTTCTCGAAGCTCGTGGACGCCGCCGCGCAGCGGTACACGCGCCAGCGCTGAGATCCGCCGCGGGCCCCCGACCCGAACCTTAAATCGCGGCGGACGGTGCGACGGCCCGCCCATGGGCGACGACTTCGACCTGATCGTGGTCGGCGCGGGCATGGCGGGGTGCGCCGCGGCGATCCGGGCGGCCCGCGGCGGGGCGAACGTCCTCCTCCTCGAGCGGGGCGCCGAGGCCGGCGTGAAGAACCTCTCCGGAGGCATCCTCTGGGGCCACGACCTCGACGAGATCCTCCCGAACTGGTGGGAGGAGATGCCGGTCGAGCGGCACATCGTCCGGAAGCGGTTCGGCGTGCTGACCCCGGACGACGCGGTCTCCTTCGACTTCCAGGACCACCGTTGGGCCCGCGCGCCGTACGTGGCCCACTCGGTGCTCCGGGTCCGGACCGACGCGTGGCTCGCGAAGAAGGCGGAAGAGGCCGGGGCGACCGTCGTGACGGGCGTCCCCGTCGAACGGCTCCACTGGGAAGGGTCCCGCGCGCACGGCGTCGTCCAGGGCGGCGAGACGATGACCGCCCCCGCGACGATCCTCTGCGACGGCGCGAATTCCCGGCTCGCGCTCGGCACCCCCATCCGGCCCGCCCCGCGGCTCTCCCGGGACGCGACCGAGCTCGGCATGAAGGAGGTCTACCGGCTCGAGGCCGGCGTCCTCGAGGACCGGTTCGGGGTGGGGCCCGGGGAGGGCCACGCGGAGGAGTGGGTCGCGGGCACCCTGCCCCCGGGGGTCATGGGCGGCGGATTCCTCTACACCAACCGCGACACCCTCTCGGTCGGGCTCATCCTCCACCTCGGTTCGATGTTCGGGAAGAACGTCCAGTCGCACGACCTGATGGAGAAGTTCAAGCTCCACCCGGCGATCGCCTCCCGGCTCAGGGGCGCCGAGCTCGTCGAGTACGGCGCGAAGCTCATCAGCTCGGGCTGGGCGAGCCGGCCCGCGGCGTTCGCGGGCGACGGCTGGATGGTCGCCGGCGACGCGGCCGGCTTCGTCTTCTCGAACGGGGTCGTGATCCAGGGCATGAACTACGCGCTCCGCACCGGCCTCCTCGCGGCCGAGACCGCGCTCGAGGCGAAGGCCGCCTCCCGCTCGGGCCCGGGCGCGCTCGCCGGCTACGTCGCCCGGCTCGAGTCCTCCCACGTGCTGCCCGACTTCCGGGACTTCGCCGACATGGACCGGGTCAAGTGGAACCCCGAGTTCTACGGCCGGTACCCCCGGTTCGCCGCGGAGTTCTTCCACGGCATGATGACCGAGTCGGGGCGCCCCAAGGAACCGCTCCGTCGCACCCTCCGGCGCGCGCAGCGCGCCGCCGGGCTCTCGACCCGCGCGCTCCTCCAGGAGGGGTGGGACCTTCTCCGCTACTTCTGACCGCGTACGGCGCGGCTGGTGGATGCGGCCCGGCACGCTCGAGGACGTTCCGGTGCTCGTCCGGCACCGCCACGCGATGTGGTCGGAGCTCCGGGCGTGGCCCGAGCGGCTCCTCGCCCCCGCGGACGCGGCGTACCGCCCGTGGCTCTTGAGGAAGCTGGCCTCCGGCGAGATCGAGCCCTTCCTCGTGTTCCGCGGATCGGAGGTCGCGGGCTCGGGCTGCCTGTGGTGGCGCGAGGAGCTCCCGCGCCCGGACCTCACGGGGCGGCACTCCCCCTACATCTTCGCGATGTACACCGAGCCGCGGTTCCGGCGACGGGGGGTCGCGCGCCGGATCGTCCGGGCGATGATCCGCCGCGCCCGGGCGGGCGGCGCGGGCCGGGTCCTCCTCCACGCGTCGACCGACGGGCGGCCGGTGTACGCGCGGCTCGGCTTTGCGCGCACCCGGGAGATGCGGCTCGAGCTCAAGCCCCGGGGGACCGACCGGGCTCGGCGAGGCCGCGGACGCGGCGGATCTCCGCCGTCAGCGCGGGCACGATCTGGAAGAGGTCGCCCACGATCCCGAAGTCCGCGACCCGGAAGATCGGCGCGTTCGGGTCGGAGTTGATCGCGACGATCACCCGCGAGCTCATCATCCCGACCAGGTGCTGGATCGCCCCGGAGATCCCCACGGCGACGTAGAGCTGGGGAGCGACCGACTTCCCGGTCTGCCCGACCTGGTAGGACGAGGGTTTCCATCCCGCGTCCGTCACCGCGCGCGAGGCGCCCACGGCCGCCCCGAGCGACCGGGCGAGCTCCTCGAGGAGGGCGAAGTTCTCGGGGGCCTTGAGGCCGCGCCCGCCCGAGACCACGATCGCGGCCTGGGTGAGCTCGGGCCCCCCCGTGGAGGCCGCCGCGGCGAAGCCCACCGGCTCGCCGGCGAGGATCCCCGCCGCGAGCTCGGGGGCCGGGATCGGCTCGATCGGCGCCGGTACCGCGGCCGGCGGGGCGGGCGGGACGGAGTTCGCCCGGAGCGCGAGCACGATCCGGGGTCCCGTGAGCTTGAGTCGCTGCGTCGCCCGGCCCCCGAACGCCGGTCGCGCGACCTCGATCCCCTCGGCATCGGAGCCGACGATCTCGGTGACCCCGGCGGTCGCGGGAGCGTCCCACAGCGAGCCCACGGCGCCGGCGAGCTCCCGTCCGAAGGCGGTCCCGGGCAGGACGACGACGCTCGCCGAAGTGGCCGCCGCGGCCGCGGCGATCCCCGCGGCCCACGGCAGCGCGCGGCGGCCCTCGAGCGCCGGGGCCTCCATCGTGAGGACCCGGTCGACCCCGGCGCGGGAAAGCTCGCCCGCCGGGCCCGCGAGCGCGGTCCCGAGCACGAGGCCGGTGACCGTCCCGCCCTCCGACAGGCTCCGGGCGGCGGCCGCCGCCTCCCGGCCGGATGCGGCCAGGTGGCCGTCCACGCTCTCGGCGACGGCGAGGACCCCCCGGCTCACGGCAGCACCCTGGCCGTGTCGCGCAGGATCCGCACGAGCTGCTCGGCGGCCTCCTCGGGACGGCCGTACTCGATCATCTTCGCCCCCGTCCGGGGCGGGGGGAGCAGGAACTTCGTGGCCGACTCGCGCGGCGCCGGGCCGAGCGCCGCGGCCACCTCGGCCGCGGGGATCCGGTCGATGGGGAGCTTGCGCGACCTGAGGATGTTCTGGAGCTTCGCGGTCCGGGGATCGTTCCACGCCTGCTGGAGCCCGACCACGAGGGGCGCGGGGACCTCCCAGCGCTCCTCTCCGGCCTCGGTCGCGCGCGCGAAACGGAACCGGTTCGAGCCGGGGTCCCACCGCAGGTCGAGGACGTTCGAGAAGCCGGGCCGGCCGATCCGCGCGGCGAGCGCGGTCGGGAGGATCCCGGTCTCCTGATCGCCGGACTGCTTGCCGAGGAGGATGAGGTCCGCCGGGCCCTTCGCCGCGGCGAGCGCGAGGGCGCGGGCCGTCTCCGCGCCGTCGAGCTCGCGGCCCGGCGGCGCCTCGAGGAGCGTCGCGGCGTCGCAGCCGAGGGCGAGCGTCGCCCGGAGCACCTCCTCGGCCCGGGCCGCGGGACCGAGGGCGACCGCGCGGACCTTCGAGCCCGGCACCGACTCCTTGAGGAGCAGCGCCTGCTCGACCGCGCTCTCGTCGTACCCGGCGAGGACGAACTTCACGCCCTCGGTATCGAGCTGCCGTCCGTCCGGGGACGGGCGGAGCCGGCTCTCCGATTCGGGGACCGGCTTGACGAGGACCAGGATCTCCACGGTGCCCGCCGCCCCTAGTGCTGGTACTTCTTCAGGAGCTCGCGGGCGATGACGATCCGCTGGATCTCGTTCGACCCCTCGTAGATCTGGGTGAGCTTCGCGTCCCGGTGCAGCTTCTCGACCGGGTACTCCTTCATGTAGCCGTACCCGCCGAAGATCTGGATCGCCTCGTCGGTGACCTCCATCGCCGCATCGGAGGCGAAGCTCTTCGCCATGGAGGACTCGAGCGTCGCGTTCTGGCCCCCGTCGATGAGCCGGGCGGCGTGCCGGGTCAGGAGCCGGGAGGCGTGGAGGAGCGTCGCCATCCGGGCGAGCTTCATCTGGATCGCCTGGTGCTCCCCGATGGGCTTCCCGAAGGAGCGGCGCTGGAGGCTGTAGGCGGCGGCGTGATCGAGCGCGGCCTGGCCGATGCCGGTCGCGAGGGCGCCGATGGGGGTCCGGGTCATGTCGAGGGTCCGCATCGCCACCGAGAAGCCGTCGCCCTCGGCCCCGAGCCGCTGGCTCACCGGGATGCGGACGTTCTCGAACCGTACGGTGCTCGTCGAGGAGGCGCGGTGCCCCATCTTCTCCTCGTCCTTGCCGGGGACGATCCCCTCGGTGTCGCGGGGCACGTAGAAGGCGGTGATCCCCTTGTGCCGGAGCGCGGGGTCCACGGTGGTGAAGACCGTGAACAGCTTGGCGTGGGGGGCGTTGGTGATGAAGCACTTCTCGCCCGAGACGACGTAGCTGTCGCCGTCCTTCCGGGCGAGCGTCTGGAGCCCGCCGGCGTCGCTCCCCCCGCCGGGCTCGGTGAGGCAGAACGAGGCCATCTGGTACTCCCGGCAGAAGGGCGTGAGGACGCTGCGGCGCTGGTCCTCGGTGCCGCCGAGCAGGATGGGCTCGAGGGCGAGGCAGTTCGCGATGATGCTCGTGGTCATCCCGCCGCAGCCGTAGGCGAGCTCCTCCACGATCATGCACTGGTCGAAGAGCGAGAGCCCGCTGCCGCCGTACTCGCTCGGGACGTTCAGGTTCATGAGCCCGAGCTCCCAGCCCTTCCGGTAGATGTCCTCCGGGAAGAGCCCCTTCCGGTCGCACTCGGCCGCGCGGGGGGCCATGACGCTCCGCGCGAACTTCCGGGCCATCTCCTGGAGGGCGCGCTGGTCTTCCGTGAGATCGAACTCCGGCATCCCAAACCCCGCGGGGAGCGCGGCCATCGGGGGACGCGCTATAAGTCGTTCGGCCCTCGACCCCGATGCATGACGGTCCGGCGCGGCCGCGCCCCCCGGCCGCGTCCCGGGAGCGAGCTCCGGATCGGCGATCTGTCGCGGTTCGATCTCGGACGGGTCGCCCGGACCGGGGCGCCCGAGATCGTGCTCGCCGAGGGCAAGCCGCCGGAGGTGCTCGTGGCGATGCTCGAGGAGCTGCACGCGGCCGGCCGCGGCGTCCTCGTCTCCCGGCTCTCCGCGGCGCACCGGCGGGCGCTCGCACGCGCGCGAGCGGGGGGGCTCCCGATCGAGACCCTGCCGAGCGGCCGGATCGCCCGACTGGACGGGGAGTTCGAGCCCCCCGCGGCCCGGGGTCCCGTCGCGCTCCTCACCGCGGGGACCTCGGACCGGTCGGTCGCGGACGAGACCCGGGAGGTGCTCGTCGCCCTCGGGGTCGAGGTCCTCCCGGCCTACGACGTGGGCGTCGCCGGGCTCCACCGGCTGCTCCGGGCGCTCCCCGGGATCGAGCGACGACACCCCCGGTTGTACCTCGTTTTCGCCGGACGCGAGGGCGCCCTGCCGACCGTCGTGGCGGGGCTCGTCCGGGCGCCGGTGCTCGGCATCCCCACCTCCCAGGGCTACGGGCGCGGGGGACGCGGCGAGGCGGCCCTGAACGCCATGCTGCAGTCCTGCGCCCCGATCGCGGTCGTGAACATCGACGCGGGCGTTCCGGCGGCCCTCTTCGCCGTGCAGCTGATGCGGGCCACCCCCGGGGCCCCCCGCGGCTGAGGTCAGGTCAGGGCACCGCCGCCCCGCGGGTCCGCCCGTCCGCGAGGGACGACGACGCGACCCCCCCCCACGGCGTCCCCCGGCCTTCTCCGGGGCGGGCGCGCCGCCCGCGCTCCCCCCGGCGCCGCCCCGGGCGAGGTGGGGCCCCTCGTCCGCCGACCCGGCGCGCGCCGGACCGTCGCGCCCCCTACGCGGTCGGGCCGTGACCGGGAAAGTAAGCCCCTTTCCGCGATTCTACCGTCGAGAAGTACGGGGGCCTCAACACCCAAATCTATTAGAACGGTCGCCGGCCTCGCGGGGCCGTGCCGGGTCGCTACCTCACGGAAGAGGATGAGCGCGCCGAGGCGGAGTCGCGGGAGCGGCTGCGCCACGCGCAGTCCCGCCTTTGGGACCTCCGGGACCGGCGCGGGATGATCCTCCAGCAGATCCGCCAGCTCTCCGACGAGCAGCACGAGCTGCACGAGCGGATGGCCCCGGACCGCGACCGGGTCGAGGACGCGCATCTGGAGTACCGGGACCTGGGGCACCGGCTCAGCGAGCTCCGGGCCCGCCGGGAGAAGCTCCGCGGCCAGCTCGACGCGGCGCTCGCGGCCGCTCGCCCGCGCCCCGCCCCGTCGGGCGGGGGCCACGGGCCCGCCGAGCGCGGAGGGCGCCGCGGCGCCCCCCTACGTCCCGACCAGATCCGCCGCGAGATGGCCGCGCTCGAGCTCGCGCAGCAGACGCAGGCGCTCAAGCTCCCCGAGGAGAACGCCCTCATCGACCGGCTCCGCGCCCTGCGGAAGGAGCTCGAGGCGGCGGAGAAGCTCGAGGGCGAGCGCGCCCAGGTCGAGGCGGCGCACCAGGAGAAGGAGAAGGAGTTCCGTACCCTCCGGGCCGAGTTCGAGGCGCTCGGCGAGGAGATGCGCAAGGTCCGGGCCGAGCGGGACGCCCGGATGAGCTCGATGAAGGCGAAGCTCGTCGAGGTCGGCCAGGAGATCTCGCAGATCCGGGAGAAGGCGCAGGCCCGGGGCGAGCTGTTCAAGCGCGCCGACGAGGTCAACCGGCAGATCGCCGAGGTGGACCGGGAGATCCGGGACACGCTCGTCGCGTCGCGGGCCCGGCGCAGCGAGGCCCGGATCACGATCCAGGAGTACAGCCACCGGGGACGGGAGTCCCAGAGCTCCGTCGTCGCGGCCCAGACCGCCGACGAGCAGTTCGAGCAGCTGATGAAGAACGGGAAGGTCACCCTCCGCGGGTGATCCCCGACCCGACCGGCGCCCCCGGGGGGCCTAGCCCTTGCCCGGCGGGAAGATGTTCACGGGGGTCACCGTGAAGAGGAGCGTCTGCCCGGTCACCTCGGTGTTGAAGTCGGCGGTGTAGGTGCCCGCCCCGACGTTGACCGAGGTCACGATGAACTTCCCGTTGGTCTGGGTGCGGCACGGCCCGTTGCCCTGGAAGTCGTAGCCCAGGATCAGCCCGGCCTGGTTCGGGTTGAGCTCGTTGCGGACCGTGATGGTGCCGCTCCCCGTCGTGGAGCTCGAGACGTTCGTGACCACGATCGGCCACCCGCCGGGGGAGGTGGTCGCGCCCACCTGGGCCAGGTTCATCGTGGTGATGGAGGAGGCGTTGGTGCTGTAGATCAGGATGTTCCACGGATAGTGGGGGTCGGCGAAGGTGGCCCCCGTGGCGGGGTTCACGCCCGGGTAGGCGGAGGAGAAGCCCACCCGGCTGAACGTCTGCAGGATCGGGAAGTTCTCCACGATCGGGCGCTCCACGATGCAGGCCGGGTTCGAGGGCCCGTAGCCGAGCGAGGGGGGCACCCGGATCGTCCGGGTCTGGTTGCCCGGGAGCCCGAGGAGCCCCTGCCAGAAGCCCGTGACGACGCTCACGAAGGACTGGTTGGCGAGCGAGTACCCGCCGCTCGGGGCGTTCGATCCCACGTACACCGGCAGGGGCGTGTAGTTGGCTTCCGCGCCCCGGGGCGTGTACTCGAGCCCCTTCGGCCAGGCGCCGTCGTTGATCGCGACGGAGTAGACCGAGGTGTCGAACACCCGGCCGAGCTGCGGCCCGCTCCCGAAGGTCCCGATGTAGTTCACCGTCACGTTGTCCCCCACCTGGACGGTGAGGACGCTGGTGGGCCCCTGGGGCCGCTGGGTGTACCAGAGGTAGCCCGAGAGCCCTCCGCCGGCGGCGATCAGGACGAGGATGACCACGATGGCGAGCCAAGGACGGGGAGCTTCGGCCATGCGCTGCTCTACTTCACTCTCGGGACGAGGGGGGTCAGTTCGTCGCTGGTCTCGTCACGAGTTCGGAGAGACAGGTGCTCCTCATTCCCCCGCCCCCCGAAACGGCGGGGGATATAAACCCTCACGCGCCGAGGTTCGCCGTGGGCGACGGGGCCGGGCGGGGGCGATGCCGCGCCGCCCGCCCCAGCGCCTCGGGCCCGGCGCGGGCGCGGCACGTCGGGCAGATGACGTCCTCGGGCCGTAGCGAGCTGTTGGTCTGGAGCGGAAGACGGCCCGCCCGCCCGCACAGGAAGCACCGGACCGCGACCATCCCGCCCGCCGCGACCGGCGCGGCGGCGAGCTCCTTGCTGCGGACCAGGATGAGCGGGGGCCGGCCCAGGAGCGGCTTCGGGTGCCCGGCGGGCACCGGCCCGCGGCGCGGAGCGGGGCGGGACCCGGGGAACTGCGGGGCGCCGACGCCGCGGCAGGTGGGGCAGGTGACGTCCCGGGAGTTGCGCGTGATCAGGATCCGGGAGGGGACGAGCCCCCGGCGGCCGCACCGGAAGCAGTGGACCGCGGCATACCCGAGCGGGGGCCGTTCGAAGATCGACATCGGGACGGTGCCGAAGCTCCCCTTCGGGAGCGGCACCGGGCGTCGTGGGGCGCCCGCCGGGCGAGGGGGGGCCCCGGGCGGGGGCCCGGCCCGGCGGAGGACCGTCGGCCCGGGCGGGGCGAGGGTCCCCCGGGACGAGCCCCCGATCCGGACCGCGCCGGCGACGGGCCGCGTCGCCGGGGGGAGACGGGCCCGGGGGTTCCGCCGACAGGGGCTGCAGAGCACGGGGCGCCCGGCCGCCCGGGCGGTGGCCTCCGTCAGGAGCTGGCCACATTGAGCGCACCGGATGACCCTAGAGTTAGGTGCTCGGGCCCCCGGTAGGTCCTTCACAGGAAGGGCGCAGATACGGCTCCCGGGCGATAAAGGTCGTGTCGTGCCCTCGCACGGATCTCGGAGCCCCGCGGGGGGCGGCCGTCAGGAGCGCCGCAGTTTCCCGACGATGGGCTCCTCGAGGACCCCCTCTTCCTCGAGGCCGGTGAGCAGCTCCTCCAGTCGGTGCTCCCCCACGCCCCGGCTGGCCGCGGACTGGGTGAGCTCCCGTAGGTCCGCATAGCCGTCCTCCGAGCCCTCGATGAGCTCGTCCACGAGCTCGAGCAGGATCGACTCCTGCGCATGGTCGCGGGGGGGCCGTGGGGGCGGGAGGCTCCGGGTCTCGGTCCGACGCACCGAGGGGGAGGGCGCCGGTGGGACCGGAGGGGCCGTTTCGGGGATCGCCGGGGGCTCCCCCGGCGGCGACCCGAAGAGCGGCGCCAGGGCGGCGCGGAACCGGGCGGGATCGGGATCGTGGTACTGGGTCCGGGCCGTGCGGGCCGACTCGACCCAGAGCCGGGGGACCCCCGAGGAGGTTGGAGCGTCGGCCGCCGTATCGGGGGCCTCGCGCAGCCGCTCGGCGAGCTCGATCCGGTCGAGCGTGTGGGCGAGCGCCTCGTCCTGGACCGCCCGGACCTCCTCGTCGGTCGCCGGGCGGATCTCCTCCGCCCGGAGCGCGACCACCGGGCGGCCGTCGCGGCCGGCGTACCGTTGCGCCTTCCCGAGCACGATCGCGCCCGTGGGTTGGGCGATCCGCCGCAGCGCCTCCAGCGCCCGGGGCTGGAAGCTTCCGGCGGTGAGCTCGACCTCGCCGGTGGGATCGAGGAGCCGGCTCCGGTAGAACGGCTGCGCCGGGTCCCGTCCGGCGCTCGTGGGGGCGCTCAGCACCCCGGCGAGCAGCACCCGGTTCATCCGAGCCCCGAGCGGGGAGAGCAGGTAGGTCGGGTCCCGCTCGCCCGGGCCGCGCTGCTCGACGGTCGCTCCGGTGAGCTCGAAGGCGAACACCCGCCAGGCGGGCTCCCGGCCCGTCACGGCGAACGCCTCCAGCGGAGGTCGAGCGCCGCCCGGTCCGGTCCCGGCTCCGCCGGACCGATCTCGGTCGGGTACATCGACGCCCCGAAGTCGTCGATCCGGAGCGGCCCGCGCGCACGGAAGCGCCGCCCGAAGAGACGGTCGGAGAGCTCGTAGCCGACGGCCGCGGGATCCGGGTGCTCCCGGGCGAACTGGAGCGCGCCGGCGAGCGTCTCCCCGGTGAGCCGCTCGACCTGCGCCCGTTCGAGGTTCACCGTCACCGCACCCGTACCGTCGTCCAGGATGAGCCGGAGGCGGAGGTCCGGTCGCCCCTCCACGGCGCCATGGGTGGGGCAGACCCCGCCCCGGAGGCTCTTCGGGCAGCTCGGGCAACGGAAGATGAGCCCGCTCGGCGGCTGGACCCCGACCGCGCGACCTTCGAGCGTGACGCGCTCCCGGCCGCCCGGGCCGAGGATCGCGCCCATCGGTTCCACCGTGGTGCCGGGGCGCTCCTCCGCGGCCGGCAGTTCGGTGCCGGCGATCCGCTCGACCGACGCGCGCTGGTCGAGCACGAGTTGCGGCCGGGCCCGGAACTCCCGGACGTAGGCCCCGGTGATCCGGAGCGCCTCCCCCGGCCGCAGCCGGAAGTCGGTCCAGGAGGTGAACGCCGCGAGGCCCGAGCGGTCGTGGAGGAGCCCCTCGTGGATCTCGCGGCGCTCGGTCCCCACGGTCACCATCTTGGGCGCGACCTCGGCGACCCGCACCTCGAGGCGGAACCCGTCGCTCCCGGCCCGGAGCTCGCGCAGCGACCGGAGCGGCAGCTCCTCCGGAGGGACCACGGGCAGCTCGTGCTCGCTGGCCGGCGCCACCCGGGTGCGCCATCCGAAGGAGAGCTCCGCGCGGCCCCGGTACTCCCGGATCTCCACCGGGACGGCCCGGAGGACCGTGCCGGGGTCGATCTCCTCCGCGGGCGGGTCCCACCAGGTGAACCGGACCGTGGCGGTGCCGTCGGTGAGGAGCCCCGAGAGGATCGTGCGCCGGCCGCCATCGCTCTTCCGGGCGATCTCCCGCCGCTGCGCGGTGACGAGCCGGGCGGTGATCGCCACGGGCGCGCTCCCCACGCGGAGGTCCTTGAGCCGGGTCTCCGTCGGGAGGCCCGTGGGTTCGGGGGAGTCCATTTCGGCCTCGAGGGGGACGGATTCCATAAGAACCTAGCCGGAGCACCGGGCGCTGCTCGGCGCGGCCCGGCCCCGGCCCTCCCCACGACCCCCGTCTCCGGCGGAAGACTTTTCAGGGGGAGACCGCCACCGTGGCTAGCGTGCCCCTCCGGTTCAACGAGCGGGTCGACCGGCTCCTCAAGCAGCGCGACTCGCTGCTCTGCGTCGGGCTCGACCCGGACCCCGCGAAGTACCCCCGCCCGATCGCCCGGATGGCCGCCGGCCGGCGCCACCGGGCCTTCCTCGACGGCATCGTGCGCGCGACGCGGCCCTACGCCGCGGCCTACAAGATGCAGCTCGGGGCGTTCCTCCAGTTCGGGGCCAAGGGGATCGAGGAGCTCGAGCGGGTGGTCCGCTCGATCGGGCCGGACCGGATCAAGATCCTCGACCTCAAGGCGAACGACATCCCCAACACGATGCGGCTCTACCACGCGGGGATCATCCGCGGGCTCCGGTTCGACGCCATGACCGTGACCCCCTGGCTCGGCTGGGAGAGCTTCGGTCCGCTGCTCGACGACCCCGCCCACGGCTTCTTCGTGGTCGCCCACTCCTCGAACCCGGGGGCGCCCGACTTCCAGGAGATCCCCACGCCGCGCGGCCCCCTCTGGCAGGCGGTGGTCGGCGAGGTGCGCGAGCTCGCGCACCGGGGCGGCAACGCCGGGGTGGTGATCGGCGCGACGTACCCCGAGGCGGTCCGGCAGGCCCGCGAGATCCTGGGCAACGGCGTCCCCATCCTGGTCCCGGGGGTCGGGGCCCAGGGCGGCGCGCTCTCGGCGACCGTCCGCGACGGCGTCGACGCCCGGGGCCGGGGGCTCCTCGTCAGCGCCTCCCGTTCCATCCTCTACGCCGCCGCCGGGGAGGACTGGGCCCGGGCGGCCGGCGAGGAGGCCCGCCGGCTCGCGACCCAGGTCAACCAGCTGCGATCAGGCGTTGGTAGAGGGCGATGAGCGAGGACGTGACGGTCGCGACGCCGTACCGCTCCTCGGCCCGGGCGCGCGCGGCGCGGCCCATCTGAGCGCGGCGCGCGGGGTCGTCGAGGAGCTCCCGGATCCGGTCGGCGAGGCTGCCCTCGAGCAGCGGCTCGGCGAGCAGCCCCTCGCGGCCGGGCTCGATCACCTCGCGCACCCCGGGGATGTCCGCCACGACGACCGGCAGGCCGCAGGCGAGCGCCTCGGCGACGGCGAGCCCGAACCCCTCGAGCCGGTTCTGGGAGGGGAAGACGAAGAGGTCCGCGGCCCGGAGGTACTGCGGGAGCTCGTCGTCGTCGACCCGGGGGCAGAACCGGACCCGGTCGAGGACGTCGAGCCGCCGGGCGAGCTCCGTCAGCGAGGCGAGGTCCGGGCCCCGGCCGATCACGAGCAGGACGACGTCGGAGGGAAGGCGCGCGAGCGCCCGGAGGATCGTGTCCACGCCCTTGTGCGGGACCAGCCGGCCGGCGAAGGCGATGACGCGCCGGTCCTCGATCTGGAGCCGCCTCCGGATCGCGGCGCCGTCCACCCCGGGCCGGAACCGGTCGAGGTCGACGGAGGACGGGATGATCTCGAGGGGCCGGGCCCGGAGCGCGCGCGAGGTGAGCGCGTAGCTCCGGGTGTGGACGATGATCCGCCCGACCTTCCGGAGCGTGCTCGGCAGGAGGATCCGGTCGTACAGACCGGTGAGGACGGCGCCGATCGGCGTCGGCAGATAGAGGTCGCAGTGGTAGGTGAGGCAGGTCGGCCGCCCGACCCGGGGGCCGGGGTGGGTCGCGAAGTAGCTCGTGAGCGGCGGCGGGTAGTGCAGGTGGACGATGTCCCCGTCGATCTCCCCCAGCCGCCGGCGGACGCCGGGATCGATGGGGGTGTTGAACCATACGCCGTAGGTCCGGGCCCTCAGGATGCGGTAGCCCTCGAACCGCTCCTCCTCGGGGAGGCGGCGGTCGTACCGCGAGGTGAGGATGGTGACCTCGTGGCCCGTGCGGGCGAACTCCCGGGCGATGGCCCGGACGTGCGACTCGACGCCGCCGGCGTGCGGGTGGAAGTACGGTGCGACCTGGACGATGCGCACGGGCGCCCTGGGCCTCCCCGCTAAACGCCCCGCCCGGCGCCCGGGCCGCCGCCGCGCCTCATGGCTCGGCCGCGCCGCGCGGCTCGCCCGACTCGCGCTCCTGGAGGAGCTCCGCGGGCGCGATCGAGGAGATCTCGATCCCGCGCATCATCTCGCCGAGCCCCGTCGCGACGTGCGCGAGCACCTTCGGGTCGTCGAAGCGGTGGGAGGCCTCGACGATGGCGCGCGCCACCTTGAGCGGGTGCTCCGACTTGAAGATCCCGCTGCCGACGAAGTTGCCGTCGACGCCCAGGAGCCGGCAGAGCGCGGCGTCGGCGGGGGTCGCGATGCCGCCGGCGGCGAAGTTCACCACCGGGAGCCGGCCCAGCTCGCGCACCTCGGCGACGAGCCGCTCCGGGACCCGCTCGCGCTTCGCCCAGCCGCCGAGCTCGCGCCGCGGCATGGACTTCAGCCCGGCGATCTCGCCGGAGATCTGGCGGATGTGGCGGACCGCCTCGATGACGTTGCCCGTGCCCGCCTCGCCCTTGGTCCGGATCATGGCGGCGCCCTCGTCGATGCGGCGGAGCGCCTCGCCCAGGTTCCGCGCCCCGCAGACGAAGGGCACCTGGAAGAGGTGCTTGTCGACGTGGCGGAACGGGTCCGCCGGCGTGAGGACCTCCGATTCGTCGATCATGTCGACGCCGAGCACCTGCAGGATCTGGGCCTCGGCGGTGTGCCCGATCCGGCACTTGGCCATCACCGGTATCGAGACCCGGTCCCGGATCTCCTGGACCTTCGCGGGGTCGGCCATCCGGGCGACGCCGCCGGCGGCGCGGATGTCCGCCGGCACGCGCTCGAGGGCCATCACCGCGACCGCCCCGGCCTCCTCGGCGATCGCCGCCTGGTCGCCCGTGGTGACGTCCATGATGACGCCCCCCTGCTGCATCCGGGCAAAGCCGCGCTTGAGCAGCTCCGACCCGCGCGTGAGCTCGGGGATCTTCGCGGCCATGGGTGGAGGAATTCCCTCGCGTGCTATAAGGGCGCCGAACGGTGGACGGCCGTCCACTCCGTGCGACGGGCCCGGCGGCGGCGCAGCGCTATAACCCCGCCCACGTTGCCGGGGACGCTGGGGGAGCTGTGGCTCGGCTGAGAGGACAGGCCCAACCTGTCGACCCCTTGAACCTGATCGGGGCAATCCCCGCGAAGGGAACGCGGTGCCGCGGCTAACAGCTCCCCCCGCAGGCAGCGGGACCGGATGAACTCGGCGACGGAACGGGCGGGCGCACGCGGCACGGACCCGACGGCCCTCGGGCCGCTGCGGCGCGGGCGGCTCGGCCGGTACCTGCTGGTCTCGGTGGTCGCCCTGATCGTCCTCGTGGCCGGCTACGCCACGTACGGGTACCTCGCGACCCGGAGCCACGGCACGGTCCTCACGATCTACACCTACCCCTCCTTCCTGGGCGGCGGCTGCGGGCAGAACGCCTCGACCGTCTTCGCGGGGTTCGAGCGGGCGCACGACGTGAGCCTCCGGTTCCTCTGCCCGGCGGGCACGCTCGCGGGGACCCTCATCGCGGAGAAGTCCGCCCCCGTCGCGGACCTGGTCGTCGGGCTCGATGAGGTGACCACGCCGCAGGCGGAGGCCGCGGGCGTGCTCGTGCCGTACGCGCCCCCGGCCCTCGCGTCGGTGAGCCCCTCGCTCGCCTCGGAGCTCAGCCCGGACCATGCCGCCACCCCCTACGAGTGGGGCTACCTGGGCTTCGATGCCTGCGGCCCGTTCGCGAACGCGACCCTCCCGGCCCGGCAGCCGAGCTTCCCCGGGTTCGCCGCGAACTCGACCCTCGCCGGCAACCTCATCGTCGAGGACCCGACCTCCGACATCACCGGGGAGGAGTTCCTCCTCTGGGAGATCGCGTTCTACACCGAGGTGCTCCACGCCCCGTGGGCCCCGTGGTGGAGCGCCGTGGCGCCCCACGTGACCACGGCGGACTCGTGGGGCACCGCCTTCTCCGCGTTCACCTGCGCGCCCTCCGCCCCCCAGATGGTGGTGAGCTACCTGACGGACCCCGCCTACGCGGCCGCGTACGGGGCGCCGGGCTCGATCGCCTCCTCGGGGAGCTGGTGGAACGGGACCGAGTACGGCTGGAGGAGCGTCTACGGCGCGGCGATCGTGCGGGGCTCGCCGCACCTGGGGCTCGATGAGGCGTTCCTCCAGGCGCTCCTCGCGGGGCCGGTCCAGGCCGGGCTCCCGACGGAGGAGTGGGAGTACCCGGCGAACGCGACGGTCCCGCTGCCGCCCGTCTACCAGGACGCCCCGAACGTGAGCGGGATCGTGGCCCTGAACGGCGCGATCCCTCCCTCGAGCGTGGCCGCGCAGCTCCCGGGCTGGATCGATACGTGGCAGGCCACGGTGAACTCGGCGGGATGAACCGGGGATCCCCCGCGCCGGACCGGTCGCTGCTCCCCGTCCTGATCTTCGTCGCGGCGTTCGTGGGGCTCCCGCTCGCCGTCGTCCTGGGCGGGTCCCTGCTCGCGGGCGGCGGCGCGGGGGAGGTGGCCCGGGTCGCCGGCGACCCGCTCGACCGGGCCGCGCTCTCGAACTCGCTCCTCCAGGGCGGCCTGAGCGCCGCCCTCGCCGGGGCGATCGGCTACCCCGTGGGGCTCACGCTCGGCCGGTACATTTTCCCCGGCCGGGAGGCGCTGAGCGCCTTCCTCCTCGTGCCCTTCCTGCTGCCGAGCCTGGTCGTCATCCTCGGCTTCGGCCAGCTCTTCGGGCCCGGCGGATGGGTCGCGGGGGCGCTCCCGCCGCTCGGCGCGCTCGGCCACGGCCTGGTCGGCATCCTCGCGGTGAACGCCTACTTCGATTCGAGCCTGGTCGCGCTGCTCACGGCGACGGCGGTCGCGGGCGGCTCCCGGACCCAGGAGGAGGCGGTCGCGCTCCTCGGGGGCTCGCCCGCGCGGGGCTACGCGGAGATCTGGGGACCGCTCTCGTGGCTCGGCGCGGGCGCGGGGATGCTCCTCACCTTCCTCCTGAGCGCCATGGGGTTCGCCGCGCCGCTCGTGATCTGCGGGGCGAGCTGCTACACCCTCGAGGTGAGGATCTGGTCGCTCGCCGAGGTGCTCGGTCAACCGGCGGCCGCCGGCGTGCTCGGCCTCCTCGCCCTCCTCCTCCTCGCCGTCCCCACCGTCGCCTACCTGCTCGTCCGCGACCGGGCCCACCGGCGGGTCGCCCCGTCGGCCGCGCCGGAACGCTCCCTCCGCCGCGCCGGCCCGCTCGCCTGGGCCGGGCTCGCCTACACCGTCCTCTTCGTGCTCGCGATCGTCGGGCTGCTCGCCGCGGTGCTCCTGCGGAGCGTCCTCACCCCCGCCGGCGCGGTCACCCTCGCGGGGTGGCGCGAGCTCTTCGACCCCGGGCTCGCGGACCGGCTCGGGATCACCACCGCCGGGGCGATCGGCAACAGCCTCTTCCTGGCCACGGGGGCGGCGATCCTCGCCCTCCTCCTCGCCCTCCTGACCGTCTTCGCGCGCCGGGTGTCCCGTCGGCGGAACCGGGGGCTCGAGTTCGTCGTCTTCCTCCCCGTCCTGGTCTCCCCGGTGCTCCTCGCCTTCGGGCTCGCGACCCTCTGGCGGCCGGCGCTCGGGGGTCCCGGGGACACCTGGGCGCTCCTCCTCCTCGCCCAGGCGACGGTCGCGCTCCCCTTCGTCCTCCAGTCGCTCACGCTGGCGGTCGACCGGATCGGCCCCGCGCCGTGGGAGGCCGCCCAGGCGCTGGGGAGCTCCCCCTGGGCGGCCTTCCTCGACATCGACCTCCCCCGGGCCCGGCGCGGCCTCCTCTCGGCGGCGCTCTTCGCCTTCGCGATCGGGCTCGGCGAGTTCACCGCCACCTTCTTCCTCTACCTGCCGGAGTTCACGACCGTCCCCGTGGAGCTGCTCCGCCTGGGGGAGCTCCGGCTGCCGCTCGCCGAGGCCGCGGCGGGCGCGCTGCTCGTGCTGCTGAGCCTCGGGGTGTTCGCCCTGATCGAGGTGGGAGGGCGGCGGATTGAGCTCTGAGCTCCTCGTCGTCCGCGGGCTCTCGGCCGAGTGGGACCGGGTCCCGGTGCTCCGCGACGTGGACCTCGACGTGGGGCCGCACGAGCTCGTGACCCTGCTCGGTCCCAACGGCTCGGGCAAGACCACGCTGCTCCGGTGCCTCGCCGGGCTCGAGCGGCCCCGGTCGGGATCGATCCGGCTCGGGGGGCGGGAGATCGGGGCGCTCCCCACGCACCGCCGGGGGATCGGGATGGTGCCGCAGGAGCCGTCGCTCTTCCCGCACCGCACCGTGGTCGAGAACGTGGCCTACGGGCTCCTGGTCCAGCGGCGGCCCGATCCCGAGGTGCGCGCGCGGGTCGCGGAGCTGCTCGAGCGGCTGGACCTCGGCCGGTTCGCCGCGCGGTACCCGGCCGAGCTCTCCGGCGGCGAGCAGCAGCGGGTCGCGCTCGCCCGCGCGCTCGCGCCCGATCCGGAGCTCGTGCTGCTGGACGAGCCGTTCGCCTCCGTCGACCCGGAGTACCGCGCCGAGCTGCGGAGCGACTTCCGGCGCATCCTCCGCGACCAGGGCACGGCCGCCCTCCACGTCACGCACGACCGGGAGGAGGGGCTCTACCTGGGCGAGCGGACGATCCTCCTCCTCGCGGGCCGCGTGGCCCAGGTGGGGAGCCCCTCGGAGGTCTTCGACCGCCCGGCCTCGCCCGAGGTGGCCCGGTTCCTGGGCTACAACCTGGTGACCGAGGGCCCCCGCACGACCGCCGTGGCGCCGGAGGACGTGGCGATCGACCGCCCCGGGCCGGGCCGCCGCCCGGCCACGGTCGAGGCGATCGGCCCGGTGGGCCGGGACTGGTGGGTCCGGCTGCGCCTCGAGGACGGCACGGTCCTCTCCTCGCGCTTCCCCCGGGGCGGGCCGGCCCCCGAGGAGGGGAGCCGGGTCGGCGTGCGGTTCGACCGCGAGCGTTCCTGGGGCCCCGGGGCCGCCTAGGAAGGGCCGGGCGACCGGTGGGGGTGCACGTGCCCGCTCCGTCCTCCGGCCGCCTCGGGGGTCGCGAGGAGGAACCCTCCCTGCTGGACCCCCTTCACGCCGCGGAGGTCGGTCGAGGCCCGGACGATCTCCTCGCGTGCGCCCACGAGGACCATCACCTCGAGGCAGAGGTCGCCCTCCAGGTGGACGTGGTTCGAGGACCGGATGTGCTCGCCCCAGCGGTGCTGCGCCACGGTGAGCCGGCGCTGCACGTCGCGCGAGCGGTGGTCGTAGAGGACCATCACCGTCCCGACGGCGTCGGCCGTCGGGTCCTCGAGCCGCTCCTCCGCGACCTCCCGGCGGACCAACGCCCGGATGGCGTCGGAACGGCTCTTCGCGTTGCGCATCCGCGACCACCGGTCGAGCTCGCGCAGCAGCTCCGGTTCGAGCGAGACCGCGGTGCGGACGACCCGGCGGCTCATGGGGAGTCGGGCGTCCCCCCCGGTCCCACCGCCCGGGGCTCGGGCTCCTCCCGGAGGTCGATCTCCTCGTACCGCTTCCAGCGGTAGATCACGAGCGACACGAGCCACGCGCCCACGAAGAGCAGCACGATCGCGATCCCCACCTCCTCGAAGTCGAGGCCGCCCACGAACGACCAGAGGGGGCCGGTGAGCCCGAGCTCCCGGGCGAGGACCTGGAGCAGCTCGATGCCGCCGACCGCGAAGGCGACGAGGACCGAGATGAGCGTGAGGGTGAGGTTGTAGTAGACCTTCCGGATCGGGCGCAGGAACGCCCAGCCGTAGGCGTAGCGCATGGCGATCCCGTCGGTGGTGTCCGAGAGCACCATCCCGCAGGTGAAGAGCAGCGGGAGGATCAGCACGGCCCAGAGCGGGAAGGCACCGGAGAAGGCGAGCCCGGTCGAGATCGCGATGATGATGACCTCCGTGGCGGTGTCGAAGCCGAGCCCGAAGAGGATGCCGACGGGGTAGATCTGCCTCGGCTCCTCGATCATGCGGAAGAGCCGGCCGAAGTAGCGGTAGAGGAACCCCCGCTGGTCCATCTGGGCGTCCAGCGCCGCGCGGTCGAACCGGCGCTCCTTGAGCCCCCGGAAGAGGGCGTAGACCTCGGCGACGATGACCAGGTTGACGATCCCGATGAGGACCAGGAAGACGCCGGAGATGACCGTCCCCACGACGCTGCCCACCTGCGCGAAGAGGTGGTACTGGCGCGAGACGAAGCCGAAGGCGACGACGAGGGCCACGATCATCCCGCAGACGACGGTGGAGTGCCCGAGGGAGAACCAGGTGCCGACGGTGAGCGGCCGCTTCCCCTCCCGGAGGAGCTTGCGGGTGGTGTTGTCGATCGCCGCGATGTGGTCGGCGTCGAACCCGTGCCGGAGCCCGAGGACGTAGGCGGTGAGGGCGAGCCCGGTGAAGAGGAGCCCTCCGGACCAGGCCGCCCCCGCGACCTGGTGCGGCAGGTAGGCGAAGGCGAGGAGGAAGCCGAGGAGGGTCGCGCCCAGGATCGCCACATACAGGACGGCCACCCGGGCCTTCTCGGCGCGGGTCAGGCGGAGATCGGGCCCGGTCCCGGACGTCGCCACGCGGTCTCCCCGCGCGGCGAGCGGACGCGGTCGGATAAGCGTTATGCGCTTTTCTCGAACGGTAGTACTCTGGGCGCCCGGGGGTCCCCCGCGGCCGGGCGACCGCGAACCGGGCCCCGGCTCCGCCCGGGCGCAGCGCTGAATAGCACCCGGGGTATGCCCCGCACGGTGATCCAATGGCCGAGGATGCAACCCGCGTGGGCCGGAACATGTTCGTGAGCATGATCGAGGCGCTGTCCGACAAGCACGGTCAGATGGACCTCCGGTTCGAGGACCTCACCCTGTCCGCGGGCGGGACGGGCATGAGCGTCACCATGTCGGGAACGATCACGGTCCAGGTGCATATGCGCGAGCTCGCCGACGAGGAGCGCGCCGCGCACGTCCAGCACAACGTCGCCGCCCTGAAGACCTAGGCCGGGGGGCCGGACCCCCCGGGGTCCGGCTCAGAACAGGTCCCGCAGCAGGCCGAGCGCGGCCAGGTCGAGGTGGACGTGCCCCAGGAGGGCGCTCGTCCCGCGCCCGATGCGGGCGATCTCCGTCGGGCCCCGGTAGAGGACGACCTGCCAGCCGGCCTCCGCGAGGGCGCGGGGCAGGCCGTGGGCACCGTGCAGGCCTCCGCGGGCGTCCCGGGCGGAGCTCAGGAAGCGGTGCCACTCGGAGACGAACGGCCGGACGTCGATCCGGATCGTGTGCGGCTCGGCCTCGACCGCCGCGAGCGGGGCCCCGCCCATCGTGATCCGCACCCGGCCCGACCGGACCGAGGCCAGGAGCGGGACCATCTCGGCGAGCTCGGCGGGCGAGAGCTCCTCGGTCACGGCCGCTCCGCGCGGCCGGGCGGGGCGCCCCGGCCCGGATCGCTCGGAGCGGTCTCCGGCCGGAACACGAGCGAGATCGAGTTCACGCAGTGCCGCGTGTTCTTCGGCGTGAACCCCTCGCCCGTGAACACGTGGCCGAGGTGCGCGTCGCAGCGCACGCAGCGGATCTCGACCCGTCGTCCGTCCGGATCCGGCAGTCGGCGCACCGCGCCCGGGACCTCGGCATCGAAGCTCGGCCAGCCGCACTGGGCGTCGAACTTCGTGTCGGAGCGGTAGAGCTCCGTGCCGCACCGCTTGCAGAGGTAGGTGCCCGGGCGGAAGTGGCGCTCGTACTCGCCGGAGAAGGGCGCCTCGGTGCCGTGGTGGACGATGACCCGCTCTTCCTCCCGGGTGAGCGTGCGGTAGGTCGGCGTCGATTCGGCCGGCATGTCTCCGCGAGGGGGCCGGTCGGATATGAGCTCGAAGCTCGCCCTCCGCCGGCCCGGCCCACGCGGCTCGCCGGTCGCCGCCAGACCGCGGCCGCCCAGGTCGTGATCGGTAGGACCGGACCCCGGTCCGCGGCGCTCGCCTTCCTCGGCGCACGATCGGGGGGGCGCGCTGCGGGAGAACCCCCGGCCGGAGCCCTCCGGCACCGCCGGACCGCCCCGTCCGGCGGCCCTATGTCATGCCACGGCACTGCGCGGAAAGGGCTTACATAGGCCCATCTCCCCGCCGCCCGAAGGCTGGGCGAGGTCCGTGGCAGACGAGGTGCTCGCGGAATCGGAGGAGGAGCGCGGGGAGTTCCGCCACGCGATCCGAGTGAGCCTCCTCATCGTGCTCGCGGGCTGCGCCCTCGCCCTGGTGCTCTTCGTCCACTAGGGACTCGCGCCGGCGCGGAGACCGTCCTGCGCGCCACGGCGGCGATTCCGCAGTGCCATCATCACGATGGTCCCGGCACGCCCGGCTTGGATGCACACCCGGCCACCGGTACGGTCGAGGATCGTTCCGTACGGGTGCGCCAGGACCAGTAGGAAGACGCTTCCGACGCGAAAGGGAACGTACACGACCACCTTGGGAAGGTCACGCAGCGGCCGTCGGTAGTTCGGGCCCGCTGCCCGGATCGGGACGTGCCCGTCTACCGAGGTCGGTAGACCGGGCTCCCTTGGGGAGTGGGTACTCGGCACCCTCCGGGGAACGGGGGCCGGGGCGGATAGGCGAGGCTCCGGCGTATCCGCAGTACTCCCGCCACGGCGTTCGCGACTCCCGCCAGGAGCAGGAGCAGACCGGGACACCGCGGCACCCCGCTCGAGCAGAGCGCGGGGCCAACGTCCCCCGGGCTACAACGGGCGCAGCCGGGGGGTGTCCCGCCTTCGTAGGAGAGTACCGCCCCGAGCCACGACATCGCGAGGCCCGCCACCACCAGGCCGCTCCAGGAGGCACGGCGAACAACCGACCGGTACGGCCGCGCCGGTTTCAGCTGTTCGAGCACCCCCCGGTCGATCCCGCTCCGCGAACGGATCGCGCTCGTGCCGACGCCATCGTTCGGGGCGCGGAGCGGGGGCGGGGCGGCCGTGACGTCAGGGGGAGGATGCGCCCGCGTCCGCCGTTCCGCGGCGACGAGGTCCGCTCGGTGCCCTGGCCGCTACGACCCCCACCGGCGAGCGGTTCACGCCCGGACGGCGACCGGTCCGGCGGCCGCCTCGAGCGTCGGCGCGTCCCGGAGGTGCTCGGCGTACCCGGCCAGGTCGAGGAGCCCGCCGCCGGAGAGGTTGAAGGCGATCGTGGTCGGCTCGCCGCTCCGCTTGGCCGCGATCGCGAGGTCGATGGCCGCCCGGACGGCATGGTTCGACTCGGGGGCGGGGACGATCCCTTCCGTGGCGGCGAAGATCCGCCCGGCCTCGAAGCTCTCGGCCTCGCCCACCGCGATCGCCCGTACGAGCCCCCGGTCGACGAGGGCACTCAGGCTCGGCGCCGCGCCGTGGTAGCGGAGCCCCCCCGCGTGGATGGGCGAGGGTACGAAGGAGGAGCCCAGGGTGTACATCTTGAGGAGCGGGGTGCGCTGGGCCGAGTCGCCGAAGTCGTACTCGTACCGTCCCCGGGTCATGGAGGGGATGTCGACGGGCTCCACGGCGAGGAACTGGGGGCCGTCCTCGCCGCGGCCGCTCCGCAGCCGCTCGCCCAGGAACGGATACGCGAAGCCGGCGAAGTTGCTCCCGCCGCCCACGCAGCCGATGATGTAGTCCGGGCGCACGTCGATCTTCTCGAACTGCCGCTGGGCCTCGAGCCCGATCACGCTCTGGTGCAGCAGCACGTGGTTGAGGACGCTGCCGAGGGCATACTTCGTCCCCGGCGAGCCGAGCGCGTGCTCGAGCGCCTCGCTGATGGCGATCCCGAGCGACCCCGGGTGGTCGGGCTGCCGGGCGAGGAGGCCCCGGCCGAACTCGGTCCGCTCGCTCGGCGAGGGCGTCACCTCCGCCCCGTAGAGGTTCATGACGACCCGCCGGTAGGGCTTCTGGTCGTAGCTCGCGCGGACCATGAACACCGTGCAGGCGAGCCCGAACTGCTTGGCCGCGAGCGCGAGGGCGGTCCCCCACTGGCCGGCGCCGGTCTCGGTCACCAGCCGCTCCGTGCCCTCGCGCCGGTTGTAGTAGGCCTGCGCGAAGGCGGTGTTGGACTTGTGGCTGCCGGTCGGGCTCAGGTCCTCCCGCTTGAAGTAGATCCGGGCCGGCGTGCGCAGGTAGCGCTCGAGCCGGTGGGCCCGCTGCAGCGGGGAGGGTCGGTTGAGCAGCAGGTAGGCCTCGCGGACCTCCTCGGGGATGGGGAGGAACCGCTCCCGGCTCACCTCCTGGCGGATCAGCTCCTTCGGGAAGATCGGCTCGAGCGCTTCCGGCCCGATCGGCTCCCGCCGCTCCGGATCGAGGGGCGGCGGGAGCGGCTCGGGAAGGTCGGCGGGCAGGTTGTACCAGGACTTCGGCAGCTCGTCGGCATCCAGCACGACTCGGATCGGTTCCACCATGGGACGTCCTGGGCGTCATGCCCCCCGGCGGGTACATCTCCCCCATGTCATGGAAGGTACATGTACGCGCGCGGGTTCTCATACGGGTCGACCATGTCCCAAATGGAACTCGCCCTCGAGGCGCTCCTCAACCGCCGGCCCGAGATCGAGAAGTGCTACCGGGAGGGGCTCATCAACCGCCGCGCGCTCGCGCGATTCCTGATCGACTCTGGGGTCGCACGTCCCGACCAGTTCGACGCGGTGGTCGCCCTGCTCCGCCGCCGGGACTTCGGGACGGGCGAGCTCGAGGACCGGGAGGCGTTCCGCGAGGTCCGGCTCGGCCTGAAAGACCGCATCCTGATCCTCGACTTCGAGCGCGAGAAGGGGCTCCTCGGCCGGATCGAGCGGCTGCTCGCGCAGGTGGACGTCGGGCGCGGGGAGACGCTCAAGATCGTGGTCGGGAGCGCGACGGTCAAGCTCGTCGTGGATGCGCGGAAGGAGGGCTCGGTCCGCCACCTCCTCGAGCCCCACCGTCCCCAGGCCCGCCTCGACGAGATCACGGAAGTGAGCCTCCTCTTCCCCGAGCCGGCGCGGGACACCCGGGGCATCCTCTCGTGGGTCACCCGCGAGCTCGCGCTGCGCGACGTCCTGATCCGCGAGCTCCTCACGGCGAGCCCGGAGCTCTTGCTCTACGTCGGCAACGACGACGTGCCGAGCGTGCTCGCGGTGGTCCGCGGGCTCCAGGCGGCCGCCGCCGCTCCCGTGCGGCCCCCCGGCCGCCGGAGGTAGCGCCCGGGCGGCCCCGGAGATCCGTCGAAGGTCGACCCGCGTCGGGATACCTCGCGGTGCGATGGACCCCGAGCTCCGCGAGCCCGGGGGCGCAGGGCGAGCGCGGATCGAAGGCCATCCCCGACCGGCGTCGAGGGCCCCGGGGTCCCGGTCGTCGAGCGGCCGCCGGCGCTCGTCCAGTTCCTCGACCGCACCGAGGAGGCGATCCGGAGCCGGGTGGCCCAGCTCCGGCCGCTGCGCCGGATCTTCCTGCTCGAGCGCGACGGGATGACCCGCATCTCGATGCGGATGCTCAACGCCGGGTTCTTCTGGGGCGCGGTGGGGGGCTTCGACGCCTTCGGGTACCCGAGCCAGGTGGTCGCCTGCGCGCACGGCTCCGAGCTCCACCCCTCGAGGCAGGAGATCTACTCCTCGCTCACCCTCCACGGCATCCGCGAGCTCTTCGGCTTCGCCCAGCAGATCGAGCTCGCGGTCCCCGGGCTCCTCGTAATCCACGCCCTCAGCCTCGTGCCGCGGCGGAAGTGGACGCTCGAGGCGGTGGCCGGGCTCTTCGACGGGGGGCTCCTCCTCCAGGGCCCGGTCTACCTCGCGCCCTTGAACGACAACTACTTCCCGGCCATCGGCTGGTACTTCCTCTCGCCCCTCGGCGTGGCCGGCCAGAGCGCCGACGTCGTGAGCCCCCTCTTCTTCCGGGGCTGGATCGCCCTCGCGGCGGCCGTCCTCCTCTGGACGGGGTGGGTCGTCCTGCACCCCGTGGAGTGGTTCCGCCCGAGCCGCGCGCTCGCCTCCGGGTTCCGGTGCCCGGTCTTCCTGTGGTTCGTCACGGGCCCCCTCGTCCTTCTGCCGCTCACCTACGTGCCGCTCCTCGTCGCCGCCCTCTGGGACCTGGGGGCCGCCTACGGCGGCTGGTCGCTGAGCCCGCTCACCCACCAGGTCGTCTTCTGGAGGTTCGGCCACGCCGTGGTCTACGTCCTCTTCCTGATCCCGCTCATCGCCCTCTGCCTGCTCCTCCCGATCCTCGCGCGGCGGCCCGTGTACAGCTACCGGTACCTAGCGGCCGCTCCGGCCGGCGGGCCGGCCCCGGGGCATCCCGACGGGAAGGCCTCCGCCACGAACGCCTTATCGCTCCCGGGGCTGCACCGGGGTCCGGATGACGAGCCCCGACCCCGCGGACGCCCCGCCCTCGCTCTTCGGGATCACGGTACGGCGGGCGATCACCAGCGGTCGGGTCTACCTCGTCCTCGGCTGCGTCTTCTCCTCGCTCTTCGCGGTGGGGCTCGGGTTCGCGGCCGAGAGCTTCGGCGGGTACGGCGCCCTCCTCGTCCCGGTGTATGCCGCGCTCGGCGGCATGGGCGCCCTCATGGTCTTCACCAGCGACCGGATCAAGGGCGTCTTCGAGTACCTGATCGCCTACGGGATCTCCCCCCGGCGGCTCTTCGCGAACGTCCTCGGGGCGAGCTGCATCCTGGTCGCGATCGTCCTCGCGGTCAGCATGTCGGTCGCGCTCCTCCTCTCGCTGGGCCGGGGCCGGCCGTTCCCGCTTTCCGTCACCGAGCTCCTCCTCGGCTACTCCCTCCCGATGTCGTTCGCCTCCGTCGCGTTCGCGGCGACCGTCGGGATGTTCTGGACCTCCCTCTCCTCCCCGCGGGAGGGGATGAACAGCCCCATCGGGCTCGTGCCCATCCTCGGGGTCGCGCCGTCGCTGCTCACGCTCATCGCCGCGATCGCCACCGGCCGCGCCGACTCGCTCGCCCTCCCCGGCGCGGCGGTGCTGGTCGTGGTCCTCCTCGTGCTGCTTCTCCTGCGGTTCATGGAACGGCTGATGCCGCGCGAGCGGCTCCTCTCGCCGACCTGAGGGAGGGGGACGGGTGGCGGCGGGCCGGGGCGGGAGCGGCGCGAACGGCGCCGCGACCAGCATCTCCTGCCGGGCGGTGAGCTCGGGGTACCTCGGCACCCGGGTCCTGAAGGGCATCACCTTCGAGATCGACCGGCCCGGCATCTACGTCGTCCTCGGGCCGAACGGCGCCGGCAAGACGACCCTCTTCCGGACGCTCTCCGGCATCCTCGAGCCCTACGAGGGTGAGGTCCTCATCGCCGGCGAGCCCATCGACCGCCCCCGGGCCCGCGACCGGCTGCACTACCTCTCGCACATCGACGGGATGCCCGACGGGCTCACCGTGCGCGAGGCGCTCGAGTTCTACGCGCGGGTCGAGCGCGCGGCCCCCGCGGACGTCGACCGGGTCCTGGAACGGCTCGAGCTCCGGCCGTTCGCCGACCACTTCCTCGCCCGGCTGAGCGCCGGCCAGAAGAAGCGCGTCTCGATCGCGAGGATCTTCCTGCGCGAGCGGGAGATCTACCTCCTCGACGAGCCCACCGCGAACCTGGATCCCCGGCTCGCCCGGGAGATCCGCACGCTGATCCTGGACCTGAGCCGGGAGAAGATCGTGCTGTACTCCTCGCACAACCTCTTCGAGGCCCGCGAGATCGGCGAGTACGTCCTCGCGATCCGGGCGGGCGCGCTCGCGCTCTTCGACCGGATCGAGAACCTCCGCGCCGCCCGGTTCGTCGTGGGGCTCCGGGTCCTGGGGCCGAACGACGCGCTCGCCGGCTACGCGCGCCAGGGAGAGTACTACCTCCGGGAGCTCCCCGGGCCGGAGGCGGTGCCCGGGCTCCTCCGCGAGCTCGAGGAGAAGGGGGTCCAGCTCCGGGAGGTCCGGGAGATGGAGAACCCGCTCGAGGACCTCTTCACCTGACGGGCCGCCGCGCCACGACCACCTCGAGGCGCGCCCGTCCGCCCCCCAGGGCGGCGGGCGGGACGAACTCCTCGGCGCCCTGCTCGACGATCTCCCAGCCCCGGTAGTACCCCCGGAGCTCGCCCGGCCGGAACCCCACGGCGCCCGTCCCGAGGGCGGGGAACGGACGCGCGCCCCCGGGGGTCACGAACGCGTTCACCGCGTGGAGTCCCCCCGGCCAGGTGACGGCCCGGTAGCAGGCGAACCGGGCCCTCCGCACGCCGGCCGGGAGGAAGTTCAGCGCCGAGCTCGAGAACACCACGTCGAAGCGGCCGCGGAACCGGACCGACCGGAGATCGGCGACGGCGAGCGAGAGCGGTACCCCCCGCCGGCCCGCCCGACGGCGGGCGCGCTCCACGGCGACCGGATCGAGGTCGATGCCGTGGACCCGGAACCCGCGCCGGGCGAAGTAGATCAGGTCCCGGCCCCGACCCATACCGAGGTCGAGGAGCCGGGGCGGGGACCGGGGAAGGGTGCGGCGAAGGCGCATCACGCGGGCGATGAGGTGCCACCCGGGGAGGTCGAAGGCGCCCGTCGGCGTCGCGGGGGGTCCCGCGACCGGGTCGGGAACGCCCGGGGCCCCCCGGCCCGCCCGTCCTGCGCGCATACTACGGGCGCCCGGGATTCCGGTCGATCGGCCGGGGGGCCTCCGACGGACGGACCGACGATCTCCGGGCGCGCAGGCCGGCCTCCCATAGCACGAGGGTGACCCCGCCGAACACGATGACGATGCCGCCGAGCTCGAACGTGGTCACCGGCTCGCCGTAGAGCCCGGTGCCGATCGCGAGCCCGACCAGGGGCGAGAGGTAGGTCACGACGTTCGCCTGCACCGGGCCGACCCGGTGGTGGAGCGCGAAGTAGGAGAAGTAGCCGAGCACCGAGGAGAGACCGACGAGCGCCGCCAGGTCGAGGAGGAGCGGGGGGGACCCGGGGAGCGCCGTCTGTCCGGGGAGCACCAGGGCGGCGAGCCCGAGGAGGAGACCGGCGACGAGGAACTGCGTCCCGATCTGCCAGAGCCCCTGGGGACCGCCCCCGTACCGCCGGAGGAGGACCGTCCCCGCGGAGGCCGAGATCATGGCCAGGAGGACGAAGAGCGGGCCCTCCGCCGAGCCGAGCGGGCTCCCGAGGAGCTCGGGCAGGACGAGGACCACCGCGCCCCCGAAGCCGATGGCCATGCCCGTGATCCCGCGGATCCCGAGCCGCTCGGCGGGCAGGAGGACCGCGCCGAATCCGACCGTGAGGAGCGGCACGGTCGATGCGAGGACCGCCGCGTACCCGCCGGTGGTGTACTGCTCCCCCCAGTAGAGCAGGCCCCCGTACAGGCCGATGATCAGGAGCCCGCCGATGACCGCCGAGGCGATCCAGGGCCCCCGCGCGGGGAGCGCCTGCCGACGGAACGCGGCGAGGCCCGCGAAAGCCACCGCGGCGAGCCCGTACCGGACCGCCGCGTAGGCGAGCGGCGCGGCGCCGAGGAGGAGGCCCTGCCGGATGAACACGTAGGCGGCGCCCCAGACGAGGCTCACGGTCGCCAGCAGCACGAGCTCGAACGCCCCGAACCGGCCGGGTCCCGTCCCGGCGGGGGACGGCGTCACGAAGGCCCCCTCATGGGCCCGCCCCGACCGCGCGGGAAGGCCGCGGTCCCGGGCGTGCGCGCGCCGCCGCGACGTCCCGGGACGACGAGGGGGTGCGGCTCACTTCGACAGGGCGATGAGGTCCCGGGCGAGGTCCTCCGGACGGGAGATCATCGGCCAGTGGCCCGCCTCGATCACCCGGTGCGGCCCCTCGAGCTTCCCCCACTTCCCCGCGATGATCTCGTCGACGGGATCGCCGCTGAGCGGGCAGAAGATGTAGGCCTCCTTGACCGAGTCGTAGTTCTTCGAGAGGGTGATGGAGTCCATCGCGAGCTTGATCGGCCAGGGCGTGGCGAGCGCCATCATGCGGGCCCGGTTCGCCCCCTGGATGTCCGGGCCGATCCGGTCGAGGGTCTCCGTCGTCAGGGGGACGCCGAGGGTGCCGGGCGGCTGCGGGCCGAACTCTCCGCTCGGGTCGAAGCCGCCCTGCGGGGTGCGGACCCGTTCGGGGCGGAACGAGTCCAGGTAGATCACCCGCTGGACCTGGGCATGGGCGCGGTCGGCGACCGCGGCGGCCACCTTGCCCGCGAAGCTGTGGCCCACCAGCACGAACTCCGGGATCTCATGGTACTGGACGACGTTGAGGACGTCCTGGATCGCGGTCTCCATCCCGACCTCCTTCGACGCCAGGTGGACCCGCTCGCCCATCCCGGTCAGGGTGACCGGATAGGTCTCATGTCCAGCGCTCTCGAGCAGGGGGACCACGGATTTCCAGGCCCAGGCGCCCAGCCAGGCGCCGGGGACGAGCACGAATCGCGTCATCGGCGTCCCGCACGTTGCGCTCCGAGATACGTGTTTACCCAGCCCTCGCGGGTCCCTTCGGCACGCGACCCGCGCTCCGCGCCGGGATCCTCCCTGGAGGTGTCCCGGACCCTAGATTCCGGCCGCGGGACCCGATGGGAAGAGCCGTCAACTGGAGTGTCCGGCGGCGCCCACCTCGGTAAATCCATACCTACCGGTGGAGCGGTCGTCGGCGCCCATGGTGACGCTCCCCGCCGACTCGACCGTGCTCGACGAGCAGGAGCTGGCCCGGTTGGACACGGAGTACCAGGCCGCGGTGGGCCGGAACGACTGGGAGACCATGGACCGGATCCTCGACGACGATTTCGTCCTCATCTCGAGCACCGGTCGCGTGGTCACCAAGCCCGACCTCCTCGAGGAGGCGCGCGGGGGGGCGATCACGTACGAGCGGCAGGACGACACCGACCGGATCGTCCGCATCTGGGGGGACACCGCCGTCGTGACGGCGCTCCGGTGGGCGAAGGGCGTCGAAGCGGGGGTCCCCTTCGCCTATCGGGCATGGTTCTCGGACACCTACGCGCGCACCCCCGGTTCCTGGAAGTACGTGCTCGGCCACGCCTCGGCCCGACTCCCCTGGAAGGACTGACGCCCGTCGCCGGTCCGGCGCGCGGCGGGACCCCCGGGTCCAGGGCGGCGCCGTCTCAGTCCGGACCCCGCGATCGGGCGGTGTTCAGCGCCACCGCCTCGCGAAGGATCGCCGTCACCGCGGGGGCGTTCACCTCATCCTCCGCGTGGAAGTCGATGGCGCGCACCGTCCGGCTGTCCATCCGGGCGTTGAAGAGGCCCCCCGGATCGCGGATCCGGGCCCCCTTGGGGAAGGTCAGCCGTACGGAGGCCTTGAGGGTGTTGCCGATGCAGAGGATCCCGTCGTGGGACCAGACGGGGACCCCGTCGGGGTTGCTGGGCCTCCTCCACTTCACCTCCTCGACCGCGGTGGGGTCCGCCTCCCGGATCAGGTCGCGCAACTGGGCCAGCTTTCCGTCGCGCCAGTCGGCCGACGCTCCGGGCGAGGCGCCCGATCGGCGACCGGGAGCCCGTCGGTCCGGGTGCGAAGCCCCCGCAGACTTCGGTGCAGGTCCGCGACCCCGTGGCACGATCCCCGCCAGGGCCGCCCGGTATGAATCGTCCCCCCCCGACGGCCCGCCCTCCGCGGTCCCGAACGGGTAGGCGTCCTACCGGGGCCGGGGCACTCGTGTACGGGCTGTCCCATGGCCGCATCTCCCTCAGGGCACCGCCCTCGAAGCTCGAGCGCCACGCGGCACGTCACCTCGTGACCCAGTACCTCAAGGTCCGCTCCGGGGAGAACACGATCATCGAGTCGTGGAACCACACCCTGCCGATGGCCACGGCCCTGCTCGACGAGGTCCGCCGGGTGGGGGGCCGGGCCCTCCTGATCTACAACGACGAGGACGCGTGGTGGCGCGCGATCGACCGGAAGCAGAGCCGCCTCCTCGGCCGGTCGAGCGCCCCCGAGTGGGCGGCGCTCCAGGCCGCGGACGTGTACGTGAACTTCTGGGGACCGGGCGACCCCGACCGCATCGATCGGCTCCCCGAAAGCGCCGACGCCGCCTTCGACGGGAACTGGCCCTGGTACGAGGTGTCCCGGAAGACGGGGCTCCGAGGGGTGAGGATGACCGCCGGCTTCGCGATGGAAGTGCGGGCCCGCGCGTGGGGCCCGGAGCTCGATCCGTGGCAGGAGCGCTTCCTCCGGGCCTCGCTCGTCGACCCGGACGTGCTCGCCCGGAGCGGGGCCCGGCTCGGGAGGGCGCTCGCCCGCGGATCGAAGGTGCGGATCACCCACCCCAACGGGACCGACCTCGAGGTCGCGCGGTCCGGGGCGGCTCCCCGGGTGCAGGACGGGAGGCCCCACTCCTGGACCCAGGGGGACTCCCCCTACGGCAGGCTGACGAACCTCCCCGCGGGGTCCACCGACGTTGTCCTCGACTCCCGGACCGCCGAGGGGCGCTTCCGTGCGAACCGGCGGACGAACATCTGGTGGAGCTGGCACGCCGGGGGCACGGTCGAGTTCTCGGGCGGCCAGCTGAGCTCGTACTCGTTCCAGGACGGAGAGGAGGCGTTCGTCCGGCAGTACCGGCGCGCCTCCGCCGGAAAGGACCGGACCCGCGCGCTCACCCTCGGGCTCAACCCGGCCGCCCGGGAGGTGCCCTACCCGGAAAAGTGGGAACGGGGCTGCGTCTCCCTTCAGATCGGGGGTACCGAGGGTTGGGCGGGTCCAACAGATCGAGCTTCGTTACGTGGTTCTCGCTCGCGGGCGCCGAGATCTCGGTCGACGGGACCCCCGTCGTCCGCGCGGGAAAGATCCTGTAGGCCTCGGCCGCGCGGAGTTCGAAGTCCGCCCGCCCGTTGCAGGTGCGAGCCCCCGAGCGGGCGCCCCCGGCGCGGGTCGGCCGACCCCCGGCTCCGCAGATCGGGGGAAGCCGGCCCCCGGAGTTCGGCCCGACCGGGGCTCCCCGGTCCGGGAACGCCGGAGGGTTTCGGGCCGCCACGAGGAGCGCTCCGTGGGCAACGCAGAGGGCTCGCCGGGTGCGACCATCGCTCGACCCCTCCCGGCCGGGACCCCGGCGGCCGCTCGGGTTCGGTCCGGGAGAATCTGGAGGCCCGGGTGGCCGCCGTCCCCCTACCTTGGGATCCGACGCCGGGAGGCCCAATACACGGTCAGGATCATCGCGGCCAGTAGGCCGAGGAACAGGGCTACGATCGCGGGCGAACCAAGGGGGGTTGCTCTGGCCGGTTCGGCGGTCGAATGGGGTGGGGTCGGGGCCACGTTGACCCAGGTGGAGTTCTGGCCCTGGAGCCCCTCGGAATCGGTGACCCACACGCCCGGATGCCACGCCCCGGCCGCCCCCGCCACGCAGGTGATGTTGGGGGCATTGGCCGGTGCACATCCGGTCGGGAGTTGTTGCCAGTCGTACGAGAGCGGGGGAACTCCGCCCCCCGCTTCCGCCCGAAGGTCGAACGTCCCTCCCACCGACGGGAACGCCGGAGTCACCGCGACCTCGTCCACCGCGAGTCGGGGCGCGACGAGGAAGGTGCCGTTGATCGACGGGATGCTCGCCGACGAAGGGCTGGGCTGGCCCTCGGTCAGATTCAGCGACCAATTGGAGGCCAGGACCTCCCCGTCGGTGCAGTTCACGTCGTCCCCGTGGAGCGTGATCCACAGGGACAGCGTGTACGTCAGATCCGTGACGGAGGCGAACACCGAGGACCCCGGCTGAGCGCGGTCGGGCGCGGAGACCGCGATCGGCTCCGAGCCCACCGAACGCCAGATCACCGTCGAGCGGGTCCCGGTCCCGTTGGAAGCGAAGACCGCCGTAGTTCCCGAGAAGAACGCATCGCTCCGGACCGAGACGGAAGCGATCGTGTGGCAGCCCGACGGAGTCCCGTACTGATCGTGCGGGTCCGTCCAGGGAACGGTCTGCGGGCTGGAGTTCCCGAGCGTCGGGACCGTGACGCTCGGGAACGTCGGCGGGACGAAACTGTGGCACCATCGTGTGGCATTGAGCGCGATGGTAGGTGGGGCCGTGAGACTCGCCGAGGTCTCTCGGGTGGTCCCCGGGTCGATCGCTCCTCCCGGGACGGCAAGCCCCAGGTCCGCGGCCCCGCAGTAGCGTAGGCTTTGATTCACCGGATAGCCCGCGGTCAGACTCACGTTCGTGGGGGTCGGCGAAAGGAGCATGGGACGGGGGCTCAGGTACCGGGGGGCTGAGGTTGACGGCTCCGGTGATCCGGCGTTCCAGGGGCCGGGCGGGCTGGCCGGCGCGACGAGGAGGACACCCAGGACCAGACCGATCGACAGAACCAGCCCTCCTATCCGCACGGACGCGCCCATCCTGACCTCCAAGGTAAGTCTCCCGGAGGTAGAATCTTTCGCCAACAGAAGCTCGAATCCCCGGAGCGACGATCCCCGCTCCGATCTCGATCCGTGGAAACTCTCGAGGAGCGATCCGAAGCTCCTCCCCCTTGGGAGCGACGCGGCGGCCGTTGCGAGAGGGCGCGCGCGTGGGGGCCCCACGATAGGATTCGGCCCCGGGGGTCGCCCCCTCTCGTCGAGCAACGGAGGAGGTTCGTGCGGGGAGACGCGTCAAGAGATCGGCGGCAGATCACGTCTGGCCTAGGGTAACGCGGGCCGGAGAAATCAGCCAAGCTGCCCCTCGACTACACGTCCGGCGCCCGGCCGTTCTTCGAACCCGGAACCAAGGTCCGGTCGATCGCTCGTTCGGACCCGGAGGCAACGGAGCGGACCCGTCCTCGTCGTCTCGGACCTTCCGACCCCTTCTCCCCGCAAGCGCCCGCAAGACGAAGTGGTTCAAGAACCAGGGACCGACAGCCACGGTCCCGGGGGACGTGACGACCGCGACGTAGTAGAGGAACGCCGCGGTGGAGGTGGCGCCAAAGGCCACCACGCCCATCCGCCCGTTCCGCCGCCCACGCGCCTCCCCGTCGAGCTCCTCCTCCACCCTTTCATGGACCACGGAGTCCGAGCGCACCGGCGAGGGATCCTAGACCTTGATTGGCATCTTCCGGCGGCGCCGTTCACCCTGCAACGCGGGAGGAACCGACCGTGCGGGGAAGCGTGACGCGACTTCTTCCCGACGATGGATGGGGGTCTAAAGATCGACGCCGGTTCAACTCGGAGGGTCGTAGGTGCCCCCCCAAGGAATGATCTGCTGGTGAGGCGAATCCCTCTGAACCTTCGCCCTCCCGTGTATGGCCGTTTATTGCCATTTATTGTGTATTTGCCCAATAATCTCAAATAAGTTCCAATACATCGGGGAGCCGATGGATCCGGTCACGAACCCGTTCTCCCCTGGAGCAGGGGCGCCACCGCCGGAGCTCGTGGGCCGTCAAGACACGCTGGAACGAGCCCAAGTCCTGCTCAGCCGGGTCATTCAAGGGCGGGCCGCGAAGAGTATCCTCATGACCGGCCTTCGTGGAGTGGGGAAGACGGTCCTGCTCAATGAGATCAAGCGGAGGGCAGCCAACTCGGGATACCGGGTGATCCTGATCGAGACTCCGGAGCAGTCGGGTCTGCTCTCCCACCTTACCCCGCAGATCCGCGGTCTGCTGTTGGAGCTCGATCGCATCGCAAGCGCGAGCGCCCGGGTCCGCCGGGCCCTCGGGGTGTTGAAGTCGTTCGCCTCCGCGGTTCGCGTGGGGTACTCGGGGTTGGAGCTGGGGCTCGATCTGGACGCCGAGCCCGGCGTCGCCGATAGCGGCGACCTTGAGAACGATCTCGCGGATCTGTTTGTGAACGTGGCGGAGGCTGCGAAGGACCGCCGAACGGGAGTTGCGGTCCTGATCGACGAGCTCCAGTACATTTCCGAACTCGAGCTACGCTCCCTCACGATGGCGATGCACCGGCTCGCCCAGGAGCAACTCCCGATGGTCTTGGTCGGCGCGGGGCTGCCCACCTTGCCGGGGCTCGCCGGAAAAGCTCGCTCGTACGCGGAGCGCCTCTTCGACTTCCCCTCGATCGGAGCGCTCACGCGGGCCGAGGCGGATCTCGCCGTAGAGGGTCCGATGAAAGCCGCCCGAGTGCAGATCGAGAAGGCCGCACTCTCCGAGATCTTCCGAGAGACCCGCGGATACCCCTACTTCCTTCAGGAGTGGGCCTACCAGACCTGGAATCGCGCGGAGAGATCGCCGGTCACGGTTGCCGCAGTGAGGGCGGCCACCTCGATCGTGACGGCCCGACTCGACGAGGGGTTCTTCCGAGTAAGATTCGATCGGTTGACCCGCGCGGAGCGCAGGTATCTTCGCGCGATGGCTGACGTCTCCCCGGAGGAAAGAACGACCGGTCGCGTGGCGGAGATTCTTGGATTCAAGGTGACGAGCATGGGCCCCACCCGCGCGAACCTGATCAACAAGGGGATGGTCTACAGCCCAGAGCACGGTCGTATCGACTTCACCGTGCCGCTGTTCGATGAATTCATGCGGCGGACCATGCCGTCGCTCTGAACCCTCCTCCGAACCGCTTCGTGCGAGTTCGTCCGGTGCGGGGAGCTTGGCCGAGGTGGTCACCGCGGATAGGTCGTGGGTTGGGGGAACGATCACGATCCGCACGAAGTTGTGCCCTCTTCGTTTCGCCGTTTCATGGACCCTCTTCAACCGGACGTACATCCGAGCACCCGAAGATGAGCCTCTTCGTCGACATCGCTCGCGTGTTCTCCCCGGTCGCCGGTACCGAGCGAATCGCTTCGCAGGGTTGGAAAAAGTCGGGACGCTTCCACGGCCTGGCTCGGAGTCGACAGAGCCCCCGTCTGCAGACCGTCGGGACTCGGCCCCGCCCTCTCCCAAACTCCCCCGTGCGGAACCCACGTCCATGCGTTATCGGATAGGCCCAGCTTGAGGTGAACCGTCCCTTCTGCGGAACTGCCGGTACGCGTCGATCCACTCGATTCCGGGAGGCCGCTCCAACAGCTCGACATCCTGGAGCCGTACTCGATACTTCCGGCCGTCCCGTTCGCAGACGGCCATCACATCGAGTCCGACACTGTCCTCGACCTTCAGCACGGACACCTTGTCCCCGACGACCTTCCCGGCGAGGGGGAATCGAACGTGCTCTTCGATGGCGTATCCGAGGCCCATGGCGACGTCCTCCTCACTGTCGCAGTCCTGCTCGGCGATGGAGTCGATCAATCGTTCGAGCTTCGGGTCGTTCCGGGGCATCGGTGCCATCGTGTAGAGTTCAGCAGATTCATACGTGGCGCCATGAACCTCACGGGTGCCCGCACCTCCGCGACCCCGTCGAGACGACCTCCCACCGGCCCTGCTTCAGGACCCGCTCCTCGAGCTCTACCCGTCGGAGGCGCCGATCCGCCTCGCGGAGGAGAGTGGCTTCGTCCGTCGCCACCGCAAGCTCGACCCCGTGGCGTTCTTCTGGAACGTCACGCTCGAGGGCGGGGTCTATCTCCAGCGCTCCCTCGACCAGTTGCGCCATGTCTACAAGCAGAAGGCCGCCCGTCCGATTCACAGCTACCCGAGCTTCTACGGCCGCTTTACCCCGGAACTCGTGGAGTTCCTCCACCTCTGTGTGGCTCACGGACCCTCCCAGCTGAAGGCGGCCCCCGGGAACCAGCTCGGCCCGAAACTCGCTGCCTTCGAGGAGGTGCTGATCCAAGACTCGACGATCGTACGGCTCTCGGCGGCGTTGATGACCCACTTCCCGGCCACTTGGGCGAGCCAACCGACGGCGGGCGCCAAGATTGCCGCGCTCGTCCGTGTGAGAGCGACCGGACCGAAGAGGGTGGAGCTGATGCCGGAGAGCGTCAGCGGGCGGGATACGCTGGAACCCGGCCCGTGGGTCAAAGGGTCGATCCTCCTCTTCGATCTCGGGTTCTACAAGCACCAGGCGTTCGCCCGGGTCGCCGAGAACGGTGGGTTCTACCTCACCCGTCTGCAGACCCAGGTCAATCCGACCATCGTCCGATCGCTCCGGGTCCATCGGGGCCGAGCGATCGACCTCGAAGGGAAGTCCTGGAAGGAGGTCCTCCCGCACTTGAAGCGCGAGGTACTCGACAGACCACGAACGGGCGGGCCTTCCGGGGGTGGACTGCGAGCACCGTCGACGCGGCAGACGTCCTCAAGGGTGGGCAGCTCATGAACGAATCATGAGCGCGACCGATCCGAGGTCGAGCATGCCGGCGCGCCGGTCGACCATCGAGCTCGTACAGCGCCTCAAGCCCCAACACCGGGACTGGGACGAGTTCCTTCAGTCGGCGTTCGAGGATTGGATGTCTCCGGAACCCGTGAAGGGGCTGGAACGGCGGGAACGCGACGAGACGAGCCGCGTCGTCGCCGAGGTCGGGCGGGCCCACCCCAAACTCCGACGATCGAGCCACTGAATCGTGTCGCTCGATCCGCTAACCCCGGGGGAAGCGCAGTTCACGTTCCTCACGTCGGCAGAACGCGAATTCCTCCAACTTCCGGAGTCGGTACGACGCGCGTTCCTTGCGAAGTTCCCCAGCTGGGCTCGCCCTCCCTGGACTGCGAGGCCGGATCTGGACGTCCGGCCGCTGAGCGAGATGCCCCGGAGGTGGCGTCTCCAGATCGAGGGAGGGCCCCGAGGGGTGTACCGTCCTCTTCAAGGCCGGCCGGACTTCGAGAGGTTCGAACCGCCCGAAGCGGGGTGCGAGAGACTTCGACGGTACCTCGAGTCCAGAGGCGGAAACAGGAACTCGATCCGCGATCCGGACGGGTGGTCGCGGGGTCCGAATATTTCGATGGGGAGCGCCGGTCGGGGTGAACGCCCGTGCTGGGATTCGATTAACTACTAATTAGAACACCAAGTCATAGCCTCTTCAACGAGCAACGCTTGCCTCAACTGCGGACGAGTAAGAGCACTTCGTTGCTCCCGAGCCACGCCACCCCCACGGCCCTATCCGGGGAGACCCAAGTTATGGCGCCGGATGAAGACGAAAGTAAATCCGAGAGAGTAACCACTCACCTTTCCGGACCGCCCTCCTTGCGTAGCGAGTAGACCGAAAGTACCTTGGCCGGGGAGTGCTTCTCCCCGTGCCGAGGACGAGTGTTCGCCCACGACGCTGCCGAACTCTTCCCTGGGGATGAGGATGACGAATCGATCACCCTCAACCCGGAGGAGCGTAAGGCCGTCCGCAAGCGCCTCGAGCGCGCCAACGAGCTCGAGAAGGAGAACCGCGACCTCCGCGAGCGGGCGCGCCAGCTTGAGGAGCAGCGA